>DAIUJR010000079.1:0-24254 GCA_036848635.1 Nodosilinea sp. CTOTU7336
TCTAGCCTAGACCACTCCACATCTTTTATTCCCTGTCAACCTGCGGAATGTCGGGTCTAATACCGTTCCGCTGTGATCTGCGGGTTATGGAGAAAGTAGCTTAGCCGTCCCATATGGGCGCGGGCACCGCAGTCGCGATGGGAGAGATAGGGTATCCATCACCCTAAACACGCCTCACCCGACTGCAAAACCGCCGCCACAATCTCAGCAAACCCTTGCAGATGTCGTTGGTCCTTGGGCTGCACCCGTAGCAAGCATGATGCCTACACGACAATAGGCGAGAGATCTCTGCCGCAGAGTACTAGCTGGGTGGCTTGCGACGGCCTGTCTGGTGACGCTTGCGTCAGGGGTTGTTTTGCTCGCCTAAAATATTGACCACCCATTTACTGAACAAACAAACTCGAAAGGCGCAGTATCAAGCACAAGGCTAAGCGTGTCTCGATGGATTCTGACTATCTGTTCACTTCCTAGCTGGATAGACCAGTTAGTGCCTTTTCCTATAAGTTGAAGCTGTTTGTCAAAATTCATCAGTGCTTTCCTCAAAATTACTATCAGTGTTGAACTCCAGTTTTCATGGAATCCCATGTTCTTTTGATGGATCGGATGCTTGCAGAATTAAGCCTCTTTTATCAGATTGACCCCGGCGGGAATTTTCTCAATTTTGAAGCCGGTGATGCCATAGAGCAGCGACAGAATGGGGCTGGCGATGTTAAACACCGCGAAGGGAAAGTACAGAAACGTAGACACCCCCAGAGTGACGGCCATGAACGCCCCGCAGGAGTTCCACGGAATCAGGGCCGAGGTAACGGTGCCCCCATCGGCGGCCAGGCGCGACAGGTTTTGAGGCTGCAAGCCCCGCTGTTGGAACTCGACGCGAAACATGCGGGCGGGTAGCACCAGGGCAATGTACTGATCGCCCGCAAAGATATTTAGACCGATCGCCGTGGCGATCGCCGTCGCAAACAACTTGCCCTGGGTCCGCGCCCGCAGCAGCACTGGGTCGATCAGCTTGGCCAGCATGCCAAAATCTTCCATAATGGTGCCAAAGGTGACGGCCCCAATGATGATCCACAGGGTGTAGAGCATGCTGTCCATACCACCGCGCGAGATCAGGCGATCGATATCGGCAATGCCCGAGTTTTCGCTAAAGCCGTTGGCCATGGCTAGCCAAACCCCTTTGAGATACACCAGCGGTAGGGAGGTTTCGGGTTCATTCACAAACCGGACTATTGCCTGGGGTTGCAGAATGATCGCCGTTAGGCCCCCTACCAGCGCCGCTATCATAATCGCCAGCGAAGCGGGTACCTTGCGATAGGAGAGAAAGCCCAGCAAAAACATCGGAAACAGAGCCAGGGGAGTGATCCAAAACAATGTGCTGAGCTGGTCAAGGTCGGTGACAGTTTCGACCCCAACGGTGACTTCGGTTTGGCTACCGAGAATGGCAAACACTACCAGGGCAATGAGAAAAGCGGGCACTGAAGTCCATAGCTGGGCACGAATGTGGGTGTAGATATCGGTGCCGACAAGCTGGGCGCTGAGCACCGTAGTCTCTGACAGGGGGGAGGTCTTATCGCCAAAATAGCCTCCCGAAATCACCGCCCCCGCCGTCACCACAGGTGATACTCCCAGTACGGTGGCAATGCCCACTAGCCCCACTCCGATGGTGCCTACGGTGGTCCAAGAGCTGCCAATGGCCACCGAAACAATGGCACAGATCATCGCTGAGGCCAGATAAAACCAGCCCGGCTGCAAAATCTGAATACCGTAGTAGACCAGGGTAGGAATGGTGCCCGCCATATTCCAGGTGCCAATCAGTGCTCCCACCGCCAGCAGGATAAAAATGGCGCTGGTGACTGAAGCAATGGCTCGCCCCCCGGAGGCACTGATCGCTGACCAGGGGTGGCCATTTTTAAGGGCAACCACGGCGGCAATCATAGCGCTGAGAATGAGCGCCACCTGTACCGGGCCGTCGACCGCACTGAGGCCAAACAGGGTCACAGCACCGCCAATCAAACCGATGAGTATGACCAGGGGAATAATGGCGTCGAGAAATGAGGGGGCGCGCGCGGGGCGCGGCACTGAGTCAGGCTGAGTCATGGCAGTCTCCGGTTAGTGAAGGATCAGTTATGCATCGTTGAACATCCTGTCTAATCGTTTTTTGAGCAAGCCTTAGCGTGCTGGGGTGGGCACCTCGCCCGGCACGTAGCCGGGCAGCCGCCGCGACGGCACGATCACCAGCAGCGCCAGTGCCGCCAGGAACAGAAACGTCAGCTTCAGGGCGCGCAGGCGGGCGGCGGCGTTGATGGCGATCGCCTCATCCACCTGCGCGGGGGTGGCCGTGGTGGTAGCCAGGGTGGCTTGGAGGCGATCGTTGCTGACAAAGGTGACCTCATCCAGGTTCACCTGCTGGATCAGCTCCGGCGGAATTGAGGGATTATCCATCACGCCGCGCTGGATATTGAGGCTGAGAATGCCCACCACCAGCGCCCCGGCCAGGGCGGTGCCCACCCCAGCGGCGAGGTTGTTGATGGTGCCCCGCAGCGCTCCCACATCCGCCGCCAGCGCCTTGGGCGACGAGGTGACCAGCACATTAAACAACAGCGTCACCAGAGAGCCCTGGCCCAGACCGACCAAAATCAGGCCCAGGATGACGGGCAGAGTGCCCCACTGGTTGTTCATCACAATGGCGAGCACCACCATGCCCACCGCCACCAAAATAAACGCCTTACGGGCGATCTGGCGGGGGGTGAGGCGATCGAACACTTGCACAATGGAGATGGCCGCCGCAAACACCGCCAGCTGGTAGGGAATCATCGCCACCGAGGTGTCGAGGCTGGTGCGGCCCTGCACCATTTGAATGTAGAGCGGCACCAGAAAAGTCATCGCATTGCCGAGAATCACAATCGACATCATGGAGATGGCCGCCGCCTGCTCCTGGCGCGAGTCAATCACCTCTAGCGCCAGCAGCGGCGTCTGCTGAGCCGCCACCCGCCGCTGCGCCCAGGCCACAAACAGCTGTACCCCGATGATGCCAAGCACAATGAGAATCGGCGCGGGGGATAGGCCCAACGGGGCCAGGGGAGCCGCCGTTTTAGCCAAAACTAAGCCCCAGCTATTTAAGTTGTTGAAGCCGACGCTGATAAAGATGATCGTCAGGGCAGCCAGCACCACGCCCACCCAGTCAATCTTGACCCCGGAGATGGGGGGCACTCGCCTCAGCCAAAAGCTGAGCAGCAGCACCACCGCCGCAAAGGGAATGATGATGCCAAAGGCCCAGCGCCAGCCAAGCCAGGTGCCCAGGGCTCCGGCCAAAAAGAAGGCGGTAACGGTGGTAATCGCCTGCACCGCCCCTAAAATACCCAGCGCCTTGGACTGCTGCTTGCCCTGGTAGTTGTGGGCGATAAGCACCACCAGGGTAGGCACGATCGCCGCCGCCGCCAGCCCCGCAATCAGCTGAGCCACAATCATGATCTCGGCACTGGTGCTAAAGGTCATCATCACCATCGCCAGGAGCAGTAGCACCGTGGCGATCTGGAAGACCAGCAGGGAGCCAAACTTTTGGCCCAGCTTGCCCCCCAGCATGACAAACCCCGCCACCGACAGCGAATAGGCCACGATCGCCGTGCCGACCGTGGTGGGCGCGGTGTTGAATTCGTTGACAATGTTGCCGATGGAGACGGGCAGGGCGTTGATGTTGAGTGACATCTGCACCTGGCCCATGCCGATCACGACCATGGGGAGCCAGGAATCTTGGAGTTCGGCATCAATGCCGGGGGCGGGGGGAGATTGGGCAGTCATAGGGGTGAATGGGTAGAGGGTAGATGGGTGAATGGGTGGATTCCAAAAATCCCTTCCTGGGAGGGAAGGCGTTACGTGCTAGGTCGGGAGGCAAACAAATTCAGGCCTAGCTGTTCTGACAAAAATTGCGTCACCAGCTGCCCCTTAACGCTATTGCCCGCTTCATCTAGGGGCGGGGCGAAGGTGGCGAGGCCGCCCTTGCCGGGGGAAACGGTGACGAGGCCGCCGCTGACGCCGCTCTTGCCGGGTAACCCGGTTTCGTAGAGCCAATCACCAGAGTTTTCGTACAGCCCGGCGGTGACCATGACCGCCAGCACGTGCTGGCAGTGGATGGGGTCAATGATGGCGTCCTGAGTAACTGGATTCACGCCGCCGTTGGCCAGGGTCGCAGCCATCACCGCCAGATCGCGGACGGTGACGTTGAGAGAGCACTGCTTGGTGTAGACATCGGTAGCCTCGACTGGGTCGAAAAAAATGCGATCGTAGGCTTGCAGCAGCTTGGCAATGCCGGTGTTGCGCTGGTTGGTAGCGGTCTCGGACTCGTAGACGGCCTGATTAAGGGTGAGAGCTCGCCCCGCAAACCGCGACAGCTGCGCTTGAATGAACTCCCACTTGGCCTCGGCGGTGTCGCCGGGGGCCAGGCTGGTGGTGGCGATCGCCCCCGCATTCACCATCGGGTTATTCGTTCCTTCGTCGATGCGTTCCAGGGCAATGACTGAGTTGAAGGGCAGACCGGTGCTGTTGACCCCCAGCTTTGACTGGGCGGCATCTTCGCCGATGGCCTGGCAGATCAGCGCAAACACAAAGGGCTTCGACACGCTCTGAATCGAGAATTCGTAGTCGATGTCGCCTGCGCCTTGGATCGCGCCGTTGGTGCCGACCACGCAGAGGCCAAATAGGTCACGGGGAACCTGGGCCAGGGCCGGGATGTAGTCGGCTACCGTGCCGTCATCCACGGTTTTGAAGCGATCGTAGACGTCATCCACCAAGGCCTTGACCTGAGCGGGGGAAGGCAGGTGCCCGGTGGAGATCAGCGGCGTTGTCCCGTCGGCTCCGGTAGAAGCACTCGCGGGAGCGCCCTGATTGCGTTTAGATAACCGCCATCTATTCAGCAGCATCGCTGGTACCCAGTAATTTGGCTTTAGCGATCTGAAACTCGTCGTCGGTCAGGGCACCGGCCTCTTTAAGCTGGGCTAGCTGGGCCAGTTGGGCTACCAAATCCGTCGGGGGCGCGGCGGGCGGTAGCTCTACAGCGACAGGCGGGGGCACCATCTCGATCGGCTGGGGTTGTGGATCGGTCGCCGATCGGCGCGCTGCCTTGCTATGCATAGCGTTGCGGGTGGCTTGGCTGGAGGCGGTCATGGCGCTGCTGACGACCGAGGCTCTGGCGGCAGTGCGGAGCAGGCTGGGTTGGTTGCGGCGGTTTCTACGCATGGAGTTTTGGGGATGAGGGTGGACTTGTGGGTCGAATTTAAAATTCAAAACTTAAGCCCCAGCCTGGGCGGCCAGGGCTTCATCGACTACTCGGCTGGGGATGCGATCGCTCAGCACCATCTGCCCCCCCGCTTTGAGAACTGTATGGCTAAAGTCAGTGGCCCAGGTGTTTTCAAACAGTAGGATGGCCGCGAAGGAGTCGTTGTCTAAGCCTTCAGCGATGTCGGTCACGTCTTCCTCAGCGATCAGTCCTGAGATGTCGGCCACCAGGGGATCTAAAAAACTGTGGTCGATGTGGTCCATCTCGTCGATTTCGACCAGGGTGACATCGCCGCTGCCGTGTTTTTGAACAAAGACAATATCGACAATGCGAATCATTTGGCTGTCGATCAGCGCTTTGAGAGCAGCGGCAATGTCCTTTGAAATCGCCGTTTCAGGAAATTTGATGCAGAGTATTTCGATGGGGCCGAGGGGCATGGGGAATCTCCTAGTAACGCAGGGTGAGGGCGATGCCGTGGTAGTCGGCTAGGGAGCCGTCCTCCATCAGCATCACTTCGCCGCCCTTAGCCAGGACAGCTTCGATGATTTCGTCGATGGCATCATCCATCACCTCGGTGCCGCCCTTTTCTTCGACAATCTGGAGACCGCCCCGCTCGTCTACCACGCCGGGGATATGGTAATCGCTCTCCACCAGCAGCAGTTTGCCGCGCCCCTCGTTGGCCAGCTGCCAAATTTCTTGCAGGGCGGTGGAGACTTTTTTCTCACCCATGGCCGTGTCAAGGGCGGCCATGGCGTCAGCCCGCTGCTGCGATCGCACTTCCTGAATAAAGGGCCACACCTCGGGCACCAGTTCTGAGACCGTGGCACTATCAAAGTTGCTGGAGATGGTGCCTACAATCTGGGACTGGTACTGCGACACCTCCTGAAAGAAGGAGATCTGGCGAATCACGCCCCCAACGACGATCGGCAGGGTGTCGTCGTCGGCGTAGGCGGTAAAGGCGCGATCGACCGATTGAAAGAAGCGGCGGTGACGATCATCCATATAGGCAGATTCGGCACTGTAGGGCAGGTTTGTGGTCGCCCCCGGCCCCGTCATCTGGAGGGGGAAGTCGGTATTGTTGACCTCTTCCAGGGTGTCGCCAGTGCCCGCCAGCAGGCGGCTAGCATTTTGGCTGAGCAAAATCACCCAGTAGCGCTGGGCGCGGTGCAGCCCGTAGACCAGGTCGCGAGTGGCAAAGCTCTGGTCAATGATCACCCGCTGGGGCACGGTGAAGGGCAGGTAGAATTTTTTGGCAAAGTCATGGGCGACAAACAGCGCCAGGCCGTCGAGGGCGTAGGTGTAGTCAATATCTTCCACCAGTTCGTCCAGGTTCTTCAGCAGCGGCTCCAGATCGCGGGCGGAGAATTCTTGCGAGAGGCGATCCTTGGCGTCGGCCACCAGGTTTTTCACTAGAATCGGGTCTTGCTTGTTGTCAGGCGAGGTGCGGTGGGTGGGCAGCAAAATCGACAGGGCAGGAACCTTGGTGAGGGCTTGCAGTTCCTTAAGGTCGTGGCGGGTAATCATGGGGACGATCCTGTGGTGTTGAGCGGTAGGGTGGGCATTGCCCACCATTGAGCTGAGAGGGACGGGTAAACCGCCCAACTAAAGAGGAAACTGGGTGAGCAAGGTTAAGGAAAGGTCGTTTTCCTCGCTGCTCACCCAGAAGCGGATGTACAGCTAGAAATCTCCTAAAAATCGACGGCGTCGCGGCTGATGGGGCAGGTCATACAGTGGCCACCGCCACGCCCGCGTCCCAGTTCTGCGCCGACGATGGTGACGACTTCGACGCCTTCTTTGCGCAGGGCGGTATTGGTGACGGTGTTGCGGTCGTACATCACCACCACCCCCGGCTCCAGGCAGACGGCGTTGTTGCCGCTGTCCCACTGCTGGCGCTGCTCCTGGTAGGCATTGCCGCCGGTCTCCACCACCCGGATTTTCTTCAGGCCCAGGGCATCGGCCACCACCTCCACGAAGGATTTCTCCTCTTTGACGATGTCGTAGCCGCGAGGCTTATCGCTGGGGTAGATGGAGAAGGGCACCACCTGATCCATGATCGGCGGAAAGAGCGTGACCAGGTCGCGATCGCAGAACGTAAACACCGTATCTAAGTGCATGGCCGATCGCAGCTTGGGCATGCCCGCCACGATCACCCGCTCGGCCCCGCCCTTGGCGAACAGATTGGCCGCCACCTGGGTAATCGCCTGGTAGGAAGTGCGCTCGCTCATGCCAATCAGCACAATGCCCTTGCCAATCGGCATCACATCGCCGCCCTCAAAGGTGGCGGTGCCGTGGTATTCCGTCGGGTCACCCCACCAGATCGGGAAGTCGGCCTCGGCAAAGCTGGGGTGAAACTTGTAGATCGCGGTGGTCAACACGGTCTCCTCGTGGCGGGCGGGCCAGTAGAGCGGGTTGAGGGTGACGCCGCCGTAGATCCAGCAGGTGGTGTCGCGGGTGTAGAGGGTGTTGGGCAAGGGCGGCAGCAGGTAGCCCGCGTAGCCATCGTTCTCCTGGGCCAGCTTCAGCAGTTCGCTGCCAAAGCCCGTGGGCATGTCGTAGACCGCCAGGCCGCCAATCAGGTATTCGGCCAGCTGTTGCGGGGGCAGTTCGTCAAGGAAGGCCCGCACGTCTTCTACCAGGCCCAAGCCCACCTCGTTGGGCACAATCTGCTGGTCGAGAATCCACTTTTTGGCTTCAGGAATGGCGACGGTTTCGGCCAGCATCTCGTGCTTTTCGATCACGTCGATGCCGCGCGATCGCATCTTCAGCACAAAGTCGGCGTGGTCGCGCTTGGCCATCTCCACCCACAGCACATCGTCAAACAGCAGGCTGTCGTTGTTGCTGGGGGTGAGCCGCGAGTGGGCCAAACCGGGGGAGCAGACCAGTACTTTGCGCAACTTGCCCACTTCAGAGTGGACGCCGTAGGTTGGGGTTTCGGTAGTCATAGGGAGTTCCGTAGATGGGAGGGAAATTCAAAATTCAAAAGGCGAAATTCAAGCTGTCTGGGTTTGACCCACCCCGCCCTGCGGGCACCCCTCCCAGGGAGGGGATGGCTCGCTTGAGTGAAGACAGGTCTACTGGGCTTCAAATTCAAACCTCAAATCGCGATTCGTCCAGTGGCAAAGCCAACCAGCGCCGTCAGCGCTGCAATCACCGTCACCGTGAACACCACCAGTTCCCAAAAGCCAAAGACCCTCAGCCCCTGCTCTCGACGGGCCAGGAAAAAGAGAGCCGTACCGGGAGCCAAAATCAGCGCCGCTAGCAGCAGCTTGTCGAGGCCGCCCGCCACCAGCATGAGAATGGCGTAGGCGGTCGCAATCAGGCTGATGATCATCTCTGAGGTGCGGCTGCGGCTATCGGTTTCGTAGGTCTCTCGGGTGAGGGTCAGCTTGAGCGCAAAGGCCGCTACCAGCAGGTAGGGAATCAGGGACATGGCGCTGGTGAGTTCCAGGGCCAGGGTAAAGGCGTTTTGAGCAAACAGCGTGATGATCAAAAAGCCCTGCACCACAATGTTGGTCATCCAGAGCGACCTGGACGGCACCTGTTGCGCGTTTTCATGGTTGAGAAAGCTGGGCATCAGGTTGCTTTTAGCCGCCATAAAGGGCACCTCTGCCGCAAACAGCGTCCAGGCCAAAAACGCCCCCAGCACCGAAATCAGCAGGCCAACGCTGACGAAAATACTGCCCCAGCGGCCCACCACGGCTTCGAGGGCCCCGGCCATCGACGGGTTGCGCAGCTCGGCTAGTTCGGCTCGGGGCATGAGACCAAACGGCAGCATGGTGACCAACACCAGCAGACACAGCACGCCGACAAACCCCAGCACCGTGGCCACGCCGACGTCTGAACGCTTTTCGGCATAGCGAGAGTAGATGCTGGCCCCCTCAATGCCGATGAACACAAACACGGTCACCAGCATGGTGCTGCGCACCTGACTCCAGATCGACTCGTCATAGCCCTGACCACCCAGCAGGTTGGCCATAAACACATCGGGGTTAAAGGCAAACAGCAGCACAAAAATAAACACTAAAATCGGCACAATTTTGGCAATGGTGACGATGGTATTCAGCCCCGCCGCCGTCTGCACCCCGCGCATGATCATGGTATGAAACAGCCAAATGATCACCGATGAAACGATGACGGCCTGCACAGTATTGCCATCCCCAAAGATCGGGAAAAAGGCTCCCAGGGTAGACGAAATTAAGACGAAGTAAGACACATTGCCGACGCAGGTACCCGACCAAAAGGCCAGCGCCGCCAGAAAGCCGAGGTAGTTGCCAAAGCCCGCCTTGGCGTAGATAAACACCCCCGAGTCGAGTTCGGGCTTGCGCTGGGCCAGATTCTGAAACACAAAGGCCAGCATCAACATGCCGACCCCAGCGATCGCCCAGGCAATTAGCCCGCCCACCACCCCAGTGGCGCGGCCAAAGGCGGAAGGAAGGGTGAAGATCCCGGCCCCTACCATCGAGCCAACTACCAGCGCCGTTAACGCCCAAACCGACAGCGTTTGCTTCTCAGTTTCAGTGCCGTAGACGGGGTCTATAGCGCTTCCATAGTTTTGTTCTGTGGCCATACTCGTTTCCTCTGATTGCTGGATTGAGTGCTGCTAGCGTTCAGGTAGTTGCTTAAAAGTGCTAAAGGAATGGTGGGCAATGCCCACCATTCTACGGTTGGAATAAGATCTGGTTTGAATGCTGAATTCTGTGGTTAATTCAAAACTCAATATTCAAAATTTATTAAACTGCTCTAGGCCCAGAAACTCTGTCGAGCTGTCGTCGGCAACGGTGCTGCAAGTGTTGGCGAGCACCTGCGAGTTAAACACTTCCATCAGCAGGTGTCGGGGGTATTGATAATAATCCGCAGGTTGGCGGAAGAATCAAAGCTGCGCACCCGCGTCAATAGGAAAAGGTAGATTTACATCATTGCTGCATAGGTGGGACAGCGGGGGAGGGCGGTGCGTCACGCCAGGCGATGACGCACCCTACTACTAAGGGAATCTACAGCTCAGCGCCGAAGTCTTCGCGCAGCTTGGCTTCCTGTTCTACCGACAGGTTCGACTGAATCAATTCACCCACCTCCTCCGGGGCAAAGGCTTCACTCACCTTGTCCACCGTTACCTGGCCAGTGAGCAAAAACAGCGCGGAGGTGCCCTCGGTCACCTTGTCGCGCAGACTCTTGATGAAGTCGTCGTTGATGCCGTAGTCGGTAAACTTGCCGGAGACGGCCCCGGCGGTAGCGCCAATAATCATGCCGAACAGCGGTACTAAGAAGATCAGGCCAAACAGCATGCCCCAAAAGGCTCCGCCCAGGGCACCCACGCCCACGGTGCTGACAGCCTGGTTGGTCTTGGGTTTTTTACGTCCCACGGGCCAGGTAACGATCGCCGCATCTAGCACCTTGACAATCTCCTGCTTTTGCAGGTTTCCCAGCTTAGCTAAAGCCTTTTCGGCCCCTTCAGGAGTGTTAAACTTCCAAACCGTTAACGTAGACATAATGTTCTCCTGCCAATGTTTTTTTCAGTTCAAAACGAAGCTTTAGGAGCGGAATTTCAGCCCATTCCCGTGGGCCAAGACACCATACCTGCATTAATTCTCGTTGAGAATTAATGCATTTTTTTAAGCAGCAAACGTATTCACTAAAATAACACCTGAGTGTTTTTGCTTACAAGGTTCAGATCCTCTTAAATAGACTCTGAGAGGGTAAGATTCCAATCATCAATTTCACTGAGGCAGTCGGCCTAAGTATTCCGAAGACCAGCTTCTTGCTCGATCAACAGAGTTGGCTGATTGGGCACTATTGCACTCCTTTTTATTCCTAGAAAAGGAACGACCTATGTTTGGGATGTTGGCCCATCTCAGGCATAGGTAAGTTTAGATAACTTAAAGCAAGAGTAGATGAACTCTATAGGAAAGTCATAGGAAAATCAGACTATTTTTTATAAGCAGGCGAGACGCCTGCGCGATGATAGGGGCCTGATGCCGTCTGGCTCTAGGGCAACCAGTGCAATAGGGTGGCGATTTGCTGGACTAGGGTGAGGGGGTTAAAGGGTTTCGTGATTAGGCCCGCAATGTTGAGAGTGGCAAAGCGTGTGCGATCGCCGGCCAGCACCTTAGAGGTCAGCACAATCACCGATATGCTCTGGGTGATTGGAATAGCTTGCAACCGCTCAAACAGCTCAAAACCGTCCATATCGGGCATCGAAATATCCAGCAAAATCGCGTCAATTGCCCCCTGCTTCGCCAGCCGCAGCGCCTCAACTCCCGAGGCTGCTCCCAGGGTCTGCCAGCCCCCAGATCTTCTAGCGCTGCCTGCACAATATCGCGAATATCGTCTTCGTCATCGACGATCAAAATTCGTTTAGTCATGGCCATCCTCCCGAGCTGAGGGCAGGGCAGCGGCGATGCGATCGCGCGTCGGGGTGAAGGCGCGCCAGCTAGCAGGCTTTGCTGTCGGGGCTATAGTCGGGGGCAATGCCATTGTGTATTAATTAGGTAACCTACCCCAACGGCATCGTGAGCGATCGCTTCAGCTCCGCTAGTTGCTGGGCCAACAGGGGGCTGGGCTGGCCCAATTGCAGCAACTGCTCGATCGACTCCGCCACCTCAGAGGCCTGGGTGTAGCCAAACAGCCCCAGCCCCCCCGCCAGTTTGTGGGCCTCGGTGCTGGCCACCTGCCGCTGCTGGGGGCTAAAGGTGCCCGCTTCTACGGCTTGAACCGCTCCCTCTAGCAACCTCAGCCGCTGCTCTAGAGAAGTCTGAAACCGCTGGGTGGCCTGCTGCATGACTAAATCCAGCTGAGAGGTACTAGAGACCAACTCGGCGGCACTGCCCCCAGGCTCACCGAGGTTCACCGCTACCTCAACTTTTTCCGTGGGGGCCAATTTGAGCCGATAGCCGAGACCATAGACCGTCTCGATCGGGCTGTTGGTCAGCCCCGCCGCCTTGAGACGCTGGCGCAGATCCTTCACCAGGTTGGTGATCGATCCCTCCACCGGGGGTTCACCCATGGGCCAGAGGTGGTCGATGATGGCGCTACGGGTTAGCAACCGCTGGGGATTGCGCAAAAACAGCTCCAGCAGCTCGTATTCCTTCGGTCGGCAGGGGATGAGCTGCCCCTGGTAGGTCACCTGGGTCAGCGCCGGGTCAAGGCACAGGTCGCCCCAGCTCAGCACCGGGGTGGCATTGCCCCGGCGCAGCAGCGCCCGCACCCGCGCCAGCAGCTGCGACGCATCGCAGCCCTTGACCAAATAGTCGTCGGCCCCGGCGTCAAGCCCGGCCACAATGTCGTCGGGGCTATCTCGCACCGTGAGCATAAGAATGGGGGTGCGACTGCTCTGGACGCGTAGACGGCGGCACACCTCTAGACCATCCAGGGAGGGCAACCCCCGGTCAATAATCAGCAGATCGTAGGGCCAGCGACTGGCCAGGTCTAGGCCGGTGGCCCCATCGGCGATGGCGTCGACCGCGTAGCGATGACTGACTAAGGTATTTGTCAAAAACTCACTGGTAGGACGATCGTCCTCTAGTAGAAGTATTTTCATTGCGAGAGTAACATCTTGAAATCTATCTTAAGGGAGGTGAGCTTGCTCTCAAAGATACTCTGGCAGACCCAATGCCACAATCCCCCTCCCCGATAATGGCAAAAGATCATTAGGGCACCTCGATTAATTGCCATTTTGCAGATTCTGAGAGGCTGAAACCCTTGAAATCACGTTGTCGCGCTCAGGAAAATCCGGTTTTTTCGAGGTGCTCATTAGCTGGGTTGCTCTGGATGCAGGCTATGACGTTAGTAGTTTTACGGGACAGAGAGCCAGGCGAGTCGCCAATAACAGCGGAACTTGTCAATCTTTCGATAAGGTCTTAGTGAATAGATCTCGAACTAAAGTTGGTATAGGAACCAAAGTTGGTATAAATTTAGACCGGTCAGATTCTAGTCCAGCTCAGTCAACAGTTGCAGAGTCTCTTGAGATCATATTTTCTTCATATTTTGCCAGGCTAGATTAGTTCAAAACGCTAGGAGAAAGCAGCCCATGTCCACCTCTGACTTTTTTGCCGAAACTCAAAGTCAATTTGCCGAATCTCAGCAAAAGCTGACCAGCCTCTGGAATGGCTATCAGCAGCAGTTGCTAGAATCCCAGAAAAAATTAGTCGCTAGCTGGACGCACAGCGCCCCCACCGATATGACCGCGGCTAATTTGTCTGAGAGCGCTGAAAAAGCCCTGAGCTTTCAGAAAGAACTCATTCATACGACCTTAGACAACCAGCAGGCTGCTGTTAGCCTGGTCATAGAAACCCAGAAGCACCTTTGGGACAGCTACTTTCAGATCACCCAAAAAACAGTGCAGACCATCCCGACTGCCAGCTAATGCGACGTTGATAGGCTACACGCAACGCCGCTACAGAAACCGGGTTCTCTCCTGCAATTGACACCGAGCTTGGTGCATTAGCAGAAGAACCCAGGTTTCTTATGATTTGTACCGCTGCTCTCGAAGCCAGATTAACTGCTGCGATCGCTCACCCATTCTGCAATGACTGGCGGTAGAGTTTCTTGCACCTTGCGGCTCACATACATGCCAATGTGCCCCACCGGAAACGACTGCACCGTGTAATCGTCAGTGCCAATATATTGCCCCAGGGCAAGGGAGGATGCTGGCGGTACCAGGTGATCTTTATCAGCGTACAAATTTAAGACGGGAATGCGAATATTGTCTAGCTTGACGGGGCGATCACCAATCATCACCTCACCCTTGATCAACTTATTGCCCTGGTAAAAATCTTTCAAAAACTGCCGATAAGCTTCCCCGGCTTGGTCGGGGCTGTCAAAGATCCATTTTTCCATCCGCAAAAAGTTGAGCAGCTTGGCTTCATCATCCATGATCTCTAAGAGATCTAGGTATTTTTGCACCCCTAGCTGCCAGGGCTTAAGCATTAAAAATTCAGCATTGAGGTAATCGCCGGGGATATTGCCCAGGGCGTCGACCAATAGGTCAACATCTAGCGCTTCGGCCCCCAGGGTGCAGCCCCCCATCTGGTTTAGCAGGGAGTTAGGAATATGAAAATCGACCGGCGTCACCATTGCGATCAAATTTTTCACTTTCTGGGTATGGATGGCGCTGTAGCAAAGACTGAAAACACCGCCCTGGCAAATGCCTAATAGATTAATAGCCTCCAGCTGGTGCCGGGTGCGGATGACATCGACACAGGTATCGATGTAGCCGTTGATGTAGTCATCTAGGGTGAGCCAGCGATCGGTTCGAGTGGGGTAGCCCCAGTCGATTAGGTAGACATCTAACCCGAGGTTTAGCAGGTTAGCAACCAGGGAGCGATCGCGCTGCAAATCAACCATCAGCGGACGGTTAATCAGCGCGTAAACGATCAAAATTGGCGGCCTAAGGGACGGCTCAACCACCGGCTGAAAACGGTATAGGGTCACTTTGTCTTCTTGGTAGATGACCTCTTTGGGCGTTACGCCAACGGTCAGATCCTCTTCCTGCAACGCTCGCCACAGGGTTGCCCCGCGAGTCACCTTTTGACTCATCAAAAGAGACTGAGTTAAGCCGGCTTGGAGATAGTGCGGTACGGCAAAAAACGGCAGCATTAGGGTGGTGGTAGCTTAGGAAATGTCGCCAGGCAAAGCCTTTTTCAGGCGCTTGACCTCTTTGCGTAGCTGGTAGAGGGTGTGGTGAAGGTCGTCTAGCTCCCCGCGAGTGGGCAGGTTCATCGCGGTTAAGTACAGCTCCATGACCTCCTGCTGACGGAGCTTGTAGCGGTTCATGGCGTTTAAAAACTGTCCCCTGGCGCGCAGAGCCTCATGGGAACCTAGGGCTTGCTCAAAGACGCGATCGGCCGTGCGGCTCCAGATTTGCTGAAGCTGCATCCAGTCTGTAAGGGGCACGCCTCGACCAGTCAGGGCAATTAGAGCGTCTAAAAATGCCTCAAAGGAGCGTCGGTGAATATCCGTCAGCACGCTTTGATAGACAGCCCCAGCCGGATACATCTGTGCCCAAGCGTCAAAAAACTGTAACAAGGTATGGCTGCTCTCTCTTTCTGGGCCTAACAGGGGAATACGGGTCAGAGACCCTAGGGTTGAGTCATAGAACTGATGCCAGGTACTTGGGTTGAAGCTAACGGGGGGATTTAATGCGCCAAGGGAGACCGCCTGATTGAACAGCATCATAGAGCCCTTGACGGCCTTCAGCCATAGATTTTGAGACAGAGCCAAACCCTGGGATGCAAAGTCTGGCAGTTCAGGACTGGGGGTACGGGTTGGGCGATCGCTCTGCGAATCAGAGTGATTTACACCAAGGGAGCTGAACCAATTTTGCAGAACCTGGATACCGGACTCAACCAAGGTAGTCATGATTTGCTGAATAACCCCCTTAAGAACCCATGGCTCAGAACCATTATTACATGGCTCCAACACATACAGTATTTCTTACTTTTTCCCAAGACTGAACTGAACTGAACTGTTCTGGCCGTACCTGAACGTTGGTGATCACTTACGCCCAACTTTGATCGACCTGGATCGACCTGGACAGTCATAGGTTTGTGACTAGATTCAGGCTTTAGTTTAAGCCACTCAGGATAATGTATCAGAAGGTTGAAGCGGGTCACGAGTGCATTTTTGCCCTGGAAGATCTGAAGCAGGGTATGAACCAGGGTGCCATTGCCATAGCCGATAGCACTCCGGCGAACACCCAGATCTGGAGCATTATCCGTTGGGCGAACCCACCTCGTAAATGGGAAGAGCATCTTACGAAAACAGAATAATCAACCCGATGCCAAGCAACAGAACAGCCGCTTGCGCCTTCAGCAGTAAGCGGTCTAGTTTTATGGTCTGCTCATACCCATTTGATCTTTCATCGCGAATCCATTCAGCCGTGACGATGGCTTCCAGGATCGAGATAAAAATCAGGATATAGGCTATGGCATAGATTTTGTCTAGCAAGACCAGGTAGCCCACATCCGGCAGATTAGAGGAGTAGGATTCCTGTAAAAACACCGCCGTCAAAAGGCCGGTTACGGGCAACGCAATTCTCGAATCGATATGTTGCGGATTTAAGAGCAGCGATCCCCAACTGGTTGCCACTACAATAATCAGGGGCAAGAGCAACTTCCAAAGAAAGAAGCTGACAGGACGAGAAATCTTTAGGGAGTATTGAAACACCGAATACTGCGCCTCATTTCCTATGCGGGAATCACCAAAGTTGGTGGCATATTGGCGCATCATGCTGGACACCTCAAAGCCCTGTATATCCCAATCTGGAACCGCCAGGGTATCTGAGTAGCCAGACGCTTCAGCATCGGCGACATAAACCAGCTGATTCGTCGTATACACATAATTTTCTACCAAAATATTGAGATTGTGGCGATCTAGAGGATATCGTTCCAGGATTAGGGGCTGCACAAATCGACTTTCTACACGCCAAGCCTGATAGAAGCTGCCGTCAGGAAGTTCTTCCGGTTTTTCGTAAACTGGCACCGAACTGGTTCCCCAGTCCTCAACGCCGTTGGATAGTTCCAGGCTGCCGGTAGGGTCTATATCTCCTTTCCATTTGAACCAGATGTAAAAGTCTAGATAGTAGGTATTTCTTGCAGCATCAATATCATACAGGTTCACGGCAAAAATTCCTGTCTCTACCTGTTCTGATTGAGCTGGAATTTCAGTCAGGGGGCGAAGATCTGAAGATGAATCTGGCTGACTGAAAAAACTAAAAACAAGCTGTAGTAAAACCACAAGCAACGCCGCTATACCCAGCAATACAATGAATTTATTGATTTTGCTGCTTCTGTTTAGAACATAAAACCGACTGAAAAAGCGCATGTCTCAAATGTATGTCATTCAGTAATTTTGGATTGAACTTGAAACCGCGAAAAGCTTCCTCAGAGTGCCTAAAAACCCTCTGAGAGTTTGCATCCTACCATACTTTTATTGCCGGACTCGCAGGCGGCTTAGGCATTGGTCTCTTAAGAGGAGATGAATCGCTATAACCTTTATGCGGCAAGGGTTATAGCTAATTGACGCCAAAATCTTGAAAGTGCTTGTCATGCAAAGCTTTCAGCTATCTATCACCGATTAGCAGACCAGTGCCACGGCTTAACCATTGAGGATTTTCCAAGATTCTAATCGTTCATATCACTTTCATAGCTTTCTGTTCTAAAGTTGAATTGGACTGATAGGAAAGATGTTCTTTTTCGGAAAAGTAATTCTTCCGCTCGTCATCAGGCAGGTGGTAATCCTGCTAGTTTTTAGGGTGACTAGCGATGGCTCTCTTTTTTAGATCTAGCTCAAGGCGTCCAACTTCTGCTTGCCCTGCTGCTAGTCCAGCAGGTTAGCCGCCCTCGCAACGCACCCGATGCATTTCTTCAATTAACTTTTCAGAGTCTTAACAGGTGTTGGTCATGAAAATAGCTCACGTCTTCTTTGTTGCTTTACCGGTTATGTTGCTGGCCGCCTGTGGTGGTCAGGCTCCTCCGTCGGTAGCCGATCAGCAGGCTCAGCTCTGCACCAATTTGGCTCGGCTGAATACCTCTGTCGCCACGCTGACCAGTATGGGGCCCAGTTCTACAGTTAGCGACTTTAGAGCGGCCCGTAGTGAGGTCAAAGCCAACTTTGACCAGGTCAAGATGACGGCCCAGAACGTTCAGGCCGCCAAGGTGGCTGATTTGGAGGCAGCCTACCAGGGTTTGGATGCTGCCATTCAAGGCATTCCTGAGACGGCTACGCTACAGCAGGCGAAGGACTCTGTGTCAGGTCAGGTGACTGCTTTGGAAGCCGCTCGTTCCCAGATGAATGCCGATTTGAATTGTCCATAGCGGGTTTTCAGGCAATAATTAGTAGAGCGTGGCGTAAATAGGTACACCATTAGCGATGACTGAGGTGTAGGGTCTAAGGTTCACGGTAGGTAGTAGAGAGACTGCCGCCGTCGTGTACTGGGTTGAGTAATAAAGGCTGCCTAAAAGCTGCTGGCAGGACATTCCCCAAAAAAGCAGAGTTACGTCAAAATAAGAAAAAACCATGGAACATGGGAATTTCTCTGCCCGCTCTGCACCGCAGGTATTTTTTCACCTAAGACATATTCATGGCATCTAGTCCGCTGGGGTCTTTCAGAAGCACATCAGTGAAGCTTCCCCTGGGCGGGGTAGTACTTTTGCCAGTGGTTCCTCTGGCTCTCGGCCTACTCGCTTTGGCTCGGTACCGGGGGTCGCCCCTGGGTTCGCTAGGGGCAGGCCTGTTGCTTGTGCTGCTGGGCAGTGCGATCGCGCTAGCTAAGGTAGCCACGGCCCTGATTGACCAACGCCTCGCCCAACTCAAGCAGATCCACCAGCAGACTGAAGACGCGCTGCGCCAGAGTGAAACCAACCTGCTCCAGACTCAGCAAATCGCCCAGCTCGGCAGCTGGGAATTAGACCTGGTAACGCAAAACATTATCTGGTCAGACGAACTATTCCGAATTTTTGGGCTTGATTTGGCCCAATTTCAACCGTCCTATGATCAGGTCATGGCCGCTATCCCTGAGGGCGATCGGGAAAGACTATCTGCTGCGGTTGATCGGGCGATCGCAGACGGCTCTCCCTACGAAGTTGAACATCGCATCTGTCGCCCCGATGGCACCACGCGATACCTGCTGAGCAGAGGCCAAGCAAAAACTGATGACGCTCAACACATTATCAAGCTATTTGGCACAGCGCTGGATATCACCGATCGCAAACAGGCTGAGCTGGCCCTGCAAACCAGTGAAACTCGATTTCAGGAGATTGCTCAAACCCTCAATCAGGTGTCCTACGTCATTTCGTTACCCAGCGGAGAGTATCTCTACATCAGTCCGGCCTACGAAAGACTGTGGGGCTACTCCTGCGAAAGACTCTATCAAGATCGTAAATCCTGGCTGGATCGAATCTATCCTGACGACTTAGATTATGTTTTGGAGGCGATGAGCCAGCTGCTGACGGGTCAACAGAAGCGTCTGGAATATCGCATCTTTGCCGCCAATGGCGACGTTCGCTGGATCCAGTCAGAGTCGTTAATTGTCAAGGACAAAAACGGCAATCCGTTGCGAGTGGTGGGGCTGGCCGATGATATTACCGATCGCAAACAGGTTGAAGCCACGCTGCGCGACCAAGAAGCTAAACTGCGAGCCATTGGCGACAACCTTCCTAGGGGCTTTATCTATCAGTTAGTACACAACCGCGATCGCGGCTTTTACTACAGCTATATCAGTGCCGGAATCGAGCAGGTTACTGGCCTCACGCCAGAGGCCGTGATCCAAAATCCCAGCGTGCTGTGGGATGCCTTAATTGAAGAAGACCGATCGATTTGCGATCAATTGATGCAGCAATCGCTCGCAGCCCTATCGCTGTTTGAAACGCAGATTCGAGTGCGCAACGCTGCCGAGAAGATGCAGTGGCTGACAACAGTAGCTGTGCCCCGTCGCCTAGAGGAAGGCAGCACGGTCTGGGATGGAGTCATGGTGGATATCACCAGTCTTAAGCAGGCTGAAGTGGCCCTTCGCAATAATGAGGAACTCTTTCGCAGCGCCTTTGACGATGCCCCCATTGGCATTGCCCTCATTTCACCCAAAGGGGGTTTTCTAAAAGTCAATCGCTACCTCTGTAATTTGCTGGGTTATAGCCAGAAAGAGCTGCTGGAATTATGTTTCCAAGATATTACCCACTCTGGTGATCTAAGCCAAAGCTGGCAGGGGTTAGCCCAGATGCTAGAGGGTGAACTGTCAAACTTAGAACTTAAGAAGCGCTATATTTCTAAACAGGGCACGGTGATTCCTGTCCTTATAAACACCTCCTTTGTGCACGATATCGATGGTACTCCTCTCTATTGCATTGAGCATATCCAAGATATTCGTGAACAGCTTAAAGTAGAGCGTATGAAAGATGAGTTTGTGTCAATTGTCAGCCACGAACTGCGTACGCCAATTACATCCATTAACGGCTCTTTGGTGCTTTTAGACTCTGGTATTTACGATGCCCAGCCAGAAAAAGCCAGGAATATGCTGCAAGTGGCTATTAGAAACAGCGATCGTCTGGTGCGACTGGTCGACGACATTCTCAGCTTTGAGCGCCTTGAGTCGGGCAAAGTGCAGCTTGAAAAAGAACATTGCCAGGTGGCAACCTTGCTCTATCAGGCGATCGACGCCGTGCAGCCCTTGGCCGATCAGTCGGGCATTACCCTCGCCCTCACCCCCCTCACCGCCACCCTATGGGCTGCCCCCGATGGCATTATTCAGGTGCTCACCAATCTGTTGAGCAATGCGGTCAAGTTTTCGTCGCCAGGTGGGACGGTTCGGGTAAACACTAGTACCGAGGGATTAGACGCTGAACCATCTAATCCCTCGGTACTGTTTACCGTTCAAGACCACGGTCGCGGTATTCCTGCCGACAAGCTAGAGACCATCTTCGACCAGTTTCAGCAGGTCGATGCGTCTGACTCGCGCCAAAAGGGCGGCACCGGCCTAGGGTTGTCGATCTGCAAAAGCATTGTAGAGCAGCACGGCGGCAGTATTTGGGTAAAGAGTTGTTTGGGCCAGGGCAGTACGTTTTTCTTTACAGTACCGCTGGGACGTAGTGAGGGGTAAGACGCGAGAGGAAATTTCCGCATTCATGAGGATATAGCTCCTCTTGCTACTACAGCCTAGGCCCTGGGACATCCTGTAGTGAGCCCTTCAATTTTCCTATTAATTTCATATTATCCTATCCTAAACTGGCCGGTAATGGTTCAGAAATCTATCAGAGCCATCATAGTTCTTGAAAGATAAGGATCGTAGATCTCTATCGTAGGTTCGTTGTGACGATCAGCCTTGGTGCAGTAATACCAAATCCGAATCGCACGACCTCAATTTCCAAAAGGCCAAACCGCAGAGGCATAGGCGTAGCCGAGCCAAAGGCTCTATGCCATTCGCTTTATTCAATCGGGGTTAACCAGGCAGGATTTAGCATAAGTGGTTAATTCATATTTTTTTCTTACCTCTTCTAGCCATAGCTGAGGCAGTAATGGCAGCCAGATTGATTCTACTGATTGAGCATGAGGCTGGCATTAGGGAGGTTTTGGAAGCCTGTCTACGTGATATCGGCGGATGGAGAATAGTGCTCGCGAGATCCATAAAAGCAGGGATCAATCTGTGTGAACAGCACCGGCCTGATGTTATTTTGATCGATGCCTCTACCCCAGAAATAGATGCGCTACTCTTCATTGAAGAGTTAAAGATTTACTCAGCTAAATATTCTGTTCCAATTTTGCTGATTTCATCGAGAGCCGGTTGGTTCTCAGCTGAAAGGCTTCACCAAATGGGGTTTGCGGGCGTTATTGACAAGCCCTTTAATCCTCTCACGCTTTCTCAGCATATATCTCAAATACTAGGGTGGAGCAATTGACGATTGATTTGTTCTTCCAAATAAGATTTTCATATCAAATTCCTATCTTTTTAATCTACTCTCAGTGCTATTGATAAACGCTGAATATTACAAGGCCACAAGCTCTATCCAGCGTGTCAAATTTCGCGGCAACAGATGCATTTCTTGCAAGGCTGTATCTACAAGGAGGTGTCGATTATGGCCAGTGACTATCAGGCTTTACCCGAAGCTAATCGAGCCCTTGGCAGGATAATTTTTCTCAGCATTTTCCTGATAATTTTGGGGGCATTAGCCATCCTTTCACCTATTGTGGCTTCAGCTTTTTTCACGTCCTTCATAGGTTGGGTCACCCTGATTAGCGGTGCCATGATGATCATTGGATCTTTTGTGTCAAAACCAGTTAGAGGGTTTTGGCTAAATTTGATCGTGGGAATTTTCTACGTCATTGCGGGCTGGTACATTCTGTCTAATCTAGTCGCGGCGGTGGCGGTTCTTACCTTTACCCTTGGGATTTTGTTTATTGTCGAAGGCATTTTTACGATCGTACTCGGGTTTACACAAAAGGCAGGCCGCAGTGCGTCCTGGTTAGTAGTGTTTAATGGTGTCATAACCCTACTTTTAGGAATCTTGGTGCTGAACAATTGGCCAAGTAGCGTTCTTTGGCTGATTGGTCTCTACGTAGGCATTAGTTTGTTTTTCAGCGGTATTTCTTTGCTAGTTGCTGCCCTAGTTACACGCAGGGCTGTCTCGGACATATCTCTATAGCTGTCGCCAGTTTTTCTGGAACACTGCACCATATTCTCAACGGTAGATTTTGCCTACCTCGTTTCTTGAAAGACTACACCAATCAACCACAGGAGCTATATCATGACCTCTGAGATATCTGATATTCGACCTCAATTGCGGAAAGCAGCGGGTTGGTCGATCGCGCTGGGAGTTCTAATGGTGATCGCCGGTGCTTTTGCCATCACCCTGCCTTTATCAACGGGCCTGGCAATAGCGATTTGGCTGGGGTGGATTTACACCTTTGTCGCGATCTTGAATCTCGTCTATGCGTGGCAATCCCGTGATGAAGGCACCTTTATCTTCATTCTCAAGCTACTGGTGGCTCTGCTCTACTTGGGAGCAGGTATTTTCTTATTAGCCAATCCACTGAAGGGTGTACTGACACTCACGTTGATTTTGGGCATCTTTCTGCTGGTTGAAGGGACATTTGAGCTGATTTTAGCCTTCAAGCTGCGATCGCTTTCACCTAACTGGGCCTGGGTATTAGGACACGGTGCCGTGACCTTAATTCTGGGTATCTTGATTTGGTCAAAATGGCCCAGTAATTCAGCCTGGGTGCTTGGTCTATTAGTCGGCATTAACCTGATCAGTAGCGGCATCTCCCGCATTATGCTTTCTTTAGCTACCCGCTTACTTTTAAGCCCAAAGCTAGAAGATGGTTGAAAACACGAAGATAGGTGTCAACTGTGTCACGCTAACTTGCGTTGCCATGGCTCGAATCATACGACGCAAATTAGCGCTTCGGAAGACACGGGCAAGCATTCATAATTTGACGTGGAGACAGTGAAAAATCAAAAAGGTTTCGCCTTTAATTACGTGATGTTCTCTTGATTTTCTGACATTTGAATTACTTTAAAGCAAGCTGCGGCGAATCTCGGTAAATTTCAGCAGTAATTCAGTTGAAAATGTAATTTAAAATGCATACTTACTAGCTTTGATTCAACTATATTAAGCGTCAGATTAGCCTCAGAAACATCGCGTCAGGCAAGAGACTTTATGAAAACTAAGATCGCGATCGCCTGTCAGGGTGGTGGTAGTCATGCCGCTTTCACGGCTGGAGCACTACAAGCTTTGTTTGAAAGTGATGTTCAAGATAAGTTTGAAATTGTCAGCCTAAGCGGCACTTCTGGGGGTGCTTTGTGCGCTGCCCTGATCTGGTATGCCTTGAAGAGAGGCGATCGCCCGGTGGAAACCCGCCTACTTGAGTTTTGGCAAGACAATACAGCCCAAACTTATCAAGAACGTCTGTTTAATAACTTGTCAATTAAAGCTCTAGAGTTGACGAGTAAAGGCATTTTGCCCCAGTTTAATACCAGCCCTGCCTCCCCTGCTCTGAAACAGTGGACGGCGTTGGCTACTCTGGGTCTGCGCAGTCGATTTACCAATTTTCAAGAGCTGCTAGAAGCCCACCTTGATTTTCAGGAGATAGCTTTATGGAAGCCGCAGACAGAACCACCTGTCTTGCTCCTGGGCGCGAGCAATATCTTGACCGGAAAGCTATGGTTATTCAACTCATCCCACGAGGCTATTAAGGTAGAGCATATCCTGTCATCCTGTGCGATTCCTAATCTTTTCCCTGCCGTTGAGATTGGTGACGATGCCTACTGGGATGGCATATTTTCAGACAACCCACCCATTACTCAATTGATCGACCCTGCCGACATCGGTCTGGCCAATCTTCCTGAAGAAATTTGGGTGATTAAGCTCAACCCCACCCGTCGAGAGACCATTCCAGTGGATGCAGACGACATACTCGACCGCCGCAATGAGCTAGAGGGAAATGTAATTAGTCACAGCGATAAGGGAGGCTTAATGAGAAAGCCTCCAGAGCCCCA
>DAIUJR010000080.1:0-7024 GCA_036848635.1 Nodosilinea sp. CTOTU7336
TGGCCCTACCCCCTGGCGGCGGGCCTGCTGCAGCACCTGAGCCAGGCCCTGGTCGTCCCCCCAGTTTTGAGGTCGCCATTGAGCGGGCCGAACTCGCCTTGGCCAATGCTCAGCAGGCGTTAGTGGCGGTGGAACAGTACTCAGCGTCACGACTTACAGGTCACCGTTGAGTCATTACTCAGTCCACTGCGCCACCTAGATGCCCCCATTCAAGCCCTCACTTCCAGGGCTCGTCATCACCCTAAAGCCCTTGCCCAGGCTTGTGTCCAGACCTTTCAACGCTCTAGTTCCTGTGTCGAGGGCCGCAATGGTCAACGGCCGAAACAATGATTAAGGCCAGTCATCAGAAGCTTTAGTAGACAAAGTCTCGAGGTTAGGAAGAGAATATTCTTCTGAATACACTTGGGCTGAGGTTGGCTATAACAAAAGTCACGAAAACGAAGGAGCATGATGCCCAGCAGGCCAATTCGTTGCTCAACTAAATCTAGACGCTGATCCAACTCGTCCTTCCAATAGCTCTCCAGTAATAGCCGAAGTACAATGTTGTGCGCCATAGTTAGCTATCTCCAAATCCCGTAGGGTAGGTACCGCCCACCAATCTCCAGCCCCTAACAGTAAGGAACCCATCATGATCATCGACGACCAACACTACGACATCATTATTGTCGGTACCGGGGCCGGGGGCGGCACCCTGGCTCGTAAGCTCGCTCCATCCGGCAAAAAAGTTCTGCTGCTCGAGCGGGGCGATGCCATGCCCCTAGAAGAGCAGAACATTAGCGACGTAGACATCTTTCAAAAGCAGCGCTACCACGCCCCCGAAACCTGGTACGACAGCGTCGGTGAACCCTTTACCCCCCAGGCCAAGTACGCCATTGGCGGCAACACCAAAATCTACGGGGCTGCCCTCCAGCGCATGCGAGAAAAGGATTTTGAGTCGCTGCCCCACAAAGACGGCCTTTCCCCCGAATGGTGCGTTAAGTACGACGACTTCGAGCCCTACTACACCGAGGCCGAAACCCTCTACCAGGTACATGGCCAGGCTGGGGCCGACCCCACCGAACCCGCTCGCAGCGCCCCCTATACCTACCCGGCTGTAACGTCCGAGCCGATGATTCAGCAGGTGGTAGACGGCATTACTCAACAGGGCTGCCACCCGTTTCCGCTACCCATGTCGCTCTCCCTACGGGAGGATGACCCAACCGGCGACGCCGAGGTTTTCGGGGTCAACCCCGCTTTAGATTTCGCCAATGTTACCCTCAAAACCTCCGCCCAGGTGACCTGTTTGCACACCAATCCAGCCGGTACCGCCGTCAAGGCCGTGCAGGCCGATGTCAGCGGCCAGCCTTACCTCTTTTTTGCCGATGTGGTGGTGCTCTCCTGCGGGGCGATTAATTCAGCGGTGCTGCTGCTCAAGTCATCTAACGATCAACATCCCAACGGTCTGGCGAACAGCTCTGACCAGGTGGGCCGCAACCTGATGAAGCTGCAAATGAGCTCCATTGTGCAGGTCAGCGCCCAGTCGAATTCCGGCAAGTTTCCTCGTTCCGTCGGTGTTAACGACTACTACTGGGGGGATAGTCAGTTCGACTACCCCATGGGCCACATTCAAAACATGGGCGGTGTCTTGCAGGATGCCATTTTTGCCGAATCGCCCCCGGTACTCTCCCTGGTCGCCAAGCTGATGCCTAACTTTGGCCTCAAGCAACTCGCCACCCGCTCCATCGGTTGGTGGGCCATGACCGAGGTGCTGCCCGACCCCAAAAACCGAGTCGAGGCCAGGGATGGTAAGCTCTACGTCAGCTTTACCGCCAACAACGCCGAGGCCCACGACCGGCTCGTATACCGCTGGCTCGATGTGCTCAAATCGGTGGAAAAAGATAGCTCCCTGTTTCAGCGGGCGGGCATGCATCCCCGTGGGGAGGTGCCCCTGCCGGTGGTGGCTAATCAGTGCGGCACCTGCCGCATGGGCACCGACCCGGCTGACTCAGTGCTGGATAGAAACTGCCGCACCCACGAGGTGGACAACCTCTACGTAGTAGACAGCAGCTTCATGCCCTCTAGCTCCAGCGTGGGGCCAGCCCTAACGGTGATCGCCAACGCCCTGCGGGTGGGCGATCATCTGCTGGAACGGCTACGGTAGGATGCCGTTGTCCAGAACCCTATCTATGTATTCTAGTACTCTATTCCCTTGCCGTCGGAGGGAATGCCAACGGGCGTAGAGCAAGTTCTTCATAAAACTTGGTGAGGTAAATCTGAGCTGAGCGGCGGGTAATCGAACTCGGCATTCCTTCGGGCTCTTCGGGATGCAGGCTTGCACGGCCCTCCGTCTAGTTAAATTTCCATGAGTTCATCAGGTTGTATAACTTTTCCGGTCAGCGGTTGCCGAGATCTTGGCAACACCACAAGCGATCTCTATCAATCCGCTGCACCAGGATTGGTATACCAAATCCTTCTTGGTTACCCCCTGTTCAATCGGGCGAAGGCCATAAAGCCTCTGGCTAAGCTGCGCCAACGCCCCTACGGTCTGGCCGGCTGGGAATCGGGGCTATACGACTCGGAGCTGTAGGGTTTGGGCATGGCACTCAAATGGAGATGTCTCTGCTTCTAGCTTATGTCCTAACCCATATGGCTACAGCTATACCAGCCCATGAAATCCATCATGGGCGATCGGTAACCATGCCGGGTAATCAGACTGCCCTACAGCTCATGAACCCGGTTTTTCGGATCGTGCCTCGGGTGTGGTGCTGTTTAGTTAGCGGGTTCAGTCGATGGGTTTTCCGACTCAGTGGCGGGCTGAGCCTGCTGATTTTCGGCCTCTTTAAGGGCCAGGGCTTTGTTGTTGCCGTAGACTACCATGCGGTCTTGGGCCACGGGGTAGCGGTCATCGTCGGGGGGCACCTCCGCCATTAAATCGGCAGCCCGCTGCCAACGCACGGCCAAGTCGAGCCACTGGGCGGGGGTAGTGGCCGACTTGCCATCGTCTACCGACTGCTGGGCGATACGCACCGCCAGCACGAAGGGATCTTGATCGGGGGGCACCGCTGGTTCTGGGTCAGCGGGTTGAGAGCTGGCTCCCCCCCGCAGGGAGTCAAGACTGAGGGTAAGCCCTAACCAGTCTTTGGTGACCCAGCCCACCATGAGTAACAGCAGCGCCAGGCTGGCTCCACCGACTAAGCCGCGCCAAAAGGCCAGGTGGCTAGGGGAGGCTTTTTTGTGGGCTAGGTCGTCTAAAAAGGGATTGCGCTGTCGGGGTGCCCGCAGATCTTGCCAAACCCGCCGGGCCAGGCCAGGACGCTTTAGGGTGATCGGCTCAGACCATAGCAGGCTATGGTCGGGGTTACGCTTCACCTCATCTAGCCAGAGCAGTTGCTGCTCTTTAACAATGCGGCTGTTGATATTGACCTTGGTAATTCCCCTGGGGCCAATCGCCTCCAGCACCTCGCGGACGTCTTCGACCACGTTGGGCTGCGGCAGCTGATCGGCGGTTGGGGCTTCAACCAGCAGCTGCAAGATGCCGTTATCCTGAATGGCGCGGGTGCGAATGCCGTCATCGGCAAAGTGTTCATTCAAAATTTGAATGATCGCCGCAACGCTTCCCTGACGGGCCTGGAGGTCAATATCGTCAATGGGTGAGGGCATAGGGCAAAGGAACCCGTAGCTGCGGTTAGGCCAGAGCCAGCGGGCGTGATGATAATAGGGTCACAGCATTATACCAAGCCTGGCTAAAGCGGGATCACTCTTGGCGGCGGTACCCACGCTGGCGCGTCTCCCCCTGGTATACTCCGTATCTGCCATGACCCTTTCAAACCGCGGCCTAAAGCAAATGCCTGAATTTTTCCTCAGCTCCTAGTTGCTGAACCGCTTTTTTGATGTCTTGGGTGCGGTCTTTATGGACCACGAGGGTGGCTTTGCCGTCCCGCACAATTACAACATCCTCTAAACCGATGGTGACTACCACCTCTTCAGCATCGGAGGCATAGACGATGCTGCCCTCGGTATCTAGGGCCAGGTGGGTAGCCAGATCGACATTTTTATCATTGGGCTGTTTAACCAGTCGTTCTACGGCGTTCCAGTCACCCAGATCATCCCAGCCAAAGGCAACGGGCATGACGTAGGCGCGGTCGGTGTGCTCCATAACGGCATAGTCAATGCTGAGCTTGTCGAGATGGGGATAGGCCTCTACCCCCTGGGCCAGCAGGGGCTGCATCAACTCAGGGGCGTAGGTTTTAAGTTCATTGAGCATGACCCGAGCCGGAAAGACAAACATGCCGCTATTCCAGCTATAGCGCCCGCTGGCGATCAAGGTTTGGGCTGTGGTAGTATCGGGCTTTTCGGCAAAGCGGCTGACCTTGTAGGCGTCTAGCCCACCGTGGGTGCCCGCGCGCTCCCCCTGTTCGATATACCCGTAGCCAGTGGCGGGATAGTTAGGCGTAATCCCCAGGGTGGCAATCGCCCCTTGACTAACGGCCAGGGTCGCCGCAGCCCTCAGGGTTTGGCAAAAAGCGTTCTGATCTGCAATCCAGTGGTCAGCGGGGAAAAACCCGATCACCGCATCGTCGCCGTGGCGCTGGGCAATTTCTAGGGTGCCCCAGGCGACCGCTGGGGCCGTATCGCGCCCGACGGGCTCTACCAGTAGATTGGCCTCGGGCAGGTCGGGCAGCTGCTCGCGCACGCCATCGGCCAGGTGGGCCGCGGTCACCACCCACAGAGCATCCCAGCCGCCCGCCAGGGTTAGCAGTCGATCGGCGGTGGCCTGGAGTAGGCTGCGATCGCTGCCGTCGAGGCAGAGAAACTGCTTGGGCCGCTGAAGCCGGCTGACGGGCCAAAACCGTTCACCCTTGCCCCCGGCTAAAATTACTGGAATTAGAGTCGCCATCATCAGTTATTCCTATGAAATTTAAACATAAACGCCAACCCGGCCTGGCTACGGCATTCTGCTCAACAGAAACTTTAGGTCAGCCCTGGGCTTGATATAGTTTTTACGGCTTGACGCCACAATCCTATCCTCTGGGTAGAGGTAAGCGGTTACTATTGGCTTAATATTGATTAACACATTAAACTGGTGCAAATTTTTCGCTAGTGCTAGCGCCTAGGTCAGGATCCGTTCGAGGGCTGGCGTTAAGGGAATCACTCTGGGGCTGGCTACGGGATAGTCGGGGACATAATTTACGAACAGGTGCAAAAAACGATGCCGCCTAGGGACACCAAACCATCTGAGTCCGAGTTTACTGAAGAGGGTCAGCCTGTTGGCGAGGTAGACCTCCAGCCTAATTGCAGCCCCGGCCTTAACCCCAGTAAAGTGCCCCCTTGGCCCAGTTTAACCCCGGCCCAATGGCCAAAATCTTACTCCCAGCCCCCAGCTAGTCCCTTGAGGCGTACTATGACGGGACTTCTCTGGGGTGGCTTGTTCGCCGGTACCGCCGCAACGGCGGCGGTGATTGGGGCTGGGGTGGCGCTGACCATGCCGTTGCCGGGGTGGCTGCACCAGCAGGCGAGTTCTTCCCTCGGTGTGGGTGATCTTTGGCAGTCGGGCTTTCAGTATCACGTGACCCGTCCGGTCAATATTTTAGTCATGGGTATTGACGAGGTACTGGATGCCCCGGCCCAGTCCGATGAGGTGTTTGCGGGCCGCACCGATACGCTTTTGCTGGTGCGGGTCAATCCCCAGGAGGGCACTCTCAACGTGATGTCGATTCCCCGCGATACCCGGGTACAGATTCCAGGGTACGGCATGGCCAAAATTAACCAGGCCAATGTGGAAGGAGGGCCAAAGCTAGTGGCCCAAACCATTGGCTACAATCTGGGCAATATCGAAATTGATCGCTACGTGCGGGTCAACACTACGGCCTTTCGGGAAATTGTAGACTTAATTGGCGGCATCGAGGTCTACGTGCCTAAGCGCATGGAGTACACCGACCAAACCCAAGGGCTTTATATTGATCTTTACCCCGGCTGGCAAACCCTAAACGGCGACCAGGCCGAACAGTTTGCCCGCTACCGCAAAGACGATGGCGACATCGGCCGAGTGCAGCGTCAGCAGATCTTGCTCAAAGCCTTTCGAGAACGATTGACTAACCCGACGGTCATCGCTAAGCTGCCCCAGGCGATTCGGGTGGTACAGCGATATGTGGATACCAACCTCACCCTCGAAGAAATGTTGGCCCTGGCCAGCATGGGGCTAGAAGTGGAGCCCGACAATTTACACATGGTGATGCTGCCCGGCCGTTTCAGCGGGGCTTACGAATACGACACCAGCTTCTGGCTACCTGACTGGGATGCCTCGGCCACCATTCTTCAGGAGTTTTTTCAAACTAACGGAGTTGGGGTCTACGCCGACAACAACGGCCCGCGCTACGTAGCTGATTTGAGCATTGCCGTCCAAAATGCATCGGGTCAACCTGAGCTAGATGCCGCCATGGTTCAGCATCTGCGCGACAATGGCTTTACTAATGTCTATGTCACCTCGACCTGGCCGGCAGTGATGCCGCGCACCGAGGTGGTGGCCCAAAAGGGCGATTTAGGCAGTGCCAAAACCATCGAGTCGCTGCTGGGCACCGGCCGCGTGGTGTCAGAATCTACCGGCGATTTAGGCTCAGACATTACCATTCGGGTCGGGCAAGACTGGGCAAATTACCTGACTACTGAGCCAGAGCCCGCGCCGCTATAGCATCCTCAGGAGATTAGGATTGTGGTTCAGCCCCACGAGCATGAGCCTTCAGTCGTCGCCAAACCGGAGCCCGTGAGCCTGGCTGAACCAGCCGATCATCCTGGCGTCAGGCGACCGTTTGGAGGATGGGTGAAGGTGATGATAATTCTAGGCCTAGCGGTTTTGTGGGTGATGCTAATGGCTCAGCCAGTAGCTAATCTGGCATAATAACTACCCTTTAGTCCTTCTCGCCCAGCTGACGAACCAACTCAACCGGTAATGATAGCGTTGCGGCGACCTGCTCAAGGCTCAACCCCAGGGCGAGCAGTTTGGGCACAGCCTGCTGTTGAGCTTGTTCGGCCTGCTCAGCCCGAACTC
>DAIUJR010000080.1:7124-24066 GCA_036848635.1 Nodosilinea sp. CTOTU7336
GTTCTTGCTCAGCCCGAACTCGTTCTTGCTCAGCCCGAACTCGTTCTTGCTCAGCCCGAACTCGTTCTTGCTCAGCTCGCTGCTGCTCTTGCTCAGCCTGAATTTGGGCTTGTTGCTGCTGTTCCAGCATCTCGACATAGGTGGCCAGGGGTTGGCCGCTGGGGGCATAGAGCCGCAGGTGCCTATTCTCAAGCTCAAAGCGCACGCCCAGGCGGGGGCTGACCCAGCCCACCATGGGGGCGATAGCCGTCAGGGAATTGCCCTGGCGCTGCCAGCCCTTCAGGGTACCGCGATCGGGGTCAAAGACGTAATATTCTTCTACCCCATACCGCTCGTAAAACCAGCGCTTGGTTTCCTCAAGCTCCACCAGCGAATTGCTCTCGGAGGCAATTTCAAACACCACCTGGGGGGCAACATCGCCCTCTTGCCACTGCTTGTAGGAGCGGCGATCGCCCTTGGGGCGACCCACGGCCACCATCACATCGGGGGCGGTCTTCGTCCAGGGTTCACCTTCGACGGGGTACCAGAACAAATCCCCCGCCACAAAGACGTTGGGATCGTCCTTAAACAGGGCATCAAGTCCGCCCTGGATCATTACAATCAGGCGGAACTGCACGGTGTTGTCGGCCAATGGTTTACCGTCGCTCTCGGGATAAACCAGGTTTGGCGCTGTAGAGGGTAGGGTAGCCATGGCAGAACGGTGGCAACGCCATCTGGATAGCTCTAGTCTATGTCAGAGAGATGGGAAGAGGGTGGCCTCTGCTAAAACAAAAATTCTTAGTACCCCATGGCGTAAGTTCACACACCATGGCGAGAATTTAGGTTTCAGGTTTTGGGTTTCGGGTTTCAGGTTTCGGGACGTTCATTGGTAACTTTACTGAGGCTTGAAGCGCTAGGGAATCAGGCTGCCCTGCAAATCTACCGCAGCCTGAAACGCATCCCAGGCCAGCACGTCCTGAAGAATCGCCTGGTAGCCCAGGGTGTTGGGGTGCAGGCCATCGCAGGAGAGGCGATCGCGCCACCAGATCTCCCCCCGCTGCAGCCACAGGTGCATGAGGTCGAGGTAGGGGATGTTATGGCTGGCACAGGCCAGACGAGTTACCTCCTTATAGCGCCACTGTTCGGCTTGGGAGTAGTACAGCACTTCAGAAAACGGCATAGCCTGCTCGTTCACCGGGGTCATGCCAATAAACAGCACTGGGCAGAGCCGTCGAGCCTGGGTTAAGAGGGCGATAATGTGGGTTTCAAAGTCATCGAAATCGGTATAGTTGCGGCCCAGGGAGCGGCCTACCCGGGCGGAATCGTTTACCCCCACCGACAGCACAATCAAGTCGGGAACGCGGTTGCGAATTTCTCCCCGGTAGTGAAATTCGTGGTCAAGCCGCTGGATCACCTGGGTAACGCCGTCGCCGCGCACCCCCAAGTTATAAAAAACGGCCCCCGCCCGACCAGGTTCCATCGACTGGCGACGCAGCCGTTCGACCCAGCCGCCCCCTTCGGAATCGCCAAAACCGTATACCAGGCTGTCTCCCAGCACCACAACTTTTTGGGGATGAACCTGGCGGAAGGTAAGGCGGGAGACCTGGCTAGAGGGGGTGGCTAACATGCAGCTATCTGACAATAAGGGGGCATTGGTCGGTGTACATCGGTGTACAACTGTTGTTGTATCTAGGTAAGCGCCTAGGCGGGCACAGATCCCAGGTTGCGATGTTATGGACAGGGAAGATGACAACGGCACCTAGTACCGTTGTTTTAAATTGTTTACATAGTACCGTCTAGGGTGCCAATATCTGCACCGCAAACTTTATCAGGACTTTGCAGGGATAACTTCAGCCGGGAAGCGCCGGCTCAACTGAGGGGCCAGCGGAACATTCGCCAATACCCCCATGGCAACAGAACCCATGGCCCGATCAAACTCGATTCTAGGCCACAGAAGATTAGCCTGGCTTTGCTTTACCCTATACGTAGGACTCTTCACATAGGCCGCTGCGGCTGCGAATTTTCCTTGGCCCTGTTAGCTAAGACTATGACCTCCTCTGGTGACCTGACTTCGACGAATCTAGGTCAGCCCAGCCCTAAAAGCTGGCTAACCCGCTGGTGGGATCGGCTCAACCCCGTGGCCCAGTCGGCGGCGGTGCTGTTAGCCACCCCTCTGCTAGTGCTGAATGTGTGGGCTGCTTCGGTTATTTTTGGCTATTTTCGCTCGATCTTGGTGACGGTGCTGATTGCAGCGCTGCTGGCGTTTTTGCTCAGCTACCCAATGGCTCGACTTGAAAAGCTGGGCCTGAAGCGAGGACAGGCGGCGATTTTGGTGCTCGCTTTAGCACTGATCGGGTTTACAGCCCTAACCATTACCCTGTTGCCGTTTGTGATTGACCAGGGCCAGCAGTTGGTGGTGAGACTACCGGAGTGGTTTGATTCCGGCAAAACCCAGCTGATGATGCTAGATGGCAAGTTTGCCGAGTGGGGCTGGCCGGTTAACCTGGATGGGCTAATTAGCCAAACCAGCGATCGCCTCAAGCGCGAAATTCAGTCTATCGCGGGGGAGGCCCTGAACCTAACCCTGAACGTGGCAGTGTTTACGGCCAACAAGCTGCTTGATGTGGTGCTCACCCTTGTGCTTACGTTCTACCTCCTACAGCACGGCGAAGAAGTCTGGGGAAGCCTAGTGGGGCTGCTACCTCGCCGTATTCAGCAGCCGTTTTCAGAAACCCTGCGGCTCAGCTTTCGCAATTATTTTCTGGGCCAGTTTATTGTGGCTAGCTGCCTGGGCACGGCCCTAACCCTAATTTTTGGGCTGCTGAATGTTCCCTTTGGGTCACTCTTTGGCCTCACCGTGGGGCTGCTGGCCCTCGTGCCCTTTGGAGGCACAGTGGGGGTGATAATCGTCACCCTGTTGGTGGCCCTGCGGGATATCAAGATCGCCATCCCCATGCTGATTGCGTCGCTGATTGTGCAGCAGGTGGTAGAGAACGGCCTGGCTCCCAGGGTGCTGGGCAGCGTCACTGGGCTAAACCCGTTTTGGGTGTTCATTGCCATTTTGTCAGGGGCCAGGGTCGGCGGCCTGCTGGGAGTAATCGTGGCGGTACCGGCGGCGGTGGTGATTAAGGAAGCCCTGGAAGCCCTGCGCAACCGCCGCCAAGACCCGGCGGAATTGGTGCTAGTTGGAGATGAAGCTACCTCTATGCCGATATTAGGAGCTTCGGATTAGGGCTGACCAGGCCATCATCCCTGGTCTCGATTGACGAGCGTAGGCTTTACCCAGTTCAATCGGAAGCGTTGACCCCAACTCCCAACGAGGCTGATGATGATTATTGCTCTGGCCTCCCCTGGCGTGGCTACAACCCTAGATGACGGCCTAGAGAACGTCAGGCGGTTCCTGTGCGAAGCTTCACAACAGGACGCGGCAGTCGTCTGTTTTCCCGAAGCCTACCTACCCGGTTTGCGGGGGCAGGATTTTGACGTGTTGCCCTTTGGCCCACCCCAGCAGGAGCAGGTGATCCAAGCCGTGACCCAGTGGGCGCGGCTCTACGGCATCACCACCATTCTCGGCCTAGAGCGGCTGACGGAGGCCGGTCGGCAGATTGCCGCTGTGGTGATTGATGCCCAGGGCCAGGTTCAAGGCTACCAAACCAAGAACCAGCTCGACCCGACCGAAGATCAATTCTACGTGCCCGGCCATACCCGGCAGCTTTTTGAAGTGAACGGGGTGAAATTTGGCATCGCCATTTGCCACGAGGGCTGGCGCTACCCCGAAACCGTGCGATGGGCGGCGGTGCGGGGGGCTAAGATCGTCTTTCATCCCCACCATACGGGCAGCGACCATACCGGTGTGCGGCTGTCACAGTGGGGGGCAACCGGCGCCCCCTACTACGAAAAGGCGATGATGATGCGCAGCAAAGAAAACACAATTTACTTTGCCAGTGTCAATTACGGATTGCGTTACCCAGAGTCGGCGACTAGCTTAATTACCCCAGCGGGGGATTGTCAGGCTTACTTACCCTACGGGCAGGAAGGTCTCCTGGTGCAGGAAATCAATATTGAAGAAGCCACGGGGTTGCTGGCGCTGCGCTACGCTCCGGAACGCTACGGCATAAAACAGGTAGTATTTTAAAGCATTGCCTAGTGACGCTTTACTCATCTTAATAGTTAGGGCCAACAGGGGAAATAAACGTATGGTAGCATTTGAAATTTTGATTAAAATATTAGCCGTTGGCTCGTTTTTATTTAGCGCATTTTCAATCTGGCAAAATAGCAAATACAACCGAAAGCAATGGAACTTAAATGCATTCACATATTATACAAACCGATATGAAAGCATAATGGATTCATTTCCTCAAGATGCCTTTATCGTTAGATTTGATCTTGAGAGTCATGTCAAATCTAGCCAAGATCTTAGGCTTGCAGCCTTAAAATACTTAAATATGACCTCTGAGGAATATTATCTTTGGAAGGACGGCTATCTTGATGAAAAATTATGGAAAATATGGCTACACGAAATCAAGCGAACCCTTGAAACACCTTTATTTATCCGAGAATGGCAGAATCTTAGAGCAGAGTTCGCTTCCTATCCAGAATTTTCAAATTTCGTTGACAAAATTCAGTCTAGTACTTCATTTAAGTCAATAAAATAATGCTAATGTTCTATGAGAACGGGTCTAATTTAACTTAGACCGGAAACCTTATAAATTAAGGATTTCAGCTTTGCTAGCTCCTTTTGACGTTGTATGCAATTGATGTTAAGAAATTATTATTCATAATGCGACCATATGGAAACAATCCGAATAGTTTTCATTTTGTTGTCCACAGAGTAAATTAGACGATGTTTAATATTAATCCGTCTAGACAAATATCCCTGAAGGTTGCCTGAGAGTTTTTCATAAGGAGGCTCGTAAGGGTTTTGCCTGAGAACATTCAGTAAATCTCTAAGATTAGTCTCTAAATTAGCGGCTTTAATTTTTTTAATGTCCTTCAGAACCTGCCGACTAAACTGAATCGTCCACTCCATCTAAATACTCCAAAAACTCTTCTTCCGGCACCCAATCATCGTCCTGTGCAGCTGCTTTCACAGATTGAACTAGTCCCGGAATTGCCTGTAGATAAAGGGTTTCTTGCAAACTATCCCAATCAGCTTTAGACAGCAGGACGGCATTCCCCTTCCTACTAATGATTTCCCGTGGAGTGTGGTCTTTGTTGACTTGCTCGACTAAACCAAATAAGTTGGCTCTCGCTTCACTGGCGGTGAGAGACTCCATATCATTGACCTCAGTGTCTGTACAATTTATCGTACCACTTAAGCTTATGCGCTGCAATTTTTAGGTTTCACATAACGGCCATTTCGCTTAACCCCATTACCACTCCCTGAATATGGACCTACCGTGGCGCAGGTTTTGGCCCCTGAGGTTTCACCTGACTAGGGGGTGGGGGGCTCTCCATACCGAGCTGACGGATCGCAGGGGAACCAAACCCGCTAGGATGAGGATTGTGCCCAATGGGAGAGATCTCGATGGGGACGTTCCACAACTGGTTCTATCGTTGTTGCTGTTGAGCACGCGTACCAAGCATGTCTCTGTTTGACTGGTTTGCCAATCGTCGTAAGTCTGGCCCGATTAGCGAAGACCGCCAAGAGCGGGAAATTGCCGATGGCCTCTGGACTAAATGCGAGCACTGCGACGTGCTCACCTACACCAAAGATCTCCGCGCCAACCAATGGGTGTGCGGCGACTGCGGCCATCACCATCGGATCTTTAGCGACGAACGCATTCACCAGCTGATTGACACCAACACGTGGCAGCCCTTAGACACCGCCATTCAGCCTCAGGATCCGCTCAAGTTTAAAGACCGCAAGGCCTATGCCGACCGCCTGCGAGATACTCAGACTAAAACCCAGCTTACTGACGCGGTGCAAACTGGCCTGGGCCAGCTTGATGAGCTACCCGTGGCCCTGGGGGTAATGGACTTCCGCTTTATGGGCGGCAGTATGGGTTCGGTGGTGGGCGAAAAGCTCGCCCGTCTAATTGAGCAGGGTACCGCCAACCGCTGCCCGGTAATCATTGTCTGCGCCTCCGGCGGGGCACGAATGCAGGAAGGGATGCTGAGCCTGATGCAGATGGCCAAGATCTCCGGTGCGCTCCAGCAGCATCGGGCTGCCCGACTGCTCTATATGCCGGTGCTAACCCACCCCACCACTGGCGGCGTGACCGCCAGCTTTGCCATGCTAGGGGATATTATTCTGGCGGAACCCAAGGCCACCATTGGCTTTGCTGGCCGTCGTGTGGTAGAGCAAACCCTGCGAGAAAAACTCCCCGAAGACTTTCAGACCGCCGAGTACCTGCGCGACCACGGCTTTGTGGATTTGATTGTATCTCGCACCCAGCTTAAATCCACCCTGGCCCAGCTGATTCGTCTGCACCAGCCGTTGCCCGCCGTCTTTCCCGGCCCCGTTCATGCGGCCTTGGGTGTGAATGGGGTCGGCCATGGCAGCCTGCCTGCCATGGGAGCTGATTTGTAACCTAGGTTACCCCCAGATTTCCAATATAAAACTTGGAATGACCCCTTTCGGTGGCATGATAGACATTACTAGATTGATTGGGTGAAGTGATCCTTCACCGAAATTTGTTGTGTTGAGTTCATACCTAACCCCTATACATTTGAGGAGAACCATGGTGAAGAGATGCATTTGGCTAGTTGCAGTCGCACTCTTCTTTGTCAGCCATCTGATAATGGGAGACGCCGTTGCGGCTGAGCTAGATGAGGGCACCCGTACGGTCAAGCTCAACCCCGAAGGAGACACCCTGGTCTTGTCGCTAGAGCAGGTTACTCGGGGCCGCCGACAGTTTAACTATGCCTGCGGCACCTGCCACGTGGGCGGCATTACCAAGACCAACCCCACGGTGGGCCTTGATCCAGCGTCTTTAATGGGGTCACTGCCCCCTAGGGACAATATCGATACCCTGGTGGAATATCTTAAGGAGCCCACCACCTATGATGGGCTAACTGACATTTCCCAGGTGCATCCCAGCAAGAAAAGTGCTGATATCTTCCCCAAAATGCGCAGCCTGACGGAGGAAGACTTAGTGGCTATTTCGGGCCATATTTTGTTGCAGCCTAGGGTGATTGGCGATATGTGGGGAGCAGGCAAGACCCGGTTCTCGGCACCGCCCATCTAGCCCCGTAGCCCATGCCTCTGATACTGGTTATAGGGGCAAGTCTAGCTCAGCTTGGTTTTAGCCAATATTCCTTGCGGTAGGTGGAAATTACCCCAAATTGAAGCCTCCATAGGGTCTGGCAACCGGGTACAATGCCCCATAGACGGCTGCTTCGGTAGCTAGACGGTTTGATTGAACTGGAGAAATAAGCCTTTAGAGGTAGTTATGCAACGTGTAATTCGCGCCGCCCAGCGTTTGGGTATGGTTTTTCTGTCTGCTCTGCTCGTAATTGGTACCCTGACGCTAGCTTCGGCCCCTGCTTCAGCTACCAACTACGACGTCAAAATGGGTTCTGATTCTGGCCTACTCGTGTTTGAGCCCAGCACCGTAACCGTTAAACCTGGTGATACCGTGACCTGGGTTAACAATAAAATGGCTCCCCACAACGTTATCTTTGACGCGGCGGGTGTACCGGGCGACAAGGCTTTAGCTGACAATATTTCCCACACTCAGCTCACCTTTGCCCCCGGCGAAAACTACTCCACCACCTTTACCGACGATATGCCGGCGGGTTCCTACACCTATTACTGTGCTCCCCACCGGGGTGCTGGCATGGTCGCCAAGGTGGTCTTTGAGAAGTAGACTAGCTCGGGTTCTAAGCCCAGCAGCGAGTCTGGCCTGTGAAAAAGCGTCAGATTTGTGGCCGGGCTTGGTATAACTGAATCCTGTTAGTATTTCGTGGAGCATCCCCTGGGGTGCTCCTTTTTTATGCTGGGGTCAGAGGGTCGATAGAATACACCCGCAAGTCGTTTGCCCCTGGGGACAATCCTGGCCCAGGCGGCATTTTGGATTTACCCTGGCTTCTAGCCATGCCTCACCCTTGGGAAGTGTTTATAAATGTTAAATTAATAAAGCGTTGTCACTAAGCCCCCAGACATGCCCAAATCGGATAGTTCGGCTAAGAAATCTGCCTCGCCCCGCAACGGTCGAAGTTCTAGCCAGAAGAATGGCCATGTTCCCTACCCCTCGGCCATCGACGATAATGTCATTCGCATTCGGGGAGCACGACAGCACAACCTCAAAAATCTCGATCTGGAGCTGCCCCGCAACCAGCTGATCGTGTTCACCGGGGTATCCGGTTCTGGCAAGTCTTCCCTGGCCTTTGACACCATTTTTGCCGAAGGCCAGCGGCGCTATGTGGAATCCCTCAGCGCCTATGCCCGGCAGTTTTTGGGCCAGGTGGATAAGCCCGATGTGGACGCTATTGAGGGGCTGAGCCCGGCTATTTCCATTGATCAAAAATCCACCTCCCACAACCCCCGCTCGACGGTGGGCACGGTGACGGAGATCTACGACTACCTGCGGCTGCTCTACGGGCGGGCGGGCGAGCCCCACTGCCCCCACTGCGATCGCAGCATCTCCCCCCAAACCATCGACCAGATGATCGACCGGATCATGGCCCTGCCCGACCGCACCCGGTTCCAAATTCTAGCCCCGGTGGTGCGGGGCAAAAAGGGCACCCACAAAAAGCTGCTGTCGAGTTTAGCCGCCGAGGGCTTCGTGCGGGTGCGGGTAAATAAAGAGATTCGCGACCTCACCGACAACATCGAACTGGACAAAAACCACAGCCACCATATTGAGGTGGTGGTCGATCGCCTGGTCAAAAAGGAGGGGCTACAGGATCGCCTGGCCGACTCTCTGCGCACCTGCCTAAAGCGGGCCGAGGGCATTGCCATCATCGATATTCTGGCCGCAAGTCAGGAATCGGGAGCGGCCCAGAATGCCGGAGAAACAGGCAGCAACGTGATTGCCCTGGCTGACCGCCTGCCCCAGGCCGCCGAGGCCGGGGGCGACTACGGCCAGCTGAAGGAGCTGGTGTTTTCCGAAAACTTTGCCTGCCCCGAGCACGGCGCGGTGATGGAGGAGCTTTCCCCCCGGCTGTTTTCCTTTAACTCGCCCTACGGGGCCTGCCCCCACTGCCACGGCCTGGGCAGCCTGCGGACGTTTTCCGCCGACCTGGTGGTGCCCGACCCCACCTTGCCGGTGTACGCTGCCATCGCCCCCTGGTCAGAAAAAGACAACACCTACTATTTTTCGCTGCTGTACAGCGTCGGCCAGGCCTTTGGGTTTGAAATTCAGAGCCGCTGGAACCAGCTGACCCCGGAGCAGCAGCAGATCGTGCTGCACGGCAGCGAAGAGAAAATCTATATTGAGTCCGACTCGCGCTACCGCGATCGCAAGGGCTACCACCGCCAGTACGAGGGGGTGCTACCGATTCTCGACCGACAATATCGAGAATCCTCCTCAGAGCTGCACAAGCAAAAGCTGGAAAAGTATTTAATCGATCAAACCTGCGAGGTGTGCCACGGCACCCGGCTCAAGCCGGAATCTGTCGCTGTGCGGATTGGCCCTTACACCATTAACGACCTGACCAGCGTGTCAATTCGCGACTGCCTAAAGCGGATCGCCATTCTGGTGGGAGACGCGGGGGAGGCCCCGAAGCTGTCGTCGCGGCAAATGCAGATTGGCGATCTGGTGCTGCGGGAAATCCGCGCCCGGCTTCAGTTCATGATGGATGTGGGACTGGACTACCTGACCCTGCACCGTACCGCCATGACCCTCTCCGGCGGCGAGGCCCAGCGCATTCGCCTGGCCACCCAGATTGGCTCCGGCCTCACCGGCGTCCTCTACGTGCTGGATGAACCCAGCATTGGTCTGCACCAGCGCGACAACGACCGCCTGCTCAACACCCTGCACCGCCTGCGCGACCTGGGCAACACTCTGATTGTCGTGGAGCACGACGAAGACACCATCCGCGCCGCCGACTACCTGGTGGATATTGGCCCGGGGGCAGGCATCCACGGCGGGGCGATTGTGGCGGAGGGCAGCCTCAGCAATCTCATGGCGGCTAAGGACTCACTCACTGGAGCCTACCTGTCGGGGCGGCAGAGTATTCCTACTCCGGCGGAGCGACGGCGGGGCAATGGCCGCTCCCTGGTGATTAAGAACGCCCACCGCAACAATCTTAAACACCTGGATGTGGAAATTCCCCTGGGGGAGCTGGTGTGCATTACCGGCGTGTCGGGCTCGGGCAAGTCTACCCTGGTTAACGAGCTGCTCTACCCGGCCTTGCAGCACCACTTTGGCAGCAAGGTGCCCTTCCCCCGGCACATGGACGACCTCACCGGCCTCAAGGCGCTGGACAAGGTAATTGTCATCGACCAGTCGCCCATTGGCCGCACCCCCCGGTCAAACCCCGCCACCTACACCGGCGTGTTCGACGTGATTCGCAACCTGTTTACCGAAACCATCGAGGCCAAGGCCAGGGGCTATAAGGCCGGGCAGTTCTCCTTTAACGTCAAGGGGGGGCGCTGCGAAGCCTGTGGCGGCCAGGGGGTAAACGTGATTGAGATGAACTTTTTGCCCGACGTGTACGTGCAGTGCGAGGTGTGCAAGGGGGCGCGCTACAACCGCGACACTCTCCAGGTCACCTACAAGGGCAAGAACATCTCCGACGTGCTGAATATGACCTCCGAAGAGGCGCTGGATTTTTTCCAGAACATTCCCCAGGCTGCCAGCCGCCTGCAAACCATGGTAGACGTGGGCCTGGGCTACATTCGTCTGGGCCAAACCGCCCCCACCCTCTCCGGCGGTGAGGCCCAGCGCATGAAGCTGGCCTCGGAGCTGGCCCGCCGCTCCACCGGCAAAACCCTGTACTTAATCGACGAACCCACCACTGGCCTGTCGTTCTACGACGTGCATAAGCTGCTCGATGTGGTGCAGCGCCTGGTAGACAAGGGCAACTCAGTGCTGATGATCGAGCACAACCTGGACGTGATTCGCTGCGCCGACTGGGTGGTCGACCTGGGGCCGGAGGGGGGCGATCGCGGGGGCGAGCTAATCGCCATCGGCACCCCCGAAGAGATTGCCCAGGTGCCCCAGTCCTACACGGGTCAGTACCTGACCAAGGTGCTGGCTCAGCATCCTCCGGCGGAGCAGGTGGTGTCTGTGTCCTAGGGCAACTTAGGCGATGAAAATCTGCGGTATGGCTCGGGGGGCGGGCTGTCTTTATTAAAGCCAGGATTAAAGCCAGGGGTCAGTGGTTCGTGAGGGCTGGCTCTCGGGTTCTGGTTCGGGCTGGGGAGTTGGGTTAGCGGGGAATTCTGGGGTATGGTTCCCCAGGGCCGCGCGTTCCTCAGCGGGAGTGGCGGGGCGAGGGGCCTGCCACGATTGAGCATCGGTCACCCCGGGCCGATCGGTGGGCGCTAGCTGAGCCGGGTTGCGTCCCTCTGGGGTAGGCGGGTCAGATGGGGCTACCACTGCCGGGGGGATGGCGTCTAACCCTGCTTTAAGGGTTAATTCTGCCAGAGATGTCGCTGCTGCCGCTGACGATGCCGGTTCAGGCGGTGGCTCTGGCGGCACCGGGCGCTGGGCGGGCCGATTTTGGGGGCGGGGTTTGAGGGCGGCGGCGGAACCATTGCCGCGCCAGGCTCGCCAGGCGGCTTTGGCCCCAGCCACTAAGCTTTGGGTGCCGGTCTTGAGGGCTTGGGTCTGCTGTCGGGCCGAAGTCACACTTTGATCGACCTGCTGCACCACCCGCCCGGCCGACTGCACCCCGGTGCTCACGTCGTCGGTGAGCTCAGTAATTTCCAGCCCGGTGAGGCGAATGGCTTCGAGGGTGGGGGGGAGCTCGCGGCCCAGGGTATCGAATAGCTTCTCGGCGCTGCGGGCGGCGCGGCCCAGTTCTCGAAAGGCTGGGAGGGCCACAAACAGCACGGCGGTTAGGCTGATCACCACGAACAGCAGCGACAGGGCTAGCCAAAACAGCGGATCGGTCAAAACTGGAACCCCCCCATAACCTAGTCTTGGGTTGAACCCTCGGTGGACAGTGACGCGGTCTTTTCGCTCAAACTTTCATACTCCTGGCGGCTGGCCTCCTGCCCCGCCGCGATCGCGACCCGTAACCGCCCCAGGGTGTGCTCCCAGTTAACCAGGGCGGTTTCCGATAGCCGGTCGGCCTGAAGCTGCACCGTCGCCGATAGATCTTCTACCAGTTCGGGCAGGGCATCCGCCGATTTCTTCAGAATTTTGCGCGTTTCTCGCCCGGTGCGAGGGGCCATTAGCAGCCCAGCCACCGCCCCAACGGCGGCACCCAGCACAATGCCACCGATAAATCCCCCTGACTGCCTATCGTCCATGGTGCGTTCTCCCCATTCACCGTTACTGAGTAAGTCGTTCTGGTTATCTACTGTCTGGGTCATTGACTTGACCACCCGATTGATCTTTGGCTGGGCCCTTGTCCTGACATCACCCGCTGCTCGGGTTAGCCACCGCCGTTACCCTGGGCCAGCTATGGGACAGGGTGCCCGTTGGCGTTAGCGCTATAGCGGGGCTACCGCGATCCTATCGTCTTTCGCCGATGCCCTGAGCGATCGATTAATTTGGGTAATTTGGGGCGCAGGGGACGGAGAGCTTCTACCTGGCCTAGATACCCCAAGCGCCGTCCCAAACCGGGCAAAAGGCTGACGATGAGCAGCACCTGCCGCAGCCGCTGGGTCTGCCCCTGGAGCTGGGCATACTGTCGTCGCAGCCGGGCAGTGCCGGTGCGCCCCAGCAAAATTGCCGGGGGCACTACCTCGGGGTTGAGTACGTTGTGGGTGTTGCGCTCCCAGTTCACAAACGAATCGGCGATCGCCCCCAGGGTGCGGCCTAGTTTCCACAGCCGCCAGGCCACGTAGAGGCAAAACAGCGCAATCACAACGTTGAGGGTAATGGCAAAGGCAATCACGAAGGTAGCTCTAGGAGGAGGTTGGGTTAGGTAAAGGCTGTACAGGATAGGCTTCGGCCATTGCTGGCCAAGAAAATCCCCATATCGGAAGATTGGGTGAACAACCGTTCGCCCCTACAAGATGCTTACTGATTTAGGTGGGATGTTTTTGGCTAGAAATCACCTTAACTCTCGACCGGGTTAGCCAAGACATTTTCCTGACCCAATGCAGGTTTTAACCTAAATTGAGCCAAGGCAGACAGCACAGCATAGTATTGGCTAGATCATACCGACATTCTGGCGTTGTGGCTGTGATTAAAGCTGCCTTTAGAACATCCGTTACAGCCAGTGGCAAAGGTAACCGTCGAGCCAGTCCGTTGGCTGTAAGCTTAGGCCTTACCGCTGGGCAGGTCTCCTCAGCACCAGGGAAGCACCCCATTTGACGAGGCCTACTAGGATAAACCCGTGATTCAAACAATTTCTAAGCGTATAGAAGTTGACCCCAACCGTGGGAACGACCAACCCAACGCGCGCCCCAGTCAGCCGTTTAAAACCCTGACCGCCGCCGTCACAGCGGTACAGGGAAATACCCTGATTACGCTGGCCCCCGGCACCTACAGCGCCACCACGGGGGAGCGGTTCCCCCTGACGCTGCCGGATGGGGTGATGGTCACCGGCCAGGAAACCACCCAGGGGGAAGGCATTGTCATCGCTGGGGGGCTGGTGCTCCAGGGCCAGGGGCAGCTGCGCGGGGTAACGGTGCAAAACCCCCAGGGCGTTGGCATTGCCATTGGGTCGGGTAGCCCCCTGGTGCGGGCCTGTCGCCTCACCCAATGCGGTTCGGCGGGGGTGCAAGTGACTGGGTCGGCCCGCCCCCTGGTCATGAATACCCGGATTGAGAAGGTTTCCGGCAGTGGCATTCGCTTTGTCGATCAGGCCCGCGGGGAAGTGCGGGACTGCATTGTGCTGGGTTGCCAGACCGGCATTGAGGTGGTGGCCACCGCTGCGCCCCTGCTGATGGCCAACCAGTGCTCGGCCAACCAGGTAGGGATTTTGGTGGGGGGCACCGCCAGCCCCGTGCTGCGCCGGAACCGGCTGGGGCAAAACCAGCAGCTAGGGCTGTGGCTCAAAGACCGCAGCCGCCCTGACCTGGGCCAGCCTGGGGATGTGGGCGGCAACGTGATCCAGCGCAACACCCAGGGGGATCTGCGCAACGACACCGGCCAGACCCTAATATCGGTGGGCAACGACATTTTGCCCCAGCGCCTTTCTGGCCCCGTCACCCTGGCTGCTAGCCAAATCCCTGACCCCGCCGCCGTCCCCAAAAGCCTGCTCGACAGTCCCGTCACCTCGCCCTCACCCGCCACCGCTCCTCCCGCCACCCCGTCACCCGCCACCCCGTCCCCCCCCATACCTACCCGCTTTTCAGATCTCAAGGGCCACTGGGCCACCCCCTATGTAGAGGCCCTGGCCGACCGCAACCTGGTCAAGGGGTTTGAAGACGGCACCTATCGCCCCGATCAAACCATTAACCGCGCCCAGTTTGCGGCCCTGGTAGCGGCGAGCTATGGCACGATTCCGCTATCCAAAGCCGCGGTTAGATTTGTGGATGTGCCCCCCGAGATGTGGGCCGCCAACGCCATTGACCTGGCCCAGCGGCGCGGGTTTCTGGGGGGCTACCCCGACCAAACCTTTCGACCCGACCAGCCGATGGCGCGGGTGCAGGGGCTGGTGGCGGTGGCTACGGGGCTGAAGCTGCCCCGGGCGGTCGCCAATGTGCTAGGGGTTTACCGCGATCGCGCCCAAATTCCCAGCTACGCCATCGATGCCCTGGCCTCAGCCACCGAGCAGGGGCTAGTGGTTAACTACCCCGACCCCGCCCAACTCCGGCCCCAGGAGCCCATGACCCGCGCCGAGGTGGCGGCGCTGATTTACCAGGGGCTGGTGGCCCTGGGGCAGGCCCCCAAGCTGAAGTCCGATGTAGTGGTGCAGGCCCATACGGTGCAGGGGTCGTTTCCAGATATTCGCACCCACTGGGCCAGGGACTTTATTCAGGGGTTGCTCAACCAAAACCTGATTCGCGGCTACGACGATGGCCAGTTTTACCCCGACCGCCCCATGACCCGCGGCCAGTTTGCGGCCCTGCTAAACAGCGCCTTTACCCTCACCCCCCGGCGACCCGCCACCCTATTTCGCGACGTACCGCCGAGCTACTGGGCCACTGACGCGATTCAGGCGACCTATCGGGCCGAGTTTCTATCGGGCTTTCCTGACCAGACCTTTGGCCCCGAAAGTTCTATCGTGCGGGTGCAGGGGTGGGTGGCGGTGGTCAACGGGCTGGCGCTGTTGGCGGGGCAGGCGGGTAACCAGGGCGGGCTGGGTCGGTTTAGCGATCGCAGCCAGATTCCTAGCTACGCTCTGGACGCGGTGGCCAAAGCTACCCAGCTGAAGCTAGTGGTCAACGTCCCCGATATTAATGAACTTAGCCCTAATCGGGTGGCCAGCCGGGCCGATATCTCGGCGCTGATTTACCAAACCCTGGTGCAGCAGCGACGGCTGCCCGCCCTGGCTAGCCCCTACATTGTGCGTCCCTAACCCCTCCTGCCCAGGCCTCACTCTGATCCAGCCTCCGCCTGGGCAGGCCTCCCGGGGCTCCGCCGTCTCGTCGCGGCCAAGCCTGGGGACAGCATTCCAGCGCAGAGTCCTAGAACGAGGACACCTCTAAGCCCGATCCCGCTCCCCGTCCCGCCCATTCCGGCTTTGTCGGTATCCGCTAACGTGAGAAGATAAAAGACTATGGTTAACTCAGTTTAAGAAGGAAATCTGGCATGGCCGAAATTCAATTTGCCCGAGGTGTTGCAGAACCCGTAGTGCCCGACGTCAAGCTTACCCGCGCCAAGGATGGCTCTGACGGCACCGCCACGTTTTATTTTGACTATCCCCAAGCCTTGGGCGAAGACGGGGTAGAAGTAACCGGTATGTACCTGGTGGATGAGGAAGGGGAACTGGTTACCCGTGAGGTCAACGGTAAGTTCATCAATGGTGAACCCGCTGGCATCGAAGCTATCTACGTGATGAAGAGCGAAGCCGAGTGGGATCGGTTCATGCGGTTTATGGGCCGATATGCTGAGCAAAATGGCCTCGGCTTCACGAAGAGTTAGGGATTTGCGCTGAAATAAAGTACCGACTCAAGCAACAGACTCGTCATGGATTCCCGCCTACGCGGGCATGACCTTGAGACTTTATTGGTTTGCCAGCCCCTTAGCGTCTTGCCCAAGTAGCGCGGCCTTAATCCAGCCCTATGACCCATTCTGGCTCCCTAGCTCGACCCGTTAGCTGTGCGGTGATTACCGTCAGCGATACTCGCACCGTTGACACCGACCAGAGCGGTCAGTTGATTCAAGCGCTATTGCAGGATGCGGGGCAGATCGTCAGCGACTATCGCATCGTGCCCGACGAGCCCGATCAAATTCGGGCCCTGTGCCACACCCTAGAGCAGCGGGCTGACATTGACGCGGTGATCTTGACCGGCGGCACCGGCATTGCCCCACGGGATACCACCTACGATGCCGTCGCCGCCCTGCTCGATAAGACCCTGCCGGGGTTTGGGGAAATTTTTCGCCAGCTCAGCTTTGCCGAGGTCGGCTCGCGGGCCATGGCCTCGCGGGCGGTGGCGGGGGTGTATGGGGCGACGCTAATTTTTTCGCTACCGGGGTCGAGCAAGGCCGTTAAGCTGGCCATGGAAGCGTTGATTTTGCCAGAGCTTATTCATTTGGTTGGTTTGATGAAAAGCTAAGCAGGCGCAGAGTTCGTCATGGCCATGCCGCCTAGATTTGTTAAAAAATAGCCTGATACATCATTTAGATTAGACAACTAGCATAGAATATGCGTGCTGAATGCTGCCCTTTAGTTTTCTGTATTGATAATAAAATTAGCTGAAATTAATCGCATAACACCGTTCAAATAGCCTACTATCCGACATTCCGCAGGTTGACAGGGAATAAAAGATGTGGAGTGGTCTAGGCTA
>DAIUJR010000081.1:0-23878 GCA_036848635.1 Nodosilinea sp. CTOTU7336
GCCAGTGGAAGACCTATAAACGCTCTGGCTTTAAAGAACCGCCCGGCATTGAGGGTGGCACGCTGCTAGAGGCGGGTAGCGCAGAACCCAAATGCTGGTGGGCCGAGCTGAGCACAATTGAAGAAAACGACTACAACTTGGCGGCAGGGCGCTACAAGCCGCAGGTAGCCGAAGCGGTATCTGATGACGACCCGGCGGAGCTAATTAAGGAGGTCCTAGCGATTGAGCAAGAGATTACGATGGGATTGACGAATCTGCTGAAAGAAGTGGAGTCTGCTGGATAGGTGCTGAGGCCCTAAAGAGTTTCACGGCAGACATTGCCCACCGGATCAGTATATTAATAGTACTAGGTGCTGCTGATGCTCTACTCAATTCATGGAACTAAGAGGTTGTAATGAAGGCCATAGAAACAACTGTTTTTGTAGACGAAAAGGGTCAATTTACGTTACAGCTTCCTAAGGGGGTTGTGCCAGGTCGTCATCGTGTGATTTTGGTCATTGATGAGCAGGTAAATGAACAAAAATATAAAGACTCTGGGGATGGTGGTTTGGCTGTGATCGATGTAGAACAGACAGAAATGTCAGCGAAACGCCGAACCTTTCCGGATAGTATGGTAGGCAAGGTTAGGATATTGGGCGATATTGTGAGCCCTATGGTGGATGAGGATGATTGGGAATGTCTCAAGTAATTGTTCTTGATACTCATATCTGGCTCTGGCTAATAAATGGGAACTTTAAGCAGTTTCCTGCTCATTGGAATGAGCAATTTGAGACAACATTAAGGCTTGGTGTTTCGCCTGTCTCGTGCTATGAGATAGCACTTGCGCACAGCAAAGGACGCATTGAACTACTAGGAACAGCGCAGGAATGGTTTGATGCGGCTCTTGAACCCGCTGGTGTTGAGTTGTTTCCCATTACAGATAGTATTGCAGCTACAGCAGTTAGTTTGTCGCCTGTTCATAAAGACCTTTTGATCGGTTAATTATCGCAACTGCCTTAGAATACAAGGCTCAATTGGCTAGCATTGACTCATTATTTCCCAAATATGTGGAACTGGCAGGCTATCTAATGAAATGACACCTACTCTAGGCTATCAGGTTGGGTTAGGTAAAGAGAAACCCAAAAGTCGAATGTATTGGTAGTGTTGAATGCCGCTTGTGCTCTATCAACCTAAAAATCCACTATTTTGCAATGCGAATATATAGAGTTAAACATGAATTATCCCAAGGTTCAACTAGGTAAACTATGCAATATTATTATTGGCGCAACCCCTTCACGTAGCCATCCTGAATATTGGGGCGGAAATAATGTCTGGATTACAATTAGAGAACTTAATGGCGGAACAATATATGATTCTAAAGAGCATATTACAGATCTTGGAGTAGAAAAATCTCCATCAAAACTCATACCTGCTGGAACATTACTATTTAGCTTTAAGCTAAGCATTGGAAAAATGGCATTAGCAGGCTGTGATCTCTACACTAATGAAGCTATTGCTGGTCTTTCTCTTTGTCCCGATAATCATATTCTGCGAGACTATCTAGCGTATTCTCTCCGATCAATTGACCTTCTTGAGGAAGTCGATCTGGCTACCAAAGGAGCTTTGTTGAACAAGAAAAAGCTTGCATCTCTTCAGATACCCCTGCCGCCGATCGCAGAACAAAGACGCATTGTAGATATTCTCGACCAGGCCGACTCGCTGCGAAAGAAGCGGGCCGAAGCCAATGCTAAAGCCGATCGTATTTTGCCAGCCCTCTTTATCAAAATGTTCGGCGATCCTACAGAAAACTCGATGGGATGGGATGTAAAAAATCTAGCTGATATCAATACAGACTTTCGCTATGGTACCTCTACCCGTTGCAGTTCTGATTATGTTGCTAGTGGCTTGCCAGTTCTTCGTATCCCTAACATCTTGGGGGATGAGATTGATACCTCAAATCTCAAATATGGCACTTTTTCTCAAGGTGAGATAGACAAGCTAACACTTCAACATGGGGATCTACTATTTGTTAGAACTAATGGAAATCCTGATTATGTTGGGCGCTGTGCTGTTTTTGATCTAAAGGATGATTATTTATACGCGTCGTATCTAATTCGCGCAAGATTTGACTCTGAAAAAGCTGATCCTTGGTATATAGCAGCATGCTTAAGAACACCTCAAGGCCGTAATATTATGGCTCCTTATATTAGGACTACTGCTGGGCAATCCAATATCAGCGCGGAAGGATTGCGACAGTTGGCTATTCCGCTGCCACCTATTGAGAATCAGCGTAATTTCAAAGAGCGAATGAGCGATTTCTACAGATTACGTAAGCAAACCATAGGCTCTTCTGAATCTCTTGAAACCCTCTTCCAAAATCTGCTTTACCGAGCCTTCTCTGGCGACCTCACCGCCGAGTGGCGCAAGGCTCACATGGCTGAGCTGCTTCAAGAAATGGAACACCAGGCCAAAGCGCTAGGGCTAGAGCGTGGAGTAGAGTATGAGCAGTTAGGAATGTTGGAATAGCTAGCCCTGAGTCGCAGGTAACGCAGGAGCGTTTTATGGCAGAGACCACCACACTACAACCCCTTCAGACCGATGCCTGGGTCAAAGCCTCCTGGGAAGCCTTTATAGCGACAGCCTACAGCCACGACTATCACGAAAGCCGGGCTTACTACAATCAGGGGTACATGAGGCTAGAGATGGCACCGCTTGGCACGGCTCACGGTAAAGACAATTCGCTGATTGCGATCGTGGTTACGGTGTATGGCATTGCTAAAAACTTGCCGATAGAGTCCTTGACCAACACCAGTTTTCGCAAAACAGGAGTGCGCGAGTGCCAGCCCGATTTGGCTTACTACATCGGTTCATCCATTCCCGCCTTACCTCGCAGTAATGCCCCCATAGATGTAGATACCTATGGCCCCCCAAACCTCGTGGTTGAGATTGGAGCCAGTTCCTTCAGCGACGACCTGGGCGCGAAAAGATTGCTTTACGAACAGCTCGGTGTGCAGGAATATTGGGTGGTGAATACAGCAGGTCTAGAAGTCATTGCCTTTGAGGTGACCGAGGGGTATAGCGGTCGCATCGCCACCTCCCAGGCATTACCTAACTTGGAGATGGCCTTGGTGAATGAAGCCCTGGGCCGATCTGCCTCCGAAGACAACAGCACTATTGGGCGCTGGTTGCTGGCGCAATTTGGAAACCCCTAACCTATGACCGCCAGCGCCATTACCGCCCTGCACCTGGGCAACTTCAAAGCCTTTGCAAACCTCCAGCGCATACCCCTTAAGCCGCTGACCTTAATCTATGGGCCAAATAGCTCTGGCAAATCCAGCATTATCCATAGCCTGCTGCTGGCCCGCCACGGCCTAGAAACCGGCGAACTCGATGCCTACAGCACCAACATTGGTGGCGATGCAGTCGATTTAGGCGGTTTTGGTCAGTACGTGTATCGGCGCGATCGCACCAACCGGGTGGAGTGGGGCCTAGAGCTAGACCCTCGCCAGCTCTCCGGCCCGCTAAAGGAGTTTTTGCAGCCGATTGACTCCCTCACTGTTTCCATCACCATCGGCCTAGACGGCGATGAGGTGCGGGTGCAGTCGTTTTCTCTAGAAGGGGACGGTGACGAGATTATCTATATGAGTGCCCGTCGGGGTGGGGAGATTTTGCGGTGCGATCGCCTTAACTACGACCACCCCATCATTGCCCAAATTATTGATGCCACCGTGGCCACCCAAACCACAGCCACCCAAATCACCGATACAGACCGAGAAGCCATTAAAGTCGCAATTAACGAGTTAGCGCCAGAGATTACCGCCCAAGCCTTAAACTGGCTGCCCCCAGGCATTATTTTCAGTCTGGAGGAGGCTGAACCATCAAAGCCGAAAACGAACTGGAAACTAAGGGGTGCCCTATCGGCAGCTGTTGCTGCTGGAGCCATCACTGGCCCCGTGGGGATGACGTTGGGAGCGGCAACTTTAGCTGGGGTAGCAGCCTTCAACCGAGGTATGTTGCCCATTGGCTCAGGGGGGTCGGGCGATCGCCAGCAAGATCTAGTCACTGTGCTTCAGTTCTGGCTCATTCGCCGCCTGCATGACCTAATCCTGGGCATTTCTCAAGCGATCGAGTCTGACTTCAAACAGTTTCGGTATCTTGGCCCGTTTCGTTCCTACCCACCGCGCCATTTTGGGGCAGCACGCCAACAAGATCCCAACTGGGATGCGGGGGGTGGAGCCGCTTGGCAAACCTTACTGACCAATGCCAAAGTTCGCGAAAAAGTAAACTACTGGCTATCTGATCCAGAGAGAATGAAAACCCCTTATGAGCTGGTTTTACGAGAGCTGATTGCTGGGTCTGACCTAGCCGCCGACCTGCTGCCTCTGATTAACGAAGGATTTCAACAACTCGCCGTGAAGCTTATTGCCCATGCCTCAGGCTTCGGCAGCGAAACGCAGTCTGAGGTAGAACGGCTGATGGGCGATTTTGAAGCTTCCCCAGCCCATGAGGTACATACCCTGCCCGAAATTGAAGAACTCGTCTCCATCCTCTTAGACACCGAAGAAGTATCCGAGAGCTGGATTAAACAACTTACCGCCACTAGCAGTGAGCGCACCGTTAATTTGGTACTGGTCGATCAGCGCTCTCAAACCCCCGTTAGCCACCGCGATGTGGGCATTGGAGTGAGCCAGGTTATGCCCATTTTGGTCTCTTGTTATGCCCTAGAGAAAGCCAAAGTGGCGATCGAGCAACCCGAACTGCACCTGCACCCCCGCCTACAATCCGAGCTGGCCGATGTATTCATCGAGTCGGCCATGGGAGAGCAAAAAAATACCTTCATCCTCGAAACCCACAGCGAGCACCTGCTATTACGAATCATGCGTCGCATGAGGGAAACCTATGGCGGCACCCTCCCTGAGGGCTGCTTGCCCATTACCCCAGAGGATGTCTGCGTGCTCTATGTAGACCCAGCCGGAGCCTCTAGCATTGTGCAAGAAATGCCCCTCAACCCCCGAGGAGAGCTGGTCAAAGCCTGGCCCGGCGGCTTCTTTGAAGAAGGCCTAGATGAGGTGTTTGCCTAGTCATGCTGGTAGAGTATGCCCTAGTTCCAGACGTGCTAGATTCGACCTGCTATAGCAGCCCTGAGCTGTGCGAGGCTCGTTTACAGATCCTCAAGCCCATCCTGCTCGAAGAAGCCCTGTTGCGTGACCTTCGGGGGGGCGAGTGGTGGAACTACCTGCGAGATTGGATCAAGGTTTTACCCGAGCAGTGCCACCCCAAAGCCAAAGAACTGCTGAAAAAACTCAAGCAAAAAGAACGCATCCGTACCGTACCCTTCTGTGGCCCGCAGCAACCTAGCTGCCCTGCGGCCTGGCTAGAGGAAGCCTTGGTATCTCACCAATGGCAAAATCTAGTGGGGGTGATCACCCTCGCTGAAGTCGCCCGCCAGCATCGCGATAACCCTCTCATTACCTCCATCGATAAACTCACCAACGCCGATTGGCTGCAAAAGCGTGAGGGGTCTGTGGATATTCCCAAACAGAGCAGTTCCTATCTTAGTCACTTACGACTGTTGTTAAGCCATGCCAATTCCGTCGCTTTCATCGACCCTTACTTAGACCCCAGCCAGCCCCCCTACCAGCAGTTCTATTTCCTACTCAGGGCAGCAAAGGACAATAGCCTGCCTCCAGCGATTGAATTGCATACCGCAGCAAAGGGGTTTGATAAAAGCGGGTGCGATCGCAGCCAGTTTTCCATGGCTGAGTGGAAGTCTCGCTTCAGCACCTTGAACAGCACCCTCGCCGAAGCCGATTTAACCGCAGAGGTTTTCGTTTGGAAGTACTTGCACGACCGATTCATTATCAGCAACATTGTGGCCATCAATCTTAGCAGCGGATTGGATGTAGTCCGTAACGCTAACGTCTTATGGAATCGCCTGCCTAACTCAATGCTGGATAGCATACAGAGAGATTTTGCGGTCAACTCAGCCAAGTATGAACTCAAGTATCAATTCAAACTACCCTGACAGAGCTTGACTGAAAGCTTGATCAAAGAAAATATTTCCGTTATCTCCAAACAGCTTCCCAAAGCTATCCTTGAGGAAAGCTTTTTAATGTCTAGCAGATTTTTCTGAAATACTTTCTTTTTCTAGGGCTTTCAGTACCACCTTGGCTACATTAGGCACATGCAGCACCGCAGTGTCCCCCGTGAGGAGCCAAAGCCCATGAGCACCCCTATTTCCTTCAATCTCGAACAGCAAAATGTTATTCGCCACATCGAAGGTGGTTTGCTCGTTTTAGCTCCTGTCGGCACCGGCAAAACCTCTGTGCTCTCAGAGCGGGTAGCCGAAGCTATTAAGCATGACATTTCTCCCGATCGCATTCTCTGCCTCACCTTTACCAACCGAGCGGCGAAGGAAATGGGCGATCGCCTGGCTCAATCCCTGCCCCACGTTCGTCGCCAACTCACCATCAAAACCTTTCACGGCCTCTGCGCCTGGATGCTCCGCATAGAAGCCCAGTACATTGGTCTACCTGCTGACTTCGTCATATACGACGATAACGATTGCTTTGAAATCGTGAAGCGATTGTCCAAGCTGGAAAAGGATCCAGAAGTTTGGGACTTGCTGGGCGAGATCGCTGACTGCAAAGCCAAAGCTGCTCAGAGCCAGCTTTCATCAGAAGTTACTCTCAAAAGCCTCTTCTCCTCCTTAGATGGTCGAACACAACGCATTGCTCTTAAATATCAAGAAACGCTCAGCGAGTGCCACGCCCTAGACTTTGCTGATTTGGTGTTCTACACCCGGTCTATGCTGCATCTCGTGCCGGAAGTAGCAGAGCGCTGGTACAACCGCTTTGACCTGGTTCAGGTTGATGAGGTACAAGATACCCACCTTGGGGAGTATGAAATCGTCAGGCATTTGGCTATCAAAAGCGGCAACCTCGCCCTGATTGGCGACTTAGACCAGACCATCTACGAATGGCGCGGTTCTGAGCCAGACGTCGTTCTCGATCGATTTAGAGAGGAATTTCACCCCAAGCCTTTTTCGCTGTCATTGAACTATCGAGCAACCCAGACTCTTCTCAGGGCAGCGTCTGCCTTTGCCGATGGATTTGACGAACGACACACCACCATAGAGCCATCCCCAACTTGCGAGGTCGGAGACAAAATTTGTGTCCACCACGCAGCAGATGAAAATGAAGAAGCTGAGTGGATTGCTCAACAAATTTCCGCTCTAGCCAGACAGTCCCCCACTTTCCGCTATCACCGTCTGGCCGTACTAGCCCGAGGCCATCGACGGACAGAGTTTGTATCGTCGGTCCTAGCTAGGCGTGGTGTACCCTGCGTCACAGTAGATAAGTTCAAGTTTTTCATGCGTCAGGAAATCAAGGATGCCCTGGCCTACCTGCGCTTCATCATCAATCCATTTGATGTGGGGGCCTTTAAGCGCCTGGTTCAGACTCCCAATCGGGAAATTGGCATTCAAACCCTGCGTACTATTTATGGGGAAGGTCGAACTTGCGGGTTTCGTCTTACTGACCTTGCGGCCCCTCAACCCTTCACCAACGATGATCCTTTGGGAGCCGTAATAGCAGCTTTTCTAGGAGGCACCATCGTCGTCTTTGATGTGGAAACCACAGGGGTCTCCGTCGGCGACGACATCGTTGAAATTGCCGCCGTTAAGTTAGTAAACGGCCAACCTGGCGAAAGGTTCCATGCCTATATTTCTGATGCTGGCGAGGTGGGGGACTCTCAGCACATCCACGGCTACAGCAATGATTTCCTCCGGCAAAATGGGCAACCCGCCCAGGGAGTTCTGGCGGACTTTTGCCAGTTCGCTGGTGATTCGCTGCTCGTGGGCCACAACGTAGGTTTCGACATCAAAATGGTCACAGCCCATGCCCAAAAAGTGGGCCTCCAAGTTCCCACCTGGGAGTGGTCAGATACCTGGAACCTGTCCAGTCGATTTATCCAAGCGGAAAGCTACAGTCTTGAGAACTTGGCCAATCAACTCCAACTGACATCAGTGCCCAATCACCACGCGATGGATGATGTCATCACGACCGTGCAATTGTTGGCTGCCCTAATGCCTGAGATCCAGAAGTACGAGAGCGATCGCGTTGCTTTGTATTACAAACACGGTGAAGCCTTTGCCCCATTAGCAGAGGAAATTGCCAAATGGAAAGCCCTTAGCCAACAGGTTCGCCCCGTAGACCTGCTGATCCATATCTTGAAAAATTCAGGATTAGCCAGACATTACCAGGATCAAGATCCCAACCGGGTGAAGAACCTGAAGAAGCTTGTAGAGGTCTTTCGCGCCAAAGATGACCCGGATCTACATCCAGATACTGCTCTTAGAAGCATTCTAGAGTTCACCGCATTAGCAAAGAATCTAGACCACATCTCCGAGCAAGATAACCAGGCTGTTGTTATCACGGCCCACCAATCGAAGGGCCTGGAGTTCGACCATGTCTTCATTGCGGGGCTATCTGACGGCGAATTCCCAGGCTTCCTGAGCGTCGAGGCCGGAAGCATTGAAGAGGAAAAGCGGCTCTTCTATGTCGCCCTTACCCGAGCCAAAAAGTGCCTCTATATCTCCTGCTACGGTGAAAATTCTTGGGGGCCAAAAGATCCGAGTCCTTTCCTAGAAGCCTTACCTTCAGTACTGGTTTCGAGAATGAGCTAAATCCCTTGAGCATCCAAGACCACAGGATGCAGTGGGTTAGAGTCACTACAGAGCAGCCACAGCCAACTCTTCTACTCCCCTCACAAAACTGTCTATACGTTTCACGCCCTGTTCTCTCATCCCCGCTGCCTTCCTGACTAGACAGGGCTTGAACTCACGGGTGACAAGTAGTACTCTTGAATTATCCGTAGCCGCAAAAGCCCATGGCTCAAAAAACAATTCAGTGCCGCCTTGTCGCTTCATCCCCAACCCGGCAATACCTGTGGATGCTGGCCACAGAAAAGAATACCCCTTTGATCAACGCCCTTATTCAAGCCGTCGTCACCCACGAAGATTTTGAGACCTGGCGGCTCAAGGGTAGACACCCCGCCGATGTCGTTGCCAAGCTGTGCAAAAGTCTGAAAAACGAAGCCCCTTTCTCCGGCCAGCCCGCTCGGTTCTACGCCTCTGCCGAAAAAGCCGTCAACTACATCTTCAAGTCTTGGTTTACTCTCCAGAGTTGCCTCCAGCGCCAAATAACTGGCAAGCAGATGTGGCTCACCATCCTCAAAAGTGATGATGAGCTGACCGAGATATGCGGCCAGGATTTAGAAGCCATTCGGGAAAAAGCCGCTCAAATTCTGGCTCAGATTGAAAAAGCCGTTGAGACCGATAAGACCGAGGGCAGCCCAGGCAAATCAAAAAAAGACTTAGTCAGGGCGCAACTCTTCAAGAAGCACGATGGTGCTAAACAATCTTTAATCCGCTGTGCTACTGCCTACTTGCTCAAGAACGGTGGCCAACTTCCCGAGAAGCCTGAAGATCCTGAGAAATTTGCCCATCGTCGCCGCAAAGCCGAAATTCAGGTGCAGCGCCTTCAAGACCAAATCGAAGCCCGCATTCCCAAAGGGCGCGACCTAACCGGGCAAGCCTGGCTCTCGACCTTGCTCACCGCTACTACCACCGTGCCCAAGGACAACCGCGAGCACAAGCAGTGGCAAGACAAACTGCTGGCCCAGCCTCGCACTATCCCCTTCCCCATCCTGTTTGAAACCAACGAAGACCTAGTCTGGTCTCAAAACCAAGCCGGTCGCCTCTGTGTGCGCTTCAACGGTCTCAGCGAGCATACCTTTCAGATTTACTGCGACCAACGGCAGCTTCCCTGGTTTCAGCGTTTTCTAGAAGATCAAACAACCAAACGGGCCAGCAAGAACCAGCATTCCAGCGCTCTTTTTGCCCTGCGTTCAGCCCGCATCTCTTGGCAAGAGAGCGATCGCAAAGGACATCCTTGGGATGCCCACTACCTCACCCTCTCCTGCACCGTCGATACACGCCTCTGGAGTGCCGAGGGCACCGAGGACGTGCGCCAGGAGAAAGCCGCAGAGACTGCCAAGGTGCTCACCCGCCTGAGCGAGAAGGGCAGCTTATCGGATACCCAGCAAAACTACGCCAAGCGGCTCACCTCTACCCTGGATCGGCTCAACAGCCCCTTTGACCGCCCCAGCCACCCTCGTTACCAGGGCAAACCTCACATCATCGTTAGCCTAAGCCTGGGCTGGGATAACCCGCTTACCCTAGCGGTCTGGAACGCTAAGACCCAGGAGGTACTGGCTTACCGCAGCCTCAGGCAACTGCTGGGCAAGGACTATCCCCTCTTTCTCCGGCAACGGCGAGAACAAGGCAAACAATCCCACGATCGCCACAAAGCCCAGCGTCAGGGCAAGAATAACCAGTTTGGCACCTCCAACTTAGGAGAGCACGTAGATCGCCTGCTGGCTAAGGCTGTGGTGGTCACAGTTCATCAATACGGAGCGGGTAGCATCGCGATTCCCAAGCTGGACAACATCCGTGAGATTCTCCAAGCCGAAATTCAGGCCAAGGCCGAGCAAAAGGCCCCAGGCTCCATAGAAGGTCAGAAACGCTATGCCAAGCAGTACAAAAGCAGCATTCACAAGTGGAGCTATGGCAGGCTGCTGGAGCAAATCGCGAGCAAAGCTGCACAGAGCGGAATGGCTATAGAGGCTGTTAAACAGCCTTGGCAGCAAAATGCAAAAGAAATGGCGAAGGCAGTTGCGATCACAGCCTACGAATCCAGGCAGGCGGTAGTATCTTAGAACTAAAGCCTGTACTAAAATAGGCTAAAAGCTTTGAACCTGGAAAATGAAATAGTTCAATAGCGCCGCGACTCATGCCTTGGCCTCTGAGTTGTGTGAAATAAGGGTTAGTTTGGCTGTCGGACGACAGCCGTGCTTTCTGGCCCTGGTAGCTACTCGCCCCGATGCTGTCGGACGAGAGGCTTAGGCTTCTCCGAAGAGATTAAGTCGTAGTTGATGTGCTAGTAACCTCAATTATGGCGTAGGTGCGCTCCCAGCAATAGGGGTGCGGATGTACTGCTGTAGCGGCTACCAAATCACCCCCAACCAAGGGGGAACTCGCTCCAATACTGGGTTTGAGGGTCTTTCGCAGGGTGGAATTATCCTGAATGATCCGCGCAAAGTCTGAAATGCCTATCTGATAGGCATTCTAGGCTCTTGTACAGGTCGAAAGCACCCCTAAACCAGTGCAGTCAGGATGGATGAGTCGATCCGCGCATATGACTTCTGAAAGCCTTAATCTGAGTGCCTTTGAGGAGCCTGCGGTCACAATCAACCACCCTGGACAGGGGAGGTTGAAAGAAGACTACCCCGAGCACCCTCTAAGCATCTTGCTGGTCACAATCAACCACCCTGGACAGGGGAGGTTGAAAGTTGATTCTTTAGGCTGCGATCTGCGTCGGCATATGTCACAATCAACCACCCTGGACAGGGGAGGTTGAAAGTCCCAGTAATCGCAGAGATCGGCCAGGCTCCGGATGTCACAATCAACCACCCTGGACAGGGGAGGTTGAAAGATGTGGACGTTGATTCGTTTTCGCCCAGCGGTCGTCACAATCAACCACCCTGGACAGGGGAGGTTGCAAGGAGTTGAGCCGGAATCTGCGGCCATTGACTTCGACGTCACAATCAACCACCCTGGGCAGGGGAGGCCGCAAGAAATCCTAGTGAGCACAAACAGCGCTCACTAAAGGTTATAAGCGAGTTGAAAGGTAAAACCTTAGCCTTCTAAAGGCTTCTTAAACGACAAACAATGTGTCACCAGTGGTTTAATGACACGATTATGTCCTGATGACAGTAATGTGACTCCCACGACAGCAATCTGTCCCTGGTGACAAATAATGAGTCACTGTACAAATCTAAGCGGGTGGGGGGAATCGAACCCCCATCATTAGCTTGGAAGGCTAAGGTTTTACCACTAAACTACACCCGCAGCGTAACTCGACTAATTAAAGTTTATCACAGTTACTAGGCCCCCTAGGGCAGGCCACAGCCCCGACTGCAGGCCCAGCCGAGGGCCGCTGTGGTCCTTAAAACGTTCCCCCTGGCCGGTCTGGTCAGGGTTAAAACTGAATCCGGGTTTCTAAAATAAACGCATCGGTGAGCTGCGGTGTCCCGGCGGAGGTGGCAGGCTTCAGGCGCACCTGCTGCTTGACAATGCAGGCCACTAAGTCATCCAGAGGGGTACTGCCGCTGCCCTGCAAAACCCGAGTGTAGGAAATTTCGCCGCTGGGCTGCACCTGGATTTGGAGCTGCACCGTGGTCTCTGAGCTAGGCTGGGCGATCGCGCCCAAATTACCCCAGCCGCAGGCCGACAGCAACGGCTGCACCAGAATGCTAGCGCTGCTAATCAGCCGCGGGGCCGTATCGGGAATATCTCTACCGTTGGGGTCAGGACGAATGCCCACGGGTACCAGCTGCCCCGCGGCTTCAGCGGTTGGGGGTAGCTCGGCGCTAGGATTGGCTGGTTCTGGCAGCGGTTGCCCGCTGGTCGGCGGTAGCCCGGCGTCCTCCAGGGCAGGATGATCTTCCGCCGGGGAGGACGGACGAATCGGATCAGCAGGGAAGGACGGAGCAGTAGGTAAGGCGGGACTAACCGGTTCAGGGTTGACGACGGACTCGGGCGGTTCCACCGGGGCTAGGGGGGGATCGGGGGCGGCCAGCGGTCGGTCAGGAAAACTCGGTTGCTGGGGACTGGACGAGGCTGGAGAGGCTTCTGTCGGGGCCGGTAGGGCGTCGTCAGCTGCCCTGGGCAAAGGCTGGGCTGGGCTGGGCCAGGAATCTGCCACGGCATTTAGCGGTCGCGACTCTGGTAGGGACGCCGACCCGGATAGGGTGTCCGAGGCCACAGTCTCGGCCGGGGAAATATTCTCCGCCTGGGCAACATTCTCCGCCTGGGCAACATTCTCGACCTGCACTCCGTCAGTGGACTCTGACCAGAGCTGAATCGGCACCAGGGTGGGTGCCTCTCCTGGCTGGGACGGGACTTCGAGGGCGAGGGGCCATAGGGCCAGCAGCACGAGCCCATGGGCCAGAGCTGAAGCTACCCAGGCCAGAGGCCATAGCAGCCTGGGGTCGCGGTAGGCTGTAACCGTCGTCAAAAAGGGAGACTGGGTCATGGATAACCCTGTTAGATCAGCTAATTCAGCTTAGCCTTCCGCAAACCACAAGACCTTAGACATTTCTCCCCATCCTACCGAATACCTGACTAGCCACAGGGAATAATGAACCCCATGCAGCCACAAGCGCTGATCGAGGGGGTATAGTGGCTTCAGTCATATCCCTGAGTCGCTGACTACTAACCAGGCCTATTGATGACTCAATTTGCATCAGATCCGTCCTTGGCGTTGGCCCCTGGGCTAGCTGACCCGCTCATTCGCGAGGCTCATTGCGATGATTTGGCGCAGCTGGGCGATTTGCTGACCAGCAGTTTCTATGATCGCTCGGGCTGGATGCGGTGGGTCTATCCCGTCATCAAGCTGGGCATTTTAGAGGATCTAAGACAGCGACTTAAGTCTCAAAAGCCCAACTATGCCTGCCTTACAGCCTTGTATACAGGTTTTAGCCAGGTGTCGAAACAGGGGCTAGCGCCCGGTATTGTAGTCGGCACTGCTGAGGTGTCCCAGCGTCAAGCCTGGCCCTGGCAGGGGCTAGAACCTCGGTATGCGTATGTTTCTAACCTAGCGGTAGGTTCGGCCTTTAGGCGGCGGGGGGTGGCCAGCGCCCTATTGGCCACCTGCGAGCAGCTCGCCCTTGACTGGCAAGTTTATGACCTCTACCTCCACGTCATGGAAGACAATGTGGAGGCCCGGCGGCTTTATCACAAAGCAGGGTTCCGCCTGTTTGAAGCGGAAGATACCCCGGCTAGTTGGTTCGGGCTCCAGCCCCGGCGACTGCTCATGTACAAGCTACTTGCCCCGTCTCACCCTTCAGGAGATGCGGACAAAACCCGCGATCATCGGGTAACTTCACACAACCCTTAAACTTCTAGCCTAGAAATTTATCTCTCCTTTAGCGGCCCCTAATACTTTTGGGAAAAGTTAACGGCCCAGTGCCCTAGAATATGAGGTCTAGAGCAATGATAGAGCTACGTGTTGTCGCGGTTATGTGGCAGGAATGAGCCCAAATTTTGAGCCCAATACCCCAGGCCAGCGGTACGGAAGCTCCCTTTCTCCCGATGCCGTTTCCCTAGGTCAGCCAAGATACCGGGATGCTTCTAGGTCTGCCAGCTGTTTTCAGTCTGCATCCTTGCCGGAGCCGAGCGCTTTTTTGTCAGAAGATGACGACATTTTGACGAAGATTCGGGGCCGCGACCTGTGGGTCGTCAACAGCCGTCGGCGTAACGGCTTGATTATCCATAAAGAGTTCTACACCGAGTTTGCCGGGCCAGGGGCGGCCATTGGCGGTGGCCTCGATGCCGATTGTCGGGCCGTTATTCCCCTCGGCAGCCTGTCTCTGATTGCCCCAGACTCTGCCGAAGATCGGCAAAAGGCGTTGAAAATTCGATTGCAGTGGGTGCGGCTTACCCAAAACTTTACCGATAAGCCGGTGCCCGTCGAGCGCGCCCGCATGATTTTAGAGCAGTTCAAAAGCTACTTCGACCAAGAAATTGTTAACCAGGTGCCTGACGAAGCCTTTGCGCTGCTGGTCGGGGTACTCCCCTACTCGGTTTGCCAGGCCAGGGCGCTACTGTAGCGTTAGCTAGAATTTAAACACGTCAGGACTACGGCTTAAGTGACGGCTGCTGTAGGTGGCGCAGAGTCTGTCATTGATGGTTCATGGATTGAAGAGGCGTTAGGTAAAACATGACCGCATCCTTACTCAGTCTCCCTAACTCCCTTCCCGGCTGCGAGCAACGGCTCGTACTGGAAGGTGTCACCTGGCTACAGTACGAGGCTTTAGTGACGTTGTTCATGAACCAGTTCCCCGCCCTGCGGATGACCTATCTGGAGGGCACCCTCGAACTCATGACCACCTCGCCAGAGCACGAACGTCTCAAGACCACCGTGGCCCGCCTGATCGAAGCCTTTGCCGAAGAACTTGACCTCGACCTCAAGGGCTATGGCTCTGCCACCTTTCGCAAGGAGGCCGCCGCCCGTGGCCTAGAACCTGACGAATGCTACTGCCTGGGCGAACTTGATGAGGTGCCCGACATTGCCCTAGAAATCGTCATCACCAGCGGTGGCATCGACAAGCTCAAGGTCTACCAGGGCTTGGGGGTTAGAGAAGTATGGTTCTGGCAACACCAGCAGCTCCGCATCTACGGTCTTCAAGATGCCGTTAGAGGTTATGAAACCCTGCCGACCAGCCAGTTGTTACCCCAGCTTGACGTAGCCCTACTAGCCAGCTACGTCGATAGCCACCGCCAAACCCAGGCGGTTAAAGCCTATCGCCGGGTGTTGAGAGAAAGACTCTCTGAACCCCGGTAGACTCGGCTGTTTTAGAGCGTCGATATGAACTCAGTAAGACGAATTAAAGATAAAACACTGTAATTAGCGCAGCGTAAAGCGTTGCTGGACGCAGGATGAATCAAGCATTCAACGTCCCTCGTAGGGGCAAACGGCCGTTTGCCCCTATCCAAATTCAGGCCTCAATTCAGCAACACCCAGCGTAACCCAGGCTGTATAAGGCTTTGATGCGTTGCGGCTAAGCCTGTGCATCCTACATATGATTCTACCGACCTACCTGTGACTGCTGCAAATGAGCCAGCGTGCGCTCATTCTCGGCGGGGGTACCGATGGTGATTCTCAATCCGCCGCCGGTGTGACGAATTAGGGTGCCCTGGGCTTTAAGGCGGTGGAACCAGCCCCCTAGCTCAGTAGCCATCTCAGCCTCGGCCACTTGGGGACGGGCATAGATGAAGTTGGCGACGCTGGGCCAGGGCTGTAGGGGTGTGTGGCGGGCCATCGCCGTTGCCAGCATTCTTCGCTGAGCCTGAATTTCGGGAATCACCGCCAGCAGGTCGTGGCGGTGGGCCAAGGCCAGGTTAGCCGCCGCCTGGGAGGCGCTGGGCAGGTTGTAGGGCAGGCGTACTTTTTCTAGGGCGGCGATCAGGTCGGCCTGGGCAACGGCGTAGCCCATTCGGTAGGCGGCTAGCCGAAAGGCTTTAGAGAAGGTGCGCAGAACCAGCCAGTTAGGGCGCTGGAGGATTTCGGCTACGGTGGTGTGCTGGCTGAACTCAAAGTAGGCTTCGTCGACCACCACCAGAATGTGGGTGGGCAGTTGCTTGAGCCAGGCTAGCTCGACCTCGGTCAAGCCATTGCCGGTGGGGGAATTGGGGTGCACCATAAACACCACCCGCACGGGTAATCCTTGGGGATGATCAATAGCCTGCTGGGCCGCCGCCAAGTCTACCTCGAAGGTCGCATCGTGTCTCCCCACGGCTACTACCGGCACCCCTAGGGTGCGAGCCAAAATACCATACATCGAAAAGGTGGGGTTAGCCACCAGCACCGAGCCCTCACCGCCGACGCAGGTGGCAATTAGCACCGAGCGAATTAGCTCGTCGGAGCCGTTGCCGACGGAAATTTCAGCGCCGCTGAAGGCGTTGATTGTTCCGACAGATTCATTAACGTACTGAGCGATCTCGGCCCGCAGTTCACCATGCCCACCGTCGGGGTACCGATTAGCCGCGATAGAATTTTCCACCGTCCAGGCCAGTTTTTCCTTGAGGGCGGGGGGGAGGTCGTAGGGGCACTCGTTGGTGTCGAGGTGGTCGAGGTGGCCCGGGGCGATCGCAGTAGCTTCCCCAGGGTGGGGGGTGTAGGCCGAAAGCTGGAGCAGGTCGGGGCGAATGAAGGGTAGCGGCATGGGGGCGGCGGCGGTTAATTGTCCCATTATTGCAGAGGATGTTGAGGGGTGTGGGGTGGGGAAGGGGGGTATGGGGTGGGGGGGCGGGCGATTGTGCACCCTCTCCGCGGGTATCAGCCTCAGGAAAAGGTGATGAGGGGTTAAGGATGGGTTAGGTGCCAGAGGCCAGGGGTTTGACTGGGTTGGGGTTGAAAGCCGGTGGTCTGGAGGGCATCAAGTAAGGCTCGGGAAGGATGATAGGCCAGCAGATCGCCCTGGTGGTTGGCTAGGGCAGGGGTGAAGCGGGCGGGCTGGGGCGGGTAGGAGGCGGGCAGGAAGGTTACCCCAGGGTCAAGGCGGTACCCCAGGGAGAGTAGGTTTCCTTTATTGAGATAGTTGTCGCCCCGGTCGGTAATGATTAGGGGAGTGGTTGCCGCGTTGAGATGGCCAGCCACCCGCCCGTTTTCGGCGCTGACCCCCTTGACCCACCAGGTATCGGCCCTGGCGCTCAGCAGGCCGGAGATCAAGCTGCCCGCCAGAATCGCCATCCAAATTAACCGGGTGAGGCGCGGCCGGTTTGCGGCCAGTACAGCTAGCCCGTAGCCCGTGGCAAGCTGCACTCCAGGAAACGCCCCCAGCAGGTAGCGGGTGACGATAGATCGCTTGCCACCCAGCAGCACATCGGGGAGCACCAGCAGTAGAAATGGCCCCAGGGCTGCCGTTAGCACAAAAGCGGTTTGTCGCCGGGGGGCGGTTTTAATCACCATCCAAAACCCGAAGCCAAATAAAGCCAGCACCGGCAGGCGCAGTAGGTGTAGGGCAAGGGAAGTGGTGCGTGGATCGCCACTAAAATCAATTACCAGGGTCGAAAAGCTAAACAGCCATTGCTTGAAATAGGTCAAGGCGTCAACCCGCACACTGGCCCAGCTGGTGGCGGCCAGCCCGCGATCACGCTGGGTCAGCATGACCCAAATCCAGGGGCTATAGAGCCAAAAGCCCAGCCCTGAAGCCAGCCCAAATCGCAGCAGCAGGGGCCACTGAGATCGCGGCCATCGTTGCCAGACTACAAATACCCCCTGGCTGACCCAGTTGAGCAAAAAAAAGACGTGGCCATATAGCCCCAGCGCTACCGAAAGCCCATACCATCCCCAGGCGCGGGGATGGTTGAGGCGCAGCGCCCGCAGCAAGAGCCAGCCGCTGGCAATCACCGACAGCGTTAGCAGGCTGTACTGGCGGGCGGTTTGGGCAAACAAAATATCCACCGGCGAGAGGGCCAGCAGCGCCGTGGCAAACCAGGCCGCCAGCCGGTTCTCAAACAGCTCCATCCCCAATAGATACATCAGCGGCAGGGAGACCAGACTGATCAGCACCGGCAGGGTGCGGGAGGCCAGAATGGAGCTGCCGAAGACCTGCATCCAGACGCGGGCCAGCAGAAAATACAGGGGCGGGTGCTGGGGATCTTCTAAGGCCAGGCTGCGCAGGGTGTCGCGGACGGTGCTGCCTGGCTTGAGCTGCTGATATTGCTTGAGCTGGGGGGCGGCGATGGGTTGGTTTTGAAACAGCGCCTGGTTGATCCCTCCCCCCCGATGCCCGGCGGCCCGAAAGGTGGTGTAGACCTCATCAAACCAGTACACTTTTTGGTCAATGTGCCCCAGGCGAAAGCCAACGCCCAGGACGATGGCTAAGCCTACCATCCACCCCCAACCAGGGTGGGTGCGAGAACGTTGCCGGGACGCCTGGGAGGTCTTCATGACCATGGCGTAACACTATCCCCCACGGTGAGGAGTTTACCCCCCTGGGCCACGATGTTAGTATTGACCGCTAGTCGGTAGAAGTGGTTGAACCGAGAGGGATGGGTCCAATGAGGCAGCGTGTCGGCGCGGCGCTGGCTAAAGATGGTCTGAAAAGCTGGAAACGCTTCGCCGGTGTGGCTATCGCGGCTAATTACCACACAGCGCTGGCAGGGGTTCACCCCCGTTAGAACCACATCGCCAATGACAAACCGCACCGGGGCAGAACCGGGGCCAAATAGCTGATCCTCCCAAAAGGCAGGCACCCCATCAATTTCCAGGTTGGTGCGAAACCGACGGCGCACCTCCGCCACCGTCAGGCCGGGGTACCAGGACGCGATGGTTCGCAGGGTAGCGGTGCTGATTAAGGTTGGCCCGGCGGCTTTGGTGTCGTCTGGGAAACCCGTCTGCCGGTTTTCTGCGAGGGTCACCGGCTGCTGAAAATACTCACTCAGCCAATCCTCCAGCTCCCGGTGCTGCCGTTCAAAATGAAAGGTGAGGCTAGAGTCCTTCCCCTCAACCCCCAACCTTACCGATTCCCAGTCGTTAGAGAACGCGGTTCGCAGGCGGTGAACGGCGGCATTGCGCTTGCCGTTGATGAAGCGCCCTTGACTATCCAGAAGGGCATAGGCGCGATCGCCCCACAGCGCCCCGCTGCCCAGCACCTTGGCCTGGGGCACCGCTACCCCATCCAAAGATTTGATCGGAAAAATGTCAATGTGGGCTAAATAGGGAGTCATCGACCAGCGCTCACTCTTGCCCTAGTTTATTCCGGAAACCCCTTTCCTGGCTTTGCAAAAAGATAGTACCGTAGGAACCAGCCCGGCCCAAGCCAGTCTCCGGTAATGTAGAGACGCCTTCCTATCCCGTAGCCCCGTAGGGTGGGCAATGCCCACCAGCCCACTAGCATTGTGCAGGGCCTCGTTACCCCACCCGGCTATTACTCTCGATCCCAAAGAAAAACCTCCAGACTAGCTAAGTCTGGAGGCCGGAATCAGGGTGCATCTACCGTCTACCTTTCCTAAGAAAACGGGTGGGTTCCGGGAAAATACGGAGAGTTTATCCAGCCTTGAAACAAACCCGATATGATCAAGGACTGTGTAAACTATTGAACAAATTCTATGCCAGGCCTCACCACCCCTGTTAAGATTCCAAATCCTTCACTTTCTGCCCCTAACCAACCGCTGCGGCCTGGGGTCTATATTGTGGGGGCCGGGCCGGGGGATCCAGAACTCCTCACCGTCAAGGCCCAGCGGCTGCTCAGCCAGGCCGATGTGATTTTTTATGCCAACTCCCTGGTGCCCCAGCAGATTTTAGACTGGGTGCGGCCCGAGGCGGAACGGATCGGCACCGCTAACCTAACGCTGGAACGCATTGTGCCTGAAATGGTGGCGCGGGTGCGGGCGGGCCAGGCGGTGGTGCGGCTACAGTCGGGGGATCCCAGCCTGTATAGCGCCATCCATGAGCAAATTTTGGCCCTCACCGAAGCCGAGGTGCCCTTTGAGGTGATTCCCGGCATTAGCGCCTACCAGGCCGCCGCCGCCCGACTCAACGCCGAGCTGACCATTCCAGGACTGGTGCAGTCGATTATTTTGACCCGCATCAGCGGCCGCACCCAGGTGCCCGAGACCGAGGATCTGGCGGCCCTGGCGGCCCACAAGACCAGCCTCTGCCTGTACCTCAGCGCCCGCCACGTAGAAGCCGCCCAGGAGCAGCTGATGCAGCACTACGAACCCGACACCCCGGTGGCCATTTGCTTTCGCCTGGGCTGGCCCGATGAGCAGCTGTGGCTGGTGCCGCTGTCGGCCATGGCCACGGCTACCCGCGAGCACGACCTGATTCGCACCACTCTGTACGTGGTCAGCCCGGCGCTGCGGGGGGGGGCGGTGCGATCGCGGCTCTACAACCCCGACCACACCCATTTGTTTCGGCCTCAACTAAAGCCCTAGGGGGCAGCCAGAACCCGCGCCAGTTCCCCCTTAGGCAGCCGGGCTTAGCCCTTTTGACCTTCGATGTTTAGCCGTTCTGTGGTCTCTTCGGACTCGATGGAACCGTGAGTCTCGTTCCTTAAGGCTGAAAACTACCTGGCCATGCTAACTCTAGCCTCCATCATGATGTGGGCTTAGTTTTAAAGCACGCTCCAGATCTCACTTGACTTTCCATAGCTAAAACATTATTATTGACATTGATTCTTAATAGATGTCAATAATGTCTGGTCTTTGCTATGAGTCTTGACCTTACAATCCACGATGTCGATGCAATTTGGGCTGAAGCCGAGCAGCAGTGCACCCCTGTGACCTCGATTGATCGCCTGGAAACCATTTACACTGTGCCCTCCCAATTGGGCAGTGGGTCTCACCGAGTCATGGAGTTATCCCCCGGCCTGGAACTGCGTATTTTTCAGGAGACCTACACAGCATTAAGCCTTCGAATGGCAGAAAATCAGCATCCCGTGCAGTTTATGGTTTACCTGTCTGGGGGAGGTGTTAGCGAAGTTGTCTATCAAGATGCCACGCAAAGCTACATTGGCGGCAGTGGTATTCAGAGGGCGTACACACACTGTTATCCTGAAGGTGAAGCCAGCGTGGGGGTGGATATTGAAATGCAGCCCCATCTCCTGAACCAGTTGTTTGCCACTTCGGGCGGAGAACTGCCGGTCGAACTGCAACCGCTGGTGCAGGGGAATGCTGGGCAGCAGGTCTTCTCGCCTCAGACCACCAAAGCAATGCGATCGGTGGTGCAGCATATCATCGACTGTTCGCTGGTGGGGGCAACGAAGCGGTTTTATTTGCAGGGCAAGGTGTTTGAGTTGATGGCGCTGCAACTGGATGCCGCCTTTGAAAACAAGAACCCGGCGATCGCGGCCTCCTTGAAGCCTGACACCATGGCTCGAATTCACTATGCCGCCGGAATTTTGCGATCGCAGTTGGAACATCCCCCCGCTCAGGCGGAGTTGGCACAACGGGTTGGCATATCATACTGCACCTTACACCGAGGATTTCGGGTGGTGTTTGGCGTGACACCCTTTGCCTATCTCACCCAGCAGCGCATGAAACAGGCAGAACAATTGCTGCGGCAGCCCGACTGTACGGTGACGAAAGCGGCGCATCGAGTTGGCTATACGAATGTCGCCCAATTTGGGGCAGCTTTTAAGCGGCAGTTGGGCATCACGCCCAGTGACTGCATTCGAGGCAAAAAACCGACGCTTTGAAGTCGCGGGTTAAACCAAGGCAAGTTCTGGTTCAGAATCTACCAATGTTTGTAGGATGCGTTAGCGAAGCGTAACGCATCGGAAACAAGAGCTTAATGCGTTATGGCTAAGAGGGCGTTTGAAAAGTCTGGTCTGCTGTAGCCAGAGCGACGATCCCCCTAAATCTCCCTACCCTGCGGGAAGCCGCAAGCGTCTATAAAAAGGGGGACTTTGAGCGGGCATTTTTCCCCTTCTTTAAGCTACGGTGTACACACAAATTGCCTCGACTACGGCAAGTCCGTTGAGATCCCCCCAACTCCCCTTGAGAAGGGGGGCTTTTGAGTTGAGATCCCCCCAACCCCCCTTGAGAAGGGGGGCTTTCGAACCGGTGCCCCCCTTTTGAGAAGGGTTTTCGGATCGGTTCCCCCCTTTTGAGAGGGGTTTTCGAACCGGTGCCCCCCTTTTTAAGGGGGGTTAGGGGGGATCAAACCAGACAAATACTAATGTGGAAAGCTTATGTGTACACCGTAGCTTTTTAAGGGAGTTAGGGGGGATCAGCAGGCATCCAATGCTACGGCAGATACCTTTTCAAACATCCTCTAATGCCTAAAACATCCTACATCGGTATTTTGTTCTTCAGAAATCGCCTAAACGTCTCAAAAAGAGATGTTTGGGGTAGTGAAAATACATTTGGGGTAGAAATCAGCGCTGGATTGTCCCTACACTCGGCTTTATGTAAATAAGAAATCTTCTCAATTGAGGAGGTTTTAACTGGTGTGAGGGCAACTATGGCAGCTAGGGTCTGGTTTGTGGTGCGGTTAGCCGTGGTGTTGAGTGTGTTGAGCAGTACGCTCAATGCGATGGGGCTGGCGGCTAGAGCGCAGGAGACAGTCGAGGGGGTCGAGCGAGAAGAAGTGGAGGCGTTAGGCGATTCTACTCCTTCCCCCTTAAACTCTAGCGCTGACACCAGTCCGCAGACCTTACCCTCCGGCACCCCAACCCTGCTGTCTGATCTGGAGCAGCCTGCTACCACGATCGCAGATTGGATGGCACAAGTTGAAGCCTCTCTGGTGCAAATTACCGGAGTGCGGGTTGAGACCACCGAGGCAGGGTTGCAGCTTGTGTTGGAAACCGCCAATGGCCGAGAGCTGGCGGCCCCGACGACGCAAACGGTAGGCAATGCGCTGATTGCTGACATACCCAATGCGATGCTGGCACTGCCGGAGGGGGGTGCGTTTGAACAGTTTGCCCCAGCGGAGGGCATTGCCCTGGTGAGCGTGACGAATGAGCCGGGCGACCGGGTGCGGGTGGCGATTACGGGGACGGATGCGCCACCTGTGGGGGCGGTAACGGCAACGGGGTTGGCGGTGACGCTGGGTGCGGCGGTAGTGGGGGCAGAGGATGAGGCGATTCAGGTGGTGGTGACGGGGGCGCAGGATGAGGGTTACAACCCCCGGAGTGCAACTACTGCCACGCGGACAGATACACCACTGCGCGATATTCCGCAGTCAATTCAGGTTGTGCCGCGACAGGTTCTAGAAGATCGCAATGTTAGAACAGTGGGTGAAGCAGTAGAGACTGTTAGTGGTGTGGTCGAAACTCTTTCATATCTCGGTAGCTCTTCACCTATTTATACGGTCAGGTCTATTCGAGGATTTCAGCAAGACTTCTCCAACTTCCGAAATGGTTTCCGCGAACAGGGTGGTGCCCAACTCTCTCTCATCGGAACTACTGAGCAGGTGGAAGTTCTGAAAGGTCCTGCCTCCGTCTTGTTTGGAGCGATCGAACCAGGTGGGGTCATCAACTTAATTACTCGGCAACCTTTGGATGAACCCTACTACAGACTTGGATTTGAAGTAGGCAACTTCGAGCAGTATCAGCCCAGCATTGATTTTTCAGGACCCTTAACTACGGATGACAGCGTACTTTACCGCTTGATCGCTGCATATCGAGGTGGAGATGAGTTTCAAGACACAACCAGAGCAGAGATAACAACTGTTGCTCCCTCCCTTACATTCAAAATCGGGAATCGGACAAACTAGACTTTATCGGAAATAGGAGAAAAATTGCTGTGGGTCAGCATCTCCCCCGG
>DAIUJR010000082.1:0-23838 GCA_036848635.1 Nodosilinea sp. CTOTU7336
GCAGCAGACTGGCAAAGATGACGTGAAACAGCATCAGCCAGGTGCGGGCGGTGATTGCCCCATCCACGGTGGGGGTGCCCACGGGGCCGTAGAACACCTCGGGGTACACCGTGCCATTCACCCAGACAAAGTAGGCGGCCAAAAAGCCCAGGTAGGCCAGGGCCGCCTGGCTATAGGCCAGGTAGGCTTCCCCCGACCAGACCAACAACCCCTTAGCCCAGCGGGTGGGCTTGGTGCGAATGTGCCAGATGCCGCCGAGGATGCAGATGGCCCCCACCCACAGGTGGCCGCCGATAACATCTTCTAAGTTATTCACCGCCGCCATGCCCTTGAGGCTCCGGCCGTCAGGGGTGATGCCCACCAGATAGCCGAAAATGGTCAAGGGGTTGAGGGTGGGCTGAATGACCAGGCGCACATTAGACAGAGCTGGATCGTAGAGGCCGCCAAAGATCGTCGCCTTTGCCACCAGCAACAGCGCCCCTACCCCCAACAGCACTAGATGAATCCCCAAAATCGAGGTCATCTTGCGGCCATCCTGCCAGTCGTAGCCAAAGCCCTGGGGGTCGAGCTTAGCGGGGCCAAGCACCGCATGGTACAAGCCCCCAGCCCCCAGCACCGCTGAGCTAATTAAATGCACCGCCCCAATCACAAAGTAGGGGTAGGTGCTGACAATTTCGCCCCCGGCCCCTACGCCAATGCCCAGGCTAGCCAGGTGGGGCAGCAAGATTAGCCCCTGATCGGACATGGGTAGAATGGGGTTGAACCGGGATAGCTCGAACAGGGTCATGGCCCCGGCCCAGAGCACAATTAAGCCAGCGTGGGCCACATGGGCACCCAGGAGTTTGCCCGACAGGTCGGCAAAGCGAAAGTTGCCAGCCCACCAAGAGTAGGGATTGAGGGAGTCTTCTACATAATTCGTGGCCAGCGCCGTATCGGTGGAAAAGCCCAGGGGCTTGAGCGGATTGGTTTCTGTAACGGTCATAGCTAGCTCACCTGTCCTCGCATTGACTGCACAACTCTGCCTTCTTTGAAGCTGTAGCCCGCCGCCCGCAGGGCATGAAACAGGTGACCCTGGAGGAAGAAAAACCCGAGCCAGAAGTGGGCATTGGCCAGCCACACCCGCGCCGTCAGCACCCCATCGACGCTGCGAAACACCGGGAAGCGGTCAAACACTAGCTGTAACGGCGGCCCATAGAACTCAGTGGGAAACACCAAGGTATTCACCGACACAAACAGGGTGGCCACAAAGGCCATCAAGCTCACCGCCCCAATGCTGTAGGAGAGGTACGCCTCCCCCGACCAGACAAACAGCCGCTTCGCCCAGGGTCGAGGACGGGTGCGAATGTGCCAAACACCGCCCAGAATGCACACCAGCCCTACCCAAATGTGGCCACCGACGACATCTTCTAGGTTGTCAACGCTGGCTAACCAGAACCGGCCTTCAGTGCCAAACAAATAGCCAAAAATCCTCAGCGGGTTCAGGGTGGGATTGCCAATCACCCGCACCTGCTGCACCGTCGGGTCATACAGGCCACCAAAGCTCATAGCCTTAGCCACCAGCAAAAAGGCTCCCACCCCCAGCAGCACCAGGTGAATGCCCAAAATCGTGGTCATTTTGTCGGCATCGTCCCAGCGGTAGCCAAAGAAGGAAAACTTGTCCTCCAGCTTGGCTGGCCCCCGCAGGGCATGAAAAAGGCCGCCCGCCCCCAAAAACGCCGAGCTAATCAGGTGCAGCGCCCCAATCACAAAGTAGGGATAGGTATCGACAATCTGGCCGCCGTCGCCCACCCCCCAGCCCAGCCGGGCCAGGTTCGGCAACACAATCAGCCCCTGGTCATAGATGGGCCGAGCCGGGTCAAACCCCGCCACCTCAAACAGGGTGATCGCCCCCGCCCAAAACACAATCAGCCCCGCATGGGCCACATGGGCACCGAGCAATCGCCCCGACAAATCCACCAGCCGAGCATTGCCCGCCCGCCAGGGAATTTGGGACGTTGATTCCATCGTTAATGTCATTGAAGAGAGTCTCCTTTTTTTGTCGGTATTGGGTATTGGGTATTGGGTATTGGGTTTCAGGTTTCGGCATCCCCTCCTAGGAGGGGCAGGGGTGGGTTAATCGGGTTTCGGGTTTCGGCCTGACACCTGAAATCTGACACCCGCCACCTGACACCTGCTACCTGACACCCATCACCCCTCCCATCCCCGCCTCTTTCGCCATCACGTCAAAGAACGTGCCCCAGGCCATGCCGCGTATGGCGGCGCGGGCGCGGAAGGCGTGCCAGAGGTGGCCGACTAGGGCCAAAAAGCCGAGTCCGGCGTGGACGCTGGCCAGGGCGGCGCGGACGGAGGTAGTGCTATCCAGGGGGCCGTAGAAGACGCTGGGGTAGGCGATGTCGTTGACGGAGACAAAGACAGCGGCACTGAGCCCGGTGATCGCCAGGGCACCCAGGCTATAGCTCAGGTAGGCTTCCCCCGACCAAATCAATCGCTGTTTCGCCCAAGCAAAGGGCTTGGACACAATGTGGAAGAAGCCGCCGCCCAGGCAGAGGGCCGCCACCCACAGGTGGCCGCCCACCACATCTTCCAGGTTGTCAACGCTGGCCATGCCCGCCAGGGTCCAGCCGTGGGGGCTAAAGCCAAACAGGTAGCCAAAGATGCGCACCGGGTTGAGATTGGGCTGCACCAGCCGCACCTGATTGACCAGGGGGTCGTAGAGGCCGCCAAAGCGGGTGGCCTTGAGCACCAGCAGCAGCGCCCCGATGCCCAGCAGCATCAGGTGAATGCCCAGAATGGTGGTCATTTTGCCGCCGTCTTGCCAGCGGTAGCCAAAGCCGTTTTCGTCGAGGCGTTCTGGCCCCAGCACGGCGTGGTAGATACCCCCGGCCCCCAGCACGGCGGCGCTGATCAGATGCACCATGGCGATCTCATAGTAGGGGTAGGTATCGACAACCTGGCCCCCAGCCCCCACACCCAGGCCCAGGCTGGCCAGATGGGGCAACAAAATCAGCCCCTGATCGGACATGGGGCGAACCAGGTCAAACTGGGATAGCTCAAACAGGGTCATGGCCCCAGCCCAGAACACAATCAGTCCGGCGTGGGCGACATGGGCACCCAGCAACCGCCCGGCGAGATCTTTGAAGCGATCGTTACCGGCCAGTAGGGGGGCACCGACTTGATCCGTGGTGCGGAATGACCAGCCTAGCGATCTCATCACAGGCGTCCAAAACAGTCCTTCAGCCATCAATAGCTCCTCTCTGGGTCAACCATGGATATTTTTATTGACATTGGAAATCAACAGTAATTTAGTGAGCCTGTGGCTTTTTGTCAATCCAGAATGGGTTAAGCGTATGGATTGAGTTTACGGCCTACAGCCTGCGGCGCAAGGTTTATGGTCTACCATAAGCCTTGCGCCGCAGACCTAATCCGCACGCTTAACCCATCACACTCTATTGACTTTATCTGTCAATAAATATCTCACCACAGATTGGATTGATTCTCAACAAGTTATCGATTAAGTTTTGTTGCCCCTGGGCTGTTGGCTAGGAGAATGCCTGTTTGAGTCGCCATAGAAAAGCGTGATAGGCTTGTTGGGATTTATTGTCATTTAACTTCGCAAAGCCTATTCCTACCCCCAAGCATGACGCTCACCCTCACCCAGACCGACTGGGACGAACTGCATCGGCAGGCCCCTCAATCCCGTACCCTAACCTGGTTTTGGATAATTTTGAGGAGCTTGAAGGCGTTAACGTCTGGGGCGGGGCTATTGTCGCCACATGGAGCTGTGTCCAGGGGTGTGGCTAAGCCTGTCGGATCGTCAGATGCATCAGAGTTGGGTACTCAAAGTCTCTGCCCATGACCATCTAGTGCAATGTGCGGTAGTGCTGTCGGGGCTGGTGCAATGTGAAGACATTTTGGCGGCGGGCGGAGCTACTTTTCTGGCAGCGGTGCGGTATCTTGCCCCGGTTTGTAGTGCGACACGAGCGATCGCAGCGCGTCACTCAGGTCAATAGCAATAGACCTCTCTAACAATCCAGATTTTGCCACGACACCACGGGAGTTTCAGAACATTTCTGGAGATGTCTAATGCCTATCGCCATAACAACCAGCGGGAGATCGCCCTGATTGTGGCCTTTCAGTCGTTGATTCGATTGGCCACCTGCCCGGGGCTAAATGACTTCTTTGCCGGTGTCAACGCCCGGCGGGCATGAAACACGGCTACCAAAAAGCCGGGACCAGGTCCCGGCTTTTTGAGGTTAATCGGCTGGGTGTTGAGTCAAAACTTGTGCGCGTGCAGTACCTCCATCACGTCACAGAGATAGGCAATGCCTGAATAATTGTCGAAAAACTGCGTTGCGACCTCATCCGAAATCTTCACGGCCATCTCCCGATTGGGGGTGAGCACCTCAAACTTTACATTTGCCTGGGTGTCGGAAACGGTCGGTCGTCCCGATGAGCGCACGTTGCGACTGCCTTTACCACCAGCGTCTACCACCGTGTAGCCGGTAGCCCCGGCTTCATCAATAATCTGAGCGACCTTTTTCAGCAGCACCTTTTCGGTGACGATAACAAGCTTGCTGGCTCGCTGGGTCATGGGGGTTACCTCCTTAACGTGTGTATTTATTAAACTACAGAGAAACTCAGGAAAACGGCGACACCATTAGCGGTCGATCTGATCTAGCCGCCCGCTGGCTGCCAGGCCAAGGGGGTTACCGGGTCAAAGGGGGCCGGGCCAGGGAAAATCAGAAGACCACGACCCGGCTCAGATTAGCCCCCTAGCGCTTGGGCGAGGCCAATGTAGAGCGGTATTCCCAAGGCAATCGCCACCGGCGTGCCAACGGCGGTGGAGGCGCCGATGTAGGCAGAGGGATTGGCCGACGGGATACCCGCTCGTAAGGTGGGCGGCCCTGAGATGTCTGAACTGGAGGCGGCCATCACAGCCAGAACCACGACGCCGCCAAGGCTGAATCCTGTCACAGCGTGGGCAATCATACCGAGACCGAAGGCGATCAGCCCATGCAGCAAGGGCGCCACCACAGAATACACCGTGTACCAATGGGCCACCTTGCGCAGTTCGTTAAGCCTTGCCCAGGCCTCCATACCCATGATCAGCATCAGGACCGAAAGCAGGCCGCGGAAGAGGGGCTCGTAGAAGCTCTCATAGACACTTTCGGGCTGGGTGAGCAGACCTAAAGCGAGGCCGAGCAGCAGTGCCGATAGGGCAGAGCCCTGGAGGCTTTCCTTAACGATGGGCCATATCTTGACCCGCCGGTCTGCAAGATCGCTCTTGGGATACCCGCTGGCCACAATGCCGTGACCGTCGGAATACTCGCCTACGGTACCACCCTCCTCACTAGCATACCCACCTGCGGCAACGCGCTGCTTGCTGAAAATCTCCTCGTTGCTGAGATACTTGTTGCGCCGCTTACTAACATAAATGCTGGCTAAGACGATTGCCGTCACGAGCGCTGGGATATCCATGAAGGGATAGAGGGCCGCAGACCAGGCTTCGTATTCGATATCTTGCGCCTCCAGCATGGTTAGGGCGGCAGCGAAGGTAGAGCCACTCACGGCACCGAACAAGCCCGCGGTCGCAAGGCCATCCTCGGTTTTGACATGCGGCAGCTTACACAGCGTGTAGCGCCCGATAAACACGATTAAGATCCCCATTCCCACGGCAAACAGCGCAGGCAACAGCATCTCCGCCAGGTTAGCGCTGCGAACCTCCTGGCCGCCGGTCAAACCGACTTTCATGAGCAGCATGAAGACAATGAACTTATAGATCGCATCTGGAATTTCCAGTCGACTGCCGAGGGAGGCCGCGACCATGCCAGCAATCAAAAAGCCAAGGGTTGGGGACTGCAACTGCGCCCCGAATTTCGCCAAGAAATCGGACAAGAAATCCACGTTTAACTTCTCCTTGATCAAATTTTAAGGGGTCAGAGTAGCCTACATAGACAGGGGTCTATCAAAACCCTTATCTTCATGAGACTAAGTCTATCTTGAAACGCATCCAGAATTACGCGGCGCAGCGGGAGTTTGCAATGCAATACTAAATCCGAACCATAAGTTTTCCTGTTGGTTGGCGATCTCCGATATCTCTCTGGTTAGTGCAAATTGCGACCGCAGATTTTTCTCCAGCTATTGCGGCTGTTCACTAAAGGCTGAGAATGATTGCACCGTTCTCGTTACCTTCAGCACTCCGGACAGATTTAGGCCCATTCTAGACGGCTGTAGCCCCGTAATTTAGGAGCGTTTGGTAGTTGGGGTGGGATTTAATCAAAGTTGACTCCAGGTCGAACATGGTGGTAAGTAGGTCAAGAAGATGGGCCTTGAGGGCCTGGCGGTTGAAGGAGGCGATAGAGAAACTCAGGGGTTGAGCCTCAGGCTGAGTGGAAAGCAGTGCCGCTTTTGCTAGCGTCAGGGCCATCAGAGGAGAACAGCACAACGTAACTCCGCCGTCCAGCCTGCACTTTCAACGGATAGGCGAGGCGGATGCGGCGTTTGAGCCTGGCCGACCAGACGACAGTGGTGTAGAGAGCCCCCCCATCCTCTGGGGTCTCGACGTAGGTGAAGTGACTGAAGTCGGTTAGAGTCACCTTGCCGTCATAGCGACGGCGGTTGCCTCACCGTTTCTGGGGCCATCGTAGAGAAACTTGAGGTTAGCATCGCTGCGCAACCGTCCAATGGAGTGGAATCCCAGTTGCCATTGGGTTGTGATGGGCTGACTCCTAGCTTGCTGAGATTGGGCAGCCAGTAGCCGCCCAACCTACCCAAACCATTGCCAAAGCACAAGCCACGTACAGGAGTGCCATACCAGCGCCGGGGCCAGTAGTCTCAGGATGCTTCGTCTGAATCACTAAAATTTGAAGGCGGAATTCGAGCGACAAAGTCAGTTTTCAAGACCTCTGGAAATTGTTTCCAGGGGATATTGCCCTGCTTGCTGTTGAGATAGCATTCACTCAACTGCAGCACTGCTTCAGCAATTTCGCTATAGTTGCTATCTTTGATTAAAATTTTTGCCAAGGCGTAGGTTGGTTTGTTGTCTGCCATCAAGGCAATCGAGCAGGGATGATCGCAAGTCCACAGGCAATCTACACCACGAACCTCTAGTTCTGATTGGCGCGACCAGTTTTGGTGTAAGGCGTGGATGTGATCGCACAGAGTTGTGCCGTCCGCAGGCTGTTCTGACAGTCTTTGCTCTGAGTGATGGCAGGAACGACAGATTAAAACAATGGATTTTTCCATGGTATTCACAGCTTTGAAGTTATGAGTTAGAAAGCAGAGGCAGCAGCATCTCAGGGAGCTTTTCTAGAATCAGTTGATCCGTAATTGAGCCACGAGTAATGCTGCCTCAGAGACGATAGTCAACAAAGAATAGGCGACATCAAAGGTTGCTTGGGACGAAGATGATCTGGAGTTAGCGGCATACAGACTCTTACCCAAACACAGGCTGTTATGCCCAAGAGAAAGAATTTTCAAAGGCGAAAAAACGTCTTCTTCATAATGGTTGAAACCCCTTGAACATGGCTAATTTCAATAAAACATTCCGATTAAGCTGGCTGCGCATCGTCTACCAAATATTTGAACAGGTCGTCGATTACTCCATCTGCAGCATAGACATTGGCACCCCGCCAGATGTGATAATCTACGGCATAAACCCGACCTCGTTGAACCACTTTTAATTGTTGCCACAGTGGACTTTGCTTCAGTTCAGCCAGTTTTTGGTTGGAGTCTTGATCTTGGTTATCGGTGGGAATGAAGAGGACATCAGCATCAATCTCAGGAATGAATTCTTCAGAGATAAAGCGGAGCCCACCTTCGGCAACCATGTCCTGGGATGCAGGGCGTTGAAATCCCACATCCGCCAGAATACTGCCATTAAACGAGTTTTTAGTATCCACATGCAGGCTGCCACAGCAGATATGGAAGACAGAAATTTTGAGTGGCAGATGGTCTGGATGGGTTGCATCCATCTTCAAGGCTACTTTTAAGGCTTGGATGCGTTGGTCATAATGATCCCAAACTTGCTGCACTTCTGCTGGCTTATCCAACACCTTTGCCACAAAGTTAAAGTGATCGCGCCAGCTTGAAGTGCCCTGCCATTCACCTGCAATGGTGGGGGCAATACGAGACAGGAGTGAATAAATTGGCTCTACGGAATAGGAAAGTCCAATGATGAGATCGGGCTTGAACTTGAGCATCCGCTCAATATTGGGCTGATCATGGGTGCCCAAAACTTGCACCCCATTGACCTTTCCCTGGAGGTAGGCTGGCACATCGTTGGGAGACGTGTAAAAGACTGTGGCGATCGGCTGAAGCCCTAGGGCTATGACGCTCACTAAATCAACATCAGATAAGGTGGCAATCCGCTGAGGTTGTGCGGGAACACAGGTTTCTCCTAGCGCATGTTGAATCGAACGACAAGCGCTTTTTGAGGATTCTGACAGCTGTTCAGAAGTCTGAACCTCCGCAGTGGGTGGCGACGGCTGGGGCAGAAACTGACCGCAGGCAATTAGGGAAAAGACCAGGCTGACCAGGAAGAGTTGCTTAAGATATGGACGGAGAATATGCATAGCGCTTGGTTCAAAACTTTGCCTACAGTGAGAGGGCTGGCAAGCAATCCTTTAAATCTTTAAAAGGTCACCGAGACTAAACCTAAGAGAGTAAACGGATCGCCAACTAGCAATCCATTGCCTTGATAGTTGTAAGTGGTGGCATCAAATAGGTTTTTAAAGTTCAGTCCCACTTGCCAATTGTTGCGATTGTAAAAAATGGCCGCATCTGCGCGGACATTGGCGGGCAGCATAAATGTATTAGGCAACTGGGCTTGACGCTCTCCCGTGTAAAAGAACCCGATGCCAAAGCCCAATCCCTGCAAATCTCCGGTTTGAATTTCGTAGGTACTCCACAAACTTGCCCCGACGCTAGGCGCATTGATGAACTGGTCGCCCGCAGGGCTAAACTCGTCGCCAACGGTAACCTTGGTTTCATTGACAAATAAAGAGGCAATAATATTCCAGCCAGCCAGCGGCTCACCAGCCAGATCGAACTCAATTCCTCGACTCCTGGCTTCTCCCACAGCAATTGAAAAGTCTGGATTCACTGGATCCCCTCTGAGCAAGTTGCTTTGGGTGATTTGATAAGCTGCTAGGGTCGCTGAGAGTGTCCCATTTAGCCACTCCGTTTTTACCCCAACTTCGTACTGAGTGCCGCGCGTCGGTTCGAACAGTTCTCCGGTGCTGCTACGGGCATTGTTAGGGAAAAAGGAACGACTATAGCTGGCATAAAGAGAGATAGGCTCAATGGGCTGATAGACAATGCCAATTCGAGGCGAGAAGGCTTCATTGTCGAACGAATCGGTGGTTGGTTCTTCCAATAATGTGCGACCATCCAGATCAAATAGCCGAAAAGTGGATTCTTCCGTGACGAAATCATATCGGCCTCCAATTAACAATTTGAGGTTGGGCAACAACGAAATCAAATCTTGAACATAAAGACCAACTGCATCACGCTGAGAAGTAAACTGGCTGGGCCCATAGTCAAACAGGGTAGGTACCGGAGCGCCATAGATGGGGTTGAATAAATCCAGCGGGTCAGCAAAGGCGTACAAGACATAGTTGTCAAAGCTGTACCTTTGATACTCAACCCCAAACAAGAGCTGATGCCCAATGGAACCGGTTTTAACGTCACCGATGAGATCAGTTTGAATCGAGTAGGCATCATTTCTATTAAAAAGTTCATCCTGAAAATAGCGGTTCAGGGTTTGGCCATCGGCAGCAACACCATCGCCACGGAAAGCCTCAATATCTACATTATTGAACTGGACGGCAACACCACTGCGGAGCCGCCAGTTCTCACTAAAGCGATGTTCCAATGCCAGATTTCCATAATGGGAATCTCGATTCAGTGAATCATCGGGTTCCCCAATAAAGCGGCTTCTGGGTAACTCAAATGCCACAGGATCCACTGGCAAGCCCTCATAAAAGGTGCCCTCATAGTTTAAGTATTCATAGGACAAGGAGATGGTTGTATTATCGCCAATCTCGTAGCTCAAGGTTGGCGAAACTTGAATAACTTCGCGATCCACAAAGTCAACAAAACTACCCGAGTTTTCATAGGCCGCGTTTAAGCGGTATAGCAAGCGGCCATCCGTCGTAAGCGGTCCCGACAAGTCAACAGAGGGTTGATAAAAGCTATAGCTGCCCACCGTAAACTCAGCCCCATAGTAGGGATTATCTAATGGTTGTCGAGTAATGAAATTAATCACACCTCCCGGTTCCAGTGCACCATATAATACCGAGGCAGGGCCTTTCAGTACTTCTATTCGTTCGATATTGCTGGGATTTATATCACTGGATGGAGCAAAAAAGCCGTTTCTAAGGCGATCGAAGTTATCAAAGCCGCGGATGTTGTAGTTGTCATTTTGGCCACCAAAGCCACCTCGTACAGTAACGCCGCTAACATTACGCGTTGCATCGGAAATGTTGGTGACGGCCTGATCTTCAATTACTTGACGAGGAATGACTTGAATCGATTGGGGGATGTCGCGTAGCGGCGTATTGGTTCGCGTTGCTGTTGTCGCATCTGAGGGATTGTAGCCCTCGTCTTGCTCACCCGTCACTACCACCTGAATCGCCTCCTCTCCACTACTAGCTTGAGCCACTCCCGGCACGACGCTTAGCACCAAGCGTCCTTCTGCCGTACTCACCTGTGCCTCTGGTGGCGCATCCGATCCTGTAATCGACACCCTGACACCGCCATTCGGCAAATTCGTTACGCTCACCAGGGCAATGCCCTCCGCCGGACCAAACTGCTCAAAAGATTCTCCTGCTGGCAAATCCAGCACCGCATTGGGGATATCGGTAATTAGGGCGTTGCCGACGGTTTGCGTTGGGAGCGTTGCCAGGTTGCCGGTTGCTATTTCCAGAAAAACCGATAATCCTATTTGGGTCGGTTCGACTCTGACCCCTACGATTGGCACCTGGGTGGCTTCGATCTGGGCCAGCCATTCGACTACGGTAGTGGCAGGTGGGGTGGATGAGTGGATGGGTGGATGGGCGATGCCCTGAACTTGTCGAAGCATGGATGGGTTTGGGTTTATTTCTAAAGCAGGCTCGTCAAGTTGACTACTGCCTTGATCGCTAAGGTCTTCACTGGCCCAAGCCGAAGGTATCAAAATCACAGATACAAGAGTTATCAGCCCCAGAGGGTTCAGCACCAATAATGCTTTCATAATCGCGCCTTACACACATCTCCAGCAAAATGGCCTCCCATTCCCATCAGCAAACCAAGAATAGTTGAGAAGCATTTGCAAGAACAATGTGGAAAGCTTACGGGATATCAGGAGGGCGATCTACTCCGATCAGCCCGGTTTTGACTCCAATCGGCTCCTAAAATACGATGGCAGCAGAGTGTGGTACCTCAGTGCGGGTAATGATTCCCATGCCAACGACTACGCTCTACGACCAGGATTTTTACACCTGGACGTAGTACCGGCAGAGTTGCTGCGCTCAGGCCAGTTCCGTGAACTTGATGTCAAGAAACACCCCTAGATATTGCCCATAAGCATTTCAGTCTAAACCAGCTTCGCACCTGACCGACAGGCACTGGGGGTAATACCAAACTTGCGTTTGAACGCGCTGGCAAACTTGGCCGCATTCATATAACCTACCTCATTGGCCACTGCCGCCACGTTCAGGCGTCCTTCGTAGAGCAGGTAACGGGCTTTTTCTAACCGACAGTCTTGCAAATAGCCAAACACCGTTGTGCCGAATATCTGTCGAAAGCCCTGCTTCAGCTTGTTGTGGTTCAGCCCTATTTCCTTCGCCAGTTCCAGAATGGTAGGTGGATTATCCAGCCGAGCCAGCAAAATGTCTCTGGCCTGGTAGAGGCGATCGCGACGGTCGCCATTCAAACGCAGCAACGCTTGCTCTTCAGGGATCTCTCTAATCTGCTCTAACTGTAGTGCCATTAGTTCCAAGACCTTGCCTTCCAAATACAACCAACGGGTCAACCCCTGGTAAGGACAGTGCAAAATCTGATGGATGACAGACTGAATGACCATCGTCGTCGGCTGCACATGCCAGAACTCATGCTGACTGGGTTGGGAATTTTGCATAAGCTGCCTCAACTTTAGTGGCAACGTATCCAGTTGCTCACTGACTAGGGTTTTAAACAGTGCAGGATCAATGTGAATATCAAACTTCAAAACACGCTCCCCAGCCCGCCAGTAAAACTGACCACCTTCTAAATCACACCAGTCAACCAAAAAGAAGTTATGCCCAGACGGCACTTTCTCCTGACGGTTATGCCCTGAGAGCATAAAGCTCATTTCCATCCCTAGACTAGGAGCGCAAGATTCGCTGCAACCTATCTCCACAATCAAATCATCTTGAAGCCTGTAATCATCGATCAAGACACTTAACCCCGGACGCAGATCCACTTCCTGCCGATAACCCTGACTTTTTCCTGCAGCGTCGTTCAACGGAATCGTCCACGGTTGGCGCAGACCTTGAGACAGGTCAGCCGCTTGAGGGCGTTGACTCTCGGCTTCTGGAACGGAAATAAATAGGGTCATGGGTGTCACTAACGATACTAGTTCTCGATAAATTGACTGAACTGATTGTCACCCAGAGCGGCGTTCCCAAAATTGGATCAGGAATAATCCGACTGTTCAGGCCGAAGACCTGGCGCACAAGAATTTCGGTGACGACCGTGGCGGGGTATCCCTGGGCAATCACCGCGCCCTCCCGCAGCGCCACGAGATGATGACTGTAGCGGCAGGATGTTTAGGTTGTAGAGCACCATCACAATGGTGCGCTCTCCTTGACGGTTGAGTTGGTAGAGCAGATCCAGCAAGAGGGTTTCGGTATCCTGAGGCAGGGCCATAGCAAACCAGGCCCGCTGGCGTTGGCCGCCGGAGAGGGTATCGAGGGGACGGTTGGCAAACTCATGCAGGTGGGTGGTGGTGATCGCCGCCTCCACTTTTAGCTCATCCTCCCGTGACCACTAATACCCTGCAAAATTGCTCCCGCCGTCGCCAGCCCCATGCCCACCAGCAGCGCCACTAGGGCTCGGGGCAGCTGCAGCGTAATTACCACAAAAGCGCAGTCAGAGCTAGCCGGAACGCCCAGAATGGTTTTCACTACCTCCAAGGGGGACAGCGGGTATTCGCCTTGGCTGACGTTGGCCACCAGCGAGAGCAGAGCGATCGCTACCAGGGATGCCAAAACCAGAGGTACCTGACGATCAACCCGCAAGGAACCGGGGAATTGCCGAGGGCGGATAGAGAGCCAGGGTTTTGTGGTCATGGGGGATGGAGGGAGTTTGCAGTTTACGGTTCTGGGTATTGGGTATCAATATCCCCTCCTGGGAGGGGATATCCCTCAGGCAAAAGTCTGTAGAAAGGTTACTGGCTGGGGGTTTAGAGCGGAACGTGTTGGAGGCTACCCTAAGGATACTGTTAGCTGGAGCCAGTGCGTCATGAAAGATTGGGTTAGCTAAGAGATCAATCCCGTCCATTTCATGGACTTACGGCCTGCACGGCGGTTACGAAACGTGCTCACGGCCTTGGGGAGCATCCGACAGCCAGCGTCCCCCAAGCGACTCAGAGCGCTAGCGAGAGCCAAAGCATCTTGGGCTATCTGATTCCGACTCCCCTGTGACCCTGTCTTGAGCCCGGCGGAGTGGTGATTACTGCCACAGAAGTTTACCCCCAAAAGCCGCTCAAAAACCCACCCTCGTTGCGATAGATTTTCATCGTTGGGGGTGCCGCGCCAGCGGCATGGATGATTGGGATTAGAAGCCACCGCCGTAGGCTCGGGCTCGCATCATCGCTGCTCGCAGGTGCCGCTGGGTAGTCCAGCTATCTTGGCGGCTTTGTTCTGCTGCTTCTAGCCCAGGTAGATAGCCAATGGCCATCGCATCACTAAACTGAATCAGTCTTTGAGCAGACCAGGTTTGAGATTTTGGGTTGTTCATAACGTCTCCTTGAATACCCTTTCATTCTAGCTAAACCGTATTCAGGGATACTAAATATCCTGCTCATGACCTAGATGAGTAGGTTCGATAGTCGGGTTAGGGCTATCCCACCAGGGGGACTTGAAGCCTGCTAAGGGCTAATCTTTAGCGTTCAGCGGTTTCAGGGCTGGTGTTGTCAAGGGTTGCTTTTCGGGCCAACAGGGCCTCAATTGCGGCGAGGAGCTGATTTTGCCCCCAACCCTGGTATAAGGAAGCCGCGATCGCGCAGGCCCCGGCCCCCACCCCTTCCTTAACAAAGCCTTCCTCATAGGCGCGAAGGGCCGGGTAGCGAGAGGCTCGAAACGACAATTGGGTGGCCAGTAAACAGGCCTGGGTCAAGTTAGCCAGCCCAACCGTATCACCGGTGGGGTCTTCGGCGACCCAACGGGTGGTGCCTACCACCACGTTGTCGGGCTCCCAGGGGCAGGGTTCAGCGTTGGCCAGGGCCGTCATCAGGGCATAAACCGCCAGCATTTGGGTCCCCCCGGCCAGCATTACCGGTCGGGTGCGACTGGCGGCCAGGGCCAGGCCCGCTACCACCGGCTGCATCGGATCCCCTACTGCCGCCACCAGGGCCAGGGGATGGTCACAAAAATTGGCGTTCTTTAACCTGGCCTGGGCCAGTCCCCGCTGCACCACCTGGAGCTTTTGGGTATGGTTGCAGGTGGGATGGCTGCTGTTCACCCGCCCGGCCGCGTCGATCCCCAGGCCGGTGAGCAGGGCCAGTGCCGTGGTGGTACCTCCCACCACGCATTCAGCCAGCAGCACATAGCCCTGGGGCTCTGCCGTTAGAAGATTGCCCCAGTGCAGCCCCATCTGCCACAGGTGCCACACGGTCTTTAGGGGTAGGGCAGTGCCGGTGGTGAGGCACTGGGCGGCTTCCCCCCCCAGGTCGAGGTGAGGCACCGGTGGGGGCTGGGGCAACCCGGCGTTGAAGACCTTCAAAGGCATCTGCTGGGCGGCCACGAGGGCGCGTGCAATCAGCGCTGGAGAGGCCCCCGCCTGCAACGGCGGCAGCGGAAAGCTGGGATTGGCAGCGGGGCCATTGACCATCACCTCAGCATCGGCCAGGGCCGTATAGCGGCGGTCGTTGGAGGTAGCCCCTGCCGCCGAAATCCCCGGTCTGAGTCCTGTCGCCGTAAACCCCAGGGTCAGCGCCACCAGCGGGCACTGCCCTTGAACCCGCTCCAGCCACCGCTGCCCCTGGGCGGGCCGCGTGTACACCTTGACCAACGAGTCAACCATGATCATGGCTAGTCTTCGAGCAGCCCCTGCACCCACTCTGGTGGCGGGGGAATGCTGGCCCCCAACCGCTCTAGCAGCAGCCAGGCGGCTAGGTGCACGGTGAACAGATACACCACATTACTGAGTACCACCATGCCCAGGGCCAGCAGCTGAATTACCTCGACATTGGCCTGCCCCAGCACGCCAATATCCAGCACCCCAACGTTAATTAAGCGTTCTAAGGCCCAGTTCAACATTTGAGTCGCCTGGGTGGTCAGGTAGACCCACAGGTCTTCGCCAATCAGTACCGACATCAGCCAGAGCCGAAAGAAAAACCCCAGGGAGCCAATCAGCGACCCGGCGGCAATGGAGACATACCAGTTGGCCCCCCGCACCCAGGTGAAGCCCAGCTGCACCCCTAAAATCGCGTAGGGGATGAGGAACAGAAGGCTGCGGGGTGGCCCCATCAGCACCGACAGCAGCAGCCCCGAGACCAGAGCCGACATCCAGGCTGCCCTCGGCCCCCAGCGCAGGTATACCAGGGCCATGGGCAACGGAAACAAAATTCGCAGAATTGGCCCCGGTGGAAAGTAGGTGTTGACCAGCCAGATCAACGCCGCCGTGCTGGCCAAAAAGGCGGTCTCTACCATGGCTAGGGGGCCAACCTTGGTGCGATGCTCTCCCCGTTTGGCAGGCTGAGTTGGCCCAGACGGCGGCACGGGCCGATAGTCAAGATAGGTATCAAGCTGCTCAAAATCAGAATCACGAGCCGGGCCAGGGGAAGCTGGATCTGGGGCGGCTGGGGCGGTTTCCCAGGCTGGTGACGGCTGGGCCGGGTCGGGAACGGGTTGACTCATGAATACCTAAACCAACAGGCGCTCTAGGGCGTTAATGTCGGGAATCTCCATGAGATCTTTATCCCGCACAATGAGCCCTTTCTTTTCTAGCTTACTCAGTACGCGGGTCACTGTCTCCCGCGCCAGGCCGCTGAGGCTGCTCAGTTCCCGATGGGGGAGGTTGGGAATTTCAATGCCCCGGGCCCCTGGCCGCCCCTGGCCGTCGGCTAAAAACAAAATGATATCCACCACCCGCGAGGTGCTGTCAGATTCTCGCAGCCGCAGCCGCCGGTTCACCTGGCGCAGCCGCCGGGCCATGAGTTGGGCTAGGTGAATGCCCGCCAGGGGTTGGGTGTTGAGTAACTGCACAAAATCGTTGGCGGGCATGCTGCCAATCACCGTCGGCACCAGGGTAATGACATCGGTAGAGCGCGTCACGTCTTCGAGGGGGGCCATTTCCCCAAACAGCTCTCCCCGCCCCAGAATATTAAGGGTGACTTCTTTGCCGTCCAGGTTGTAGGTGCGAATTTTAACCCAGCCATCCAGAATAAAGTAAACCGACGAACCCCAGTCATTTTCCAGCAAAATGACCTGGTTGGCCGGGTGGCTGCGTGACACCACCTGACTGGTTGCCTTTACCACCGCCTCCTCCGGTAAGCCCTCGAACAGTAGCGCTGAGCGAACTAACTTTACATCAGCCTGAGGATCTCGATGACCATAGCGAGCATCCATGCATCACCCCGAGTTTGAAAAACTTATTGAAGCAAGGAGTTGATTAACGACACGACCACCCATCTACGGATCAGGCATTCTAAGGACCTAATCGATCTTTATCTGTTTCTGTTAAGGGGCGTTATGTAAGGACCTAGCTTGCTTAGGGCTCTCTGACGTCCCGACGTCCCATCCGCCCTGCCAAACCTGGACAAGCGCCTACATTAGGCCAATTTGGCTATACTTAAGACCCCAATATACCACTGTCTACCCCAGCCCTGGCTAAATTGTCCAGGCCGCTCCCCTGGCTACGGCGCCATGGCTTGGCCAAAACTATATTTTCTAGACCAGTGAGCTAGCGATTAACCCCGAGTGTGGCATGGGTATATTTGAGGAACATGTCGTGATGAATGAATGATGATTTTTAGAACTGCCTGACATACACTTTGGCCATTGTTGGGGAGATAGGTATAAGAAAGCGTGACTGTGCAGCGAGACGACCTTGAGGCTCTAGTAGCCGAAATTGATGCAATCCTGGGGGAAGCGGCACCGAAGCTCCCCTGGGTGATGGCCCATGATGCCAATCAGCAGCGGCAACTGCTCGCTAAGGCACGGGCCTACCTGGCCGAGGTGCGGCCTAATCCATCTCTACCCCCCGCCGATCCCGGTTCCAGTCCTCTGCTTGCCGATCCCACCGCTGCGGCCAGCCAGGTGCTCAACGCCCTGCTGCAAGAAATGCAGTACCTGCGCGGCCAAACCCTGCAAATTCTAGATCCCCTGCGCCAGGAGGTCACCACCCTGCGCCAGCAGCGCGAGCTACTGCTGCAGGAGGTGCAGCAGCTCCAGCAGCAGCGGCTCCAGGCTGAGCCCGCGACCTATGGCCTCCCCCCGGCCAATTGGGAAGACACCCTGCGCCAGCTCACCCACCACTTAGAAGCCCATTTAACGACCCAGCTTGAGCAGTCCGTGCGGCGACTCGAAACCTCAGCCGCCAACACCTATCTACTGACCCAGGCCGCCCCCGACACCGCTGGTCTAGCAAGCCTGGATACGGCGCTAACGGGCCTTACCCCAGCCCAGCGGCTCGCCCATCTCAAGCAAATTCAGGCCCAGTCTGATTCTCTGGTGATGGGCCTAGACCAGTCGCTGCGCCACGTCTTTGACACGCTGAACCAGAGCCTTTACAGCTACCAAGACTCCCTCAACCAGGGGCTAAACAAAATGCACACCCTGGGCCAGCAAGGGGAAATGATGTTTAGCGCCCTGGTCAATCACCTAGCGCTGCAAATGAACCAGGAGGCTCGCCCTTACCTAGAGGGCAACTCTGGAGCAGCCAGCCCCCGGGCCGAGTTACCGCCGCCGCCCTTAGCGGCTACGGATAGCCCAGCGGCGGTGAGCGCCATTACCACCCACGACTCGCCTCTGACCGGCACCGGCAATGAGCTAGGGCTGGATGACCTCGACCTCGATCTGGATATTGACTTCGACGAGGCGGAGCTAGCCCTGCTGCAAATCGACGATGAAATTTTTCAGCTCCAGCTTGATGGCGACGATCCCAACCCGACCCCAGCCACCATTAAGCCGCCCATTACCCCCGTCCCCGATGGCGATCAGCGCTTCCCCCTAGGAGATGACGGAGATCCCCCTGACGCGGCTCGATCTCCTAGCGCTGAAGAGCTTGAGCCGCTCCAACTGCTCGATCAACTCGGCACCGCCGACCCCGACCCGACGCCCCTGGTCTCGCTACCCGACCTACCCACCGCTGAGATTACCGACATTACCTCTGGGGATAACGGTGCTGACCCTGCACTGGATGAGCTGTACCAAAGTTTGTTTGGCCCCGGCGACGATGCCGCTGCGGTAGAAACTTCAGAACAGGATTGGGCTACACCCGACCCGGGCTCTAGCCCAGCCGTCTTTGAGAACCCGGTAGCCCCTGATGCATTAGATGCATTGGATGCATTGGATGCATTGGATGCATCGCTGATTGATTTTAGATTTGCCGATCCAGCCCCGGCTGAGTCTGGCTCCGAGCCTTTGCCTACCAATGGGGCCGAGCCCCCCGCTGAGGCAATGCCTGACCTGGCCTTGGCATCCTTCCCTCATCCTGGGGATCTGGCCATGCTGCTAGACCAGCCCGCCGAGGCCGAGGGGGAGGATCTTGTCCCTACCCCATCCCCGACTACCCCAGGGCTAGTACCGGAACCAGACTCCACCCCCCTAGGCGATTTAGGTGATTTAGGCAATTTATTGAGCCAGGAGCCACCGGTTGCCGAACCACTCACCCTCTCCCCAGCTGCCGCCGAGGCTGAACGGCTGACCATCAGCAGCCTCGACGACCTGCTGCCTGACCGCTCCGTGATGGCTAACGACTCAACCCCTGGGGCTGCCACCGCTGACCAGGAAGATCGGCTCAACCCCGACACTCTGGTCACGGCGTCTCCCGACGAAGACCTGCTGGCTCAGGATGATCTCCCCCTGGCCAGTCAGTACGGTTTAGCCATTGATGACGCAACGGTGAATCAGTTGGACGAAGACCTAGCCAACCTGGAAGCCGGACTAGGCGCTAGTGTCGACGCAGGCAATCCCCCCCTAACACCAAATAATGACGCGCCTGACGAGGCATTCCCCGCCGCGCCATTAGAGCCATTAGAGCAGATCATTCCACCATCACCCTGGAACGACGGTGGTGCCTCAGCTATGGAAGCGTCCGCCCTGGCCAGCGCCGACGCTTCCATAGCTGAGGCACCTTTTGGGGAGGATAGTCCGTCTCTTGAGGTTAGTCCCGCGCAGCCAATTTCCCCCGAGACGTTCTCCGCGGCTGTTCTACCCTCCCCAGAGGAAACTCCAATGCACCCCGATGACATTCCCCCTCAGGAAACTCTGGCCTCGCTGCTCCTCGATCTCGATCTAAACCTGGGGCCAGATGTGCCGGTAGTCGGCGAATCAGGGCTAACCCTGGAGGACTTGGGCACCCTGTCGGCCTCTGCCCAGCCCGGAGACGTTCGGGTGTTTGAGTCTGACCCTGTCGCACCCGAACGGCCTCCGGCAGGCTCCATCGAGCCAGTGATCTTCCCGGCCGCTGCCGAGCCGCCCCCCGCACCAGCGGGTTCTGATCTTTCCTTTTCCCTGGAGGATCTCCTAGGTGACCTGAATCTGGAGCTGCCGCCGGTCGCGCCCCCCCAGGCAGAGCCGAGGGCGACGGTCGAAAACTTTTTTGATCCGCCTGCCGCGGAAGCCTTACCGTCAGACTGGTCACCGACCAGGTCAGCCCAGCCTCCCCAGGGAGCGCCGGAGTCGGCTCTGCGCCCCGACTCGCCAGAACTGGGGCCACCCGCCACCGAGCCGTCATCGGTCGGGGGGCATCCCCCCGGAATTTACCCCGGCCCAGCTCCCGCCGATGCCGTGGATTTGTTTAATGAGTGGGCTACTTCTGCTGACCTGGGAACATCTGAGCCATTCACGCCCCCGGCGGCGGCCCGGTCTGAGATCGCCTCCCCAGCAATCGACGTTGACCTCAGCCCTACCCTAGAAACCTTTGACCTAGGATCCGCCGCGTCCTTCGCGCCCCCGGCAGATGATCTATCCCTGACCCTAGATGATCTAGATTTGTCCCTGGGTGATTTTGAACCAGCCGATCCCTTGCTCTCCGGTCCGACCGAAGAGCAAGGGATCGGGAGCGATGATCAGCCGACTCAACCCTCGCCCCCTGATACCGAGAACTGGTTGGGGTCGGCCCTGCCCTCTGATCTCCCCGCCGCTGAACTCAACACCAGCCTAGAGGGCTTAGACTGGGGCGCTGAGATCGAGCAGGCAGAAGCTGCCCAGCCCCAGGATCAACCCCTCTCCCTAGCCGAAGGCTGGGAGGCGGAAATTTGGGGGGATGACTTTGCCGATGCCGCCCCCCCGGCCAGCCCCGCCCGGGCCGGGCAATCCGCCACTGGCCCAGCCACCACTGGCCCAGCCGCCGGTGACTGGCTGCGGGAAATTAGCCTGGATCATATTCTAGGCTCAGCGGGAGACATTCCCTCCGCCCCTGGGGCCAGGCCGACCATTCCAGAGGTGGCACCGCCCTCTGAGCCTGAAAGTCCTGAAAGTCCTGAAAGTCCTGAAGCAGAGCAGACCGCTCCAGAGGTCGCGCCACCCCCTGACCCGATCCTCAATGAGGTTAGCCTAGTCCCGCCAGGAGCCACAGACTCCCTCCTCACCGCCACGGAACCGGCCCTGGAGCCAGAATCATTCCTCACCTCAAACGCCCCAGACTCAGAACCGTGCATCGGTAATGACGAGGATGACGACGAGCCTGCGGAGTTAGCCAGCAGCACCGTTGACTTTATTGACCTAGACGCTCTCCTAGACGAGCCGCCACCCTCCAGTTCAACCACAATAACCGCCCTGGAGCTAATGGAGTCCCTCGCGGCGGTGGATCTGAGGGCGACACCCGATGAGACGGCCACTACCGCTGCAGCGGCGAGCCCATCACTGGCGGTGCCTGAGCCTGGGCCTGAAGCTGAGCTTGAGCCTGGGGTTTTGGCGACATCAGAACTCTCTCCTCCAGAACCCACGACTCTGGAGCTACCGACCCCAGAGCTGGCTACCCCAGAGGTGCTGACCTGGGAGCTACCGGCCCCACCAGAGTTAACCCCCACTCCTGATGCCGCTTCGTCAGCGGTAGCCCAGGCGGCTCCGCTAGATTTGGAACCCGCCAGCCCCCCGCCCGTCCCGAGCGATCAGACCGTTTCCCCAGCCGCGATCGCAGCCCCCCCGGCAGACCATCCAACCACTCCGCCCCCCGGGCAGATACCCCAGAACAGGGCTGAACCGAGTCGAGGGCCGTGGTTTTTGGGGCTAGACATTGGCACCAGCGGCTTGTCGGCGGTGCTGCTGCAGCGCCAGACTGGGCAGGTTTACCCCCTCTATTGGGTTGACAACGCCATATCTGGCGTAACGGCGGATAAGTTTTTCCGGCTGCCGACCCTGGCCTCGGTGGCGGTGCTGCCTTCGGCAGAGGGGTATCAGGTACAGTCGGTGGGATCCTCAGCCCTAACGGTGAACTGGGGCAGCGTCGATACCGCCGATGACCCAACGGTGATGCTCAACCGCCTAAAGCCGTTTCTGAAGCTGGGGGTACCCCTGGGTAACGGCATGGCTGAGACGGCCCAGCCCCAGATTCACTGGTCTGACCAGACCCAGCTCCCCCTCCAGGCATTTCAGGATAGCCTGCAACAGCTGATTGCCACCCTGCCCCAGGCGCTACGCCCTGGCCATCCGTTTACGATTGGCGCAGTCGGCCTTGAACTCCAGGACCTGGTTGCCGCCTTTGGGCAGCTCCAGGGGGTGGTAGTCAGCTACCCAGCCAACTGGCCCGACGCCTACACCTTTAACCTGCGGGAAACGGTGCTGGGGGCGGGGCTAACCCAAAACCCCGATGCTATCTACTTTATCGAGGACGGCATCGCCGCCATTCTCTCTGGTCTGCCCGACCCGGCAGATTTGCCCTCGCCGGGCAGCGGGCAGCCAATGCAGCAGCAAACCCTCTACGCCTGTCAGTGGACGGGGGGCACGGTGGTGATTTCCGCCGGGGCCACGGTCACTGAGATGGGTATTGTCAACCTGCCGCGCGGGTTGGCGCAGCTCACATATCAGGATTTTGCCCTCCAGTCGCTCAACTATGCCGGCGATGCCCTGGATCTGGATATTATTTGCCACCTGCTGAACCCCGCCGAACGCCGCCAGAGCCGTCCGACCCCAAGCTACGAGCAAGAGCCTGGTGATCGCGAGGGCTGGGGCTGGCAAGCCGTCCGTCCTGAGCTCGATGCCCTGGGCTGGGCCGACCTCAACCTGGAAGACCTGGAGTTTCCTCGCCCAGCGGAGCCCGACACCGCCCGGCGACAGCGCCTACAGCAGCGGCTGGAAGATTCGCTGCTGGGGCAGAGCGTGCTAGAGGCCGCCCGCCACCTGAAGATCATTCTTCAGCACCAGCCCCAGTTTGAGCTTGATCTGGCTGACCAGCACTGGGTAGTACGCAGCAAAGACCTAGAAGATCGGGTGATTTTGCCCTATATCCAACGCATCAATGGCTATCTCAATCGGCTGCTGAGCGAAGCCGGACTTACCACCCAAGGCATTAACCAGGTGATTTGCACCGGCGGCAGCGCCTCGCTGCCGAAAATTGCCCGCTGGCTCCGGCAAAAGTTTCCCAACGCCACCATTGTGCAAGACACTTACCACAGCGATCGCCCCCCCAGTTGCAGCCGAGTAGCCTACGGACTGGTTAATCTGGTGCGCTATCCCCAGGTGCTCGACCTCACCCGCCACCAGTACAGCGATATGTTTCTGCTGATGGAGTTGCTGCGCGTCTTCCCCGACCAGCCCATGCCCCTAGAGGGCATTTTGCACCTGCTGCGGGAGCAGGGCCTCAACGTGGAGGCCTGCGAAGCCCATTTGATTGCTCTGCTAGAAGGCCATCTCCCCCCTGGGCTGCTGCCTCCAGCGGCGGGTAGTCTGCTGGCCTATGATCCGGCGCTACGGCATGACCTCAGCACCCTGGCCACAACGCCGCTGTTTAGTCGACCCAATAACCAAATCTATGTACCCAACTTAGATCAGTGTCAGCGGTTAAAGACCTACATGGCCCAGCTCCTAGCCGATAAGCACCAGACCCTGGTGGATCCATTACTGGTGCAGCTATCGGCACTGAATGCCTAGAACACCCTCGCGTTTTAGAGACGCCGCCCCTGATAGTAGATCATGCTTGTTTTAAGCGTACTGATCAGCCAGCCCTTTAAGGGTCATATTTTCAGCGATCGCATCGTGGGGTATGAGCACATAGCGCCAGGGTTTGCCTTCGTGCTGCTGCATGTAGTCTGAGGCTTGCTGGCACCACTTTACCGCCACCTCTTTTTTGGCCAGCACCTGGGGGTCGGTCATTTGAGTACTCATCTTGGGCTCTAGCATGTAGATGAGATCATCGGTTGCAGCCACAAAATCGGACTGATATTCGGGATGCTCACCCTGCCAGCGGTAGTAGATTTGGAACTGCCCTTTG
>DAIUJR010000083.1:0-23633 GCA_036848635.1 Nodosilinea sp. CTOTU7336
GGGGCCATGTTCTATATTTTTTTGAGGCACTACCGAATTTGCTCGAGGATACCAGTCAACCCCTACGCAATGACTTTGAACGGCAGCTCCTGCGGGTGCAGCGTGATTTGTTGCGTATGGGGGCACTGGTGGAAAATTCCTGCATTTTGGCGCGGGATGCCCTGTGCGATCGCAACCTCGATGCCGCCCAAAAGCTACGCCGCCACGACAAGCAGATTGACCAGTTCTACCGCCAGATCGAGGTAGACTGCATGCACCTCTTCACCCTGCCCACCCCGGCGGCGGAAGACGTGCGCCGGGTAGGAGCCTTTATGCAGATGGTGCGCGACCTCGAGCGCATCGGCGACTATGCCGAAGACATTGGCGAAGTGGCGATTAAGCTATTTCCCTACCCTGCCCATCCGCTCATGGGGCGGGTGCAGGTGATGCTCGACCGCTGCCGCTCGATGGTGGCCATGAGCCTGCTGGCTCTTTCGGATCTAGATGCCACCTCGGGTCTGGAGATTAAGCGCAAAGACGACGCCATCGACACCGACTACGAAGAACTCTATGCCCTGCTGGCCTACCAAACCAATCTGGTCGGTTCCGTCGAGCCCACGGTGCTGCTGGTGCTCACCATTCGCTACCTGGAGCGCATCGCCGACCACGCTACCAACATTGGCAGACGGGTGGCCTACATCGTTACCGGCGAGCGATCTTAGGATTCTGGCGATCTTCAAAATTCTGGGGCTGGGGGGCCATGTTCACCCGATGGTGCTTTCCCAACTCGCCCAACAACCGAAGCCCAAAACCACCTCTTTCAGCGGATCAAATTCCCAAACATCACCTAGCATTGACAAAAAGATTTGACAGTGGCCCATTTCTTGAGACACTGTAAGGGATCCCCTCGTTACCACAGGGGCCATGCCAAACGCTAATCTGCCGCTAATGACTGGGTACTCCCTCCCAGGTTGTCTACCCGGCTGTGGAATAGCGGCTTCGACGGTGTCCGTTACAACGCTGAACAAGATTTAGGAACAAGTCGCTACATGGAATTTTCAATTGCGGCGCTGCTAGCCAATTTTGCCAAAGAAAAAACGTTAACCCTCAAGGCCCTCGAAAAAAAACTCCACTGCGATAGCGATGCCAGCCAGCGTAATTTGCAGATTGCCGTCGATGCCCTGGAGCGGATTGGCGTGCTGGTCAAAGAGCGGGGCAAATATCACCGCAACATCGCTGATGACGTGATCGAGGGCAAGCTGCGTTGCTCTAGCAAGGGGTTTTGCTTTGCCATTCAGGATGAGGAAGGGGCCGACGACATCTATGTGCGCGAAAGTCAGCTCAACACCGCCTGGAATGGTGATCGGGTTTTGGTCAAGGTGACCAAGGAAGGCAGCCGCCGTCGCAGCCCTGAGGGAGAAGTGCAGCTGATTCTAGAGCGAGCAAATTCCTCCGTCTTGGCGCGGGTCAAGCAGGAAAATGACGAGTACCGCGCCGTACCCCTGGATGACCGGCTGCTGTTTGAGCTATCCCTACTGGCCAACGGCACCGACCTCGTCGCCGCCGTCGATCAGCTCGCCCATGTGGAGATCGTACGTTACCCCTTGGGCCAGCACCTACCCCTGGGCCGCGTTGCCCAGGTATTGGGCAGCGATGCCGAAGACGCAGCGGATATCGACATCGTCTACTGCAAGCACGACTTGCCCAGGGCGTTTCCGGAGGCGGTACTAGCGGCGGCCCAGGATCTACCCAGCCGGGTGCGCAAGGTCGACCTGGCCGAGCGGCTGGATCTGCGTGAAACCCTTACCGTGGCCATCGATGGCCCCACGGCCCAGGTCATTGACGATGCCCTCAGCCTAGACAAGACGGCCGACGGCCACTGGCGGCTGGGCATTCATATCGCTGACATTACTCACTACGTGGCCCCCCACTCCCCCATTGACCAGGTGGCCCTGAAGCGGGCCACCGCCGTTTACCTCGGCAATGAGGTGATTCCCATGCTGCCGCCGCCGCTGGTGGGGCCGCTGGGCTCTCTGGTCGGAGGGAAGGATCGGCTGGCCATTTCGGTGCTGGTTACCCTCGACGACACCGGCCACGTGATCGACTACGAAGTGCAGCCGTCGGTGGTCAATGTCGATCACCAAATCACCTACCCAGAAGCCCAGGCGGTGCTCGAACGGGATAACTCCGATGTCCTGAAGTCGCTGGGCATTAAGCCCAAGGCCCTCAAAGCCCTGGAGCCAATCTATGATCTGGTGGAAAACCTGCTCTATCTGAGCCAGGCCATGAAGCGGCAGCGCCTGCACCGGGGGGCGTTTGAGCTGAACCTGCCAGAGTATGACTTCCCCGCCGACGCTGGCGAACCCCTAGCCCACTATCGCTCTCCCAAGTTTCAATACGACGACGAGGGGCTGCTGGGGGTGATGGTGGTCTCCTCTGGGCTGCCCTCCCGGCTGATTGTTACCGAATGCATGCTGCTGGCCAACCAGCTGGTAGCCCGGCACCTGAAGGCGCTAGGGTTGCCCGCTATCTACCGGCTGCACCGCGCCCCCGATGCCGCCGACGTGCAGGAACTGGTGAAGCTGGCCGAAAATATGGAGCTTGAGCTGGCCCTGGAGAACAGCGAAGCCCCCCAGCCCAAAGACTACCAGCACTTTGTAGAGCAGTTTGCCACCTCTGGGGCAGAGAAAATTCTCACCTACCTGCTGCTCGAAACCATTCAGCCCGCCTTCTACAGCACCCATCCTGATATTCACTTTGGCCTCGCCCTGACCGATGGCTACACCCACTTCACCTCTCCCTCCCGGCGCTATGCCGACTTACTCATCCACCGGGTGCTCCATGCGGTGTTTGAGTCAGGCCGCGATCGCCGCTCGACCCGCTCTAAGGACCCGGTAAACCTGCGCCACAGCTCCTGCCACGGCCAGGTCAACTGGAACGTGCTACCCCCCGACGTGCAGCACGAGCTAGAGGATGACCTGCCCCGCATTGCCATCCACCTGACCGAGCGCGAGCGCCTGGCCCAGGAGGCCGAGTCTGACCTGGAGGGGCTGAAAAAAGCCGAGTTCATGCGCTCCCACACCGGCGAAGTCTTCCACGGGCTGATTACCGGGGTGCAGTCCTACGGGTTCTTTGTGGAAATCGAGGAGCTGCTGGTGGAGGGGCTGGTGCACGTCAGCTCTCTCAAGGATGACTGGTACGAATACCGGGCCCGGCAGCAAAAGCTGGTAGGCCGCAAAAATCGCCAGCAGTATCGCCTCGGCGACCAGGTAGATGTGCAGGTCAAGAGCGTAGACTACTACCGCCAGCAAATCGACCTGGTGGCCGTCGGCGGTGGCAGCCAGGCCCCCGAAGACGAGGAGCCCAATGGCGACGACGACGACAACGGCGACCCCCGCCAAGGCGATGACCCCCGCCACCACGATGAAAGCGAATAGGGCCAATCCGCTTGAGAACCTTAGTTCTCGACCCTTTCCCACCAGGCTACTCAGTACACATCAGTCATCTAGTAACGAAAAACCCCTGACCTGGCCCCCAAAGTCCCCCACAATTGGGGGACTTTGAACTCCGGTTCCCCCCGAAATCGGGGGCTAGGGGGGCGAAATACAGCTTTCGAGCTTTATTTAAAATGATGTGGGTTTAGTAGCCCACCAGGAGAGGAGAGGGGCACCAGAAAGGGCTTCAAAGTCCCTCCCCCTTCAACACCCAACTGTGGTCTTCCCCCAGGGCCAGCACGCGGTGGTGGTAGGCGCTCAGCGACTCGCGATGGCCGACGCTCACAAAGCTAGTACCCAGGTGCCGCAGATGGTCGTAGAGCCTGGCTTCGTTATCGAGGTCGAGGGCACTGGTGGCCTCATCGAGAATGGCGATCTCGGGCGGGTTGAGCAAAATTCGCCCAAAGGTCAGCCGCTGCTGTTCGCCCAGTGAAAGAACATCGCCCCAGGCTTCGACAGCATCCAAGCCGCCAAAGCGGTCGGCCAAGTCGGTCAGGTTCACTTTTTCGAGCACCGCCGTTAGAGTAGCGTCGTCAACGGCCTGGTTAGGGTGGGGGTAAAGCAGCTGCTCCCGCAGGGTACCGAGAATCATGTAGGGCTTTTGGGGCAAAAACAGCACCTGATCTAAATCGGGACGCAGAATAGTACCTTCGCCAGCGTTCCACAGCCCGGCGATGGCTCGCAGCAGCGAACTCTTGCCACAACCACTGGGGCCAACAATCAACAAACTCTGCTGGTCGAGTAGCTGAAGGGAAAGATTTTCGATCAGCGTGCGCTGGTAGTTGGGGGTTTGCAGCGTTACCCCGGCCAGGGCTAGGTGGTCGGCGACGGCCATGGTAATGGTCGGACGTTCGAGGGTGGTGTCGGCTCGGACGATCTCACTAGCGGCGGTCTCCTTACCGCCCTCGTCCTTGTTTTCTCCACCCTCAACCTCCTCCCGAACCGGGTCAACCTCCCCGTGGTTGAGGGCGACGGCGAAGCTATGCAGCCGGTCAATACCCGCCCCAAAGGCGCTGAGCTCCTGAAACCGGGCCACGACTACGTTAAGGGAGAAGAAGACCCGCACAAAAGCGCCCTGGGCCTCGGTCACCTTACCGACCTCAATCTCTCCTGCGAATACCGCCGGGGCCACCACAATGGCGGGCAGCACAAAGGGAATGAACTCGTAGGCGTTGGTCAGGGCGTTGAGGTTAAGCTCCCACAAAATCAGCCGTTTGAAGTTGTCGAAGGCGGCCATAAAGCGGCTGTTGATTTGGCTGGCCTCCTGGGCTTCGCCCCGGTAGAAGGCAATCGCCTCGGCGTTTTCCCGAATCCGCACTAGACTAAAGCGAAAGTTGGCCTCTTTTTTAAGCTGCTCAAAGTTCAGCCGAACCAGGGGCTGGCCAAAAATCAGCACCGTTACCACCGTGCCCACCAGGGCATAGAGCACCAGAAACCCCACCAAGGGCCTAGAAATACCCCACAGCACGCCGCTAAAGGCCACCACCTGCAGCACCGAACTCACCACCACCAGCAGCAGCCCCAGGGATTCTTGGGTGAAATTCTTCACATCCTCGGCGATGCGCTGGTCAGGGTTGTCGATGTTGGGCTGAAACTGCTGAATGTTGTAGAAGGCGCGATCTCCAAAGTAGTCGGCCACAAACCGCCCCGTTAGCCAGCGTCGCCACTCGACCCCTAATCGCTTTTGCAGGTAGTCATACCCGGCCAGCAGCGGGGCATAGGCCACCAGCACGCCCAGAAACACCATCACTGTCTGCCAAAAGCGGGCCTCATCTTGGCTGGAGAGGGCTGAAATCAGCACCCCGCGCTTGTTATTGAGCACCACACTGAGGCCGGTGTAGCCCAGCAGCAGCACCCCCAGTAGCAGCAGCAGCCCCCGCGCCCGCCATTTCTCATCCCCAAACCAGTAGGACTTGGCGATCGCCCAAAACTGCCTAAACGCCCTGACATTGAACCGTTCCATAAACCTGTCAAATCTCCTGCTGTGCCATCGGTGCTGGGGAGATCTTACAGAACTTAAACTGGCTTAGCGGCCGATCTGGCTCTAAAAGCCTGGTACCCCTGGTGTCAGGTTACATCATCGCCAACAGCGAGGTTTCGGGCATCAGGTTTTTAGCTACTGGGTGGAATCCTTCGGAGGATGCGTTAGGCCCAGCCGTAACGCATTAAAGCCTAATCTAGCATGGTTGCGTCGCCCTAACCCACCCTGCAGGGGCACCCAGCAGCGCGTCCTGATGGCGGATAGATCCTACATCCCTAAATTGAGTCGCCGGTTGTCTACAAAAACTGCTTGTAGTTTTCACTGCGGTAGAGGGCGCGTTCGGCCTTGCGCCGCCGCTCAAGCCCGGCCAGTACCTGGCCCCCGGCATAGACCCAGCGCAAGAACTCCTCCGATGCGCCAGGGAAATCGCCAGCGTTGTGCTTTTTCAGCAGCGTAGACGATTGGAAGTTGCCGGGGCCAACGTTAAACGTAAACGACACCATGGCCGAGAACTGGTCGCTGGTAGCGGCGCGAGTGAGCGCCTTAGTGACGGCGCTCTCAAACACTATCAGATCCTGCTTGAGGATATCTTCGGCCTGGGCAGAGGTAATCGTCAGGCCTTTATAGACGTTGGGGGGGCCAGCGGCGGAGGTATGACCGTAGCCGATCGTCCAGGGTTCGCCACCCGTGCCGGGATCAGGGTAGGCGGCGGTGCGCAGCCCCTCAAAAGATTTCACGATATCCAGCCCTGAGGCGTTAATTTTACCTGCCGTGGAGGGGGGCGGAGTTGGTGGTTTGGGCGGCGGCGGCGGCATCGGCTGGGGCTCGGGGGCACCGGTGCCGATGGCCACGGTCATGGCGCGGGGGTAGTCGTCGCGGGTAAACCAGGAGCGAATGCTGGCAATGTTGACCACCTGCTCTTTCGGGTTGTTTTGGGAGGGGTATTTGGTGATCCGCGAAATCCAGTAGCCCCCCTGCATTAAATAAATGGCGATGTCGGTTTCTTTAATCCAGGTTCCCATATGACTTCCCCGGCATGGTCTTCATACCAGGAATTTACAACACTTTCGCGATCGTGAGCCATTAATTCTAGGAATTCAAAGGATCGGGACAAGTGTAGTCAAGCATAAGCTTATCCATGGCGACTGGAACCATAGCCCTCCACCGCCAACTATTCTCGACGAGTTAACAAATTTATGGGCCTAAAGCTGCGATCCGAGCTGGCTAGCACCAGCCAATGCTTGTCTAGCCGCGAAGCATTGGCTAGAGTAAGCTGAAAATACTTTAATCTGGATGAATTAGGATAGTGCGGTTGTCAGCTGGAACCGTGAGCTAGCTGAGAGGACGGTAACTAGCCCGCCCACGAGGGCAACTTAAGTCAACTCCGCCGGTGCTTCTACTCGCTGAGGCGAAGGTGCCTCAAAGATATTGTCTATGGCCGAAGCCCAAGAACCTGCTGTCCAACCTGAGGTTAGCCAATTTATTGCTCGTTTAACCCTGTCTGAACTCCAGCAGTGGGAGTATGAAATCCAGGTTCAAAACATGGCGGCTAATCTGCCAGCGGTTAGCCTCCGCTACGTTTTGCACGGCGATGGTACCGACTCAATTCCCCACATTACCCTCGGCTGCGTCGCGATTTGGGAAATTGAACCCGCCCAGGCGCGGCAAAGCACGGCCGCCCTCTGGGCCATGATTCACCCTGAGGATCAAAACTCGGTACGAACCTTAATGGGGCGTTCGGCCAAAACTGGGCAACCGTGGTTTTGCGAATGGCGGATCACAACTCCCTCGGGGCAGCAAAAGTGGCTCCAAGGGTTAGGTCGCCCCGATCCCCTAACGACCGGCGACATGGCCTGGGATACTCTCATTTGGGATATTAGCGATCGTAAATTCGCTGACCTCGCCCTGACCGAAACCACCCAGCAACTACATTCGTTTATCGACAATATTCCCGCCCTGGTCACCGTGCTGGATGAAACCGGGCGCTACATCAAAGCTAACCAGGCCACTGCTGACCAGTTTGATCTACGGGCTGAGGAGCTAGTGGGTCAGACCCTCGCCGATCTCATGCCGACCCCGGCGGTTGCCACCTGGATGGCCCGACTGCGCCATGTGTTGAGCACCCAAACCGCCATGGTGGTCGAAGATCGGCTGTCGCTACCGGCGGGGGAAACGGTGTTCAATACAATTCTTTTTCCCCTCGGCAGTGCGAACTACACCCGGCGGGCCATCGGCATTGTAGCCACCGACGTGACCCCCCTGATGGAGGCTCAAATGATTAGCCGCCGTCAGGCCCAGGAAGAGCGGCTGATTCGCACCATGACCCAACACATTCGCGGGTCGCTCAACCTGGAGGATATTCTCCAAACCACCGTTACCGAAGTCAGGCAGTTTCTGCAAACCGACCGGGTCATTATTTACCGCTTTAACGCCGACCAGAGCGGCACCATTCTGGTCGAGGCGCAGCCGCCGCCGTGGCTGTCTGCCCTGGGCCTAACCCTTGAGGATACCTGCTTTACCACCCGCCCAGAGATGATAGAACAGTACCGCCAGGGACGGATTAGCCAAATCGAAGACCTAGACCAGGCTGCTCTTGACCCCTGCTATCGAGACCTGCTGACTCGGTTGCAGGTCAGAGCTAACCTGGTACTGCCGATTGTCTACGACGAACGGCTCTGGGGGCTGCTCTGCGTGCACCACTGCCGCAGTCCCCGGCGGTGGCAGCCCGAGGAAGTCTCGCTGCTGAAGCAGCTCACCGACCAGGTGGCCATTGCCCTGCACCAAAGTCAGCTGCTCACCCAGGCCGCCCTACAAACTCAGCAAGAGAAACTGCTCAACGCCATCGTTACCGCCATTAGCGACAGCCTGGAGCTTGAGGAAGTACTGCAACAAGCGGCGACAGCGATTCTCAAAACCTTTCAAGCCAGCCGTAGCAACGTTATCTTGTGTCAAGAGACCGATCAAGAGCTGGTGCATACTACCGCCGCCGCGGTTCCAGGCATTGATGACCTGCGGGGTCAGAGGGTGCCGATTGCGGGCAACCCCCACGCCCAGTGGATCCTTTCCCAGGCGGAACCGGTGGCCATAGACGACGTTACTACCGAGCCCACCCTGGCCCCCCAACTGGCCCTGGCTCAGCAGCTGCACATTGGGGCCATACTGGCGGTCTCCATTCGCTACCGCGACACCGTCAAGGGCATCCTTTCGGTGCACCAGTGCCATGGCCCTCGGCCCTGGAGCGACGACGAAAAGCGGTTAATGAAGCGAGTGGCCGACCACCTGGCCATTGCCATTCAGCAGGCCGAGCTGTACCAGCAGGCCAGGGCCGAGTTGGCCGAACGTCAGCGCCTGGAGGCGCAGCTACGCCACGAAGTCGGCCACGACCGGCTGACGGGGTTGCCCAATCGCACCCTGTTTTTAGAGCGGCTCTCTGCGGCCCTAGAGCAGCTCCATCAGTACTGCGATGAACCCCATCAACCCTGTCAACCAGCCCCCGACACCGCCAGCTTGATGGGTAATCGCCATCAGTTTGCGGTGCTGTTTTTAGACTTAGATCGCTTCAAGGTCGTCAACGACAGTCTTGGCCATACCATGGGCGATCAGCTGCTGAAAATGGTGGCCCTGCGGCTAGAGTCTTGCCTGGGGGATGGGGATATCGCGGCCCGGCTGGGGGGCGATGAGTTTGTAGTGTTGCTTGCCGATTTAGACCATACCAACACCGCGATCGCCATGGCCCGCCGCATCCACGCCGCCCTAGAAGCCCCGATTGTGCTGGATGGCTACGAGGTGTTTGTGCGGGCCAGCATTGGCATTACCCTCAGCTCGCAGCTCTATACCGACCCTAACCAGGTGCTGCGCGATGCCGACATTGCCATGTACCAGGCCAAGGCCAGCGATCGCGATTATGCCCTGTTTGACATCCCCATGTACACCCTGGCAATGCAGCAGATGCAGATCGAAAACGACCTGCGCCACGCCCTAGAGCGCCAGGAATTTAGGATTCACTACCAGCCTATTTTTGAGCTGGCCACTGGCCAGATTCAGGGATTTGAGGCGCTGGTGCGGTGGCAGCACCCCGAACGAGGGCTGCTGTTACCCCTGGAGTTTATCCCCATCGCTGAAAACACCGGGCTGATTACCGCCCTTGACCTGTGGGTGCTAAACCAGGCCTGTGGACAGCTACATCAGTGGCGGCAGCAGTTCCCCGCGTACCCTGACCTAACCATCAACGTTAACCTCTCCGGCAAGCAGTTTGTGCGGCCCGACCTAATTCAGCAAATTGACCGGGCTCTTACCTCCAATCACCTGAGCGGCCAGTACCTCAAGGTTGAAATTACCGAGAGCGTGCTGATTCAAAACGCCCAGCTCGCCATTGACCAACTGAGGCAACTACGCCAACGGCAAATCCAAATCTGCATGGATGATTTCGGCACCGGCTACTCATCCCTCAGTTACCTGCATCGCTTCCCCGTTGACGTGCTTAAAATCGATAAATCCTTCATCTCGGGGTTTCCCCAAGCCGAGGCCAGCCAGGGTGATAGCGTCATCGTCAAGGCGATTCTTAGCCTGGCCGCCAGCCTCAACCTGATGGTAGTTGCCGAAGGCATTGAAACCGCTGAGCAGTGGCAATACCTCCAGGAAAACCACTGCCTGTGGGGGCAGGGCTTCCATTTTGCCAGGCCGATGGCCGCCGACCAGGTCGCTATCCTGCTGGCCGAGCAATCCCCTCGGCCTGACGGCAAAATTCCTCGTATTCTGAGCGCAGCATGGCCATTAAATACAGCGCGTGGTAGCCATCCTCGGTTTTGAGCGCGTCGCGTAGGCAGCCTTCCAGCACGAACCCTTCGCTGTCGTACAAGTGCCTGGCCCTGGGGTTAAAGGTTTTAACATCTAGCCAGAGGCGATGGGCGTTGCAGGTTTCAAAGGCCAGCGTTTTTAGCTGTCGCAGGGCGGCACGGCCATAGCCCCGGCCTTTTTCAGTTACCACAATTCGCTTGAGCAGGAGGTTGTGGGGGCTTTCCGTCAAGCCCACGAGAATGGCATAGCCCACCCGCGCCTCATCCGCTGGCCGAACAAGAATAAAGTGGGCTTCATCGTCGGATGCGATCGCAGCATTGTGGCGTTCGAGGCTCCACTGGCCGATGTAACCCTGGTTACTGGGGTGGCGTTCAGCCCCCATCACAAAGGGCAGATCAGTGGCCTGGGTAGGCTGTAGCGTAATGGGGGAGAAGCAAGCAGAGGCGGTCATCGCTAGGGCAAACGCGAGGTTTGCAGAAACGGCTGGGTTGAGAATGGGGCCACGTCCCTTCTGAAATAGCTGCTTTAGGGCGATGTCACCACGCCGGTTACGCAGGCCTCGCTGAGGTCACAGTTGTTGAGGTTGACATCACAGAGGTTAGCTTCGCAGAGATTCGCATCGCAAAGGTCGGTGCCGTCTAGGTTAGCGCCGCACAGGTTGGCCTTCCACAGCCGCGCCCCGCAGAGCTTGGCGCCGGTTAAATCAGCTCCGGCCAGGTTAGCTTCGGCCAAACAGGTGAGGTGCAGCATGGCATCGCCCAGGTCAGCCTTAGCCAGGTTAGCCCCGCTCAGGTCGGCCTCATTAAGATGAACGGCCTTGAGCACCGCGCCGCTGAGGTTTGCCCCGCTTAAAAACGCGCCAAATAAGTTGGCCTCACCCAAATTAGCCCCTGACAAATTGGCCTCGCTTAAATTAGCACCGCTGAGACAGGCCCCGGCCAGGTTGGCCCGATATAGCTGCGCTCGGCCCAGGTCAATGCCGTTTAGATTAGCCCCGCTGAGGTTAGCCTCGGCGAGGTCGGCTCCGCCAAAATTTCGCTCGCCGGCGGCATAGCGGCGGCACAGTTCATCGCTAGTAATAGCTTCCGGTGAGGATGAGGGGATGGAATGACGGGTCGGCATGGAAAATCTCCGGTATGGATAAGGAAGCCAGGACGAGTGGCTGTCGAAAAACCACAGCACTGACCCAGGCATAACCTTCAAAACCGCCAGTTCAGGTCTTGAAAGGGGTCGCACGCCCTAAACGACTGTGTGTAGATTCTACCGCTGGGTGAAGGGGCTGTGCCCAAGCACCGGGAGGTTGAAATTGGCCAACATTCATGAAAAGGTGATGGAGGTATGCCAATCAACAGGCGGAATTAGTGAATGATCAACGGTAACCCCTCTTCAGATCCGGCCTTGACCACGCTGCGGGAGTTGCGCCCCCTGCTGCTAAAATCCCACAAAATTTTAATGGATGCAGAAAAAGACACCTACGAGGCCGCCCACGGCCCCCTGGCTACAAAGGGTGAGTACCTACAGCTTGTACTTAACCACGAACAGTTCAGCTGGCTACGACCGATTTCTCAGCTGATTGTTCAAATGGATGAAGTGCTAATGGCTCGGCAGCCACCCCCCACCGGGCGAGCCGCCGAACTGCTTGACGAAGCCCAGCATCTGCTCCAGACCACAGAAATTGGCCAGGCCTTTCAGGAGCGGGCCGAAGCGGTGGCCCAGCGCGATCCTGAAATGGCCGCCATGGCGATGAGGGTAGCAGAATTGCTGCAAGAGCCGGGGTAGATGGGTTTCCCCAGGGCTAGGCGTAAGATAGTCAAAGGCTTTGCCATCCTACGCCTAGCCTTGTCAGCGCTATAATTCTTAACCCGGTGATGACCCAGTCATTGAGAATGCGCTAAACACCTTTGACATTGCGAGGGCAGGGTCATCCTGTGCAAAGATGATAAGACTGCGTAGATCAAGGCTCTCCCCCAGGCCAATATTAGAGCTGTAGGTTTTTCCCGACCCGATATTCTCCCTGGCTCGGGGCCGGGGTCAAACATCAACTATTCAGCAGGATTGAGTTAAAGCGAGTGTGTGCTATGAACATCGGTGACCATGTCCGCATTAAAGAATCTCTGATTTTGTACCACCACCCGCTGCGCCGTAACGAAGCCTTCGATGCCAAGGGCATGGAAGGCAAAATTGTCGGTGTTTTGAGCGACTACAAGGGCCGTCCCATTAGCCCAAATTACCCCATTCAGGTTGAATTTGAGGTCGAGGGGGCCAAGCGCCCATTGCGGGTACACCTGAGGGCCGAGGAGCTGGAAGTGGTTTAACCTGGGTTATCCGCTACGACGAGTCGGCAATTGTCATTCCTGGCAGGTCTGAACCCACAAAGGCCTGGGGTAGGGGGCTATGGGAAGGCTACAGCTTGGGAAGGCTACAGCTACCGAGTGACATCGGCAGGTACGCCCAGTTGCCGGGCAATTTGCTTGGCACTGATGGCTGAGGTGAAACCCGGCTGGGCGTTGGCCCGCTGTGCGTCAGCCTAACCTGTGGCAGGCCATAGGATAACCGGGGCTCCTAAGCTAAGGAGCCACAACGATACGCGATAGTAGGATCTTATAGGGGAGATGAGGAGATGTACTTGGGGGTAGGGCAGTCGCTGAGTACCTGGCCGTCGCGGAAGGTGATGATGCGATCGCATCGCTGTGCCACGGCCTCGTCGTGGGTGACCATGACCACCGTCATGCCATCGCGGTTGAGGCCCGCAAAAATATCCAGAATGCTCTGGCTAGTTTGGGAGTCGAGCGCTCCGGTAGGCTCATCGGCCAGCAGCAATTTGGGGCGGTTAACCATGGCCCGAGCAATGGCCACCCGCTGCTGCTGCCCCCCCGAAAGCTGATTGGGGCGATTGTAGAGCCGGTTGCCCAGGCCAACTTTTTGCAGCGCCTTGATCGCCCGCGAACGGCGCTTCGGCTGGGGCACGTTGGCATATACCATAGGCAGCATCACGTTTTCCACCGCCGTCAGCTGGGGCAACAGATAAAACTGCTGAAACACAAAGCCAATTTTGCGGTTGCGAATGTCGGCCAGGGCATCGGCCCCCAGCCGGTTGACGGGGATGCCGTCGAGGTGATAGCTGCCATGAGTCGGTTGATCTAAGCAGCCGATCAGGTTCATCGCCGTAGATTTGCCCGACCCAGACGGCCCCATAATGGCGCAGTATTCGCCGGGGTCAATGGTCAGGCTGACAGCCTTCAAAGCCTGAACTTCGAGGTTGCCGACTCCGTAGGTCTTGGTAATCTGCTGGAGGTCAATCAGGGCCATGTCACTAGCTCCGTAATGCCACAATCGGGTCAAGCTGTGCGGCTCGGCGGGCAGGCAAAAGCCCGAAAATCAGGCCCGTGCTCCCCGACACCGTGAACGAAATCGCGATCGCCGACAGGCTAATACCGGCGCTGAGGGGCGTAGTCAGGGTCATGATCACAATGCTGCCAATGCCCAGGCCGGTGCCAATCAATCCACCCACTACGGCCAGGATGATCGCTTCGATGGTGAACTGCGCCGAAATATCGCTACCCCTGGCCCCAATGGCCTTGCGCAGGCCAATTTCCTGGGTGCGCTCGGTCACCGACACCAGCATGATGTTCATAATCCCGACGCCTCCCACCAGCAGCGAAATGCCGGCGGTAAACCCCAGTACCAGCACCAAAATATCGGTAATGCTGGCCGCCGTGGAGAGCAAATCCTCCTGGCTCTGCACGGTAAAGTCATCTTCTTTGTTCAGGAGGCCGTGGCGCAGCCGCAGCAGGTTGGTGATTTGGTACTGGGCCGCGCTCGACTTGGCCCCATCTCGGGCCGACACGGCAATGGTTTGCACCGTGGGGCTGATTTTGCCGACCTCCTGACCCGTGATCTGGTTAGCCATTACCCAGATCGGAATGTACACCGCCTCATCCTGGTTTTGGCCAAAGGATGACCCCCTGGGTGCCACCACCCCCACCACCGTAAACCTGACGTTATCAACGCGAATTCTTTGATCAATCGGGTTCTGCCCGCCAAACAGGGTGCGGGCGGCTTCGCTGCCTAAAACCGCCACCTGCAAATTACTCTGGGTATCCACGGGGCTGAGAAACCGACCCTGGGCCAGGGTCACCTGGCGCACGGTTAAATACTCAGGGGTAGTGCCAATCACGTTGGCCTGGGTTTCGGCGGCACCCTGGGTCACCCGCAGCCGCTGGCTTTTTTCAGGAGAAACGGCGCTGACCGCCAGCACCTCAGCCGCGATCGCCTCGGCATCGGCCAGGGTGAGGGTATCGGCCCGGCTTACCCCCGCCCCCGGCCCCCGCTGGGCATCCCCTGGGCTAACGAACAAAACATTCGTACCCAACGACTCAAACTGGCGGGTAACATAGCCCTGGGCTGCCTGCCCGGCCGCCACCATGGCAATCACCGAGGCATTGCCGATGATCATGCCCAGCATCGTCAAGCCGCTGCGGAGCTTGTTGGCCCCCAGGGTTTTAATCGCCATAGTGGCATTTTCGAGTAGATTGTAGGCCATCGGGTTAAAGCGGTGGGTGGTTTAAAAATCCGAAGTTTTCTGAGGCTGGAGGCGGGTTGGGTTAGGGGGGAAAGGCCACCGGTTGACGCTTCTCCTCCGGCAGATCCAAAAACACCCGATCATCGACCTCTAGCCCGGTCAAGATCTGGGTTTTACTGTCCTGGGTCAGCCCCACGGTGACGGGGTTAAACACCGGGTTGCCCTGGTCGTCGGCAACCTGTACCCCCAGTTGACCGTTCTGGGTGGCAATGGCTACGGTGGGCACCATCAGCGCGTTCGACACCGTTTCGCCGATGAAGGTGGCATCCACCGTCATGCCAGACTTGAGCTGGTCAAGGCCGGTCAACGGAGTGACCACCACCTGAAACATGGTGACGTTGTTTTCCACTACAGCCTCGGGGGCAATGCGCTTAACCCGGCCCGTAAACACCTGCTGCGGAAAGGCATCGGCGACAATTTCCACCGCCTGGCCGACCTTGACTTGGGCAATGTTGGCCTCCGAAACATCCACCGCCACCTCCAGCCCTGAGGAAATGGCCAAAATTGAGCTGGAGGTAGCCGAAGCGGTGGATGAGGCCGATGTGTTCGGGGTAACAATCGCGCCGATGGTGGCGTAGGTTTGGGTAATCACCCCGGCAAAGGGGGCGCGGATAGTAGCTTCGTTAATTTGAGTTTCAATCGCGGCAACCTGGGCCTGGGCGGCATCCACGGCGGCGGCGGCGGCGGTAATGTCTTCGGGGCGCGAGCCACTGGCGGTTTCTTCGAGCTGGGCCTGGGCCTGCTTCAGGCTAGCTGCGGCGCGGCTGGCCTCGTTAACGTACTGATCGAGGTCATTTTGGGAAATGGCTCCCCGGCTGGCCAGCTCGCGGTAGCGGGCCGCTTGCATGGCGGTCAAGGTGACCTGGGATTTTGCTGATGTCACCTCAGCCTCAGCCCGCCGAATGGCTTCGGCTCGATTGCCCGCTACAACCCTGGCGTAGTCGGCTTCAGCCTGGGCGAGCTGGGCCTGGTTCTGTCTGAGCTCGTCGGTCAGGGTGCCCACTTCCATCTGGGCTAGCACCTGCCCGGCCTGCACCTGGTCACCCGGCTCGCCGTACAAAACCTCTAGCCGCCCTGCGGTTTTGGGGCTGAGGTTAACGGTGTCTTGGGCCACTACGCTGCCAGTGCCCTCGACCTTCACGGTCAACGTGGTGGCTGCAACGGGCTGGGTGAGCGCCGCTAACGACTGTTCGCGAGTGTCGCCGGGGGGGCGCAGCAGCCGTGGCCCCACGAACACCCCTAGCCCCAGTAGCCCGATGACGGCGATCGCCCAGGTCAGCCCCCAACGGCGGGGTTTTGGCCGGGCAAGCTTTGGTTTAGGGCTGGTCGCCCCCTCGCTCTGGCGGGATGGCGTCGAATAGTGATCCAAATCGATTTTCATATCAAAACCATCAAGGGCGATTTTGGCAGCGCGAAGGATTTTGGCAGCGCGAAGGGTAGAGGGCTCCGCAAATTAGACGGGTGCATAGCTGCGCGGTGGCAAAGCCTCACCTGAGCCTCATACCCCCGGCGGAGTGGGGAGAACCTTGAGCTTGATTTGAGAAAGCCCCTCTCGATCCCATAGGTATGGCACCAAGAGGAGCGGTGTGGAGTGAACTTTTGGAAACTTAGGGTGAGCAATGACTAGGGCGCTACAGGCCCGGTAAGCCAAGCTCTTGGGCCTGCTCAAACTGTTCTGGAGACAAAATACCCCTTAAATCTTCCGCCATACTGACCTGGAGAGTTTCTAACTCGCTTTGCTGGTCGGCACTCAGGTTGAGCTGGGCAATCAGATCCGGAGGAGAATCGCTGGTAGGCTGATCTCGCTGGGCCGCCTGGAGATCTTCTAGCTGCTGCTTTTGCGCTGAGGTTAAAATGTCCTCCAGGCTTGATTGGTAGCCTTGCATGACGCTGCGCATCTGCCGCATCTGAGACCGGCTAAGGTTGAGGGATTGAATGGCCTCACGATTTACCCCAGCGGGCTGCCCTAGCGCCAGGCGAGGGGTGGTCACAAGCAAGGCACCGACGCCGATGCTAACCAGCAGTAATCTAGACGTTGTTCGCATCAAAACGTTAAGGGTCATTTGATTTCTCCAATAGAGAGATAGAACGCAAACTCCCTGGGTTCAGGGTGAGGCTCAAGGGCTTGAGCTGAACCCGTGGGATAGGCTCATCCTAGGGGGTGTGACCTCATTAGTACCTGAAGCAAACCTCCCAACGAAAGTAGAGCAAATGTCGTAACTTAAACTGGGAGAATTGTCCTAGGCTGGGGGCTTAGCAATAGGACATTCGTCGCTAGCCCTCGGCCATGCCCGCCAGTAGAGTTGAAGCTAGGTTCCTACTAGATGACGGCCAATCGGCTGCCCCCACCCTGACCAAGGGTAAAGTTCTACCTGCTCCCACCCCATCTGCGGCCATCGGAGATGGAGAGCGGGAACCATGGAGCTTGCTCAAAGCCCTCTTCCAGTGCGGGAGAGGGCTTTGAGGGTGAGGGTTACGGCGCTTTGGTCAGTCCCTCAGGTGCGGTTCAAACTATGGGGTGCTCTCATTCATCTACCGCTGCCCTGTATCGGGCTCTACCCTTTATCCGGTTAACGTTGCGTTGTGGAGTTCCCCTAGTGAAGTCAGATGTGACGCGATTGCGTACTCCCCTTAAACAGCTTCTCTATGTCGAGTGGATACTGCTGGGGATGGCGGTCTTAATGACCCTGCCCTCTATTATTATTTACCCTGATCAGAGAATAGCTTGGACCGAAATTGGCCTGATCGGGGGGTTGGCCGTCATGGGGCTGCGCCTGCCCCAGCGGCGGCTCCCCAAGCTCGTCTACACCACCGTTGAGCTGACTATACTGCTGCTACTCGCCATCCACACGGGCCGAACGTCAGTGATGATGCCGCTGCTACCGCTGCTGGGGCTAGTGGTGGTAATTCGCAGTTGCCAAATGCTGCAGGGGTGGGGGAGGGTGGCCGTGGTAGCGGTGGTGTTTGCCCTGCACGGAGGGGTTGTCTTCTCTCGGGGGGAAATCCCTATTCCTGAACCCATTGCCCAAGGCCTGGGTACTTCACCGACCGATTGGCAGATGAATGCCGTCAAAACTAATCTGATCATCTTTTTTGGCCTGGTACTGGTGTTCGTACTACTGCTGGTCAACGCACTGCTGTCGGTTTACCGCAGCCAGCAGGAGCTGGCCACCGCCCATGAACAGCTGCGGGCCTATGCGGCCAAGGTCGAAAACCAGGCTACGCTACAAGAGCGCAACCGCATCGCCCGAGAAATTCACGATTCCCTGGGCCATGCCCTTACCGCCCAGACGATTTTGCTGGAAAATGCCCTACTGTTCTTGCCCCCCCAGGCCGACCGCGCCAAAGACTATTTAATCACCGCCACCGAGTCGGCCTATGGGGCACTGCGGGAAGTGTCTAAATCAGTCTCGACCCTGCGCACCAACCCGCTCCAGGATGCCCCCCTGAGCACGACGATTCCGGCCCTGGTTAAGGATATGTGCCAACCGGCCCACATCGTGCCCGACTACCTGGTGGAGCTGCCCCAATCCCTCCCCGAAGACATTAGCCTGGCCCTGTTTCGCATTGTTCAAGAAGCCTTAACCAACACCGTCAAGCATAGCCAGGCCCACCTGGTACAGGTCAGGCTGATCGCTAAGACCGACCGCCTGCACCTCCAGGTGCTCGATAACGGCAAAGGCTTCGACCCCAGCAAAAACACCTCTGGCTTTGGCCTGCGGGGCATGCGCGAACGGGCCACCGCCCTGGGGGGCACCTGCCAGATTTGGAGTGCCCCCGGCACCGGCTGCCGGATTAGCGTCATTTTGCCCTTGCCCCATGCTCTAGTTCACCCGGCCTGAGTCAGACCTATGATTCGCATCTTGCTTGTAGACGACCAAACCATTATTCGCCAGGGGTTAACTAACCTGTTGGCTGCGCAGCCCGACTTAAACGTGGTCGGCGATGCCGAAAACGGTCAGCAGGCGGTTGAAAAGGTTGCCTCCCTTTACAATACGCCGCGTCAGCCCGACGTGATCTTAATGGATGTCCGCATGCCAGAAATTGACGGCGTGGCGGCGACCCGCCAAATCTGCGAAGAGTTTCCGGAGGTGAAAATTCTGGTGCTCACCACCTTTGACGACGATGACTATGTGCAGCAGGCCATGCGCTACGGGGCCAAGGGGTATCTACTCAAGCAAACTCCCGTGGCCGATCTGACCGTCGCCATTCGGGCCGTGCACCAGGGCTATACCCACATGGGGCCGGGGCTGTTTGAAAAAACGTTCATCCCCTCAGCCCCCCTCAGCCCCCCTGAAAGTTTAATTCCTCCCGCCCTGGCCGCCCTCTCACCTAGAGAACAAGAAGTGCTCAAGCTGATCAGCCGCGGCTTCAGCAACCGTGAAATCGCCCAGGCCCTGTTTATTTCTGAACGCACCGTGCGCAACCACGTCAGCAGCATTCTGGGTCAGCTGCAGCTGCGCGATCGCACCCAGGCCGCCCTGTTAGCCAGCAGCTTTTGGTGAGGATGCACCCTTAAGTCGCGGCCAGTGCATGCTCCTTTTTGGCCCAGTTACAAACCGAATTGTAATCCTTTAAGCTCTCCAGGCCGGAGGCTAAGCTATTTTTATTTTTTCGTAGTAAATCTTTGCCCAATAACCAATCCCTGAGGAATAGTGCCATGGTTCACTGCACCCGTAATAGAGAAATAAATGACATGAACTTCAGTATTAGTAAGGCAGGGTTAAAAATCTTTTTGGGTACTGTTATGGCATTAGCGTCTGCCGCCCCAATGACCGTTGCCCAAACCACTGAACTCGACGAATTTTGCTCAAGGTACCCTGAAAATTCCAGGTGTGAAAATTATGCTCCCAATCCTTCTGACCCAGAAGAGTCACTCGATCGGTCGAACCGGCAATTAATTCGGGTTCAACTCAATACCACGGGCCCCGATGATGAATTTGTTTGGATCGCCCTGCAACGAGATGAGGTCAATCGGGCCACCGAGCTGACCGCCTACTCTTCCCACAGACTCGATAGCTTCCTTAACCAGTTCATTGGCCAGGCCGTGCCCCTGCCAATTGACGTATTCAAAATCTATAATTTTCAAGACCAGCAGACCGCCTATCTATCATTTACCTCAGATGCCTGTCAGTCCCAACCCCAGCTCGGGAATGGTGGGGGCCTCCAGGAAGCGGATTGTGCCATTACCGGCAACGGTGCCATTACCCTCCCGGAAGACGTTGATATTCGAGCCGGCTTTTTTACGTTGGGATACACCGATAACGACTTGGTTAAGGCCGTAATCTTCAGGCTTGAGGATCAAGAGGCGGCATTTGTGGATGAGGCGGATCTTGATAATCTGTGTCAGAATTTTCCCCTCAACTCTCGCTGTCGATTTTGGCCGCTGACATCATCGTCAAGCTCGGCGACGCGGCCATAGCCCGCCCAGGATAACCACCCACTCAAGAGGTGACTTAGAAATTTTTAGGATCCATTATTGGTGTCTAAGTAAGGTGGCCAACGGGTACACTCCAGTTTAATCCGGTCGGCGGGATGATGGTCATGCTGTGCCGAGGGCCCTAGAAAATGGTTCAGTACCGCCGCTATGTCAAGTTGACGTGCTTTTCCCAAATCAGGCTCAAAGCTAGCCTAAAAAGCACTATAGTTTGGTGTGGCTAATATTGAGCAGCTCAACATCCTAAAACAGGGCACCCCCCGATGGAATCGCTGGAGACGCGAAAGTGGGTTACCCAACCCAGATCTGAGCGGGGCCAACCTCAGTCAAACTGACCTCAGCCAGGCTAACCTGAGTGGCGCAAATCTCAGCCAGACCAACCTCAGCCGGGCCATGCTCAACCAGGTTGACTTTAGTCGCGCCACCTTGACCCAGGCCAACCTAAAAGAATCTGACCTGCGAGGATCTGACTTGAGCCGCACTAACCTCGCGCAGGCTAACCTATTCAGGGCCATCTTAATCAAAACCCTTCTGTTTAGGGCCGAACTCAAACAGGCTAACTTAATCGGGGCCAATCTCATAGAGGCCGATCTAACCGGGGCCAAACTCATAGAGGCTCAGCTCAGCCAGGCCAATTTAATTGGGGCTAATCTCAGCCACGCCGCCCTCAACGGCGCTGACCTGCGCCAGACTGACCTCAGCAACGCCAATCTCAGAGGAGCTATCTTAATCAGCGCCAACCTCCACGGCGCCACTCTGATCGAGGCGGTGTTCAACCAGGCGGTTCTCAATGGGGCTAACCTCAGCCAAGCCAATGGCACCCAGGCCATGTTCAAACGGGCCAACCTGAATGGGGCTAACCTCAGCCGCACAAACTTTAGCTATGCCAACCTCAGCACCGCCAACCTCAGCAACACCCTGCCAGAGTTAGCCAAGCTTTGCCATACTGAACTGCCTGCTACAGTCAGGTTAGACCCCAATCGAGATTGTCAGTCACTGGGCATCGATCCCAACCGCCAGTATCCCTTGCATCCCTGAGTGGGGTGACTCAGGGCCTAGAGTAACCGCAGCACAACCCCCGGAGGTCTCTGCACTCAAGTGCTGAGCCTGGATGATTCGCCATCACAGAAATCACTACTGAGCGGCGGTCTCATACCAAATCCGAGTCGTATAGCCTCGATTCCCAACCGGCAAAACCGTAAGGGCAAATGGCGTTTGCCCGATTGAATCGGGGGTAACCAAGCAGAATTTGGTAGGGTGCCAAATCTGAGACCCGTAGATTCCCAAAAGGCCAATCCGTAGGGACGTTGGCGCAGCCTAGCCAGAGGCTTTATGGTATTCGCCCGGCTAACTCAGGGGTAACCCAGTCGGACTTAGTATCATTACCTGAGCTGCCAGGTTTTGAGTAATTCCTGAAGCCGGAAGTAAGCTGCCTTGGGCTGGTTTTCTCGATTCAGTAACCCGCCAAAGGGCCAAAAGGTGCTCTGGTCAGACAAATCCCACCAGGTGACAGCTTCGATTTCGGGCTTGCTGTAGGCCAGGGTATAGATCTGCTCGACCCAGTCGGCCTGGAGGGCTTCGCTCCAGGGGCCATGCCAGAGGCCAGGAGCCTCCCCCAGCTGGGATTGCGGATCAACCCCAGGGGCCGAAGCGGTCGCCATTTCGGTAATGTGAATCGGTTTGCCCAGGCTGGTGAAGCGATCGAGCAGGCGGTCAATTTCAAACATGTCCTGGTCGGGATAATACAGCTGGAGGCCAATCACCTCGAAGGGAATATTGGCCTCCAGGCAGGCTTGCAGGTAGCGGTAGGGGCTGCGCTGGGGAGGGCCATAAATTGCCACGTTGCGCGCCCACAGGCAGCAGCTATTGATGATTCGCGTTACCTGGGGATTACCTTCCCTGGCCGCCTCGCAGGCCATGGCGGTAAGGTCGATAAACTGCTCTGGCCCATAGCCCAAGTCATTGCCCCAGGACACATCGTGGGCCTCGTTGATGACGTCATAGGCGGGGACGAGATCGCCATAGCGTCGCGTAATTTCCACAATCCGCCGCCGCAGGGACGCCTTTACCTCGTGGTAGGGCAGCGGGCGCACCCAGTCGGGAATGCTAACCGCATGAAACCACACCAGGGGATGGCCTTTGGGGACAATCCCTGCATCTTGCAGCCAGTTGACCTGCTGATCCACCTGCCCATAGTCAGGATGGCCCTGCTCGGGCTCCAGGGGCTGCCAGTACAGGGGCACCGTGGCCACATCAAACAGCGCCGCAAAGTAGCGGTCGTAGTCAGCCCCCAGGCCCGGATGGCCAAAGGCGTTGCAACCCAGCCTAAAGCCCTGGCGCGGTGGGGTGCGGGCAATGTGCTGTTGGGCCCGACTGACGGCGGCTTCCTCCCCCGCCCAAAGCCCTTCCCTGAGAGCATCATTCCACAACCGTAGTTGGGTGGAGGATTGATCGGCCTGATCCCCCTGCTGAAGCAGCGCTAGTCCTAAATCCAGACGATTGATCAAACTTGAGGGAAACTCAAACCCCTGCCGGTGCCACTGGGCCAAGGCGGTGTTAACTCGATAGAGCCGGTTCTGGGCAAACGTCCGGTTGAGCTGGAGCGGAAAATCCCCAGGCCCAAAGCCGCGACCCTGGTTGTCGGCGTAGAGGGTCACATCCCCAAAGCCGTCTACGGGCATTTGTAACGCTACGGCCACGGGCCACTGGGGTGGCGGCTGAGAAAGCAGTAGACCGTCTTGAACCGTGCGGGCCGGGTGCGGCAGCGGCTCGTCATCAAGATCCAAAAAGTAAAGCCGCTGGAGGCGGTCAGCGGGTAGGGGGGTGCCGTCGGGTCGGGCTACTTCTAGGGTGAGGGGCGGGGACTTGATCGCTAACGCCTCGGTCTGGTTGGTCTGGGCCAACCAGTGGGCGACCAGAAAGCCACGGCTACCATAGTTGAGGAACTGACGACGATTCATGGATATAGCGTAGGGTGCATTCTCGAAGCAATGCACCATCTCGATAACATACTCAAGCGGTGCATGGCGGCCTCAACGGGGTCAAGGGCGGCTACATAAATCAGGGCGGCCGCGAATGTTTGAGCGGTGCATGGCGGCCTCAACGGGGTCAAGGGCGGTTGCATAAATTAGGGCGGCCGCGAATGCACCCTACGTTAAACCGGCTGCAAAAAGCGCCCCACGTTGTGGGGCGCTTACTAAATTCGACCTGTTCGCAGAGTAGCCGGGGTGAACCCCAGCTGCTCTGATGCAATTTAGCCGTTGATCACGGGAGCCTGGAGTGCCACGGGGGTAGCGCCACCGGCGGCGGCCAGGTCGAGGGGGAAGTTGTGAGCATTGCGCTCGTGCATCACTTCCATACCCA
>DAIUJR010000084.1:0-23569 GCA_036848635.1 Nodosilinea sp. CTOTU7336
GTCTCTCAGCCCAAAACGGCCACCTCTGGAGCCTCAGTCTCGCGCTTGACCCGACGCCGATTTATTCGCTCTACCGCCTTGGTGGGCGGCACGGCGATCGCCACTCGCCTGCTGTCTACCCCCGCTGCCACCCAGGCTCAGTCGTCGGGGGCAACCCCTGCGATCGCCATCGTCGGGGCCGGGCTGGCCGGGCTCAACGCCGCCTATCAACTCAAAAATCTGGGCCTATCGGCCACGGTCTACGAAGCCAAACCCCAGGTCGGGGGCCGCACCCCATCGGTCACAGGGCCAGTGGGGCCAGGGCTGGTACTCGACCCCGGCGGCCACTTCATCAACAGCGACCACGACGACATCCTGAGCCTGTCCGACGAGCTAGGGCTGCCCCTGTTTAACCGGGTGGAAGATGCCGAGCGATCGCCCATTGCCGCCACCAGCTACTACTTTGACGGCAGACTGCGCCCCGAAGCCGAAGTCGCCGCCAGCCTCGCCCCCATCGCCCAGCAAATCGCCGACGATGCCGCCCTGCTCGACGATGACTACGACCAGTTTGCCCCCGAGTTTGACCAGCTCTCCGTAGCCGACTACCTCGACCTCCACGCCGACAAAATTGCCGACCCCTTTGTGCGCACCCTGCTCGAACAATCTATTCGCACCGAATACGGAGTTGAGCCCGAAGACTCGTCTGCCCTACAGCTGTTGTTTAACCTGCCCACCGTCGACGGCGACAGCGTGGAGGTGTTGTCTAGCGACGAAACCTACACCATGGAGGGCGGCATCGGTCGGCTAGTCGACAGCCTCGCCGCTGCCTTGCCCGGCCAGATTCACACCAACCGCCGCCTCACCCGGCTTCAGTCCCAAAATTCAGGGTTTCGCCTCACCTTTAATGACGCTGAAACTGTCGACGCCGACTACGTCATCCTGGCGATTCCCTTTACGGTGCTGCGCCGGGTAGACCTGCACGTCGACCTACCCAAAGGCTTAACCCGCTTCATCCATGGGGTTGACCTGGGAGCCAACGAAAAACTCTTCGCCGGCTTTAACCAAAAAGTCTGGCGGCAGAGCGGCGGCTTTATCAACGAAATCTGGACCGACCAGGGCTACTCCCAAGCCTGGGAATCGACCCAGCGACAGCCCGACAGCCAAGCCGGTGCCCTCACCTTTTATTTAGGCGGTGAGGATGTGATCGCCGCCCAGACCACTCCCGCCGCCACCCAGGGTCAGGTCTTTGTGCAGGGGTTGGGAGATGCGATCGCCGACCTCCCCGCCGCCGCCAACGGCCAATTTTTCCGCACCGCCTGGAGCCAAGACCCCTTCGCCCAAGGAGCCTACACCAGCTTTAAACCAGGCCAACTGACTGAATTCGCCGAGTTTTTCTACATCGAAGCCGACACCCCAGACGCCCGCCAAGACGTCTATGTCGACAACCTAGTCTTCGCCGGAGAACACCTCAGCGACGAATTCTACGGCTACATGAATGGCGCAGCCCAAACCGGGCGGCTAGCCGCTGAGGTGGTTGCCGAGAGAGTGTTGGAGGGAAGTGGGGAGCTAGGGAGGTGGGGGGCTAGGGAGCCGGGGAGCTAGGGAACTAATTTATCTGTTTGCTGCCTAAATCTCCACAACCTGCCCCTCCACCCCCCATCCCCCCATGCCCCCCACCTCCCCCTACCTCGGCGCTGGCTTCGCCTTCCCCATCCGGCTCAACGTCCAGGGCAGCCTCCAGCTCAGCACCGATAGCCCCAACCTCGAAGAATCTATCTACATCATCCTGGGTACCAAACTGGGTGAGCGGGTCTACCGCCCCAACTTTGGCTCTCGCCTGTCAGAACTGGTCTTCGAACCCCTCAATGCCCGCACCCTCATGCTCGTGCGTATCTACGTCGAAGAAGCCCTCGAACTCTGGGAACCCCGCATTATTCTCCAAGACATCCTCACCATCCCTAACCCCAATACTGGGCGAGTCGATATTGAGATTCAGTACTTACCCAAAAACAGCTACGACAGCCGGAGTATGGTGTTTCCTTTCTATTTGCTGCCGCCGGGGGAGGGGGGAGCGGAGGAGCTAGGGAGCGGGAGGGCTAGGGAGATGGGGAGCTAGGGAGCGGGGGAGCTAGGGAGCGGGGGAGCTAGGGAGCGGGGGGGATAGGGAGCCAACTGCTTATTTGACCTCAGTTCGGGATAACACCGTCCCCTCCTTGGGAGGGGTGCCCGGAGGGCGGGGTGGGTCCAACCTACGGCAAAACCGAAGTCTCTTGATGCTGTCAGTCCCCCATCTGGCCTAGACTTACCCACCCCTACCCCTCCCAAGAGGGGACAGCGGGCCCGCTTCGCCCAGAACTTCTCTTATCCCGAACTCAGGTTATTTACTGCCCCCTGCCCCTCCGCCCCTCCGCCCCTCTGCCCCTCCGCCCCTCCGCCCCTCCGCCCCTCCGCCCCTCTGCCCCTCCACTCCCCTTTTCCAACAATGACTCGCGAATTCAACTTCCTCCCTGACCTCCCCAAGGCCAATCTGGATGATCGCACCTTTGACGATCTCGTGCAGGAATGCATGCTGCGGATTCCGCGCTATTGCCCGGAGTGGACGAACCACAACCCTGGCGATCCCGGAATTACGCTGATTGAGCTGTTCGCCTGGATGACCGATCAGATGCTGATGCGGTTTAACCAGGTGCCGCGCCGCAACTATGTGGCGTTTTTAGAGCTGTTGGGCATTCGGCTGCAACCGCCGACGGCGGCTCAGGTAGAGCTGAGTTTTTATCTGTCGAAGGCTCAGACCCAGCCAATTGTGGTTCCCACCTATACCGAGGTGGCGACAGTGCGCACAGAGACTGAGCCAGCGGTGGTGTTTACCACCGATCATGCTTTGGTGATTGGCCAACCGCAGATTCGGGGCCTGTTTACAGCAGCTCAGGCAGGCGATTTGGGGACGGCTGATCAGTCCTTTGTTGAAGACGTGCGGACTAACGAGGGTGTGCCCCAGCTTGAGCATCTGGGCGATGGCGATGGCCTGCGGCTGTTTGCCGATCGCGAGGTGGGCAACTGTTTTTACCTAGTGCTAGCCCCGTCTCGACCCCTCAGCGAGTCGAGCACTGGCTGGCCGCAGGAGGAATCGACAGTCATGGCTGGACAGCTCGACGATGCGATCGCAGGCAATGTAGTCGCCCTCAACTTTCGCGGCAGAATTGCCGAAACCACAGGCATCGACCCAACCAATCCACCGCTGCGATGGGAGGTTTGGGATGGCGAAAGCTGGCGAGCGACTATTCTGCGTCAGCCGGAAGACGACAAAACCAGAGGCTTTAGCTTCCACGGCCAGCGGGGCGCGAACCCCAGTCAGGCCGATCAGGGCGAGGGGGATGTCATTCTTCATTTGCCCCAAAATTTGCCTTGGACAGATTTTGGCACCGGCTGTCACGGCCACTGGATTCGCTGCATCTACAGAGAGACCGAGGATAGTTCCAATCTCTACCTCTACTCTCCGGCGATTACTCGCTTGGGAGTGCGCTCTGTTGGCGGCAGGGTGAGCGCAACGGAATGCATCCGGCTGAAAGATGAACTACTGGGAGTTAGCAACGGCAAACCTGGCCAAACCTTTCAGCTTCAAGGGCGTCCGGTGCTATCTCGGCAGCCCGGTGAGCACCTTCGTTTGCGCATGCCCAACGGCGACGTGGAGGATTGGCAGGAGGTGACCGATTTTGGAGCCTCGGAGTCGAGTGATCGCCACTACCTGATCGACTCCCAGGCCGGAACGGTACAGTTTGGGCCGCTGGTGCGGGAGCCGTCGCAAATTAAAGAGACTACCCAGCAGCGATCGCAGCTGCAATCGTGGGGCAAACAGACCCCTCACCTCGACACTCTGCTGCCCCCAGTCGACGACCACAGCCCCGACCAAAAACGACAGTACGGCAAAGTACCACCTTTAGGGGCTGAGATCTACATGTCAGCCTACCGGGTGGGCGGCGGCAGCCGGGGCAATGTGCAGGCGGAGACTCTCTCGGTGATGAAGGTGGCGCTCCCCTACATTCAGCGAGTGATAAACTACGGCCCAGCTACTGGCGGGCAGGAGGCCGAATCTCTGGACGAAGCGGTGCTGCGCGTGCCGCAGATTTTGCGTACTTCCAAAACCGCCGTCATTCCCGAAGATTTTGAAAACATCGCCTTGCGTGCTCACCCCTCGGTATACCGGGCCCACTGCCCTCCCCAGGCCGATACCCTGGGGGTGGTGAAGCTGTTGATTGTGCCTCGGCCCGACGACATCACCCGCCTTCAGGACGGTATGGCCCCAGACCGCTATTTTGCCCTGGGGGCGATCGCCCCCAAAACCCTGGAGCAAATCCAAGCCTCTGTCGATCACCATCGGGCGCTGGGATTGCAGGTGCGCCTCGACAGCCCTACCTACGTGGGCGTGCAGGTCGCCGCCGAGGTCTTACTCCAACCCCAGTACGACACAGCGGCCATGCAAGGAGCTGTTCGCCAGCGTCTAACGGAGAGGCTCTACCGCTTTATCAACCCCATCACCGGGGGCTTTGCTGGCACCGGCTGGCCGCTGGGGCAGCTGCTGCATCGCTCTGACATTGTGGCGCTGCTACAAGATTTACCCGAGGTCAGCTACGTCAGCAAGGTAGATCTTTACGGCATTCGCAAGTATGGTGATCGCGGCTGGCAGCGATCGGGCCTACCCGATTCAATCGTCGACCCCGGCGAACTGGGCCTGCTCTGCTCCTGGGATGACCCAGCGTTGCAGTCGGGCCACGAAATTCGGTTTGAATCGCGCGATCATTAAACCTAGTACAGAAAGGCAGGTTTACCATGACCCAAGCTCGCCACCACCGCCCCAGCCTGCCGCTGCACCTGGTGCCTCAACAGGTTGCCAGTACCGAAGACTGGATTAAATTCGATGGGCCTGACGCCCCCACCCTAGATCTAATTATTCAAGCCCCCAGCTTGAACCTGGTACCTGGCCAAATTGGGGAATTGTCGGTGCAGATCGAGTGCCTTGCTAAGCACCATGTGGTGGCCTGGCATTTAGCCATTACCGGAGACTTTCCCGCCGACTGGCTACCCGAAAAAGCAGGTACCCACCCCTCTACAGGGATGCCCGTCATCTCTCAAAACGGTAGTGCCCCAGAGGAGCCTCTTTCCGGAGAACACTCACCCCAGACTAACCCTAATTACACAGTCATTCGTGAAGGCGATCAAGTCAAAAAAACCTTTCAGTTTCAGGTTCCCCACAACTTTTTCGAGCAACAAACCGCCCTCACCCAGCAGCAGTCCCGGCTACAGCTAAACTACACCGCAGAAATTTCTCTCTACGCCGTAATTTTAGAGCCAGGGCCACCCAAAATTGTGCTGGCCGGGTTCCGCCCCGTGCAGCTTCAGGTCAGACCCAGCTGTACCTACACCGCCTTTCTGCCGGCCATTTATCAATCTTCAGATGTTGTCAGCCGGTTTTTGGCCATTATTGAGCAGGCCTTTGACCCCACCGTACAAACCATCGACAACCTCTGGGCTTACCTCGACCCCCTCACCGCCCCCGAGGCGCTGCTGCCATTTCTGGCCCGCTGGGTGGCTTGGCCCCTCGACCCCCGCTGGTCGATACCAGAGCAGCGTCGTCTGCTGCGTCGGGCGGTAGAGCTCTATCGCTGGCGGGGTACTCGCTATGGTCTGCGGCTCTACCTGCACCTCTATACAAACCTGCCCCTAGAGGACGACACCGTTCCCGAAAGCCAAAAGCACATCAGTGTGGTCGAAAATCACCAAGCCGGCCTAGTGATCGGCGATGTTAAGTTTGTGCAAACGCCTATGCTGGGCGGTGGGCGACCCTTTCACTTCAGCGTTACCCTACGGAGCGATCGTCCCCAAAACTTAGATGAGTCTTGTTTGCGGACGATTATTGATCAGGTTAAGCCCGCCTTCTGCACCTATAGCCTGACGGTTATGGCACTCAGCGAGGCTCGGGAGGAAGGGTAAGAGAGTGGGGGAGTGGGGGAGTGGGGGAGCAATGTGCATCCGCGCAGTGATGCATCATTCTGGAATTATTGTCGGAAAGAATCCGAATTCAAGAACCCCGGCTCAGAAAGAGGCCGCTTCGCAGGGGCAAACGCCGTTTGCCCTAACCCAGGTGGTTTTTGGAAAAGAAAAGACCCTCATTTAGGGGCGCAGGGCCTGCGCCCTTAAGAGGAAGCAGAAATCTAGAATTTTTTCGTTGCCAGAATTGTCCCCTATCGAGGTAAGCGAACAGGATTTGGCATCAGATCAAGAAAGCACCCTGGCAAAACCAAGATGCTGAGTCGATGTTGTATTCAAGCTGGACAGAGCAGTAGAGAGCCTTAAAAACCCTTAGCGCCGCCCGCTAATTACGCCGCAAACACCAGCAGACATTGCCGCTGACTGAGCACCTCTAGAAGTTGGGCAATCAACACCTCGGGCTGGTCAAGGGGCGCTGAACCAAGTTCAGGTTCTAGAGATTGCAGCATATCTTGCAGAATGTTGTCTGAGCTGAGCCCCTCAAGCACAGGGGGAGGAAGCTGGCCAGCGGCCTTTGCCTTGACTGTTTTTTGGTTGAGACGGCCCACGTCAAACACGGCGACGACGGGGCGCTGCTCCTGCATAATCCATTGTGAGAGGGTTTGGGGCCCTTCTAAAGAGGCTTGTATGGCATTTAAACCTAAGGTAGTTAGCGGTTGTCTTTGACCTGCACTGGGCTGGTTAGCAGAAATCAGATTTGCCCAGTGCAAGCTTGGCTGTCGCTGCTGATATCGGGCTAGGGCGGTGCGCAAATTGTGTTTTTTGACTCTTTCTCCCAGGGCATCGGAAAGCAGCCGCCATAGCCCTGCCCCTACATCTTTGATATAGCCGTGGTTATATTGCAGATTAAACGATATCTTCAAGTAAGATTCACCATTCCAGACGTGATGCAGAATGGCTTTTTGCAGCTCGGTTAGCTGCTCTGGAGCTAGTGCTGATTCAATGATTGCGATCGCATCTTCAAAGGTCATATTTCCACCCCTATGATCAATTTTGAACGAGCTAAAAATCGTCAGATCAGTGTCTGTTGTTCGAGCTGATCGTCACCTTCAGAAAAGCTTTATCTAGAAGCTCTAGCTAGTAACTTGGCTCAGGCTCAGTCCCTAGGAATTAATATTTTCCCTTGGCTTCAGGATTAGAACTCGTTCTAGGCTGGCTACGTGGCTGAGCTTTTGGATATCTCTGCCAAGCTTGAGTTTGCGTTTTAGATGCGTTGCTAAGGCTATGCCTACCAATAAAAGCGTTGGAGCAATATAGAAAGTTGAAACCATCAATACCAGGTTATGACTCGGTAAAGCTTGGGGTTCTGAGGCATGCTGAGACGACTGCACCTTCTGACGTGCAGAGTAGTTGAGAGAAAAATGTCCACGCCTAATGTGGGAAATTCCATTCATGATTAATACCTCAAAAATCTTTCAACGTAAAGCGAAGCAGTGCTCTCTAGCTCATCCCCTTGAAACTTATAGCGGTTCTCATGCGGACGAGGTACAGGTCAGTTGCCTAAGTTCATAAGCTGCGAGGCTTCTCTCAGTTGGGGTGTACTTCATGCGTTCAGGAACCGCTATAATTGACCTTTCATAAAAGAAGTGCTTTGGCACTCACAGTTAGGTAGTCAGCGAGGACGGCGAATTATGCAGGTGACTTGAAATTGATTTTTTATCAAATTCAAAATTTTGCATTTACAGGGAAAATTAGAGCACATCCAGAGCGTAACCGTCTTCTAAGCGAAGTCTAAGGGGAACTTGAATATTGTCGGTTCAGGAAGAAAGAGCGCGTCGGCTACTCTGACTAAACTTCTTCAGGCTTCAACACCTACTGATTCAAAAAAGAGCATCTACAGGGATTTTGGGAACCAATCAGAGACTGATTGCCATAGCGGTATCGGAGGAAAGCGTCAATATGTTGGACAAGTTGATGCAATCGTAGTGTCCATCCTGCGGCTAGTCAGCTACTCTTTAAGCCAGCGAGGTGGTACAGACAAGCAGGGTTGCTGGCACAAAAGTGCCATCTTTCTATTCGCATCTGCACACACAGGCAGATACCGGTCTGGAATAGTCCCTGAGCAGTTTGATAGAACTCCAGGAATAGCGTTGGCTTGCCTATTTGTGCAATCCCTTTTTAGTAAAATCAGGTAAATTTAGAATCACTTCCGGTGATTTGGTTCAGAGCCTAGGACTGGCTCCAGCTTTTTGTTCAGTTGGCTGCTATACCGGTTCGGTTTGAGATCTGCAGTTTTCCTATAGGCGAAACTCTACTTCTAGACTTGGACTTGGTTTATTTCCCCAATTTTCTATCCATTGAGGAGAGTAAAAGGTGGGTACAGTATCTCAAAAACTCGTGATCGCTGGTGTTGCTATCAGTGGGTGGTTAAGGATGGCAGGGGGGGCGATCGCCCTAGAGAATGGGTTTATCTCTTTCCCTCAGACTGCGCCGATCATTGCCCAAACGGTTCCGCCTGACTCTACTGATCTATTTCCCGATGTGCCTGACCCCCTTGAGCAAACCATTCCAGCGCCCCCAGACTTTCCGGTGCCCAGGCCAGCACCCGACCTTCAGCTAGAGTTTCCTGATCCGCCAACGCCCCCTGAAGGAGCTGTGCCATCCGATTTTCGGGTGCGGGTGGAGCGAGTAGAGGTATTGGGTAGCACCGTCTTACAGGCAGAAATTGCCGCCCTTACCAGCGCCATTGAAGGCCAGGAGGCCACCCTTGCCGACTTGCTGCGCCTGCGGGCTGACATTACCCGGTTATATGTGGTCAACGGCTACATTACCTCTGGGGCCTTTTTGCCCACCAACCAGAATCTCACTGATGGAATTGTGCAGATTCAGGTCATTGAGGGTCAGCTAGAGGCGCTTGAAATCAGCGGGTTGACGCGGCTGCGGGAAGGCTATGTGCGCAGTCGCGTTGGCCTGGGCACGGGCGCACCGCTGAATCAGCAACGGTTGGAGTCGGCCCTACAGTTATTACAGCTCGACCCACTGCTGTCTACGGTCAACGCAGAACTGACCGCAGGCAGCGCCCCTGGCCAAAATATCTTGCTGCTGGACTTAGACGAAGCACCGGCTTTTTTGACTAGCCTCTCAATCGATAACTATCGCCCTCCCAGTATTGGTTCGATTCAGGGGAGCGCGCAGGTGGTGCACAACAATCTGCTGGGCTTTGGCGATCGCCTCAGCGCCGCCTACAGCCTGGGCCAGGGTCTCAATTTATATAACTTTAGCTACGACTTTCCCATTACTCCCAAGGGGGGCACCGTTAGCTTGGGCTTTAACAACAGCGACAGCCGCATTGTCGAAGATGTGTTTCGAGATTTGGGCATACGCAGTGAGGCCCAGACGTTGTCGTTGGGAGTGCGCCAGCCGCTAACCCGCACACCTCAGAGTGAGTTTGCCCTGGGGCTAACCCTAGACCTGCGCCGCAGTCAGTCTTTCATTTTGGAGGATATCCCCTTTTCGTTTTCTCTGGGGCCAGAGGCGGGGCGATCGCGGGTGGCAGCTCTGCGGTTTTCCCAAGACTGGGTGCAGCGCTACCCACAACGGGTGCTGGCGGCGCGATCGCAGTTTAGCCTTGGCCTCGATGCCTTCGATGCCACTATCAACGACCTTGGCATTGATGGCCGCTTTTTGGCCTGGTTGGGCCAGTTTCAATGGGTCGAGCAGGTTTCGCCCACGGTGCTGCTGATTAGTCGGGTCAACACCCAACTCACCCCCGATGCCCTGCTGCCCCTAGAGCGCTTTAGTTTGGGCGGCATTGGCACTATACGCGGCTACGAAGAAAACCAGCTAGTGGCCGACAACGGCCTCACTGCCGGGGTAGAAGCGCTGATTTCTCTCAGCAACCCGCCCAATCAGCTCCAGCTCAATCCCTTTCTGGAACTGGGCACCGCCTGGAACAATCGCGGCCCCAACCCTGACCCCGCCACCCTGGCCAGCGTGGGCCTGGGCCTGCGCTGGCTGATCGCTCCTAGCCTGCGGTTTCGCGCCGACTACGGCATCCCGCTGATCTCGGCCAACAGCCAAAGCACCGGCCTGCAATCTAGCGGCTTCTATTTTTCCCTCACCTTTGAGCCCACTACTCTGATTTGCAGCGCTGACTGATCACCACCCGCCCATCGGGAAGTTGAAACAACCCCTCGGGTTCCACAATTGAGTCGCCCGGTTGCCAGCTAGCGGTGCTATCGTCCTCAACTGCGGCTGCACCATCTGCTGGGAGAGGAAGGACGAAGCCGGTGGAGTAGGGGGCGGTGAAGGTATCTGAGGGGCGATCGGGCAAACCACCTCGACCAGACATAATGAAGCTGCCCCCAGTGTCGGTGCGGGCAATGCAGCTCCCGGCAATCAGTTGTTCGGTATCGATCACTACATCGGGCAGGGCGGTCAGACTATTTTCAATAAAGCTGACATCGGGAATAGTGATCACACCAGAAACTGCTCCACTGGCATTGATATCGACGCGATTATTGTCGTCTAGGGAAAAAGGGTCAATGCCTGGGGGCGAAGGCTGATAGTTTTCGCCAAAGAATGCACGAGTATTGAGAGTAATATTGCCACCTTGACCGTCTTGAGCAAACGCAAGAATATCACTATCACCAAAGGCAAGAATAGAGTTTGCTATAAGGGTAATATCGCCACCGCCACCGGCTCCACTAGTCACATTAGTACGAACATTACTGTCGCCGAACAAATAAATTTCAGAAGCGGTAATGCTTATTTTTCCCCCAGAAAACTGCTCTGCGGTGGTACGAATGTTACTATTAAATGCTTGAAATTCTCGGGTAGCACTAATAACCACATCACCAGCGTTACCCTCCCCAGAAGTGCTAGCACTTAAAACAGCGTCTGTCAGAAAGAGCGCTCCTGTGTTTATCCTAATGTCACCCCCTTCTCCTATAGCCCTTTCTTGTACACTACTAAAAACTCCGCTGGGAATTGGTTCACCATCGTCTATTGCTAGGGTTCCGTCAAACATGATGAGATCGGATGCATTGATGATGATGTTACCTGCATTACCCCGCCCTAATGTAGAAGTAACCAGTTGAGCCCCATTGCGGACATCAAGCATAGAAGCATTAATTGTAATATCACCGGCTGCATTGCTCTGTCCTCGTGTGACAGCAACCAGTTGAGCCCCATTATGAATTTCGAGAGAGTTGGTATTAATTGTGATTTCACCGCCGTCGCCTATCCCACCTCTTTCCACACTGCTAAAGGCTCCACCGCCGAAGCCTTGGAAATTATCTGTTGCAATAATGCCATCAAACACAACGCGATCAGATGCATTAATAGTAACGTTGCCTGAGTCTCCTTGTCCTCTGACGCCAGCAGCCAGTTGAGCCCCCCCGGAGACGGTAAGAAAAGCGGTATTAATTTCGATATTTCCCCCATCTCCCTCTGCCCCTCGATCAACTAAGCTAAGAATAGAACTGGCAAAGCCCCGTCCATTAGTCACTATGGCACCATTAATCACAACGCGGTCGGACGCATTGATGAGGACATGGCCTGCATTGCCTTGTCCTCTAGTGCCAGAAAGCAGTTGAGCTGCCCCAGAAACTTCGAGGGATGCGGTGTTGATCTCGATGTTGCCGGCGTCTCCTCTCGCTCCTACATCAACACTGCTAAAGACTCCACTAGGAAAGCCAATTCGTTCATCACCCATCAATATTAAGCCATCAAACACAACGCGCTTAGATGCGTTGATGAGTACATGGCCTGCATTACCCTGTCCCCTAATGCCAACAGCCAGTTGAGCCCCATTGAGGACTTCAAGGGAAGCGGTATTTATTTCGATATTGCCTCCGTTTCCAATAACATCTGGATTCACATTGCTAAAGGCTCCACTAAAAGCAACCTGTCCATTATCCATTATTAGAGCGCCATCAAATAAGACGCTATCAGAGGCATTAATGAATATATTGCCTGCATCACCCTGCCCGGTTACCTGAGCATCCAATTTAGAACCGCTCGTGGCCAAAAGCCTTTCTGTTGTAATAAAGATATTACCGCTGCTACCAAGAGCATCCCTAAATACGTTATTGCTAACAAAGCTTGACTGACCAATATCGATAGTGCCTTTTGCATCCAGAGTAATGTCTCCCGCCTGACTGCCTTCAGTGCCGAGTCCGGGTGCAATACCGGCTTCTAGCAGACTGCTCCCTAACAGGTCTAAATTTTGGGCATTAATTGCAATGCTGCCCCCATCGTTAGACGCTACCCTAAGCGTAGTCCCTGACAAGGAAATATCTGCCCGGTCGATTGTATCGGGGAATGTTAAACTCAACAGATCACCATTCACCGCTAATTCAACCGTACCTGAACCTGTTGCTGCACCTAATTCGATCTGCCCCATCTCCGGCAGGCCTACTGTTAGAACACTATTTTGTAGATTGATAACACCCCCGGCCAACACTAAACTACGGCCAGACTCGACAGACAGCTCACTGCCTTCAGCTACAATCGCTCCTGAGGATTGCGGTTCATACTGTAGGCCCAAAGGAACACTGACAGTTAGCAGGGTTGGTGGCTGCGGGTCGAGAGCGCTGAAAGTGTCACCATTGGGAAAAACCAGACTGCCAGCAGTAGTAGCTAGGAAAGATCCCTGGAGATCAAGACGGGCTTCGGAGCCAAATACAATACCATTAGGATTTAGGAGAAACAGGCTGGCAGGTCCATCTACGCCGAGGGTGCCGAAAATGTTGGAAGGGTTGTTGCCGGTCACTCGGCTGAGAATGTTTTGAACATCAATGGGATTATCAAAGTAAACTCGTTCACTATCACCGATGTTGAATTCTGAGAAGCTGTGGAATACATTTTGCCCCCTTTGGGCACCGCCAGTAACAAGCTCTGACGGCAAACCATTAACATCGGAGGTATTAACTACCTGAGACGGCTCATTGCCCAACGTGGCATCTGGAATAAGCAGGCTTTGCCCATAGGCAGAACCGGCCAGCGCTGACGCCCCAGATACGACAACTAAAGGAGCCGCAGCCGTTAGCCAGATTGATCGAGAGTTACTTGCCATGGTTCCACCTTCTTCTTGTGGTCAATTGGTTGCGGTCAATTGAATGAGCAGGTTCGACTAGCGACCAAGCGCCCATCGGGTAGTTGAAACAGCCCCTCTGGCTCCACAATAGGGTCGCCCGGCTGCCAGCTAGAAGTGCTATTGTCCTCTACTGCTGCTGAACCATCTGCTGGTAGGGGCAGGACTGAGCCTGTGGCGTAAGGGGCGATGAAGGTGTCTGAGGGGTGATCGGGCAACCCGCCTCGCCCGGAAACGACAAAGCTGCCCCCGGTGTCGGTGCGGGCAATGCAGCTCCCGGCGATCAGCTGTTCGGTATCGATCACTACATCGGGCAGGGCGGTCAGACTATTTTCAATAAAGCTGACATCGGGAATGGTGATCACACCAGAAACTGCTCCACTGGCATTGATATCAACGCGATCGTTGCCATCCAAAGCAAAGGAGATAGAACGATTGAGCGCATCTACTGTAAACGTAAGTGGTTCGTCTTGAGAGGGTTGATAGTTTTCGCCAAAAAAGGCGCGTGTGTTGAGGGTAACGTTGCCGCCTTGCCCATCTAGGGCGAAAGCAAGAATATCGCTGTCATCAAACGCTAACACTGTATCTGCTTGAATAATAACGTTACCGCCTCGACCCCCAGAACCGGAAAATGTACCCAGGTTGCTGTCTCCAAACAAGGTCACCCTATTCGCTGTCAACTCAATGTTGCCTCCAGAGGCAAACAGAGAAACTGAAATAACGTCGCTATCAGTTAACTGAATATCCCGAGCATCAACGCTGATATTGCCAGCATTGCTAAAAATTGATGCTGTTGAAATAACGACGTCGTCGTTCACCTCAAATCGTCCAGTGCGAATAGTGATGCTCCCGACATTCCCTGCATCGGACAAATCGAAAATCCCCTGAGTATTTCCATTTTCACTTAGAATCGCACTACCAAATCCCGACATCTGTATGTAGTCATTAGCTACCACTATAATGTTTCCTGCATTACCATTTCTGCCTGCTGTTCCAGTACTAATCTGTCCTCCATCTGTCATGATCAATGCATCGGTATTAACTTGAATATTGCCCCCTTGACCAATTCCAATTCTGTCAACAGTACTAGCTAGAGCACTAAATTGAGAACGCGTAGGGAACTGTCCTCGACCCTCAATTTCTACTCTTTCAGCATTGATGGTGATGCTTCCTGCATCGCCACTACTTCGAGTATCCGTTGTAATGACAGAGCCGCCACTAAGCTTAATATCTTCCGTATCAATAACGATATTGCCACCTCGACCATTGCCACGGTCTCGAACACGACTGTAGATTCCACTAGCAATTAACTGGCTTTTAGACACGTTTGAAAGGCGAATTAAAGGGGCCTGAATAAAGATATTTCCGGCATTCCCTTCTCCATCGACGCTAGTGGCAATTAGTCCACCTTGGTCGAGATAAAGCTCTTCAGCTTGAATGGCAACTGTCCCCGCGTTGCCTATGCCATTAGGCTCAATACGAGCATAAGCACCACTGTGCATTAAGCGACCGGGATTGTCTCTTTCTCCTTCGAAAAGAACTATCTGGGCTTCAATAGTAATGTTGCCAGCGTTTCTGGCTTTTTCGGGATCAGAACTAGAATTATTGGTCACTAAAATGCCACCATCTCTCAGAGCTAAAGAATTTGCCCTGATCACGATATTTCCCGCCTGTCCGTTACCTCCATTAAAAACTTGACTATAAACCCCACTTGCAAACTCAACTCCTTCCCCTAGAATTTCTATATTTTGAGCACTTATAGCGATGGTACCTGCATCACCTTGCCCATTCGAGGTGGCGGTGATATAAGCACCATCTGTGATCCGTAAACTGTCGGTGTTAACTTCAATATTTCCGCCTTGAGCAGCAGTCGCACTGCCTTCTACACCGCTCCTCACTCGACTGGGAGTGAATCTGCCATCTTGAGTTTTTCCACTTAATAAATTTAATGATTCGAGAGCCGTAATGGTAATATCACCGGCATTGCCTTGGCCACGAACGCTGGTGTTAATCTCCGCCCCCCGCGTAACTTCAAGCGATCGCGTAGAGATATAAATATCGCCCGCGTCTCCTTCAGCCCCAAAGGCAACTGTGTTACTGACAGCGCTCCGATTCCAACCCTGCTCTCTAACAAATGCACCAGAGAGAGAGAGAGAGCCGGTCGTATCGATAGTGATATCTCCTGATTGCTCCACGAGTGATGAGGGCGTCGTTGCAATCCCAGCGAGGACTTGACTACCCCCTGAAATTTCCAAGTCCTCAGCGTACAGAGCAATGCTGCCAAGGCCTGTGCCTTGGACATCAATTTGTGAACCGTTGAGCAAAGCAATATCTGTTCGGTCAAGGTCGTCTGGAATAATTAAGTTCAATGAGCCACTTCTGAATGCTAACCCTACCCTTCCTTCAGAAATACTGGCGAGTTCCACGCGTCCGTCCGGCGCATTGAGTTGCCCACCGTCTAAAAGGATGTTTCCTCCGACTAGAAATAGACTTTCATTAGAAGCCACACTCAACTCTCCTTCATTACGAATAGAGGAACCACGCTGGCTCTCCAACTGATTGAAGAGAAGTGCAGAAGGTTGAATGTTTAGTAGAGGCAAACTAATTGGTGTTTGGGCGCTGAAAAATCCTTGATCTTCAAACTGGATAGCGTCTGCCGTCGTTGCAATAAATGATCCATTAATATCTAAATTGGCATTAGGGCCAAATAGGATGCCATTAGGGTTCAGCAAAAAAAGACTGGCAGTTCCATCCACCCCCAAGGTACCGAAGATCTCGGAAGGAGCCCCGCCCGTAATACGGCTAAAAATATTGTCAACTCCCCCAGGGCTTGCAAAATAAACACTGTGAGAGTCGGCAATGTTGAACTCTAGGAAGCTGTGAAATAAATTGTTGCCTCGAAGGGCACCGCCGTCGATGCGATCGCTATTCGCCCCCAAAGAATTTATCTGAGAACTTTCTGCCCCTAGAGTGTTATCAGGAATTGGGATGGCTTGGGCAGAGACCTGATAGGCAGGAGCGGTAAATCCTAAGGCTACAAGGGAAAGGGTAACTGCATCACGATGCAGGTTACCCTTGCGGAAAAAAGGAGTCGCCAATCGTACTGAATCAAAAAGCAGGGATAGATTCACAGATCTAATTCTCCAAAGAGAGAGTTCTGATTGATGCACTCAGTAATGATTGGGCTATTTAACTAACGTCTGCTTTGATAACAAATCTTCCGAAGCCCCTGCCACAGTACAGGCTCGACTAAAAATATTCAACTCGGTCTTAACCAAACTATTCAAAGCACATCGATCTTTCTGTATCAGGGCCAACTTGCACAAAAAGGCTAGCACACTAGCCTATATCGGCTAACGAACAGGTTCAAACAGGCTACTTTCTGGCATTGGCTCTAGGTAGAGTTTGATTGACGACATAATTTAATGCGATTGCTCTGGAGGCAACTGATGGGCTTACCCGAGAACCTGAAGCTGGTATAGCCACGTGACAAATAACACTCTTCGAAACCGGCCTATCCATTCATCTGCTGCATTGCAACAAGCTCTGATTTGGTGGCATCAGCGCGCTATGGACAAGCACAACGCTTATGCAGAATTACTGAGAGAGCAGGTGCTACAAAACTTGTTTGCGATCCGGCGCAACCTGGAGCTAAACGCAGACTCATCCGTTGATAGCTGGGGCGATAAGGCACAGTGGCTAGGGGCCGTAGAGCAGGTTATAGCTAGCCTCGATAGGCTCACACAGTCCCTATACCCGGCCTATATCGATGACAGTTTGCCCCTAGCACTGCAATACCAAGCCGAGGTGTGGCGTCAGCGCATGCCCCAGCTGCAATTCAGCGTTTCGGTGCCTCAGCAGTGGGGTTCAAACTGCCCGTATTACAATTGGCTGATATTGGCTTTGCTTGACGAATGGCTGCTGGCCCTGTCGGCTGAGTTAGACATGACAGCGTCTGTTGTGATCGCCCTGGCAGAGGAGACATCAACCCAGCGGTTAGACATTGGGTTTCTAGCACAACATTCAGCCAGGCTGGCCCCCGCACCAGAGATACCGGTTCATCATCTGATTACCCTCTTTGAGCTGCTGCTGGCTGGGCAGTTTATCACCCAAACCCAGGGTCTTCAGACAACTTGGCAGCTTTGCTGGCGACCTTGCTCAACCACTGTGTTAACGCCTTAATGAGGAGTAGACCCATGGGCTACGACAACCTTCAACCGCTGCGGTTTATTATCGTTGATGATCATGAGATCGTGCTCGACAGCATGGTGCGGGTAGTGCAGCATCACTATCCAGAGGCCGAAATTTTGTCGGTGCCGACAGCCAACCAAGCTCTGGATTTAGTTGAGATCGGCACCCCTGACGCGATGATTGTAGATCTGTCTATTCCTGAGTCAGCACCGGTTGATGCTGCTAGCCGAGCCAGGGTAGAGGTGGGTGTCCAGTTACTGACAATTTTGATGGAGCGGTTTCCGACTCTGAATATTATGGTGCAGAGTGCCCATGTGCAGGCCTTGGTGCGGCTCAAACCGTCGATTTTAGCTCATCAGGGCGGGTTTACCATTGCCGACAAAAGCCAGTCTATGGAAGACATGCTGACTAAGTTCGACTGGACTTTGAAGGGGTTGAACTACTTGCCCCCCGAGATGCGATCGGGGCTGGAGCTAAAGCCCGAGTGGCTGGATGTACTGGTGCTGGCCTTTCAGCAAGGGCTGCAAGATAAAGCGATCGCAGAGGAAATGAACATCGCCCATCGCACGGTGCGCAACTACTGGTCAAAAATTCAAGATGCGCTGGGAGTCTACCCAGAAGAGGGCAAGAACATTCGCATTCAAACGGAGATTCGAGCTCGGGAAGAGGGTTTAATTGACTGACCATGGAGAGTTTTAGGCCTAGAATATGGCGGCAGCTAGCCCGGTGGCCCATGGGCATAGTACCAGGGGTAGTTGTGATTGCAGTGGTGATCGCCACTCGGGGGCTGGGCTGGTGGCAGGGGCTGGAGTGGCAGGCATTGGATACGTTTCTGCGGTCGCGCCCGGCAGAACCTTTGGATGAGCGCATTGTCATCGTCGGCATCGAAGAAAGCGATATTCAGCGGGTGGGAACCTATCCTATCCCTGATCGCCACCTGGCGGAGCTGATTACTACCCTAGAGATCTACCAACCTCGGGTCATTGGGTTAGATATCTACCGCGACCTGCCTATCAACCCGGGCCATGAGGAGTTTAAAGCGATGGCCGCAGGGCTGGAATCTTTAATCGCCATTGAAAAGGTTTTGCCTCCGACGGTGGCAGGGCCAGCGTTCTTACCCCCAGAGCGCATTGGCTTTGTGGATGGTGTGCCCGATGGTGATGGCTTTTGGCGACGGAGCCTGCTGGGGGCCGCCACTGCCGATGGCACCTATCACTTTGCCTTTACCCTGCGCTTGGCGGAGCGCTATTTGGCCTCGGTGGGGCGATCACTCGAGAACGGCATTCGTAACCCGGTAGCGATGAGGTTTGGTACGGTCGAACTGGCACCCCTAAGCACACACGCCGGGGGCTATGTTAACGCCGACATGGGAGGGCATCAGGTGCTGGTCAACTACCGCAGTGGGCCGTTTCCCTTTCGTCGGCTGACTATGGCGGAGATTCAGACGGGCCAAGTAGAGTCAGAGTGGCTGCGCGATCGCATCGTATTGATTGGCATTACCGCGCCCAGCGTCAAAGACTTTGTCAACTCATCGGCCATTGTCAGCAACAACCCTGGTCAGGTCTTTGGCATTGAGTTTCAGGCCCACGCCATCAGCCAAATTGTCAGCGCCGCCCTAGATGATCGCCCGCTGCTGCGGGTTTGGCCCCAGCCCGTTGAATACGGCTGGATCATTCTGTGGGGGGTAGCAGGGATCGGGATCGGGCGGGTGCTGCGCCATCCCCTGTGGCAGGTGCTGGTGGTGAGTAGCGGTAGCTTAGTGCTTCTGGGTACCGGCTTTGGGCTGCTGTTGTGGCAGGGCTGGTGGATCCCCATAGTGCCTACCCTGGCGGTGTTTTCCGTTAATGGAGTGGTGTTTCCGCTCTTTTATTGGTACGACCAGGGGCTGCGATCGCGCATCCAAGAGCGCCAGCGGGTCATCGACAATACCTTTAGCGCCATCCATAACGGCCCACTACAGACCTTGGCCCAGCTACTGCGAGAGAGCCTTGACCCGTCGCAGATGTCCCCCGCCATGCATCGCCGCCTGCAAGATTTAAACCACGATTTGCGCCAGGTCTATACCCTGGTGCGACAGGAGGCCTTGATAGACGAGCAGCAAATCTACCTCAGCCCCCAAGGTCTCGATCTCAACCTGCCCCTGCATCAGCTGCTCTACCAGGTTTATACCCAGACCCTAGGGCAAGATTTACCAGGGTTTCAAACTCTCAAGGTCAAGCTAATTGAGTTTGAGCCTATGGTTGATCGCAGCCTCAGCCTAGATGACCGGCGTGACCTCTGCCGGTTTTTGCAGGAAGCTCTGATCAACGTCGGCAAGCATGCCCCCAACGCCACCCGACTCTGGATTACCTGTAAACAGGCTGCCCTTGAACCGGCAGGAGTTCAGAACATAATTCGGGTGACTGACAATAGCCAGAACAATTGTTCAGGAAACCCAATCTATGACTCTACCGCCACGGGCGGACAGGGAACCCAGCAAGCCGAACAACTGTCTAAACGATTGCGGGGTCAGTTTAAACGCTATCCCAACATCCCCACCGGTACGGTGTGCGAGCTGGTCTGGCCTATGGGTAGGCGATCACTTTGGCCCTTTGAGCTCTCCAACCTGGTCAAAAAAGGTAACCATCCAGGCCAATAATGGTCGTCCCCAGGGAACTTTTTAGCCGTAACCTAAGCATTTCCCCAGACTTAATTCAGCTAAAGTTTCAAGGAGCGCGAGGCAGGTAACGACACTCTTCAACAGGTCACCACTATGCAGCATCTTTCACTGCCGGTCAGGAGTTCTGTGGGTAAAACGCTAGCCAGCCTGGCCTGTCTGGGTGGGCTATGGGTTGGGTACCCAGGTTCCGCCTGGGCCAACTACACACCCCCAAAAGATGCCAATGCTCCCTCGGGGTCAACCGGCTCTAGCGGCGTTCGGGGCTGTTTAGATGCCTCTGGTGCGATGGCGCTCTTGGCCCCCCGCAGCCACGTTGGCCAGACCACCGCCCCTCGCCCCACAGTAGGTTGGGCCATGACCGACACCCAGCCTTTTGCCATGGAGGTTCGCCTCTACCAACTCAGCGACACAGGACGTCGCACCCTGGTAGAGCAGCTCTCCCTCGAAACGACGCCTGGTTTTATGCAGGCTACTCTACCCTCTTCACAACCTGCCTTAGAACCTGGCTATCGCTACCTGTGGCAGGCAATTGTACTATGTAACCCCAATCGACCATCGAGCGCTCTGGTAGATGAAGTCGAAATGGACGTAGTGCCTTTGCCCTCTGGTTTAGAGACAGCCCTGGCCCAGGTAGACAATCCCCAGGATCGCGCAACTCTCTACGCCGAGGCTGGACTCTGGTATGACGCTCTGGCAGAGGCCATGACGGCAACCACCTCCTACGATCAAACCCTGCTCCAGGAGTTGGCTACCCTCGAGCAAGAGACTTCTCTGGGGCAGCAGTTTGCAGAACAACTCAGGCGCGTGATGGGTGATTAGGCAGGGCTACAGCCAGTTACCCACCAAAATAAAGGGGGCCCAGTAGGCCGGGTGCACTTGGTCTTGAATGAGTTCTATCTGGGCGGTCTGGAGAGCCTTGGCCTTGGTGAGTTGACCCGATACTAAACCCTGGTAAAACTGAGCCGAGATCTGCGCCGTCTTGGCATCGTCAATAGACCAGAGGGTTGCGATCGCGCTTTTTACTCCAGCCCGTACCGCTACGCCTCCCAGACCCAGGGCCGAGCGATCGTCGCCGATGCCAGTTTCACATGCGGTCAACGCCAACAGGTCAATGACTTCAGTGCCAGCGGCCATAGGGCTGACAAACTGCTCTAGATCCGCCAGCGTCAGTTTTTCCCCCGCCCCCGTCACCAAAAAGGTGTCCTCGGGTCGCACCCCAAATTTGCCATGGGTCGCCATGTGCAACACGGTGTAGGTGGTGTCGGCTAGCTCTTGCTCCAGCCGCTGTCGAGTAAAGTCCTGGTCTAGCAACAGAGTCGCCCTTGGCACGGTATTTCGGATGGTGTCTAGCTCATTCTTCACGTGGGGTAGAGGCTTAAAGCTCTGTCCGCCTACCGTTATACTCTCGCTCAACCCCGCCACCAGAGCACGAATAGGCTTGTCATCAGAGGTGCTAGCGGCAGTTAATGATAGCGTTGGCACTGTGGCTAGGGCATAGGTTTCGACTAAAAACCGCTGGCCATCGTGGAGCGCCGCCATCGGCACACTGCGAAGCATGCCGTCGTTGACAAACACCAGCGTCTCGATCTCAGCGTCGGCCAGACGTTGGGCAAAGGGGCGAATCAGCCAGTCGTAAACCTGTTGGCTCTGGCCCAGATCAAAATCGTCAAACCAACTCTCTAACCCTTGACGAAACGTTCTAATGGTGAATCGCAGGGTCACTTCATCCACCGGAATCCAGGCGGCCTGGCGACTGCCATCGGGAAAGCTGGCAATAATGGCAGTGCGATCGCCCAAAATTACCGACGTAAACAGCGCAGTGGCACTGTCGGCCCCCACCAACCCCACCGGGGTCTCCGCAAAGGGGATGATCTCACAATCGCTGCCAAAATAATTTTGCAGCTCCGCCAGCCTGAGGGCATCAACGGTGGTAAGCGCCGCCCCCAGGTTGGCTGTCGCCACCGAAATTGGCTCTCCCTTAGCAGCAGGGCTATCGGGGGAGCCTAGCTGAAGGGCAATCAGCTCTCGGTAGATAGGTTCAACACTGTCGCGAAAGTCAAACTGTAGCTCGCGATCGCTAATCAACAAATCACCGCGAATCGCCTCCAAGGTTGCCACTGCCTGGGTGTAAGACTGGATAGCCTCAACAAGTTTGCCCTGGGCTCGGTAGATGCGCCCCGCCTGCCATTCCCATAGATAGCGGCTGTCTTCGCCCTCTCGCCGCTGGCCAGCTATCCACTCTGCCTGCTGAGTCAGCGCCAGCGCCTGATCATAGTTTTGCTGGCATTCATACCAGCGGCCCAGCGTGCCCAGGGCAAACGACTCACCGCGACTATCCCCCAGAAATTGAGCCTGACGCATCGCCTGGGTTAGCAAAGTAAGGGTATGGGGGTTGGCAGCCCCGGCGAAACAGCGCGCCGTAGCGCTGCTGCTCCTGCCGCCAAACTGCACCAGGTTGGCGAGAGTAATGGTTGCAAATACCTTGTCGTGACCGTTAGGGGTTTGGGCAAGGAGCCTTAGGGCAGCCTCTTGGGCAGTTTGAGCTTGGGTCGCTTCGCCAAGCCGGTAGTAGATCGGAACTTGGCTCAGGCGCGATCGCAGCTCTGCCATCGCATCGCCCTGCTGATTCGCCAAGGCCTGGCTCTGAGCAAAGTACTCTAGAGCCTGCTGGTCTTCTGTTTTGGCCTGATCTTCAATCGACGTTGCATCGTCGCCGTCGAGGGTAGCTGATTCTGCTTGTCGATAGAGAATCTGAGCTTTGCCGGTATACACCGTGCCCAGGCTGCTCAGAGCAGAAATCTGATAGCTGAGCTGGTTGGCCTCGCGGGCTATAGTCAGGCTGCTGCTCAGAGCTGCAATCGCCGCCTCATACTCTCCCCGCAGTCGCAGCGCCTCCCCCAAGGCTCCCAGGGCCGCAGCCCGGCCAGCCCCATCGCCTTCGGTCTCGGCCAAGCTAACGGCACTTTGGGCTGCGCAAGTGCCAACCTCTCCTGATTCCCGGCATAGCAAAGCCATCGCCCGGCGGTGCTGCCCTAGAGCGCTGTACGCTTGTGCCTGCTCTGTTAATGCTCGACCTAAAGACAGGGAGTTGCCCAGACTGCGGTGGTGGTCTATAGCCTGCTGCCAATAGTTAACCGCAGTGGAGGTCTGCCCTGTATACCGATAGGCCCGCGCCAGATTTTCCAGCACCACCGCTCGATCTTTCCCCTCGGTGGCCGTCAAAGCGCTCTGCCACAGCTGAATTGCCCCCTGAAAATTACCCTCCTGAAAGCGGTCTACCCCCCTCTGCACCAGGTCACGCAGCGGTATTTCCTCAGCTGACACCGCCGGAGCAGCCATACTGAGAGCCATCCTTGAATCCGGTAGGGCCAATACTATTACCAGAAGTAGGCTGCTTAAAAACAGCACACACCGCCACTGGCCTCGACTAACCCTTGAAAGAAAAACATTCATGAACGTTCCTCTACCTGATTTTGTCTTAGGTAACTTCTCGCAGGCACTAATGGGGAATCAGTAGACGCTAACTTGGCCCATCACGCTTGGTCAGATTAGACCGTCTATAAGGTCTGGGTCTAGTTTCACAGGCATCCATAGTTAGCCATCTAGATAAGTAGTTAGACAAAATTAATGACGTACTCCTCGCCAAATTTGCGGAGTAT
>DAIUJR010000085.1:0-21939 GCA_036848635.1 Nodosilinea sp. CTOTU7336
TCTCTGCTCCTGCTATTGATTCTACAGGCTCAATTTCCGATAAGGTTTAGTATCTCTGGAAATATCTTCCCACCCTTGGTGAACCCAATGAGTCATTCAGGATGCGACAGCGATTTAAACGGTGAGGGATGGCAACGCATCGCCAATTCTAGAATGAACTGCATCTCCTAAAAGCTTTCCATAGAGGGGCTTCTAGGATAGCCTGATGCTTACCACAAAAAAATACACCCTATGAGCTATATCTAGCTTAGCAGTTCTGAACGAAATCAAGTTTACGAATTGAGAATTACTAAAGCTTTGTCCATGCGAGCCATTGCTCGTCAACTCGGACGAGATCAGAGTACAGTATCGCGAGAACGAGCCCGCAACAGAAGCAGGGAGGACCCAAAAGGATGCATCCCTGCTTTGCAATGAGTAGAAGTACTTAGTATATATTTGAGGGCAGAAGTCGTAGTCTTTGAGGCGTTGGCCTGCCAGCGCGCCCAGACCTCGATCGTTCTAGATCCTACCTTCTCGCCCAGGTGTCGTCGCTCAAACCCTGGGTGCTTGGCCAAAACCCCGGTTCGTCAAGGCTGAGATCGCTGGTTCAAGCCAGTTCAGTTCACCCCCTGGGGCTGGCGGGCGATCACATAAACTAGGGTCAAGTGCCAAGCTGCACAGTCCAACACCGCATCGCACCGGACAGACGGAAACCACGGGCCGACTGCGCAGACCCCTGCCGCCAGTGAATTATGACGTTAGGCCGCGCGACTCTGAGTCGTTTAGGGGAGTTAGAAAAGACCCCAAACCCCTTTCCCCGCTAATGGTCAAGCGGATGTTCGCCTCGAAATGTTCAACCAGTAATGGGAGGGCAGTATCAGCAGATAAGGTTAACTGTCGAAGCACCTTCAGAGTCAAATTGAGGGTGCAGGCTAGGGCAAGGTTGCTAGAGGTAATGCATCTATCTGACCCAACTGAACACCAGTCCTGACCAATAGACATCTTTCAACTACCCGCTGTATTTGAGCTATTAGGCAACATTGGATCGGACGGTAAGTAGCTTTGCAAATATTTCAGAGTCAGTCGTTTAGTTTCTGTCACCAGGCGCTGTCGAAACGTTTGCTCTTGGCTAAGAGATAGCCATAGAAGCGTCCCGATCGTTTTGACCAGCACAAAGGCGATCGCTTCACAATCCATAGGTTCTAAGCTTGCCTCGCGTTTGGCCAAGGAGATGGCTAAATCCTGAATCAATTTGACATCGGTTGCCGCATCGATTTCTTCTAATTCGCGTATCGTTCCTTGCACCTCCATGAAAATGGCATAGTAACTGGGGTGGTTAGTAAAGAAGCGATCGGTGGTATCAATCAACTGATTCACGTAATCAGCCAAAGAGAGGGTGGCGGCCTCCTCCTCATTCGTGACAACCAACTCTTGATGCAGCATGTCTGCATAGCGCTGCGCTAACGCTTGTAAAATTGCGGTCTTGTCGGGGAAAAACTGATAAAGCGACCCGATCGGAACCTGAGCTTGAGCCGCGATCGCGTTGGTAGTAGTAGCGGTGTAGCCCTGACTAGCAAACAGATTTTCCGCCACATCCAGAATGCGATTGACCCGCTCCTGGCTACGGGCTTGTCGTGGCTGGCGGCGCATTCCGCCTGCGGTTAGGGGACTTTCGGACATGAGCATTCTCTCTGGCTTTCCGGCATAAATGACGGGCACTCACAGTTCACTTGATAAAACATGAGCATTGCTCATATTATAAAAACGTGAGCAATGCTCATATCGTAACTTAGATTGCTCTAGGGAGCCATGTGATGCCTCAAAACTTGCTGATTCCAAAAGCTGGCGCTGCCGGTGCCACGCATTCTCGCCGGCTGCTGAGAAACATCCACATCGGGTTTCGGTTGGTGCGCTACCAGAGTGCTCCCTGGTTGGTGCTGGCGATCACACCACTCAAGTTACTCTTTGGGTCGGGAGTGGAACGGATTCATGGGCAGGTTCGTTATTTCAAGGCGATCACCCGGATTGATTTTGTCGGTGTCTATGGGTTGCTCAATGACTTGCTCTGGTAGCGGTCTTCAAGTGCCCTTGGCGTATTCAAAGTGTCAACGTAATGACCGGGGAGTCGGATGCTGAATATGTTGAGCTACGGCTGAGTCAGACCCATGATCTCTGGCATATTGTGACCGGATTTGACACCTCTGTAGTCGGTGAAATTGGCTTACAGGCATTCCATTTGCCCCAGTTTCCCTACCCGCTGGCAACTCTGTTGATCGCGAATAGTTTGATATCCATCACACTCAAGGAACCAGAAATGTTGCCCCATTTATTGGAAGCAATCGCCCAGGGCTTCCAGATGGGCAAAGCCGCGAAATCTCTGTTTGCTCAGAAGTGGGAAGAAGACTGGGAAAAGCCCTTGACCCAATGGCAGGCAGAGTTGAATATTCAACCAAAATGAGCCTTTTGGCCTTGAATTTGCCCTCACTCAACCCCGTCTCCCAAGATTGGGAGACGGGGTTGAGCCTTTCTGCCCCCTTCTGGAGGATATCGCTTGCTTCCCACAGGGTAGGTCAGCGGGGACTTTGCGATCTACTGAGCCTAGGCGAGGTCGAACCGATCGAGGTTCATCACCTTGTCCCACGCCGCCACAAAGTCATGGACAAACCTCGGCTGAGAGTCTTCACAGCCGTAGACTTCTGCCAGGGCGCGGAGTTGAGAGTTCGAGCCGAAGATGAGATCGACACGAGTGCCGGTCCACTTGAGTTCGCCCGTTTTGCGATCGCGCCCCTCGAACCGGTCTTGAGCGTCGGAGGTCGCCTTCCAGGTTGTGCCCAGGTCGAGCAGGTTTGTGAAGAAGTCATTGGTCAACGTCTCGGGTCTGTGGGTGAAGCTCCCATGCTGAGACTGATCGAAGTTGGTCTTCAAGACCCGTAGACCGCCGACTAGAACGGTCATTTCCGGCGCGCTCAGCGTCAGCAACTGCGATCGATCCACCAGCAACTCCTCCGCAGATAGCGTGAGGCCACCTTTGAGGTAGTTGCGGAACCCGTCTGCCTTGGGCTCAAGGACGGCAAAAGCTTGCACATCCGTTTGCTCCTGCGACGCATCCGTCCGTCCAGGTTTGAATGGAACCGTGACATTGTGACCGGCATTCTTCGCCGCCTGCTCGACCCCAACGCAGCCGCCCAGAACGATCAGGTCAGCTAGGGAAACCCGTTTCCCGCCAGACTGCGAGCTGTTGAACTCCTGCTGAACCCTTTCCAGCGTTTGCAGCACCGTGGTCAATTGGGCGGGCTGGTTAACATCCCAATCCTTCTGCGGCGCAAGACGAATGCGCGCTCCGTTTGCCCCACCGCGCATGTCGGAACCACGGAAGGTAGATGCCGATGCCCAGGCCGTCGAGACCAGTTGAGAGATAGACAGGCCCGCCGCCAGGATTTTGCCCTTGAGCGCAGCGATGTCCTGCTGATCAATCAAGTCATGGGTGACCGGAGGGACGGGATCTTGCCAAAGGAACTCTTCCGCTGGAACTTCTGGGCCAAGGTAGCGCGATCGCGGTCCCATATCGCGATGGATCAGCTTGAACCAAGCTCGGGCAAATGCCTCAGCCAGCTGATCCGGGTGATCGAGAAAACGCCTCGCAATCGGCTCGTAGATGGGGTCGATCTTCATGGCCATGTCGGCTGTAGTCATCATGGGAGCATGTCGTTGGGATGGATCGTGGGCGTCGGGCACTGTACCCGCGCCAGCACCCCCTTTAGGGGCCCACTGATGGGCACCAGCAGGGCTTTTCACCAGCTCCCACTCATAGCCAAACAAATTTTCGAGGTAGTTGTTGTCCCAGTGCACTGGGTTAGTCGTCCAAGCACCTTCGATGCCACTGGTGATCGTATGCGCGCCAATGCCAGTGCCGAAGCGGTTCTTCCAGCCGAGGCCTTGCTCCTCAATGCTGGCGGCTTCGGGTTCAGGGCCCACCAGTGCCGCATCCCCAGCACCGTGACATTTACCGAAGGTATGTCCACCGACTACGAGGGCAACGGTCTCCTCGTCGTTCATCGCCATCCGGCCAAAAGTTTCGCGAATATCTCGACCCGAGGCAACTGGGTCAGGGTTGCCGTTCGGGCCTTGCGGGTTCACATAGATCAGACCCATTTGCACTGCGGCCAGAGGATTTTCCAGCTCGCGATCGCCGGTGTAACGCTTGTCACCCAGCCATTCGGTCTCATCGCCCCAGTAAATGTCTTCTTCGGGATCCCAAATATCGGCGCGCCCGCCCCCGAAACCGCAGGTTTTAAATCCCATCGATTCCAGGGCACAGTTGCCCGCGAGGATAATCAAGTCTGCCCAAGAGATTTTCTGGCCATATTTCTGCTTAATCGGCCAAAGCAGCATCCGCGCTTTATCGAGGTTAGCGTTGTCGGGCCAACTGTTGATCGGCGCAAATCGCTGGTTGCCAGTCCCGCCGCCGCCGCGACCGTCGCCGATGCGGTAGGTACCAGCAGCGTGCCAGGCCATCCGAATAAAGAGCGGGCCATAGTGACCGTAGTCGGCGGGCCACCAGTCTTGAGAGGTGGTCATCAGCTCGAAGATGTCTGCCTTCAAGGCCGCAAAGTCGAGGCTCTTAAACGCCTCAGCATAGTTGAACGCCTCCCCCAGAGGATTGGCCTGGGGGGAGTGCTGGTGGAGGATATTCAGGTTTAACTGATTCGGCCACCAGTCTCGGTTAGACGTGCCATGACCAGCCGTGAATTTTGAAATTCCGCCCATGAATGGGCATCTGCTTTCACTGCTCATAGTCTCTCCTATCGTGAGGTGTAATATATTTTTCTTTTCTTTCCTCGCCACCTTCTTCTGATGCAGCAAGCATCGTCCGCCGCTGATCAGCGGAGCTCTCTGATTGGGCTTCTTTGCAGTTGGATCGATGGGTTGATATAGTTCAACATTGTCTCGGCATTAGAAACCACAGGTATTGTCTCAAAACCATCTCGTTCTACAAACATTTTTTCAATCACCTCGTCCTTCACTAGCATGGAATAGCGCCAAGAGCGTTGCCCCATCCCGCAATCGGAGAGGTTCACCAGCATCCCCATCTCGCGAGTAAAGTCGCCCTTGACATCGGGGATACAGCGCACTCGAACGGCTGTTTCTGCCTCCGCCCACTTCGCCAGCGAAAACGGATCGTTGACTGAAATGCACAGAATCTCATCGACCCCGTTTGCTCGAAAGGCTTCAGCAAACTCGTTGTAGCCTAACAGTTGATTATGAGAATGCGGGAAAAAGGCTCCCGACACCGTAAATAACACCACTGTTTTATGTTCAAACAGATCTGCGGTCGAAAGGTTATACCAACCCACCTCTGCAAATATTCGGACAAACATCCGAAAGGTTACTGTAGGAACCCGCTGGCCCTCATGGTTGAATAGCATTTGCCCAGCTCCTGACTCGAATTCACCATCAGTTAGCCCCTTGCTAACGATGAGATTAATAAGTAGAGACAAGCCTCCAGAACAGTGAACTGTCCTCACACTTTCCCATAGAGTTACCCAAAATAGACCTGTTGGGAAATAACGAGAAAAATCACTGAAACCCTTATACAAACTAGCGTTCAAGAATTTTTCAGCAAAATCGCCGAAACGCTTGACAGGAAAGGCTGCCAAGGGTTTTCGGACTTATTACCCAACCACTCCAATATCAGTTTTCTTGAGCTTGTGTACAGAACCAAACCGGCTCGAGTCTCCAAAAAAAAATTGGGTTTATCCAGCATTAATGCTTAGAATCAGGAACTCAAGCATTCATGCCAAGTCACACTCATCACGAGTTTGTGTACCATAAGCCTAATCAATTAGGCCTGCTTTTGAGAGCCAAAAATTCAATTTTGTTACAGCGTTTAATATCTCTGCAAAATGAAATCTGTCTACCCTTGGATAGAGGCTAAGGTGTGACTTGTTGGCACCGCTGTCCATCAATGAGCGATGCGTGATGGCCCATTGCTATGAGCGCAACCCCGACCACAATCGAGAGCATCATTAACCACTGCTAGCAAGGCGCTGTTGTCGGACTGGCTTTCCGCTGCCCTCCCAACCGGCCGCCAGGCGCGGTGTTATGGGACACCAGCGAACCATCCAATGTCTTCGACTCTTCATTTTCTAAATGCAGTTCCAGATCTCATCGGAGGTGCAATGTTTCGGCGACGGCGATTCTGAGGACTGCTTCCTGTACGTTCTTCTAAACTCTAACCAGAGTACCGCCTAACTCATCGCCTGGCTAGCCGGCAAAAGTTTCTCGCGGCGGTTGGGTTGAGGCGATGTAGCTGGCTTCCCGCCGGGTAGTCCAACACTAGCAACGGTTTCGTTGGGTTACGCTAGCGCTAACCCAACCTACGGCAGAATAAGGGTTTCAAGGGTTTTGTCAGCCAACCAGGGTGTAATCATAGAGGGCGATGTCTGCTTACCTTGATACCCCCACAGCAACCCTTCCTAGAGAGTTTCAGGCTGGCATTTCCCCTGCATGCTACACCCCATCCCATCCTTCCTCCACCCCTCCCATGCCCCCCACCATCCTCGGCATCGACATCGGCACCACCAGCACCAAAACAGTAATGTTCACCGTCAGCGGCGAGGTTGTTGATCAAGCCGCCCTGGGCTATCCATTATTGTCACCCCAGCCAGAGGTGCAGGAGCAAGACCCCGAGCAAATCTTTGCGGCGGTAACCGAAACCATTCGCACGGTAATTGAGCGTACCCTAGGGGACGGCAATGCTCTGGTGGGCCTCTGCCTTAGCACAGCCATGCACAGCCTAATTGCGGTGGATGGCGATGGCCAACCCCTCACTCATAGCATTACCTGGGCCGACCGACGGAGCCTGCCGTGGGTGAGCGAAATTCGCCAGAACTGCGAGGCCCATGCCCTCTACAGCCGTACGGGCACCCCTATTCATCCTATGTCGCCGCTGGTTAAGCTGCTGTGGCTGCGCCAGGCGCAACCTCAGATATTTGAGCGGGCGGCGAAGTTTATTTCTATCAAAGAATACGTGTTATTCCGCTGGTTTCGGCGGTTTGTGGTGGACTACTCGATCGCTAACGCCACCGGCCTGTTCAACATGACAGCGCTGGACTGGGATGACGAAGCCCTCGCCCTGGCCCACATTTCCCCCGCCCGGCTGTCTCAACTAGTACCCACCACCCATGCCTTAACCGGCATGGTAGCCGCCGAACGGCAGGCCATGGGCTTGCCCACTGACCTACCTGTGGTGGTAGGGGCCAGCGATGGGGGGTTGGCTAATTTGAGTGTCGGGGCGATTTTTCCCGGTGTGGTGGCGGTGACCGTGGGCACCAGCGGCGCGGTTAGGGCGGTGGTAGATCGGCCCCTAGTCGATCCCCAAGAGCGGCTGTTTTGCTATGCCTTGACCGAAAACCACTGGGTAATTGGCGGCGCGATCAACAACGGCGGCATTATTTTGCGCTGGCTGCGCGACCACCTAGCCGATGCCGAGGTGGATGCGGCCCGTCTGCTTCAGCAGGATCCCTACGATATTCTGACCGCTATTGCCGCCACGGTACCAGCGGGTTCCGAAGGGCTGATTTTTCACCCCTATCTGGCCGGGGAGCGATCGCCCCTATGGGATGCCAATGCGCGGGGCAGCTTCTTTGGCTTAGCCCTCAACCACACCAAGGCCCATATGATTCGCTCGGTGCTGGAGGGCATTGTTTACAATCTTTACCTCGTACTGGCGGCACTGCAGGACGTAGTTGGCCCCGCCAAAAGCATTCAGGCCACGGGGGGCTTTACCCGCTCTACCCTGTGGCGGCAAATGCTGGCTGATGTGCTCGACCGCACCGTTACTATTCCCGAAACCTCTGAAAGCTCTTGCTTTGGGGCGGCTCTTCTGGGCCTCTATGCCCTTGGCCACATTAGCAGCCTGGAGCGGGTATTCGACCTGATGGGCACAACCCACCGCCATCACCCCGATCCGGTGAATGTCCAGCGTTATCAGCAAATGCTGCCGCTATACGTGGCGCTGCTAAAGCAGTTTAAGCCCCTCTATGGGGCAATGGCCCAGGTGCAGACGGCTCTAGCGGCGGTAGGAGATTGAGGCCTCGGCGATTTTAGGGGTTAACCCCAGAGATTGGGGGGTCTCCGTCCCCATGAGGCGCTGGCGAGGTAGGCCACAGGATAAGTGCCACCAGCGCAGACCCCAGGAATTTTTAGAAATTCCTGGGGTCTTGGGTTTGAAGCCGCCAATATTGGCATGGCATGAGGCCAATAGGCCGTGCCCATCCTATGACGTACTGATCATTTGCTGAACCCTGTAGACGCCTTATATTGTATTCATAGGGCCATAGGGGGTGTATCTGGATACACTTTTCGGCAACTAGCTGAACTATCAAGTTTAAGTTTGCTCGATGGGGCGAGAAGCCTGTCTGCACCTGCATGGAATTATCCGTCAGGAACAGACGACCTCTTGGGATAAAGAAGGGTGAGTGATGTCAACACAACAGCCGCTGGAATTTGATCTAAATCATCCTCAGTATTTACCAGAAGTCTTTAAGCAAGCACCCACGCTCACGAGCCTGGATTCAGAATGGAGCAACCTTTCTCTGGAAGCGTTTTGTCTCCCAGCAGGAGAAACACCAAAATTTTACCTCGATCACTATGTAGTCAGCATCAATATGGGGCAAAGACTCCAGGCAGAGCAAATTGTAGAGGGAAAATATCACCAGACAACCTATTTTCAAGGTATGGCTGTGATTTGTCCTATCCACAGGGATCACTCGTTTCGCTGGAATACTGAGCTACAAGTACTCTCCCTGCACCTTAATCCAGGGCTATTCAGTTTACAGGCGCTCGAATTGCTAGGCAGCGATCAGGTGGAATTAATTCCTAATTTTGGTTTTCAAGACGAGCTAATTTATTATATTGGGCTGGCACTGCAAGCAGAACTGCGATCTCAGGGCGGTGGTAGTCGTTTATATGCTGAGACCCTAGCAAACGCTCTTGCAATCCATCTGGTTCGACATTACTCCACCCAAAACCATCGAACTAGAACCTACAAGGGTGGATTTCCTCAGCACAAATTGAGATTAGTTACAGACTATATCAACAACTATTTAGAACGCCAATTGAGCTTGAAGGAGCTAGCAGCGATCGCTCAACTAAGCCAATACCATTTTTGTCATGCCTTTAAGCAGGCGGTCGGGCTCAGTCCTCATCAGTATTTGATTCAGCAACGAGTAGAGAGAGCAAAGCAGTTGCTACGGCAAGGTGAGATGAGCCTTGGAGCCGTGGCGATCGCCTGTGGCTTCAGTCATCAGAGTCATCTTCACCGCCACTTTAAACGCCTGACTGGCGTGACTCCTAAAACATTTCTTAATTCATAAAGCGTTACTCAACGGATCGCAAGATCGTGCATTAATCGCACAAATGTGCAAGATCCCCAAGCTAGCTATCCGTAAAGATAGAGGCAAGGCTTAAAAATTTAAGGAGAATAGGTTCTGATGCAGACGGAGCGAACAAGTCTTAAGACTGGGGCTGAGAACAAAGTAGCAAAAGATTTTCGAGAAGAGTGGGTGGAAACGGCTAAACAGCGCGATCGCTCACGGTTATTACGACAACAGCCTTTTCGTCGCGTCCATGTAGGTTTTTCAGCTTCTAATAGTTTCACCTACCATGGACCAATCTTTGACTCCAATAAGATGATCAATCGGCTGTTAGAAAGCATGGAAGCAGTGCAAGCTACCGGTTATGCCTATGCACTTGTTAGATTTGGCCAGTTAATTGATGCAGGTGGTGTTGGCTATGCCCGAACTATCGCCGAGGTGAATCCTCGCGCAATGGATGAAAACACAAGGATGTCGAGTGCTAGCCTTGCTAAACCCGTTTGTGCTGTGGCAATTATGAAGCTGGTTGAGGATGGTGCTTTAATGCTGACAGAAGAAGCTTATCCTTATATTCAATCGTCATTTCCTGATGTGCATGACAGCATCAGGGGCATCACCATTTATCAACTTCTGTCTCATACATCGGGTCTAAATGGTGGTGGGCTGCTATCAGATTTTCCCAATGTGTTGAGGAATCCTGCTACGCCCACCGTAAATTCAGACTATCACAATGCTAATTATTGGTTTCTTGCCTTTGTAGCTGAGGGTGCTGCTGGAACTACTTATATTGATTTTGCCACAAATCAAATACTCCAGCCCATGACCATCACAACTATGAATAGAGAAGAAGACTCTCCACCCTGCCTCTACTATGAACTAGGCGAATTCTCAGATGGTGCTTCCTGGGGTAATTACGTTACGACCGCAATTGGAGCATATGGATGGTATGCCTCGGCAATTCATTGGGCAAAGTTTCTAGCCTATTTTCGCTACGACAAAGTACTATCTAGCGCAACGCGATATCAGATGTTGAATGACCCGAACACCTATTTTGGCTTCAGGCGATGGTTTGGAGAAGAACGGGGTACTTATTACGGACATGGAGGCGATTTATATAGTGGTTCCCAAGGCTTTCGGGGAGGCATGATGGGATTTCCCGACTATGTTGATGCAGTTTTGCTAGTTAATAATAGAGGCTCTTTTGACCCAGAGAGCATCTTAATTGATGCTTACCACGGCGCTTATGAATAGACATTTAAGTTGGACTTTGAATTCTTTTCTTATCTAATTAAGAGGTGCATATGCCACGAATAATTATGTTTTGGGATCGCGTAAATTCGTCAGGTGATTCCATCGCTGGAATGGAAATACATAACAACAGCACGTCTATTGAAATCCCATCCAATGCCTGCGGATTTCGGCTTGGGTTTCCCAATCAGACCTGGGATGAGGCCTGGCATTTTGCGGAACCGGGAAAGCTTGGAGCTGTGTTTGAAAGCCAGGGAATTGTGTATTCGTCTGCGTTTACTGGTCCTTCCCCTGGTGCGATTGAAGCAAGGGGGCCGGTTAATGCCTGTGATAGCGGCACCTATGAGTTTCAGACCCCCTTAGGGCAATTCGGAGTTGCAGGTGATGATCCAGTTATCGCCGGTGCCGGTGCGTTTGTCGCTGATTTTATTACAGAAACAGATATCACTTGGCTCGACTCTGCGGGCACGCCCCTTGAACTACCAGAACTACCAGAACCATCGGAGCCATCCGAATTGCCTCCAGAGTTCTTTGAGCAGCCACCCGAGGTAAAAGGCTGTATACGAGATTTTGATGGAGTCCTACATTGCCCGGAAGCAGATACAGCGGCGATAGCACCTGGTGCTCGCCTCGTTGCCCCTAGTCAACAGCTCAACCTGCCGCCGGGTATCGCAGTGCTTGTGGCATCGGGCAGCGGCATCATCCCACAGGTCAGAGTCATCAGCCCGTCAGAGACCACCGCTAACACCTTCCCACCAGGCGAGAAGGTGGAGTTGGATTGCCCGGCTGAGCTTCAGCTAACAGCCACATTTTACAAAGCTCAACCGTTCGATCCAGCGACAGTGTTATACCGCTTTCGCTTTGCTCACGGACCAGTTTCAACCGTATTCTCTACCCGGGTTGACACAGACGGCCCCAATACCGTCGTCCACGCCGTTCCAATTCCGCTGCCGCCCCCGATCGGGCAACCGCCGGGCGGTGGGGTGCCCCCTGGTCCAGGCAATATCACTGTGGTAGTGAAGCCTCCAGATGTGTTTCCAGGGGGGGCTCCTTCCCCAGTGCCCGAGGAACCGAAGTTTGAAGTTGAAGCCCTCCCACCCAATGAGCATAAGAGTTCGGTACGGGTTGAGGTTATTAATGCATCGGAGGGCATAGTGGCATCCCCTTGGGTGACCTACCATCTCGTTTGTACTCGGGCATCGTCTCGTCCGCCTTTAGGCCCAGGCTCGCGAGGTGCAGCGGTTACCTCGCTTCAGGCGGTACTCAATCGGTGGCTACCGAGCCAGCAGACGACGCCTCTCAAGGTCGATGGCATGTTCGGCCCTCGAACTGAAGCTGCAGTTCGAGCGTTTCAAGGTGCCCGGCGTCTTGACGTGAACGGGGTAGTGAAGCCGAAGGACTGGAAACAGCTGTTGTCTTGACAAACCTCCTGTTGGGTAGTGGACAGTGAGAATCCTGAGGAGTTCGTCGAGTAGAGCGTGCGCAGCGTTACTCAGCAATTGTGCCTTGCCCTAGAGACTCAACCTAACCTGTAGGAGGCATATCTTGCTAACGCTCGTTGTCGGTAGCCCAAACTCAAGGGCTCGAAACCTCGTGGTGCCATAGCCCGAACGATGACGGCCGGTTCCGCGACTCGGCGGCAGTGAACCAGATCGCCGACGGCATTGCCCAGGGTATCTTGACTGCCCACTAGCTGCTCGGCCCGCTGGTGTTCAGCGTTAGCCCGCTGCTGTTCCATCTCCAGTTGCTGACGAACTTCCTCGGAGATCTCATCAGGGGTTGGCTCCTGAACACGGAAGTAGCCTTCATTGCAGAAAATCTGGCGATATACACCCTGGGCTAGAGACCAAAAGGTAGGGAGGACGATTAAGCTCGGAAAGCGAAGGCATTTTTAGCTACTCATTCCTGCACCCATGGGCTACAGGCCAATCAACGACTACGGCATCATTGGCAATATGCGCACCACCGCCCTGGTGGGTATAGACGGCTCCATCGACTGGTTTTGTTTTCCAAACCACGATTCTCCCAGCGTGTTTGCCGCCCTTTTGGATGAGCAGAAGGGCGGTCGCTTCTGCATCACCTCTACGGTACAAGAGGCGGCCCATAAGCAGTTTTACTGGCCAGAAACCAATGTTCTGGTGACTCGGTTCTTGTCCAGTGAGGGCGTGGGAGAAGTCGTTGACTTTATGCCGGTGGGCGGTGAGAATCCGCCCAGGTGGATTGTTCGTCAGGTGAGAGCCCGCCACAGCGCTACGCGGTTTCGGCTGGTTTGTCACCCCGCCTTCAACTATGCCCAGGCTGCGCATCACACTAAATTAGTGGATGAAGGGGCGGTCTTTTTATCCGATGATTTGCAGCTGGCGCTAGTGACAGCGGTTGATCTAGAGGTGGATGAGCACGGCGTAACCGCCGAATTTACCCTCCGGGAAGGCGAAACCGCTGAGTTTGTGCTCTGCGGCCTGGATGACAGCCCCCGTGACTGCCCCGCGCCCCTCTCCTGCGGCCAGGCGGACGCGCTGTTTGCCCAGACCGTAGCCTACTGGCGCCGGTGGCTCGCCCAAAGCGTTTATCGGGGGCTGTGGCGTAGCACGGTAGAGCGCTCGGCCCTGGCTTTAAAGCTCTTGACCTACGAGCCCACTGGGGCAATTATTGCCGCGCCCACCACCAGCCTGCCCGAGTTTATTGGCGGCGATCGCAACTGGGACTATCGCTATACCTGGCTGCGCGACGCCGCCTTTACGGTCTACGCCCTGCTGCGGCTGGGCTTTACCGAAGAATCCGCCGCCTTTATGAACTGGATTACCCAGCGCTGCCACGACGTGCACGACGGCGACACCCTCCAGGTGGCCTACGGCATCGACGGTCGCCGCGAGCTGCCAGAAACCCACCTGCATCACCTGTCGGGCTACCGCAACTCGGCCCCGGTGCGGGTTGGCAACGAAGCCTACAGCCAGCTCCAGCTCGACATCTACGGCGAGCTAATGGACTCGGTTTATCTCTACAACAAACACGGTGAGCCAATTTCCTATGACTTCTGGCTACAGCTCCAGCGCATGCTTGACTGGCTGTGCGACCACTGGCAACAGCCCGACCAGGGGGTGTGGGAATCGCGCGGTGGAGAAAAGCAGCATGTCTACTCAAAGCTGATGTGCTGGGTCGCCTTTGATCGCGGCCTGCGCCTGGCAGGCAAGCGCTCGTTTCCTGCTGATCGGCAGCGGTGGATGACGATTCGCGATCAGCTCTACCAAGAAATCTTTGAACAAGGCTGGAACCCGGAGCTGAAATCCTTTGTGCAGATTTACGGCGGCGACACCCTGGATGCAGGCTGCCTGATTATGCCCCTGGTATTTTTCATGGCCCCCAACGACCCACGCATGATCGAAACCCTGGAGAAGGTGCAGCAACCGCCCCAGCAGGGGGGCCTCACCGTCAACAGTCTGGTCTATCGCTACAACCCAGAAACAGCGGAGGATGGGCTATCGGGCCAGGAAGGCACCTTTAACCTCTGTACCTTCTGGCTGGTGGAGGCGCTGACCCGCGCCGGCCGTACCGACCCCACACAGCTCGACAAGGCCCGCCTGATTTTTGAGGAAATGCTCAGCTACTCCAACCATCTGGAGCTATTTGCGGAAGAAACCGGCATCAATGGTCTGGCACTGGGGAACTATCCCCAGGCGTTTACCCACATTGCCCTAATTAGCGCCGCCTGGAACTTAAACGAAGTGCTGGAAGGGCGATAACTTGAGCCGTAACCGGCAGATTTTCCCTGGCCGCAAACCGCAAACCGTATACCCCACCCCTCAATCATCGCTAACAGCATGCATATTTACCCCGCACTCTACCCGCCATACCGCGTCGAGGTTCTTGGCGAAGCACGAGGTTACCCCTGATAGATGGCCGCCAATTTTCACCCAAAATCTCTCTTTGGGAAGACGTGGCTACAGCTTCAGCCTATTAATTTGTTAGTTAGGAAAAATTATTATGCAGCCCTAAGCAAAGCTGCAAATAAATATATTCTCAGCATAATCAGGAGGCCACTATGGCAGTTAAATTTCACGTTCCTACGCTGGAAGATCAGCAGTCAATGCAGCAAATTAAAGATCTAATTCTGACCTCTGAACCTGATGCCATTATTGACATTGATTCCCAAACGAAGGTGATGACCATAGACGCCCAGGCCTCAAAAGAAACCTTCGAGCAGCTCATTGTTGCGGCGGGCCACTCGGTGTCTACGTCTACACCAGGCTGAGGTTTTTCGGGTTTGGGCCAGATGATTTATCGGGGAAGAGTATGAGTTCTCAAAAAGTAGCAATTTGTCAAAAAGATGACTTACCGGTAGGGCAAATGCAGCAATTCACCGCGGCTCACCGTGATGTTTTGCTGGCCCGACTTGAGGATGGCTTTTTAGCCATGGCCGCTCACTGTGCCCACTACGGCGCGCCGTTAGAAAAGGGCGTGCTGAGTCAGGGTCGCGTGGTCTGCCCCTGGCACAATGCCTGCTATAGTCTGGAGTCTGGGAGCCTGCTAGAACCACCCGGACGCAACAATCTAACTCGATATCGAGTTGAGGTGGAAGCGGACACCGTCTATGTGGAGGTACCTCTGTCAGACGTGCAGGTTAAGTCTGACGTTTTTGTAGAAGTCTCCACGGCCAAAGGGGGGCAGGTATTGCCCCCTCTGGCGACATACGATCCCCAAAGCGATCATCGCACCTTTGTAATTGTGGGCGGTGGGGCTGCCGGTAGCGCCGCCGCCGAAATGCTGCGCCAGGCCAAATTTCAAGGCCGGATTGTTATCCTCAGTGCCGACGATGAGCCGCCCTACGACCGCACCGCCCTCAGCAAAGCCTACCTGCAAAGCGAAGCAGTAGAAGCGGCCGATGCCCTCCGCCCGGCTGATTTTTATCCGCAGCACGGTATTGAACTCAAGACTTCGGCCCCGGTTACTCAGCTAAATGTTGAGGCTCAGCAACTTACCTACGGCGCAGGCGAAACCCTGGGTTACGACGCACTGCTGCTGGCCACCGGGGGTAAGGTGCAGCGGTTGTCGATTCCAGGCGCAGATCTAGCCAATATTTTTACCCTGCGCGACCCCCAGGATGCCAAACAGGTGCTAGAAACTGCCCATCAGGCCCAGCGGGCTGTGGTGGTCGGGGCTGGCTTCATCGGCATGGAGGTGGCCTCTAGCCTACGGCAGCAGGGATTAGACGTAACCGTGGTCGCCCCTGGAGAAGTCCCGTTTGAGAAGGTGCTGGGCCGAGCCGTGGGGCAACGCTTGCACCGGGTACATGAGGCCCACGGGGTGCAGTTTGAGTTAGGCGCTAAGGCGACGGCTTTTCGCGGCAATACCGCCGTTGAAGCTGTAGAGCTAGACACTGGAAAAACCCTAGCCGCTGATTTAGTGATAGTTGGCATTGGAGTCAAACCTGCCACAGCGTTTATCCAGGGGCTAGAGCTGAATAAAGACGGCAGCCTGGCGGTTGATCAGTATTTGCAGGCCGCCCCCAACATCTACGCGGCTGGGGATATTGCTCAATTTCCTCATCCCACAACCGGACAGCCAGTGCGCCTTGAGCACTGGCGAGTGGCGCTACAGCAAGGGCGCATTGCCGCTTGCAACATGGCAGGCCAAAAAGTACCGTTCAAGGCCGTACCGTTTTTCTGGACGGGGCAGTTTGACCTGAAGCTACGCTACGTCGGCCACGCCGAGAGCTGGGATGACGTGATTATCCAGGGCAGCCTGGAGGACAAAACTTTCCTGGCGTTTTACGTTCAAGAGCAGCGGATTTTGGCCGTAACGGGGCTGGGCCGAGATCGCGACATTGCTGCCATTTCAGAACTCATGCGCCTGGGGCAAATGCCCACTGCTGACCAGATTCGCCAGACCGAGCCAAACTGGGTGGCTCTACTTCAGCCCTAACCGCTATGACGAACTGTTCCCCAGCGCCGCACTACGACATCATCATTATTGGGGCGGGGGCGGGGGGCGGCACCTTGGCCTACGCCGAGGTAGGGTTCTACTGGTTTTGGCATCGGCGCATGGGGCTTGAGGTCTGCTGGCACCAGGGGGGCACCTGTCGGTTTGAGGCCGATGCTAACACCCATATGCTGGATCGCAACTGCCGTACCCACGACGTTGACAATCTCTACGTGGTGGAGGCTAGCTTTATGACGTCTATGGGGGCGATGAACCCCACCCTAACCATTGTGGCCAATGCCCTGCGGGTGGCCGATTACCTTAAAACGCGCTACCTGGGCGCGGGGTGATCACCGGGGGCTTTACCCATGCCACTCGGTTACTTCTCATGATGTCTCCTCAGATGGACTATCTAATGCGGGTGATCACCGGTGGGGTTACCGATGCCACTCGGTTACCCCACCCGGCTTATCAATCAAAGTAATGCCCTCGGCCTGAAGCTGGTCGCGGATGCGATCGCCCGCCGCAAAATCCTTAGCCTGACGGGCGGCCCGCCGCTGAGCTAACAGATCCTCAATGGCCGCATCGGACAAGCCCTCGGCCAGCTCCGCTGGTGCTTCAGGGCACGCCTCCAGCCCCAACACCTGGGCCAGAACGACCAGGGTTTGCCACCGCTGCCGTAGGACTGTGGCGTCAGTATCGGCTTGGCCGGTGTGGGTTATCAGGTTCCCCGCCCGGCGCAGGTCTTTGGCTAAATCAAACAGCACGGCCAGCCCCCCGGCGGTGTTAAAGTCGTCATCCATGGCGGTTTGAAAGGCCTGAACGGCGGCACCATCGCGGTCGATGCGCATCGATGCCGGGTCGCCAAAGGCCCCATCGTCAACATCTGGCCAGCCTAGGGATGGGCCAAACTGATAGCCGAATAGCAGACCATCCTGGAGCGTTTGCCAGCTATTTTGCGCCGCCGCCATCGAGTCATCGGTAAAATCTACCGGCTTGCGGTACTGCCCCTGGAGCAAAAACAGCCGCACCGCCATCGGGTCGGGGGCGTCGGGGGCATCCAGCAGCTGGCGGATGGTGGTGAAGTTGCCCAGGGATTTCGACATCTTCTCGCCCCCCACGTTGACCATGCCGTTGTGCATCCAGTAGCGGGCCAGGGGCTGGCCAGTGGCCGCCTCCGACTGGGCAATTTCGTTCTCGTGGTGGGGAAAGACCAGATCACCGCCCCCCATGTGGATGTCGATGGTATCGCCGTAGCGATCGCGAATCATCGCCGAGCATTCGATGTGCCAGCCCGGTCGCCCCGGTCCCCAGGGGGACTCCCAAGAGGGCTCGTCGGGCTTAGCGCTTTTCCAGAGGGCAAAGTCAAAGGGGTCGCGCTTAATCGCCGCTGTGTCGCTAACGCGGCCACTGGCCCCGGCCTGCATATCCTCCAGCCTGCGACCTGAGAGCTTGCCGTAGTCGTCGAACTTGCGCACGGCGTAGTACACATCCCCCTCGGCGGGGTAGGCATAGCCCTTTTGCTCAAGCTCAGCAATCAGCCGCTGAATGCCGTCTAGGGTTTTAGTAGCGTAGGTGTAGTCGTCGGCTTCGAGAATATTCAGCCGGGCCATGTCCTCAAAGTAGGCAGCGGTGTAGCGCTCGGCCACCGTCTGCATGGAGGAGCCTTCAGCCCTGGCCCGGTTGAGAATTTTGTCGTCAATATCGGTAAAGTTTTGCACGTAGTGAACCGCATAGCCTCGCCACAGCAGGTAGCGCCGCACCGTATCCCAGACGATGTAGCAGCGGGCATGGCCCAGGTGCGAGTAGTCGTACACCGTCACCCCGCAGCAGTACATGGTTACCTGGCCCGGTTCTAGGGTTTCGAGAGGTTCTTTTTGGCGACTTAGGGTGTTGTAGAGAACGAGGCTCATGGGGCAGGTGGGGAAAACGGCATAGACTGATTCAATCCCTAAAGGGTATCGGGATCAACGCCTAATTCCCGTAGTTTAGCGGCCATTTTATGCGCTTGAGCTTGGCGAGCGTCTTGCTCAAGCTGTGCTTGGCGCATTAGCGCTTCCACAAAGGGCGGATTCAGCACCTCATCCACGGCCAGCGCCAAGCCCTGAAACTCAGAGGACTCCACCCGGTTGCCAGGATAGCCCTTGACGACATCGTAGCCCTCGGGGCGATCGGGGGTGGTCAACGTCCAGATCTCCTGTCGTCGATAGTCCACGATCCAGTAATCGGGGATTTGAATAATCGCGTATTCTGCCCGCTTGCGGAGGTAGTCGTCGCGCCAGTTGCTGCTGACGACTTCTACCACCAGCCTGGGCACCTCATCCTGGGTAAAATCGACGATGCCGCTGCCCGGACGGCCGCAAATTTTCTCCCACAGGCTCTGGCGGCACACCGTAACGTCAGGGATCCGCGACGATGACTGCTCTGTTCTGACCCCGGTTTCAGATCTGGCGACTAAACTCAGGCCCTGTTCGGCAAAGTAGCGCTGAAACTGATACACCAAAAATTGACAAATGTTGACATGCAGCGGCGTCGGTGGATTCATCGGGATCAGCTGACCGTTAAAGAGTTCGTAGTGCCGATCATCGGGGGGTTGCCAAAATCGGTACTCCTCGAAGGTAAGCACGTCTGAAACTAAATCTACTTTTGCCTGGGTCATGGTGCCCTGCTGTCAGAGAAACTGGTTTTGTCTTAAGTTTAAGCCCGCCAGCCGAGGGTTGAACAGTCCGCCAGCTAAGGCTAATCAGCAGCACGTAGCGAGTCAGCACCCGCATGATTTCGTTGATGCGTCCGGTAGGCTGGGGCTTGCTCCATTCGCGCACTTCGGCAAAGCCGAGGCGGTAGAGCTCGTGGATGATGCGCTCGACGCCTTTTAGAGGGTTTGTACGCCGTCATAGTCGAGGATTTTGGTGTCAGCAGTCAGCATGGGGACTTGCAAAAGTCTTGCTGTAGCAACGATAATTTGATCCGCTGGGTCTTTGTGAAAACCCTGCAACCGGGTTGACTCGATCAAAATAGGTAGGGTCATGTCAAGCAGGCGAACTCCTGGATAGGCCAGAGCCGATGTGAACCAGCCTTCTAAAGGCTTTGGCAATACCAGCCGATCGTATTCCACGAGTTTGGCAACTTCCCAGCACGAGTAGAGGCTAACGCCTAAACCACGACTCTGATAGGTCTGAAGCCAGTGGTGATGAGCTTGGGTGAGGCGGGTATCCCGCTGTACCCACCAAACCCAGATGTGGGTGTCGAGCACAATCACTGTAGAATGTCCCAGTCTTCTGGGGGAATCGCAGGAGCGAAAGGATCGTCGTAGCGGTAAGGCAGCTGACCTGAAGAAAGGGCCGTATCTAGCTCGGGCGTAACTGCTGTGGGCGTTTCTAGAAAAGGTTGCCCCTGATCATACTTCGTCTTGAGAAAGCAGAGAAAATCTAGAACCTCGGTAATAAGAAGGTCAGACACATTATCAAGTTCTCGAATTAACAGATCTTTTGGCGTCACGGCGGCTCTCCCCCCAAACCAAAATTGCACCATATCTACTCCACCATGACATAACGAGTCAGCACCCGCATGATTTCGTTAGCGCGCCCGGTAGGCTGGGGCTTGCTCCATTCACGCACTTCGGCAAAGCCGAGGCGGTAGAGCTCGTGGACGATGCGCTCGACGCCGTGGGCGCTGCCGATGACCAAAATGCGAATCACCTCCCGCCCCGGCTCGGCGGCGGGTTCGAGGGTGACTTGTAAGGCGGGGTTGGGCAGAGTGGAGGGGATGAAGGCTTGCGGCATAACGAGTACCTCTTAGATAAGTGAACTATTAGGAATACGGATAATCATAGTTATCCATTAGGTATTCGTCAACTATCAGGAATACGTTTACGAAGCCATGAAGCTCTGACACCATGAGACTCATGGGTAAAGCAGGTCAGGTGCTTAAGCACGTTCTAGAGAAATACGACGTCAGCCAATACAGCCTCGCCAAGACACTAGGCGTAGAGCGTACCAACGTCTATCGCTGGGTGCATGAAATGCGAGACCCAACGGCTGAGACGCTGCTAGATATTGTCAAAGCTCTGAAGACTCTAAATGCTCAAGCCGCTGAGGAGTTCGTGCAACTCTATTTGGGAGATGCTTTAAAGGATGATTCGTAGGCTACGCAATGCCAGTCTTATTGACTCCTCGGTGTCAATAGAGCTGTAGGGGAATTCATGATATTTTCAAGGCTTAGAACAGGCTTATTTTGGTAATAATTATGTCTGGCGGGGGCCCAGGATGGGATGGATGGGTTGCAGCAGTATTTGCTGCTATTGCGGCTGTCATTGGATCTTTCTTCGGAGTCAAAGTAGCTTCTGTTGAAGGAGATAAAGCAATTCAATTAGAAACAAAGAAGTTCGAGCTTGGCCTTATCAAGGACGCTCTAAGTAGTAGCGAAAATCCATCGGAAGCATTAAAACAGCTTGATTTTCTAATTGATATTGGCCTAATTGAGAACATTGGCAAAGAAGATCTTAAGAAGATAACTATTGATCGTTTGCCGACTTTTCGTGAAGAACAAGATATACAAGGTGGTAATCCCTTCAATCGCTTACCAGCCCCCAATCAACAATCTTGGAGTTCGATAGAAGCCTGGTTAAACTTGCACAACGCAGCTAGGTTTTGGGATTTACAAACGGCTTCTGACTCTTTAGCTATTTTAGTTAACGCTTCCAATGCCTGTGCAACAAGATTTGCCGCAGACGTAAAGATAGAACTTGCAATAGATGGGCCAAACGGTTTCTCACAAATGTCCGCCATCAGAAGCTATTACAACGAGCTTGCAGGATGCGACCTTGATGAAACTAATTTTTCATCAAGGTCGCATCCTGCATCTATAATTGCTCCGAACCAACCTTTACCTTTAAGCGCTGAAGACCTACCAGGCATTTATAGAATCCCTCCATTTCGTGAAAGAAACAATCCATGAAATTTGACTCTTCTGGCTTTATGGTAGAAGTAGTATTGCAGGATGCAAAAAGATCAACCTTCGAAGCCTGAAGCCCTGAATTTATGGTTCATTAGTCTTGCTTACAACCCTTCTCAGTCTGATGAAGTACAGTAACAGCAATTGGTAAACCAATTTACGATATCTTTCAAGGAAACTTGATCAAGCGCTTCTTTAAGCGCTTTTTCTAAGTCGGCATAAGTCCTTGCTTCAAGTGAACGCAGTACGGACTTGACTTTTGACCAGAAAATTTCAATCGGGAAAAACTCAGGAGAATATGGTGGTCAGTAGATGAGTCTTGCACCAGTCTGATTAATCAATTTCTCAATCTCTTTTCCTAGATGAATTGAACAGGTATCCATAATAACGCAAGCTCCCTCCCATAGCTGTAGCCGACATTCCGCAGGTTGACAGGGAATAAAAGATGTGGAGTGGTCTAGGCTAG
>DAIUJR010000086.1:0-6760 GCA_036848635.1 Nodosilinea sp. CTOTU7336
TATCCCAAGCAGCATTTCAAGACTGACGATGATAGTTGGCGGTCATAAACTGGTGCCACTGGCCATCATCGCCCAGGCAAAAGGAGGTCAGCATCCGATGGTCGTCGCTCTTAAATTCGATCACGTCTTTGTACGGGGCCAGTTTGCCATCGCCAGCCATAGTTGGGCCTTCAGAATGCAGGGTGAGCACCCGTTCAGCGGCGTCGAGTTCGCCGTCGTAGATCCAGAGGTGGGTCATCATCGACCCCACCCAGGTACCGACAAAGCGCTGCTTTTGAGGGTTGTAGCCGAGGGTCATGAGGGTGGTGGCAGGGCTACCGCACATGTCGCCCTGGCCTTCGGCGATCACCCAGAGGCCACCCACAGATTTGACGCTCTCTGTGCCAGTGGAGGGGTCCATGGGCTGGTCTGGCCCTGTCATGCCTTCAACCTCGTAGGTCCACTCGCCTACCAGTTGCTGTAGCCACTGGTGTTCTTTTTGGGACTGTTCAGTTTCGGGCTGGGTTTGTTGTAGGTCAGTGGTGGTAGTCATTTGGGTTCTCCTTGAATTGTCGCTTTTGAAGGTTAATATCTGCCTGTCATGGCTTGATACAACATTTCTCTACCGGTGAGACTTGCTAATGATGGGCTCAGATCTCCCCTAGTCTCTTGCCGTAAGCGATCCCCCCTGCCCCCTTAATAAGGGGGGTAGGGGGAATCCTTTCGTGCATCTCATGAGGTTGAAAAATGCTGTATGAGGTACAAAAAACCGGTTTCTCGATCTGGGTCTATTCGCAGTTGATCATCCAGGGAATGCCAAATTTATCGGTTGCCATGCCAAACCGCTGCGCCCAAAAGGTTTTTTCGAGGGGCATCTGAATGCTGCCGCCTGCGGCCAGGGCTGCAAAGATGCGCTCGGCTTTGTCTGGGTCAGAAATTTGCAGTGAAACCGAGAAGCCTTTGGGCGCTTCGTATTGCCCAGGGGGACAGTCAGACCCCATGATCGCCTCGTTACCCAGGGTGAGTTGGGTATGCATGATTTTGTTGGCAAATTCGGCGGGTACTTCGCCCTCAGCCGGGGAACCGGCGAAGGTTAACATGTCGCCTAGTTCGCCACCTAAGACCTGGTGGTAGAACTTGAAGGCGGCTTCGCACTGACCATCGAACATCAGGTAAGGATTCACTTGCATAACGGTCTCCTTGCATCAAAGAACTAGATTAAATCAATGAGAACGACTTAAGAATCACTATTAGGATGGTTTTAGAGCGAACAAGGTAACGCTTACCTCTGGCTCTATCTACTAGTCGAACCGCAGAGTACGAAATCGACAGGGCAACCAATATTTCCCAGGTAATTCATGTCTTTTATTTACGCTTGCAGTGGTGCGGTGCTCCAGGGGTCGTAGGTGCCAAAGTTCCACAGGTAACCCTCGGGGTCGCGGCAAGAGTAGTCGCGCCCGCCGTAGTCTTGGTCTTGAATCTCCATGACGATTTCGGCCCCAGCGGCGATCGCAGCCTCATAGTGCTGATCCACCTCATCCACCAGAATGTAAGGGCTTTGGGTGACGATATCTCCTTTTTTGCGGGGGGGCTGCTGAAATTGAGCAAAGGCGTTATCCCGTAACGAACCCAGCATAATCATGCCGTTGCCAAAGGTGAGTTCGGCATGGGTAATAGTGCCGTTCTCGCCGGGCACCACCAGGTGCGGCTCAAAGCCAAAGGCATTGCAAAGCCAGTCCACAGCCGCCGCTGCATCCTTGTACTGCAGGGTGGGAATGATTGTCGCTACCGTTTTTTTGGGCGTGCTAGTCATGGTCGTTACCTCTTTTTTCAGGATTTTTTTAGATCGTGTTGGCAGTAAGTTTCAGTACATATAATTGCTTGGTCAGGCATGTTTTATCTTGAGAAAAGCTATCGTGGATACCATCTTAATGGGCAATGAATCCATCAATGCTACAGGCTACAAAGTAGGTAAGTTCTTTCCTGCTACTTGCCCTTCAGGTCACGGATGAGTTGGCCACAGATTGAGATATTTTGTAGTGCAATTCGGCAAAATTTTGGCCATAGGTTTTGGCCGACAGCAGTTGTAGTGGCGGATCTATGCGCCGGGGAAAAAGCGGCGCACCACCGCCCAGGGTGACAGAGGCCACCTGAATCACCATCTCATTGAGCAGCCCACAATCGTAGAACTGGCCCGCTAAGTCGCCGCCGCCGACAATCCAAAGGTTTTTGCCGCCTGCGGCAATTACCATTTTCTGGTGAATTGGCTTCACATTGCCACTGACGAAGCGCACGTCGGCATCGACCATGGTGGGCAATTGGCGAGAGGTGAAGACCCAGGCGGGCACCTTATAGGGCCAGGGTTTAGGGGCGTCGGCCTGGCTATCAAAGTCGTGGTCGTAGATCCACTGGTAAGTGGTGGAACCCATGGCGATTGCGCCCACCCCCTCTAGAAAGGTCTCAAAGGTATTCGGCTCAAGCTCACCAAATTGAAACAGCCAATCGAGGGAGTTATTTTCATCAGCAATAAAGCCATCTAGACTGGTAGCTGTGTAGTAAATCGTAGCCATAGGTTGTAAGAATTTAGGTTGGGTGTTGGCTTTGGAGATCGCAATCTGGCCACACCTACAATAGGTCATCGGCTTTGACAGCACTTGCTTCGCCAAAACAGCGATCGCGAAGGTTGCCAGCAAAACAATTAAAACAGCCATAGCTCATTTAACAGATAACTTCTCCCAGCAGGGCAGACGTTTTCAGAAATAATTTCGGAGCCGTAGTTAGACAGCTCTGACGTTGACCTTAGACCAGGTGGCCCGGTCTAAGCGATAGACCGAGCAGTCATCATCGCCAAAGCGGCGGTGCTCCAAAAATTTGAACCCCAGACGCTGATAGAAGCGGTGGGCGCGGGTGTTGCTGGCCAGCGGGTCAACCAGCACCGCCGCCACCTCGGGGTCGGCAAAGCAGCTGGCAAGGGCCAGCCGCATCATGGTGGTGCCGTAGCCCTGGCCCAGTTCGGTGGGTTCGCCAATCCAAATGTCGATCGCCCGCAGGTTTGCCGGTACTTCGCCCCAGTAGTGACTGTCTTCTTGGGCGGGGTCAATGATCTGAATAAAGCCAATAGGGCGGCCCTTTAGCTCAGCGATCAGCTGCTCGCGCCAGACAGGGGTGCGGGCTAGCTCCACCTCCCAGGCCCAGTCGTCATTGGGGTCGGCGGCGACTACTTGGGGTTGCTCATCCCAGTGACGGAGGAGGCTCACATCAGCTAAGGTAGCGGGCCGCAGGGCAATGGCGTTTGACTCAGACATGGTTGTTACCGTTGGTTTCAACATCGGTTAACCGCCCAACCATTATGGTTCTTTTGTACTATTTTGCGGGCAGACGAAATGAATCTTCAAGGTCGGTTGCTAGGGTCTGTCAAGGTAGAGGTAATAGGTTGGTGGGGGTGGCGGTGAGCGGTGTACGGTGAGCGGTGTACGGTGAGCGGTGGGGCTTAAACCTGAGACTGTACACTGTGAACCCTAAGTCACTAGAGCCTTTCATGACCAGCCTGGTCGAGGGCTAGTCTGGCAGGGCACCTCTAGATCGCGAGGCGACCAGCATATTTATAGCTACAGGCAGCACCAGCCAGAAGCCGGTATCTAGATCTAGCCCAATGCCAAAAAGGGCGATCGCCAGCAGCCCCCATCCGGCGAAGGCGGGCAAAGATCGGTCGAGATGATGCTCAATCCAGTGGCATAGACCGCCACAGAGCATTAGCAAAAATCCAGATACTAAAAACCAGTAATATCCCCAAATGCGGAGCGCTTCTGGTTTAGCCGCATCCAAGACCCCTGCATCGGCAATCTCCTGCCAAATGTCCTCAAATCCAACCAACCCTGGCAGCGTTAAGCCGACCAGGCTATGGAGCAGGGCGATCGCAACGAGGACGAGTCCACTAATCTTTGGCATGGTTTTGTCTCCATTGATCTGACTGGAACCTGATCGGGCGAAATGCAGCTATCTAGGCAGGTAGCGGTGTAATAAATCGTTATCATCCTACTTACCTAGAGATTTGCCACCGTCTATGGGTAAAGCAACTCCGGTTATGTAGGCCGATTTTTGGGATGCCAAAAAAAGAATTGCCTCAGAAACCTCTTGGGGATTGGCAATTCGTTTCAGCGGAATTGCAGCATTTTGCATGATTTGGTATGCCTCTGGATCCTCAGCCGCTGCAACAAACGCTTGGGCTGAATCTGTGTTGACAATATCTGGGCAAACGCAGTTAACCCGAACCCGCGGGGCAAGCTCAACAGCCATGGCCCTGGTCAAATTAATGACAGCTGCTTTGGCAGCACCAAAGACCGTTTCATGGGCATAGCCATTTAACCCGGCAATCGAGGCGACATTGACAATGCTACCGTTAGTCTGCCGCAGCGCCGGTAATGCCGCCTGGGTGCAGAAGAACGTGCCCTTTACATTGACATCCATTGTATGATTCTAAAGTTCTTCATCGGATGCCTCAATTGAAGATTCGTAGTAGACTCCAGCATTTCTTCTGGGGCCAGTAGGTTGACTAGGTCTGGTAGATCCCAGCACCAATCGGACTATGTCGAACCGATGGTGAACCATGGCGATCGCTCACCAGTAAGCCATACAGGTCAGAGTCTGACACTTCGCCGTTGACGATCCAGCGATCGCGCAAATGCCCCTCTTTAAGAAAGCCCAGGCGAGCTAAGGTCTTGGCAGAGGCTGTGTTTCTGGGGTCGATTTCAGCTTCTAGGCGACGCAGGTTGAGGTCGGTAAAGGCATAGTCAATTAAGGCCGACAGCGCCTCAGCCATAAAGCCCCGCCCCCAGGCCGACCGCGCCAGGACATAGCCTAGTTCGGCCCGCTGACACTGGCGGTTGAAGTTAAACAGCGTGCAGGTACCAATTAGCTGGGCATCGGCATTTTTCTCAATGCCCAACTGCAAATAGTCGCCGGTACGACGAGCTTCAAAATCGTTGGCGATCGCATCACGCGCCTCCCCGATATGTTCCCAGGGGGCGGTTTTCCAATACCGCATGACGGCGGCATCTGAAAAAATGGTGTAGAGCACCTCAACATCGGTTTCGTTGAGGGGACGCAGCAGTAGACGCTCGGTGTTTAGCGTTACGTAAGGGATCATAAAACCTCCCATTATTGTCTCGTAGGCAGTAATACTTCTTTACGGCGCTGCTGATGGCGCGACGGTAGCTGAGAGAGTTGTGTCTCTATAGGTCTTCCTCCTAAGAACAGGTCGGGATGGACAGCGTTAAGGATCGCGAACTAAATAACATGGGATAGCTGTCCCGGCTGGCCACGGTCAGGCATCTTGCCTGACCGACAAGAATTACAGCTTAAAAGATCCGCGTTCCTAAGGTATTTAACAGATAATAGTCTAGGAGTCTAAATTTCTTAGTTACTAAGATAATTAGATATTAAGAGGAGTGTAGAAGATTGTCAACTGATCGATCAAAGCGTAATCAACTGCTGTCAACTAATTTGCAACTTGGTCGGGAGCTCAGCGCCCGAACGCTGATGTTTCATGCCGCGATCGCCGAGCAGGTAGGGCTGAGCGCCACCGAACACAAAGCCTTAGATCTGCTGAGTCGGGCCGGTGCCCTAACCGCCGGGCAACTCGCTGAACAGACTGGTTTGACCACTGGAGCCATCACCGGCTTGGTTGACCGACTCGAAAAAGTCGGTTTTGTCCGGCGCGAGCGCGATCCGAGCGATCGCCGCAAGGTCGTAATTCAACCAGTTCTAGAAAAGATGGAGCAGGAGATCGCACCACTGTTTGCTTCTATGGGTCAGCAAATGGAGGGGTTGCTCTCCAGCTACAGCGATCCAGAGTTGGCGGTAATTCAAGATTTTGTCAGCCGCAGCATCACCGTGCTGCAAGAAGAAACCGCCAAGCTGAGCGCAGACTCGGCTCCCGTAGACTAGGGTCAATATAGTGTGCGTTTCTCAATTTTCTGGCCAATCAGCTCTCGTAGGTTGGGTGAAGCACGAGCGGAACCCAACATCGCTGATAGTTTGCCTGCCAAATCGGCTACTCTAAATCCGTAAATTTTTCCATTCTTCCATGCACTATCGACGTGCCAAAACCCTAGGAGCGACCTACTTTTTCACCGTCGTTACCTACAATCGTCAACCCGTGTTCTACCACGATAAAACAGTAGCCTTACTGCGTCACGCCTTCCATACCGTCAAAGCAGAATCTCCCTTCACCATTGATGCTATCGTCATCCTGCCCGACCATATCCACAGCGTTTAGACATTGCCCGAAGACGATGCCGATTTTTCCTCCCGCTGGCAACGGATTAAAGCTCAATTTAGCCTACGGTGCCCTGACGCTTACAAGCAAAGACCATCTAGTTCCCGTCTACGCAAAGGCGAGCAAGCCATCTGGCAACGAAGATTTTGGGAACATCAAATTCGTAACGAGACTGACTTTAGCCAGCATGTCGATTACATCCACTACAACCCGGTTAGGCACCAGTTGGTCACGGCCCCGAAGAATTGGCCCTATTCAAGCTTTCATCGCTATGTTGAAGCTGGGGCTTATGTAGCAGATTGGGGGAGCGATACAGTCGTTGAGTTTGGTGAAAAGATTGGGCACGAATAGTGATCGCTGAGGTGGGGGGTTGGGTTCCGCTGGCGCTCTACCCAACCTACTTTGGCTTTGCTAGAACAAGCTTTTCAAGCTGCCCAAAAGCTACCTAGCGCTGAGGTGGGGGGTTGGGTTCCGCTGGCGCTCTACCCAACCTACTTTGGCTTT
>DAIUJR010000086.1:6860-20912 GCA_036848635.1 Nodosilinea sp. CTOTU7336
GGTGGGGGGTTGGGTTCCGCTGGCGCTCTACCCAACCTACTTTGGCTTTGCTAGAGCAAGCTTTTCAAGCTGCCCAAAAGCTACCTAGTGCTGAGGTGGGGGGTTGGGTTCCGCTGGCGCTCTACCCAACCTACTTTGGCTGTTCACCCCTGTAGCTGAGGCGAGAGCGGGGCTTGGGCATCGATCCAAACCATGGGTGAGTCAGCGGAGGAGGGGGCGGCAGCTGGCGGCTGGCCCCAAATCAGCAGGCGGCTACCCGGCGGCAGAGATGGCGGTGCGGTGGTCGGGGTGGTTAGCCCAACTAACGGTTGGGAAAGCGGCTGAGGCCAACCGGTCGAGCCGTTAGCCTTGGGGGCTGGCTCTACCGCCGCCAGGGCAGATAAGACCCCTGGGTAGTCCCGTAGGAACCCAAGTTGGGGCAGCCATAACACCGCGGCAAACCCCCGTTTCAGCAAATAGCTGTAGAGAGAGGCCGCCGCAATAACGGCCTGCTCAAAGTCATCCGAGGCCCACGGGGCCACCGTGTTGAGGGCAAGGATCACCTCCTGGCTGGCGGTAACCTTCTCTAGCTCGCGCACCCGCAGTTCGCCGTAGCGGGCGCTGGTGCGCCAGTGAATGAGGCGAGTGGGGTCGCCCCAGCGATAGGGTCGCAGGGCGCGGGTAACGCCTTCGGTCGAGGGCTGAACCCGATGGCTGTGGTGCCACTGCTGGCCTTCGCGGGGGCTCAGAGTATCGACCAGAGGGCAGCGCTGGAGCGGCAAGATTTGGGGATAGACCATCGCCAAGGCCGGGGCTACCGCCTTTCGACGGCACCAAAACAGCCCCAGGGGCGCGGCGGAACGGAGATCAACCGTCTGCCAGCGATAAACGCCGCGCCGAGCGGTGGGTAAATCGTACCGCCAGGCGCAATCTTGCCCAGGGGGCACCGCACCTATGGCGGTGCGCTGCACCGAGCCAAGGCGGGCGGGCACCGGATCGATCACCTGAAACAATCCCTTAGGCTGGCGCTGGGTATTGTGAATGTGCAGCTCCACCAGCAGCGGCTCACCGGCAGAAACGGGCTGGATGGGCTGGCGCTGAATGTCGAGGCCGCTCAGGTTACGCGGGGGTAGCACCGCCGCAATGGCCAGCAGGGCCAGCATTACCCCGCTCATCACGTAAAGCCAGCCCGCCAGGGTATTGGTCGCCGCCGCAAAGAAGAAAATCGCCAGCCCCAGCAGCACCCAGCCCCCGTAGGCCGGGTTCACCCAGCGTCGCTCTAACCCCTGACTGAGCCGCGACAACATCGTCATGAAAAATGCCCGATTTAGATTAAGTAGAGCATACCCGTGGAGGATGGCCCGTTCATGAAAATCATTCCCGCCCATGCCTTCACGGGGGGCGGGAAGGCATGGGTAAGGCCTTAACTGGGCGAGACAGTCATCTCGCGCTGGCTTAGCAACTGCTCGGCTAGCTGCTTTTTCGCCAGGTGGCCCAGGGTTTGCATCGCCTGCTCCACTTCCGCTGACCAGGGCACCGCCGTATTCAGCCGCAGGCAGTTGCCGTAGCCCTGGCCCGAGGCCGAAAACATCACCCCTGGGGAAATGGTAATGCGATGTTCGAGGGCCTCCTGGTATAGCCGCAGGGCCTCGAACCCGGCGGGCATTTCTAGCCACAGCACATGGCCCCCGGCGGGGCGGGTGACGCAGGTTTCGGCAGGGAAGTAGTCGAAAATGGCCTGCTGCATCCGCACGGTTTGGTCGTGGTAGGCCCGGCGCAGGTGGCGCAGGTGGCGGTCGTAGCCGCCGTTGGCCAAAAACGCCGCCACGGTAAGCTGCGGAGTCATGGCCGTATTTTGGTTGAGAATAGACTTCAGCCGTGACACCTGGGGCTGGTAGCGCCCCCCTGCACACCAGCCCACCCGCAACCCGGGCGACAGGGTCTTGCTGACCGATGAGCAGTACAGCACCCGATCTTCGGTATCGAAGGCCTTCAATGCCTTGGGGCGGTTGCCCTCAAAGTAAAGCTCCCCGTACACATCGTCTTCGATCAGGGGAATGTCGTACTGGTTGAGCAGCTCCACCAGGCGCTTTTTCTTCGGGTCGCCCATGCAGCTGCCCAGGGGGTTGCTGAAGTTAGACACCAGTAAGCACGCCTTTACCGGCTCAGCCTGAAGGGCCTCTTCTAAATGAGATAGGCTAATGCCTTCGCGGGGATGGGTGGGCAGGGTTAACGCCCTGAGCCCGAGGACTTTCATCGCTTCGAGCATGGCGAAGTAGGTGGGCGATTCGATGGCGACGGTATCCCCCGGCTGGGTCAGGGCCTGTAGGCAGAGAAAAATGGCCTCGTTGGCGCCGTTGGTAATGGTGATCTGGTCGGGGGGCACCGAGCAGCCTGCGTCTAACATGCGTTTGGCAAATTCGGCCCGCAGCTCGGGGCAGCCCAGTAGTGGGCCGTAGGCATGGGCCAGGCTGGGATTGTCGCGGGCAACCTTGCCCATTAGCCGGTTGAGCTGGGCCAGGGGCAAAAGCTCCATGGCGGGTAGGGCGGCCCCCAACTGCATCAGGGTCGAATCGCGCATGGCGTTCATGACCTGAAACGCCAGGGAAATATCGATGTCGCAGGCCTGATGCGGCGGGACGGTGGCCGAGGGCTCCTGGGGCAGCCGGAGAACGGTCTGCTTGACGTAGTAGCCCGACTGGGGCCGCACCGAAATTAGCCCCCGATCCTCCAGCAGCCGGTAGGCTTCTAGCACGGTTGAAGTGCTGACGGAGAGTTGCGCCCGCAGCTTGCGCACCGAGGGCAGGCGATCGCCGGGTTGCAGGGTGCCCTCGGCGATCAGCCGCTGGAGGCGTTCGGCCACCTGTTCATAGAGAATTTGGTGGGAGGAGAGGGCAATGGGGGAGATTTGCATAGGAGTTTTTGGCCTTCTGGTGCCCAGGCTCTGCCTGGGTAAGGGCTGGGCGGCTCTGCCGCCGGTGGGAGGAGCCGCTGGGGGACATTCCTAGGCGGAGCCTGGGAACGAGAGGGTGGGTCTTCTGGTGCCTAGGCTCTGCCTGGGCGGGGGCTAGGCGGCTCTGCCGCCGCCCCACTCAGCACAGTTGCCTCTAATTTCGACCAGAACAGTTGCTCAAAAACAAACTGTGACCGAAACAATTTACCCCAACTGCCTCTGTTCGTCTAGGGGTTAATTGAGGAAGATAAACCCAGGCCGAATCGATTCGTGCTGTCCCCTGGCTCCGAGAACACCTATCTCAAAGGACAGCTCCATGAAACCCAATTCTCTATACGCTCGACTGGAACTCATTCCTACGGATGTTGACTCCAACCGATCCGCTGGAGCCAAGCTTCGTGCCGCTTGGCTCCAGGCTAAGGCTGAGCTAATTGGCCAGTCGCTGCTGGCTTACCTCAGCGGCTCTAGGGATCCGCGCATTTCGGTGCGCCGCGATCGCCAGGGCCATCTCCGGTTCGTGGCCTACGACCCAGTTGACCAGAAACACCATGCCTTTTGGTCTGAGGCCGATCTGCGGGTGTGGATAGACCAGCGATATTATCAGTAAGTGATTTGGAGGGGGCTCTATGACCATTCCACTACTTCAGGTTGATGCGTTTACCGACCGGCCCTTTGGCGGCAACCCGGCGGCGGTGTGCGTGCTGCCCGAGGCCCAGCCCGAGGGTTGGATGCAGAAAGTCGCTCAGGAAATGAACCTGTCGGAAACGGCCTTTTTCTACCCCGAAGCCGAGGGCTATCGCCTGCGCTGGTTTACCCCCGCCACGGAGGTCGATCTGTGCGGCCACGCTACCCTGGCTACCGGCCATGTGCTATGGACGGAGGGCTATTTAGCGGCGGATCAGGCGGCTCGATTTCACACCCGCAGCGGCTTGCTAACGGCACGGCGGCTGGGGGATTGGATTGAGCTGAACTTTCCTGCCAACCCGGCCCAGCCCATTGCGGTTCCGGATGGATTGGTCGCCGCCCTGGGGGTAACGCCTGGGGCTGTAGCCGAAAATTCCCTGGGCTACTTGGTGGAGGTCGAGTCAGCGGATATCGTGCGGAACTTACAGCCCGATTTCGCCGCCATCAAAGCGCTACCGGTGCATGGGGTAACTGTTACCAGCCGGGGTACGGCCCCCTACGATTTTGTCTCGCGCTTCTTTGCCCCGGCCCTGGGCATTGACGAAGACCCGGTCACTGGCGCGGCCCACTGCGGCCTTAGCCCCTACTGGCGCGAACGGCTGGGCAAAAGGGAATGTCTCGCCTACCAAGCCTCTGCCCGTGGAGGGGTGGTCAAGGTGCGCGACGAGGGCGATCGCGTGCGCCTCAGCGGCCAGGCTGTTACCGTCCTGCGAGGGGAGTTGCTGGCTTGAGCCAGGAGATATGATGCCCCCTCAAGTCACCACCTGGTTTCTTCACATGCTGGAGCCGGGGCAACTGCGGCCCAAGCTAATTGAGCGCTCTGACCTGATGATTCAGCGGGTGGAAATTCCCTGCCCGGAGTTCAGCCGGTTTTTGTATGCCAGCGTGGGGGGGCCATGGTACTGGTGCGATCGCCTCTCCTGGAGCTACGACCGCTGGCTGACCTACCTGAACCGCCCCCAGGTGCAAACCTGGGTGGCCTACGTGGCGGGCACCCCAGCAGGCTACATCGAGCTAGAGGCCCAGCCCGAAGGCAACGTTGAAGTGGTCTACTTTGGGCTGTTGCCCCAGTTTATCGGCCAGGGCTTGGGCGGTCATCTGCTGTCGGTGGGGTTGCGCCACGCCTGGGCCATGGCGGCCCGTCGAGTGTGGGTACACACCTGTAGCCTGGATGGCCCCCAGGCCTATAAAAACTACCAATCTCGGGGATTTATCCGCTACGACACCAGAGTATCGGTACTGGAAGAACTACCAGCCCACCCGCCGGGGCCGTGGCCCAACGCTTTTCCTGAATCGAGGGATTTAGGTTAAAACCCATGACCTTGAGCCGCATTCTGCTACTGTTTAGCACGCTAGTTGTGCTGGCGGCCATTCCTAGCGTTAGCGTGCTGGTGGTGGTCACCCGGTCAGCCACCTTTGGCTTTGGCCACGGCGCGTTGACTACCCTGGGCATTGTTACCGGCGATGTTATTTTCATCGCGGTGGCCCTCTGGGGGCTGGCCTGGCTAAGCGCTACCCTGGGTAGCCTCTTCGTCTTGGTCAAGTATGGGGCTGGGATTTATTTGATTGTCCTGGGTTTGGGGCTATGCCGGTTCACATCAATGGCCTTAGACCCAGCGGATGGACCTAAGACTTCTAGGGTGTCCAGCTTTTTGATGGGGCTTGCCATTACCCTGGGCGACCAGAAGGCGATTTTGTTTTATCTGGGGTTTTTCCCGGCTTTCGTTGACCTGGCTACTATCTCTTACCGGGAGGCTGGCCTCGTCATCGCCACCACGGTGGTGGCCGTGGGTGGGGTCAAGCTGGGCTACGGCCTAATGGCAGATCGGGCCAGGGCATGGCTGCGACCCCAGGTCAGGCTGGCCCTGAATCGCCTTGCCGGCGCGGTGATGGTGGCCGTGGGCCTGGTTTTAATGGTGAAGGCTTAAACTAGCGCTTTTTCAAACTGGACTTGACGCTTATTTCGATATTTAGCAAAATAACAAATATATGAACAACGTCTACAAAGCCCTAGCCGACCCCACTCGGCGCAAAATTCTAGAGCTTCTCTATGCTCGCGACCTCAGCGCTGGGGAAATTGCTACCCACTTTAAGTTGGCCAAGCCAACGCTATCGGGGCACTTCGCCGTGCTCAAAGCGGCTGACTTAATTCAGGCCGACAAAGTTGGTACCACTATTATTTACCACCTCAATCTCTCGGTGCTCGAAGAAGCTTTGCTGTCGCTGATGAACACCTTCAATCTGCCCAGAACCAAACCCACCCTGGCTCCCCAAGTGAACGATGAATAACAAACTTGCCTTTGTGATTAGTAGCCTGGCGGTAGCCGCCATGGTTGCACTGTCGTTATGGGTCTGGCCACAGCTGCCCGCCACCCAGCAAATTCCGGTGCACTTCGGCATAGACGGCACCCCAGACCGCTACGGGGGTAAATTTGAAGGCTTGCTGCTGACGCCGCTGATTGCGGCTGGCATCACGCTTTTATTAGCGGTGCTGCCCAACATCGACCCCCGTGCCCAAAATCTGCTGCGGTCTGAAACCGCCTATGCCGCCACCTGGTACGGAACGATTGCCTTACTCGGGGCCATTCACGGGGCAACGGTGCTGCAAGTCCTGGGCTGGCAAATTAATGTGGCTACGGTGGTGTCGGTGGGGGTAGGGGGGCTACTGGCTATCATTGGCAATTATTTAGGTAAAGTTCGCAGCAACTTCTCCTTTGGCATCCGCACCCCCTGGACTCTCAGCAGCGATCGCGCCTGGAGCAAAACCCATCGGCTCGGGGGCCGCCTGCTGCTGCTTCTAGGTGTCGGCTGCGTTTTGGCGGCTTTGTTTAACGCCAATGGCTTATTCTTGGCCCTGGCCCTCGGCGGTACGGGGGGCATCATCCTGTGGGCCATGATGTATTCTTACTGGGTATGGAAGCACGATCCTGAACGACAACGCCGCGATCTCTAGTGGCTCAGCCTTCATCCGGTATTTTGACCCCATCGTGTTCAGCCGCGAACCGCGACTCTAGCGTTCGACCTGAGGGATAAACCCTTTGCTTTTGAGGCAGTTGAGATACTCAACCTCGGCATCATCGAGCTTGTAGTCGCTGTAGTTGTCTTTGACATCAAATACCTTTTCAATAAAATCATTGCCCGATTCTCGCAGGGCGCGGGCCAGATCACCTTTGCTGAGTTCCTTGGGCAGACATTCGGCAATGGCGGTCAGGTCGCGGCCATCGGCGGCAACGTAGCTGTTTTCAGATGCTAAGACATCGGCATAGGCGGGGGGGGTGAACGGCAAAAATCAACCCCACTACCCCGGCAAGGCCACCAAGAATGACCCACCGCAAGGCTTGACTAACGTTTTGAAGAAAATTCAGCATGGGTCTAAATCTCAATGGGGGAACATATCAATTTTACCTTAGCCAGATAAAATAAAAACCTTAAGAACCCTTAAAATATCTGCCCTGGGGCCTAGGCCATAGGATAGAACCGGACAGCGCCCCGCCCCACCAGAGCATACCGGTTCGCCAACGACTCCTTCCACCTAAAATGAGCGTTTAAGCCTTCCCAGTCGGGGCAGGCTAGGCTTCTACCCCCTGTCCCCAAACTGCCCCATGCGTCCCCTCCTTCCTGCCGTTCTGCTCTGGGCTACCCTGGCTGCCCCGGCCGCCCTGGCCCAGGCCATTCTTCCCGCCGCCGATGGCACCGGCACCCTGGTTCTGCCCGATGGCTCGACCTACACCATCACCGGGGGCACCCGCTCAGGGGATGGGGCTAACCTGTTCCACAGCTTCGAGCAGTTTGGCCTCACCGCCGGGCAGGTGGCTAACTTTTTGGCCGACCCTGCCGTGCAGAATATTCTGGGCCGCGTTACCGGCGGCGAGGCTTCGGTAATTAATGGCCTATTGCAGGTCAGCGGCAGCAGCGCCAGCCTTTACCTGCTCAACCCCGCAGGCATTCTCTTTGGCCCCGGTGCCGCCCTTAATCTAGATGGCTCCTTCACCGCCACCACCGCCAGCGGCCTGGGGTTTGGGGAAACCTGGCTGGAGGTCATGGGTGATAGCGACTATACGGCCCTGGTCGGCAACCCCACCGCCTTTGGCTTTTCCGGTGCAGCCGGGGCCTTAGTCAACGCTGGCAATCTAGCGGTAGAGACCGGCAAAACCCTCACCCTGGTTAGCGGCGCAGTAATTAACGTCGGCACCCTCAGCGCCCCCGGCGGACAAATCATCGTGATGGCGGTACCGGGGGAGAATTTGGTCAGCATTCGCCCCGCCGGTGCCCTGCTCAGCCTGGAGCTGGCTACTGCGTCTGGGGATGTCCAAGCTACCGCGCCGCTGCCCTGGTCGCCGCTGGATCTGCCTGCTCTACTGCGGGCGGGGGAACCGACGGTAGCCACGGGCATTGCCGTGCAGGCCGATGGTACCGTCAGCCTAACTGGGTCGAATCAGCCCTTACCCACTACCCCTGGCACCGCCCTGGTATCTGGTTCTGTGGATGTTACGGGGGAAACCGGCGGCACCGTCCACCTTCTGGGGGAACGGGTGGGGGTGATTGGCGGCCAGGTAGAGGCTAACGGTAGAACGACGGGCGGCACCGTGCGGGTGGGGGGCAACTATCGAGGCGAAGGGCCACTGCCGAATGCGGCCCGTACCCTGGTGGATGGGGATTCGGTTCTGGCCGCCAGCGCTCTGGAAACCGGCAACGGCGGTGAGGTAAGCGTGTGGGCCAGCGAGGCCACCCAGTTCGAGGGCGCAATTTTCGCCCAGGGGGGTGCGGCGGCGGGGGATGGCGGCCTCGTCGAGGTTTCTGGACAGAACACCCTGGGGTTTAACGGCGCGGTGGATGTCAGCGCCCCCTACGGCACCTGGGGCACCCTACTGCTGGATCCCACCAACATCACCATCGACTTTCTGCCCCCTAGCAGTCCAGGAGTCAATGCCAGCCTGCCCGACATCTTCGCCGCCGAGTTGTCGGGGGATGTGGTGATTAACAGCACAGTGCTGGAAAACCAGGCGGGCAACGTGGTGCTAGAGGCCACGAATAATATCACCGTCGCCCCCGGCGTTTCCCTCACCTTTGTGCCCGGCGGCTCGATTACCTTTACCGCCGATGCCGACAACGATCTGATCGGCTCGTTTGCCATGGATGCCAGCCAGACCCTAAGCGCCCTGGGGGATGCCACCACCAGCGGCAGAGCCGTGACGATTTCGGGAGCCGGGGTCACCGTGGGGGCGATCAACACCAGCGGCAGCACCACCAGCGGGGGCGATATTCAGCTTGCCAGTAGTGGCAGCCTGGATACCGGCGCGCTGACCTCCTCCTCAGACATGGGGATGGCCGGAGACATCGACCTTAATGCTAATGGTGTTTTGACCGCCTCAGGCTCGATTGAGGCAGGCACTACCCTGGACACGGGGGGGGCGGTTAACCTGTTTAACCCGTCGGGGGTGATTACCGTCGCCGATGTGTTAGGCCACTCCGTTCGGCTGACCTCCTTCGCCCCGCTGACGATCTCCACGGGCAACCTGTCTGCCGATACGTTTATCAGCGTCGCGTCTGCGGGCGGCGACATTACCGCCGGGGCAGTATCCACCGGCACTGGTAACATTACGCTGTTTACCGACGGCGGCACCCTCACCGCCGGGGCAATCACCGCCGCCAGCGGCAGTATTGCCCTCACCGGTGATGAAATCAACCTGACGGGGGGAGCCGCTTCTGTACAGGCCCCAGGGGTAATCACCATCGAGTCGGCTACAGCCAGCCAGCCCATCCTCCTCGGTGGGGCCATGGATACCGGCCCTGGTTCGCTTGATCTAGATACGGTGGATTTAGCGGCCCTGGCAGAGGGCTTTAGCGCCATCACCATCGGTCGGGCCGACGACAACGGCGACATTACCCTGGCGGGGACCATCACCTTCAGCGACCCCACCACCCTGACCACCCTGGGGAGCATTGAGGGCGGCACGCTGAATGGTATCGACAATGCCAGCCTCACACTCTTAGCCGCCAACGGCATTTCCGCCCCGGCGATTACCACTGCTGGCACCCCGGTGGTAGTTGATGGCGGCGGCAATGGCCCCGTGGTACTGACCGCCGCCCCGATCAGCACGGCGGGGGGTGACGTTACCATCACTAGTACGGGTGACTTTGGTGGCGTGTTTATTGACGGGGCCAGCCCGATCAATTCGGGCGGGGGGGCCGTTACCATTGCCGGTAACACCGCCGGGGCTTTTGACGGAGTCGCGGCCGTTAGCCTGTCGGGGGCCATCGACAGCCAGGGCGGCCCGGTGACGGTTACGGCGGTTAACGGTAACGACCCAGGGCTAGAGGTCAGCGGCCCGATCAGCGCCGGTGGTGGTGATATTGTTCTCAGCGGCACTAGCCTTGCCCCGGCGGGTACGTTTGCGACGGGGGCTGCTCTCCAGGGACCGGTGACCTCGGCGGGGGGCAATATTAACGTCACCGGCCAGGGCGCAGATGGGGGCCTGGTGACCGGCGGTGGTGGCTCCCTAGACTCCGGCCTCGGCAACCTCACCCTGGCGGTGGATAATCCGGCGATTCAGGCCCCAGTGACCGGTAGTGGGGTGCTACAAATTCAGCCGGTTGATCCCGCCCTGGACATTACCCTGGGGGGTACGGGCGACCCGTTCATCACCTTCTTGAACCAGGATGAACTCAACCAGCTCGGTAACGGCTTTAGCCGCCGAACCATTGGTTCACTGGGTAGTACCGGTGCCCTCACCCTGGCCCCCTTTAACCTGAGCAGCCCTCTGGTCGTCAACGGTGGCGTGATCACCGGGCCAGACCAGGACACGTCCTGGCAGATCAATGCCGACAATACCCTGGGATTGCTAGGGTTTGGCGCGGCCCTGAGTTTTGCTACCCCCATCCAAATTGTTGGCGGTAGTGCCACCGATACGGTGGTCGGTACTGCTGGCAACGACCTGTTTACGGTGTTGGGCCTCAATGCCGCCACCATAGCGGGCCTGAGCTTTACTAACATCGAACTATTTGACGGCGGCGCAGGCACCGACACTGTGGCCGGCACCAGCGGCAGCGACAGCTTTAGCCTCACCAGCAATACCAGCGGTACGGTGCAGGGCATGACCTTTGCCAATGTCGAAGCCCTGGCCAGCGGCGGCGGCGATGACACCATTCTCTTGCCCCCAGGGTTGCCCCTGGAGCTTGCGGTGACCGGCGGTAGCGGCAGCCTCACGGTTCAAGGGGCGGAAAGCGTCGTGCTCAACACTACCCTCACCACGCCGGGAGATTTGACCCTGGTTGCGGGAGAAGGGGAGATTGCCCAGACCGGAGGCCGGGTCGCGGTGGCGGGCACCACGGTTCTAGACGCCCTGGGAAACATTGCCCTGGGCGGCAATAACGACTTTAGTACGGTGGCGGTTACCGGTGGCCAAAGCGTGGTGCTCAACGACATCAACGGCATTCAGCTGAGTGATCTGACCTTCTCCGGCGGGCTTCAGGTGACCACCGGGGGCAACCTCAGCGCCATAGGAGACATCACCGCCGGGGGCGCAGGCGGTGGCGGCGTCAGTTTGACCAGCCCCAGCGGCAGCATTACTACGGCTAACATCACCACATCAGGAGCCCCCATCACCCTAACGGCGGGCTCCACCCTGAGCACTGGTGCCCTCGACAGCCACGGCAGTAACGGCGGTACGGTGCGATTGCAGGCGGGGGATGCCATTCGGGTGAGCAGTATCAATGCCCAGGGAGACGACAACGGCGGCTCGATTACGGCCCTTACCGCCAGCACCTTTCGGGCCATCGGCAGTTTTATCGACCAGAGCGGTCTAGCGGCCAGCCTTTCGACCCTGGGAGGCCGCCGAGGAGGCCCGATCGCCATCGGCTACGGGGCCTCGACCTTTACCCTGGGCGATCCGACCGTCAACGGTACCCTGGGGGCGATTACCAGCGGCAGCGTCACTCTCGGCCCTGACCCCAGTAACCCGATCATCGGCAGCCGCATTTTTGGCCGGGGTCAACCCGGGGAGGTACAGCTGATCGCCTTTGGGGATATCCCGATTGAAATTGAGGATCCCCCCGACCCTGATCTGAATGAGCTGGCGGACGACCTGGCGGACGAGGTTTCGCTCATCAGCGCCGGGCAGGTGCTTCCTGACGAGGCCCTGGCCATCGCCGAAGCGACCCTTGCGGAGGAGTTTAGCGGCTACTTTGGGGATCTGATTAAACCCAGTGAGCCCGCCACCTTGGCCCAGGCCAAAGCCACCCTGGGCAGCATTCAGGCCCAAACGGGGGAGGTACCCGCCTTCTTATACGTTCGGTTTAACCGCGACGTGAATGACCTCAAACCCGGCCAGGGAGCCCTAGAGCTGCTGCTGATCACCGCTGACCAAGACCCCATCCAGGTCAGGGTGCTCAACGTCACCGCTGAGGACGTGATCAAAACCCAGGAGCTACTGCGACGGCAGATTACCAACCCTAGCCTGACCGATAACACCGCCTACCTGGCCACGGCCCAGCAGCTCTACGCCTGGATTGTGGCCCCTCTCCAGGCCGATTTAGACACTGCCGGGGTCACCAACATCGGCTTTATTCTGGATGCGGGTTTGCGCACCCTGCCCCTGGCAGCCCTCCATGACGGTGAGCGGTTTTTAATCGAAGCCTACAGCATCGGCCTCATCCCCAGCGTGGGGCTGATTGATGCCACCTATGTTGATCTCAACCGGCCAAGTTCATCCCTGGTGGTGGGCGGGGCGTCACAGTTCATTAACCAACCGCCGCTGCTGGCCGCCGGGGTCGAAATGAGCGCCATTCAAGCGTTCTGGCCCGGCACCAAAGTAGCCGAAACCAACTTTACGGTGGCTGGCCTACAGCGATCTCGACAACAGGCGCAGATCATTCACCTGGCCACCCACGCCCAGTTTTTGCGGGGCGCTCCCGATAATTCCTACCTACAGTTCTTTGACAGCCGCCTGCACCTCAGCCAGGTGCCCGACCTGGGCTGGTTTGATCCCCAGGTAGAGCTGGTCACCCTCAGCGCCTGCCAAACCGCCATGGGCAATGTCGAGGCTGAGCTTGGCTTTGCCGGATTTGCTCTGCTAGCGGGGGCTAAATCGGCCCTGGCCAGCCTTTGGAAAGTTAGCGACGAAGCCACCGCTGGCCTGATGATTAGCTTCTACCAGCAGCTCGACCCGCAGCCCATTAAGGCCGAAGCCCTGCGCCAGGCCCAGCTAGCGATGATTCGCGGTGAGGTCTACACCGAAAGCGGCCAGCTGATCTGGCCCAGCGGCACCCTGTCCCTGCCCCCCGACCTGGCGGTGGATGGGCGGCAGGATCTGAGTCATCCCTTCTACTGGGCGGCGTTTACGATGGTGGGCAGCCCGTGGTGAGCGACAAACAGGTTGAGCGACAAACAGATTGAGCGACAAACAGGTTGAGCGACAAACAGGTTGAGCGGCAAACGTCGCCGAGATAAACCGCTTTAAATTGCTGAAAAATCCGGGCATAATTTCGTGAGTGACATTTAATCTTAGAACGCTAGCTTCCATTTAGCCGTCCTCAGTTGCTCAGCGGCTGGGCTAGTCAGCTTTTCGAAATCATTAACTGACAGCTTTTGTCAATCATCAAGAAATGGCGACCTATCTTTAGAAAAAGTGGAATCCGGAGTCAGTTTTATGCTCATATCATACAGCCATAAATTTATTTTTATCCACGTTTGCAAAAATGCTGGAACTAGCATTAAAGCCGCTCTACTGCCATACACAAACAATCGATATCAAGCATTGGCCAGAAAAATTCTTCGTCGCACAGCGGGTATAAGCATATTCAATCATCAACTTTTAGATGGCCATGCAACTGCAGAAGAAATTATTCACAAGATTGGGAAAAGAGAATTTGAAAAATACTTTTCATTCGGCATAGTCCGAAATCCATGGGACTGGCAAGTTTCTCTCTACAACTATACGCAAAAATTCGATCAACATCCTCACCATAAACTCATAAAAGAGCTAGGAAGTTTTGATAACTACATACATTATCGATGCGGAGGGAGAGGGAAGCTCCAGCGAGACTTCTTGTTTTCGCAGGAAGGAGAAAAATTAGTTGATTTCGTTGGTAAATATGAAAATCTTTCAGAGGATTTTGGTTTGATTTGTAAATCGATCAAGGTCTCTGTCGATCTACCCTACTTGAATGTATCGAAAGAAAAGCCATATCAGGAATACTATAATAGTAAGACTAGAGAACTCGTCTGCAAAACATTTTCAGAGGATATTGAAGCCTTTGGCTATAGCTTTGATTAAATAAAAATATTTGGACTTTAACTCGATCTACATATCAATAAAGCGTTTTTTACTCTTGTAAAGCTCAGATTTATGGCCGAAATACTGATTATTCGAAGGTTGGACATCTTAGTGGTGCAGAAAAGTCCTGAAAGGGTTGCTGTGCAAGGAGTCTCAAATGAG
>DAIUJR010000087.1:0-20573 GCA_036848635.1 Nodosilinea sp. CTOTU7336
CAGTATGGTGCTGTTTAGCGCTTTGGGACAGGAGTGGTGAGAAATTCGGGTTAAAGACTAAGGTGGCGAAGGCCTAGAGCACTAGGTATTTTAAATTTTTCAAGAGCCTGTGAAACGAGGCTAAACCGATTAGCTAAAGCCCGCGAACCCTTAATCATGCCGATGCTCCCCGAATTGTATGTGATGCAAGTCTAAAGTATCATACTAACTGGAGTTTAGACTAGATGAGTTTTTCCACTACATATGGTTGTCGTGCCCCATGACTATTACTCCACCCATAGCGTATTTTCAACGTTAGTCTAAACTCCAAATCCTAAGCTCCCCCCATGAAACACTTTCCAGGCAGGGTCGAGGTAATCTGTCACTCTTTCTCAAGGTTTAAGTCTTGTATGGGGGTATAGCCTGGCCGTAGCTAGATCCGCCTAGGGTCAACCTCATTTGGTGGTTGCTGGATAAACCGCTGGGGCCAGGCTAGGGGTACCCACCAGCTGACTTGAGGCATCAAGGGCTTCGGTATGGTCAGCGCTGGGTGAAGTTATGGTCTCAAACAACGGCAAAATTTGTTGAGCAATCTTAAGCGAGTCGTGCTGTACTTTGACCCGTTCTGCCCCACACTGGCCGAGGCGATGGAGGGTGTCATTGGAAGCATCAAGGGCCTCTTTCATGGCGCTGACTAGATGAGAAACGGATCCGGGGGGAATGAGCCAGCCGTTTTCCCCCGGCACCACCAGTTCGGGAATACCCCCCACGTAGGTGCTAATCACGGGCCTTTGCAGCGCCAGGGCCTCCATCAGCGCCACGGGTAGCCCCTCTGCCAGGCTCGGTAAAACAAGTACCCGAGAATTTTGAATATGCTGCTTAACGGTTTGGCTGTCAGCCCAGCCGGTGATGGTGATGCAGCTCTCTAAGCCGTAGCGACAAATTAAAGCTTCAATTTGGGGGCGCATATCGCCGTCGCCTACCAAAACGATCTTGAACTGGTAACCGACATCGAACAACATCTTAGCGGCCTTAACCAGCAGGAGCTGCCCCTTTTGCTCGCACAGCCTACCGACGCAAACCATTTGAGGTTGGTCTGACAGGGAAGCGGGCTGTTCTAATAGAAACGTATCGTTGAGGCCGCAGCGGACTAGCTTAATTTTGGCCCACTGGGTAGGGTCACACCAGCGGAATAGCTGGCTTTTGGTAAACGAGCTGACCGCAAAGACCAGCTTAGCCCGGCGAATTTTCTCGGCCAGGGCAATGCCATGGGGTCGATCAAATTCTTCGGGGCCGTGGGCGGTAAAGCTAAAGGTCGGCCCTCCCAACTGGTGGCACAGCATCGCTACGGTAGTTGAGTTAGTGCCAAAGTGAGTGTGCACATGGGTAATTTCGCCGTCTTCAAAGTCTTTCAATAGGCTGCACGCCTCACAGAAGTAGGCAAAATGTTTAACCACTCCAGTGTCTGATTGCCAACCCAGCCGCAGGGCAACCCCTAGCACGGTCAAGACCAGCACCGGCTGACGGACGCAAACCCGAAGGGGGGCCAGCAGTAGGGTTGGTATTCCTCGATCCAAAACAATCGTGGTTTTCTCGAGCTCGGCAAAATCTTGGATGTCGACCAGCTCGGCCTCGCAGGTGCGAATAGCAAACCGATGAATGGTTAATCCTAGGGATTCTAAGGATTCTATTTCGCGACGAATAAAGCTGTGACTGACTTTCGGATACTGGTTAATCAGGTAGGCAACATTCATCAAAAAAGTGCTCCAAATCCTCTGGATCTTGCAGAGTTATACCAGGGTAAACCAGCCCAGTGCCACGGGATAACTACGTAGGCATCGGTACTTTCACTGATATTTTTGCCATATACGCTGACCGAGTAGGCCAAAAGCGGCAAACGACTCTGGCTAGGAAGACATACCGCCTAACCAAATGACACGATCAGCCTAAATTTTGTTCGTTGTATAAGATTTAACAAGTTGAGGCTTGAGAGCCCAAATTGCTATAAAAAGTTCCCTTAATCCTGGCGATGACAGGTAACTCAGCCTGGGTATGCGCAGACTGGGGGGCACAGCGGGGCATAACGGCTGGGTGTAATCCGGTAAACCCCTGACTCAAGAATAGAAAAACTGGAACTCTAGCATCAGTGTATCGTTTTGCCAGCGCCATATCCAGTTTTAAGGTCAGATTGCGGGGTTTAGCCAGTAGGCGTGGCAAACTGTCGCTCCCAGGTCAACGGTTTGGTCTGAGCTGAAGCGGGGGGAGCTAGATAAAAGCTGCCATTGCTCATCCCAAAACCCCAGACTTGGAAGCTGAAACTCAGTTTCTCGCAGTAGTCCGTGGACTTACGCCGGAGGATACCTAGGCTATGGTTCGGTGCTGGGCGTGACGTCTTACCCCGGGGGAGTCGACTTCAGCCAGTAAACCCTTGTACCGCTCGACAGGAATCTTGGCCTTGGCAGAGATCATGACCGTCACGTGGTGAGGCTCAATTCCAGCTAAAAATTCTAGGATGTCTTGGGTTGACATGTCCTCCGTAGAAAAATACTGTAGACCTGGATACTTTTCGTCGTAATAATGTCCCGATGTATCCTTTAGAACATACTCCACAAACATGCCGTAGAGAATATATTCTGACCAATGCAGGGTGCCGGCCAGGGTCTCAAGCCACGAGCGGCCTGACTGAGCTTCGATATGGCTATGGAGCTTAAGCACGACATCCCGACGCCAGGTAATTAAATCGCCGATGAAGTTAGGGGCAGGATAGCTAACCTGGGGCGTATTTAAGAGGTTAGAGGCAGTACGGTACCACTTTTGGAAATTGCTCCATTGGGGAGGGATAGAATTTGGCTCGCGGTAGAAGCGAACCTGGTTCATTCTAACGAAGTTTTGAGGGTCAAACGGACGCACAAAGGCTACATCAGAATCGACAAACCCTAAAACATCTTCGCTAATAACCTGAGCCATAGACAACTTAACCAGTTGCTGAAGTATCCAGTTGCGAATAGGTAGGGTTTTTAGGCTGATCCAGCCCTGATTCGCAAAGGGAATGCGCTGAATCCACCAGGGTAAAATATCTTCGACGGTTAATATTTCGGTACGCCGATTACTCAGCGCCTTGAATAGGGAGACATCTCGCTTATCGACAACGATGTAGTGCATTACCGAGGAGGGCAAAAACTGCTCTCGGGTCTCGCAGAGCAGCTTGCAGCGCTCAAAATCTGGGGCGTAACTTGGAGTAATTAGTCCAAATGTCAAATTTTGGGGCGATGACGACTTCAAGGAAGTGTAGGTTAATTCTGGGCTTTCCATTGTGCTGTATTGTAAATGACATCGTGACCGGCTGAACAGTTGGAAGGTAATTTGTTTAGCTCAACTAAGTCTCTTGGTTTTTCACCAAAAGTTGAGTAAATCATGGAATTCCATTGCCTATAGCGGTTCTCAATTTAGTGAGGTACATATCGGCTAAGTTGCAAATCCCCCGTTTCTGGCTGTTTAAGTCCCCTCTTTATCCCCCTTACTAAGGGGCAGGGGGGATTCTTAATGACATACTCTACCTGAGTGAGATCCGCTATGGTTAATCCGCATAATCCAACCGGACGATTTATACGAGACATAGGTAAGAGCTGGATAATGAAAATATTGAATAGACAACCATCAACAGATTTTGTAAAGAGTAACAAATTCAAAGCCTAAGCACCTATGTCTTAAGGTGGAGATCGATCGGCAGTGGAGGAAATCTTAGCTCTCTGGCGAACCAAACTTTAAGGCTTATCAACCAACCGAAACTTAAGTTTTGACCACCTGACTGATACAGCGTTGATCAGACTCGTAAGGTACCCATACAGAGTCAAAACGCCTGCTTTTAAGATCTGATAGAAATTAGCGCATCTAATCAGCTTCGGAAACGCCATAACGCCTTTAACTAAAGCCTTTTATAGATCTGCCGATTAACTTATCACCTTTTGCCTAACTTGGCAGAAGGTTAGCCATGGGGCTTGAGTTCAGCATTATTTTGAACTCCTCAGCCCCTGTGGCAAAAACGATCTCTACAGGTCAGATTTGTACCCCTTAGCTTCGGTGGCTGAAGCGACTCTTAGCCTAACCTAGTACCACTACGCCTAAAAGCCTAAGCACCGCAATTCGGCACCTAAATAGGTTACTAAGCAGGTCAATTGAAAATTAGAAAAGCTAGGGGGGAGTAATCATCATGATTTTAAGCAAAAACTTTCATGGCTTTCCTTGTGTGCCACAGTTATGCTAAACCCGCACAAAGGGCACTTTGCCTGAACTCACTCAACTTTAACTAAAGTATATGAATTCGACTATAACTTTACACAATCTTGACTGAATTTGCGCAAGAAATCTGTATATTTTTATACTCAAATATTCCTGGGGCTAAAGGCGTCTGCCCCAGCCAGTTGTTCTGAGCGATGAATCCACGCGTCCCGCTGAGTGGCCCTGGGAGAAAAATCTCGTGCCTTAGCCGTAGGCATTGACTCAACCTGCGCACCGCTTAGCCGCGCCACATCCCTGGCCAGGCCGGTGATGGGCGGGGATATGTCTACTAGCCGCTGGTGAGGATGATGCTCCTCCGCCTGATTGAAGCGCTGATCCAGGTAAAGAATTCTCTCAGTTAGGTTCTAGGCCCGCTGATTTTAGGGACAATCAAGACCGTGCCCGTAGGTCTACCCCAAGGCTGCCGGTTCAGGGTGTTTCGGCAAACTCACGCTGACCCTAGCCACCAAGGAGACTCAACGGTATGAAACTGGCCTACTGGATGTATGCTGGGCCGGCCCACATTGGCACCCTGCGGATTGCAAGTTCTTTTAAGAACGTGCATGCCATTATGCATGCCCCTCTAGGAGACGACTACTTTAACGTCATGCGGTCGATGCTGGAACGTGAGCGGGACTTTACCCCCGTTACCACCAGTATTGTTGATCGCAACGTTTTGGCGCGCGGCTCGCAAGAAAAGGTGGTAGACAATATTGTCCGCAAGGATAAAGAAGAGCGCCCCGACCTGATTGTGCTTACCCCCACCTGCACCTCCAGCATTTTGCAGGAGGATCTAGAGAACTTTGTGGAGCGGGCCAGCCTAGATGCCGAGGGCGATGTCATGCTGGCCGACGTTAACCACTACCGGGTGAACGAGCTCCAGGCGGCGGATCGCACCCTGCAGCAGATTGTGCAGTTTTACATCGAAAAGGCTAAAAAGCAGGGCACCCTGCCGACGGATAAAACCGAACGGCCGTCGGTCAATATCATTGGGCTGACCACCCTGGGCTTTCACAACAACCACGACAGCCGCGAGCTGTGCACTCTGATGACCCAACTCGGCATTGAGGTCAACCTGGTGATGCCCGACGGTGCCGCCGTCGGTGAGATTCAGACTATGCCGCGGGCCTGGTTTAACCTGGTGCCCTACCGGGAGGTGGGGCCGCTGACGGCGGAGTACCTGCAAACTGAGTTCGGCATTCCCTCTGTAGAGATTGCCCCCATGGGCATTGTGGAAACGGCCCGGTGCATTCGAGCGATTCAAACCGTGCTGAACCAGCAGGGCGCCGAGGTTGACTACGAAGGCTTTATCGATGAGCAAACTCGGTTTGTGTCTCAGGCGGCGTGGTTTTCGCGCTCTATAGACTGCCAAAATTTGACCGGCAAAAAGGCAGTGGTGTTCGGCGATAACACCCACGCCGCGGCTATTACTAAGGTTTTAGCGCGGGAAATGGGCATTCAGGTGGTGCTGGCGGGGACCTACTGCAAGTACGATGCCGACTGGTTTACTGAGCAGGTGAGCGACTACTGTGACGAGGTGCTAATTAGCGACGACAATGGCGCGATCGCCGACCGCATCGCCCGCCTCGAACCCGCCGCGATCTTTGGCACCCAAATGGAGCGCCACGTGGGCAAGCGGCTGGATATTCCCTGTGGCGTAATTGCTGCCCCCATCCACATCCAAAACTTTCCGGTGGGCTATCGCCCGTTTATGGGTTACGAGGGGGCTAACCAAATCGTAGATCTGGTCTATAACTCCTTCACCCTGGGTATGGAAGACCACCTGCTGGAGTTCTTTGGCGGCCATGACACCAAAGAGGTAATTACCAAAACCATGTCCGCCGATTCAGACCTGGGCTGGAGCACCGATGGTCTGGCCGAACTTCAAAAAATTCCTGGATTTGTGCGCGGCAAGGTGAAGCGCAATACCGAAAAATTCGCCCGCGACCAAGGCATCGATAAAATTACTGCTGAGGTGCTGTATGCAGCGAAAGAGGCCGTGGGAGCCTGATTAATTCCCTGGGTAAAACATGGCCGTAGGGGCTGAGCGCTGCTCAGCCCCTACGGCGTTTTTAGCGTTGGTCTAGCGCAGCGGGCTGCTCAGAAAACAAAACGCAAAAAATACGCTCAGGGAGCTAACGGCCCACCACGGGGCATTGTCGTTGCCGTAACCGTAGGACAGCGCAATCATGCCCAAGGTCAGCAGCGCAATGGTTTTAACCAGCATGACGCGCAGACGCGAGATCAACTGCCGCTCTAGGTGGGTATTGCGGCTAGAGGTCGTGGCGGGCGGTTTGATACCAAATCCGAGTCGCCTAGCCCCGATTCCCAACCGGCCAAACCGTAGGGGCGTTGGCACAGCCTATCCAGAGGCTTTAGGGCATTCGCCCGATTCAATCGGGGGTAACCAAGCAGAATTGGGTATGAGTTAGGCTGCGAGAACGTTGCCCGCCAGCAGACCCAGCCCCATACCCAAGCCAGCAACGCCTGTTAACGCCCCTAGTGGGGCTGATTTGAATTGGGGTCATACAAGTTAATTCAAGCTGACAACGGGGATGGGTTGAGGCGGATGGACTCAGGAATTTCCGCAGCTTTATAGCCATCGCCACCTCGGTTAGAACACAGCCAACCTGGTGCGATAAGAGTGGCGATGGCGAGCCAGATAGCTTCCCAGTTGTAGCTCGATCCGCCAACCCTGTCCTAAGCTATCTGGCCAGCCCTGTAGCTTAAATCTTCCTGGCTTCATACACAATTCGTTGAATATGCGATACAACAGACGAAATAATCATCTTTATATTTCTTCAAGTTTTTGATAGTCTGCGGTTTTAGCGGTCACTGATAATCGCTCCGTAGGGTCGAGTATCCACTTCTTCGCCAAGGCAAAAATTCCCATGAGTTTATACGCTGAACTTCACCGTCACCTGGGCGGCTCCGTGGTGCCTAGAGTGCTGTGGCGCTACTTTGAGCGCAACCGCCCCGACCTGTCGAATCGGTTTGCCAACTACGCCGCCTTTGAGCAGTTTTATACCCAGCCCCGCAACACATTGGCAGAGTATCTAGAACTACACACGCTAGTAGAAAGCGTGCAGACCCATGAGGCCCTGCCCTACTTCATCTATCGGCTGATTCGCGGAGCCTACATCTTTGAGAACCTGGCCTATTTAGAGCTCCGCTATACCCCCTATCTGCGCACCCCAGAGCACCTGTCTCAAAGCGGGCGAATTGAGGCCATGGCCGAAATCGTGGAGATTGTCGGCCAGGCTAGCCAGCAGCCCGAGTACCCCATCGTCACCCGGCAAATTCTCTGTATGCATTCTCGCCTGCCCCATGCGGTCAATCAGGCGATTGTGGAGCTAGCCGCCCAGTACCCCGACTATGTCTGCGCAGTGGACGTGGCCGGAGGAGATGCCCAGTATGGCGATCGCATCGATGAATTCATTCAGCTCTACCAGCGCGCCCAGGCCCTGGGCCTGAAAACCACTGGGCATCTTTACGAAACCGTCGATGGTTGCCATCCCCAGCTGCTGCCTCACCTGATGCGGATTGGCCACGGCATTCAAATTCCCCTCCGGCACCCCGAACTGCTGCGGGACGTGGCGGCGCGGGGCCAGTGTTTAGAGGTCTGCCCCACCACCTACCTGCAAACCGGCACCCTGGATGAAATTTCTCAGCTCAAGCGGGTGTTTGACCGCTGCTTTGAGGCCGGGGTTGATATCGCCATTTGCACCGACAACGCCGGTTTGCACAACGTGCGTTTACCCTTTGAGTATGAAAACCTGCTCACCCACGACGTGATTGGTTTTGACGGCCTCCAGGCCTGCCAGGAAGCGGCCTTTCGCCATGCCTTTGCCTGGCCCCATGCCCAGCCCCCCAGCACCCTGCTGACCGGTATGTTGCAGATGCCTAGCCAGGTTCACCCCATAGATGAAGCGGTCAGCGAGGAAATCCTGGCCCTGTCCTAGGTTGGGCAATTAGCGGCGCTTAACCTACCACAGTCCTGCTGTGGCCACCCTTAGCTCCGGCAGGGACGCTTCTCCAAAAAGGGTAGTCGGAGCCTCAAGTACCTCTGGCGACCGATCGGGGCGATATATCTCTACCTGGCAATCTTGAACATTAATCAACCAGCCCAGGCCACAACCATTAGCTATATATTCCTGCAGCTTGGCCTGTGGGGGCATCAGCCGATCGGTTTTAGAACGAAGCTCAATGACAAAATCAGGGCACAGGGGCGGAAAAGAATCTTGCTCGCCTAGGGTGAGGGCATTCCAGCGCTCTAGCCTCACCCAAGCTACATCAGGAGATCGTTCAGCCCCGTTGGGTAATCGAAAAATAGTTGAGGAGTCAAACACAATTCCCAACCTATGACGACGGCTCCAGGCTTCTAGGGGTTTGGCATTGGATAACTGTATGGAGTATGAAGTACGGAAATGGAATCGAGGACAGAAGTAGCCCACTACCTAGGCAGAACGCCCACACCCCCGTAGACTGGGGACAAGATTAGATTCGTGTAGATTCGTGCAGTGGCGGGGGAAACATGGAAATTCTGTTTGTGGCAGCGGAGGCAGCGCCCCTAGCCAAGGTGGGCGGCATGGGAGACGTGGTAGGCTCATTGCCCAAGGTGCTGCGCAGCCTCGGGCACGATGTGCGCATCTTTATGCCGTACTACGGCTTTATGCCCGATAAGGTAGACATCCCGGCGGAGCCTGTCTGGGAAGGCAGCGCCATGTTCAACGACTTCGCCGTCTATGAAACGGTTTTGCCCGGCTCAGACGTGCCGCTGTATCTGTTTGGTCACCCCGCCTTCGACCCACGCAAGGTCTACGGCGGCGACGACGAAGCCTGGCGGTTTACCTTCTTTGCCAACGGGGCGGCAGAATTCGTTTGGAACTATTGGACGCCCCAGGTCGTTCACTGCCACGACTGGCATACGGGCATGCTTCCGGTGTGGATGCACCAGACTCCCAACGTTAAGACCGTGTTTACGATCCACAACCTGGCCTACCAGGGGCCGTGGCGGTGGGAGCTAGAGCGCATCACCTGGTGCCCCTGGTTTATGCAGGGCCACAACACCATGGCGGCGGCGATTCAGTACGCTGACTGGGTGAATACCGTGTCGCCTACCTACGCCCAGCAAATCCAAACCCCCGACTATGGAGAAACCCTGGAGGGGCTGCTCTCCTTCGTCAGCGGCAAGCTCAGCGGCACCCTCAACGGCATTGATGAGGATGACTTCAACCCGGCGACGGATCGGTACATTACCAAGCCCTTCACCGCCGACACCCTAGAAAACCGCCGCATTAATAAGGTTGCCATTCAGGAAGAGCTGGGCCTAGAGGTGAATTCCAAAGCCTTTTTGGTGGGCCTAGTCGGTCGCCTGGTCGAGCAAAAGGGGCTGGATCTGGTGCTGCAAATTCTAGATCGGTTCCTGTCTTACACCGATGCCCAGTTCGTGCTGCTGGGTACCGGCGATCGGTACTACGAAACCCAGCTCTGGCAAATGGCCTCCCGCTATCGGGGCCGCATGGCCACCTACCTGCTCTACAGCGAGGGGCTGGGCCGCCGCATCTACGCCGGGGCCGATGCCTTTTTAATGCCTTCACGGTTTGAGCCCTGCGGCATTAGCCAAATGGTGGCCATGCGCTACGGCTGCATTCCCGTGGTGCGCCGCACCGGGGGATTGGTGGATACGGTACAGCACCACGACCCCGAACACAACGCCGGTACCGGCTACTGCTTCGACCGCTACGAGCCCCTCGACCTGTTTACCTGCCTGATTCGCGCCTGGGAAGGGTACCGCTTTAAGGAACCCTGGCGGGCGCTGCAGCAGCGGGCCATGGCCCAAGACTTTAGCTGGTCGAAGTCGGCGGTGGAATACATCAAAATCTACAGCACGGTGCTGGGGTTAGATTACCAGGAGCAGCTGCCCCTAGGGGACGATGGGGACGGCGCAGCGTTGCCTGACGCGCCAGCGTCAGAACAGCCGCCGACAGAAGAACAGCCGCCCAAGGCAAAAATGAAACTTTCGGCCTGAATGTCCCAATTCACGGGCCTGAGTAGTTTTGAATTAAAGGTGTTGAATCGCCAAAAGCCCTGACCTACCCTGGGCTGGGCACGGTCAACAGGCTCTAAATTATTGGCAAAATGTCCATTCTGTCCTTGAATTAGGGTAATCCCCTTTTTGGAGCCTGATCGTCTTGAAACACCCCCTTTCTCTACTGCCTGGCGTTTTGGTACTGGCTGCGTCCCTGGTGGGGCCGATGGCCATGGCCCAGGCTGACCCTGGCGGAGCCTGGCTGGATGAAAGTACTCCCTGGAACACCGCCGCCGCCGCTATTCCCAGTGCGCCTACGCCAGAGGGCGGTGGCAACCTGGCCAGCTGCGAAGACAGCTTCCGGGCCGCCACCCTGCCCGAAGATGCCCTGGTCGAAGCCGCCGGCTGGACTCTGGTCGGCTCGGCCCAAGTTTATGGCCCCACCACCCTAATTACCGGCATGTCTGACGCCGACGGCATGTGCCGCCCCCTGGGGTATCAGGTGTTTGTCTTTAGCAACGGCGCGTTTGTGGGCACCCTGTCTCCCGTGGTGATGAACTCTCGCACCGACGGCAGCCTGATCAGCGCCGATCTCTACAGCCCCACTAACCTCACCGCCACCTTCAACCGCTATACGCCAGAGGATGCTCTCTGCTGCGCCTCCGCCTCTAGCCTGGTGTTTTATCAGATTGAAGACCAGGTGGTGGTGCCCACGCTGCCTGCCGATACGACCCCCGCGACGCAGCCTGAGGTTAATTAGGTTTTAGGTTGCAGACGCAATCTGATAACCGATATGGCTATAGCCGTTTAGGTTAGGACAGTGCTGAGGCATTGTACGCCGTCATTTCCGTTTTCACGGGAATCTACTTGAGGGCAATGATTCTAGGGTGGATTCCCGCCTGTGCGGGAATGACAGTCAAGCCGCCGACTTGAGCAAAGTGTCCTAACAATAACGACTAAGGCCATACCTGATATCCGGCACCTTTACTCAGTCAGAGCCGATCATTCCCTTGTCCTTGGGGCAACCCAGCAAGGCAATCCATAGTTTCCGGTGTAGTATTTTTTGGGAAACCCCTTAGGGACGCTACTCTCGTGAAATTCGCCTTTATTATCGACCCCATTGAGCGTCTCGACCCTGGCCACGACACCAGTGTCGCCCTGATGGAAGCGGCCCAGGCCAAAGGCCACGAGGTTTGGCTCACCGCTGCCCCCCTGCTCAGCGTGGTGGAGGGCAAGGCCCTGGGGCTGTTGACCCCGGTGGAGCTGACCCCGGTAGAGCTAGTTGATCAGCGCTGGGTGGCTAAGTCCCCCTGGTTTCAGCTCGGCGAGGCGATGCAGCGCCCCCTGGAGGACATGGACGCGGTGTTTATGCGCACCGACCCGCCGGTAACCGTGCCCTACCTCTACACAACTTATATTTTGGATTACGTGGATCCGGCTAAAACCCGCGTGATTAACTCTCCCCAGGGGCTGCGGGCGGCCAACGAGAAAATGTACGCCCTCCAGTTTGCCGACGCCATTCCCGCCACCCTGGTCAGTCAGAACAAGGCGGTCATTCGCGCCGCCGTAGAGAAGTGGGGGGCGGCGGTGCTCAAACCCCTGGGGGGCAAGGCCGGGGAGGGAATTTTATTTTTGCAGGATGGCGATCGCAACCTCAACTCCATGGTCGAAATCAGCACCCGCCAGGGCCAGGAACCGGTGATGATTCAGACCTTCTTACTCGCCGCTCAGGACGGCGATAAGCGGATTATTCTGCTCGATGGGGAACCTCTGGGGGCCGTCAATCGCATCCCCACCGGCAGCGAGTTTCGCGGCAATATGGCGGTCGGCGGTCGGGTCGCTAAGGTCGACATCACCCCCCGCGAGCTAGAGATTTGCCAGCAGCTCGCCCCTACCCTAAGGCGCGATGGGCTCTATTTTGTCGGCATCGACGTGATTGGCGGCTACCTGACCGAGATCAACGTCACCAGCCCCACCGGCATTCGCGAGATCGACCGACTTAACGATGTGCGGCTGGGGCATCGGGTGGTGGAGTGGGTAGAGGGATTGTAGGGGGTAGAGGGGGTGGATGGGTAGGGGGGTGGTGGGGTCAGTCAAATTGCGATTGGCAGAGCTAGGTTGGTGAACTGTTGATGGTCTGCCAATATTGATCCTGAGGGTTGGGCCGCACAGGCCAACCACGATGTCCCACGAATTCACCGCTTTACCTCTTTACTCCTTCACCCATGCTCCCTCCTCTGTCTGCTACCGTTGCTGCCGAGCTCAGCCTGCGCCCAGCCCAGGTGATCGCCGCTCTGGAACTCTTTGCTGACGGGGCTACGGTGCCCTTCGTCGCCCGCTACCGGAAAGAGCGTACCGGCAACCTGGATGAGGTTCAGCTCAGGCAGATTGCCGAACGGTATCAGTACCTCACCGAGCTAAACGACCGCCGCCAGACGGTGCTGGGGGAAATTGCCAGCCAAGGCCAGCTCAGCGACGACCTCAAAGCCGCCATCCTGGCCTGCCAGCATAAGACCGAGCTAGAGGATCTCTACCGGCCCTACCGACCCAAGCGCCGTACCCGCGCCACGGTGGCTAAAGAAAAGGGGCTGGAGCCGCTGGCCGACGGCATTGAGCGCCTCAATCGCAGCGGCAGCCGAGCCAGTTTAGCCCAGGTGGCTAAACCCTTTATTGTCCCTGAACAGGGCGTTTTAAGCGCTGAGGATGCCCTGCAGGGGGCGGCGGATATTCTGGCGGAGCAGGTGGCCGAGCGGGCAGATCTGCGTCGTACCCTGCGGGAGCGGTTGCTCAGTCAGGGGCAGTTCACCGCTGCCATTAAAAAAGACCACCCCGAGGGTAGCACCAAGTACGAAATGTATCGAAGCTACCGGGCTCCGGTGCGTACCATCGCCTCTCACAACCTGCTGGCTTTGCTGCGGGGAGAGCGAGAGGGCATCCTTAAGGTTGGATTAGAGATTGACCCCGCCCCCGTTTTGCACCAGTTTGAAAAGCGCATTGTCACGACCCCAGCGGCCGAAATCCGCCAGTTTTACCAGGGGCTGATTCAGGATGCCTACGGCCGGTTGCTCAAGCCTTCCCTGACCAGCGAGGTGATGGCGGAGAAGAAAGCCTGGGCCGATGAGGTGTCCATCCAAACCTTTGAGGCCAACCTCAAGAACCTGCTGCTGTCGCCCCCGGCCGGGATGAAGCCCGCCCTGGGGGTCGATCCGGGGTTTCGCACCGGCTGCAAGGTGGCAGCGGTAGATGGCACCGGCCGGTTTTTGGCCTACCAGGCGATTTTTCCCCACCAGTCGGAGCGGCAGCGGCAGCAGGCGGCCGCCACCCTGGCGGGGATGATTCGCCAGCACAGCATTGAGCTGATCGCCATTGGCAACGGCACCGCCAGCCGCGAAACCGAACGGTTCGTGGAGGAGGTGCTGAAGACCCTGCCTGACCCGCCAGTGAAGGTGCTGGTCAACGAGTCGGGGGCCTCGATCTACTCCGCCAGCGAGGTGGCGGCGGCGGAATTTCCTGACTTAGATATCACCGTGCGGGGGGCGATTAGCATTGCCCGGCGGCTGCAGGATCCCCTGGCAGAGCTAGTCAAGATCGATCCCAAATCCATTGGCGTTGGCCAGTACCAGCACGACGTCGACCAAAAGCGGCTGAAGCAAAAGCTGGATGACACCATAGAAAGCTGCGTCAACTACGTGGGGGTAGACCTGAACATGGCCTCCCGCCAGCTGCTTACCTATGTGTCGGGGCTGACCGCGGCAGTAGCCAACAACATTGTGGACTACCGCGACGCCCACGGGGCCTTTACCTCTCGTCGCCAGCTCCTCAAGGTGAAAAAGCTAGGCCCCAAGGCGTTTGAGCAGGCGGCGGGGTTTCTGCGCATTCGCGACGGCCAAAACCCGCTGGATAACACGGCGGTGCACCCCGAAAGCTACGGCATTGTAGACGAGATCGCCGCCGACCTGGGCCTGCCCCTGAGCCAAATTTCCCAGGCGATGGATCGCCTCAGGGGGCTTGACCTGAAAAAATACCGCACTGCCGAGGCTGGGGAACTCACCCTGCGCGACATTCTGCACGAGCTAGAAAAACCGGGCCGCGACCCCCGCGATCAGTTCACCTCCGCCCGCTTTCAGGATGGCGTGGAGACGATTAACGACCTTACCCCCGGCCTGATTCTGGAAGGGGTGGTGACCAATGTCACCAATTTTGGGGCCTTTGTGGATGTGGGGGTGCACCAGGATGGGCTAGTGCATATTTCCCAACTGGCTGACCGCTTCGTTAGCGACCCCAACGCCATTGTCAAGGTGGGGCAGGTGGTGACGGTAAAGGTTTTAGAGGTCGATCCGAAACTCAAGCGCATTGGCCTGTCGATGCGGCTAGCGCAACGTTGAGCCTGACTTTAGCCCTCCTTCCCCACCGGATTCAGGTTTGCGAGATAATCAAACTAACCGATGCCAGCTTGGCGCCCGGGTTGGGCTTTCTCACCCCTGCTCTGGTTCAACCTGGGGCTGACACGCTGCGCTAGGCTCTAGCCCGTCGGCTTCCTTTGCCCTGATCCTCCTTGTATGGCCGTTGAACTTAATTTCGTCCGTGATTTGACCCTGGCCCTGGGGGCCTCGGCCCTGGGGGGCTACGCGGCTAACCGCCTGAATCAACCGGCCCTTCTGGGGTACTTAGCCACAGGGCTGGTGATCGGCCCCTTTGGGCTGGGGCTGCAAACCGACTTTGAGCAAATTCAGTCGCTGGCGGAGGTGGGCATTGTCTTTTTGCTGTTTACCCTGGGTATCGAGTTTTCCCTAGCCGAGCTCAAGCGGGTTCGGGCGATCGCCATCGGGGGCAGTCTTTTGCAGATGGGGCTAACAACTCTTCTGGTGGCCGGTGTCTCGCTGCTGTCGGGGTCGGCTAGCTCTCCCCTCCAGGGCATATTTTTGGGGCTAGTGCTCTCCCTCTCCTCCACAGCGGTGGTGATCAAAACCCTCACCGAGCGGGGCGAAACCGGCACCCTGCATGGGCAGGTGATGCTGGCCCTGTTGATTGCCCAAGACCTGGCCCTGGGCTTGATGCTGGCCATTCTGCCGGTGCTTAACCAGCCCGACGCCCTGGGGGTCGCTCTGGGCCTGGCCGGGCTAAAGATTGTTCTATTTTTGGCGGGTTCCCTGGCCCTGGGGCGCTGGGTGGTGCCGCCGCTGATTCAGCACATTGCCGCCACCGAAAGCAGCGAACTGTTCTTGCTAACTGTGGTAGCCCTGTGTTTAGGCATCGCCTGGACGACTTCAAAACTGGGCCTTTCCATCGCCATGGGGGCCTTTGTGGCGGGGCTGATGATTTCAGAGATTGAATATTCTGACCAGGCCCTGGGCAAAATTTTGCCCCTGCGTGACACCTTTGCCTGCCTGTTTTTTGCCTCTATCGGCATGTTGATTGACCCCACCCTGCTGGTTAGCAACCTGGGTCGCATTCTAGAGCTGGTGGCCCTGATTATGGTGGGCAAGGCCATGATCATTCTGCTGATTGTGCTGGGCTTTGGGTACTCCCTCAAAACGGCGGTGCTCTCTAGCTTTGGCCTCAACCAAATTGGAGAATTTTCCTTTGTGCTGGCCCTGGTGGGGCTAGAGATGGGGCTGATCACCGAGCAGAGCTATTCGCTGCTGCTGGGCACCATCGCCATTTCGCTGATGCTCACGCCCCTGTGGATTAACCTCGCCCCCAGGGTGGTCGATTGGCTCCACCAGCTGCCCTTCCTCAAAGATTATCTAAAACGGCTGGATGAATCCAAACTGCTCTCTGTGCCGGATGACATCCGGGATCACGTGATTGTGGCCGGCTATGGCCGGGTGGGGCAGGTGTTGGTGAATATTCTGCTCAGTCGAGGCTACGCGGTGCTGGTGGTAGAAAACAGTGAGGCTGCCATCCAGAACCTCCGCCACCGCGAGGTTCCCCTGGCCCAAATTCCCTTTGTCTATGGCGATGCCGATAGCGAACTGGTGCTAGAGAAAACCCACCTCGAAACCGCCAAGGCCCTGGCCATTACCCTGCCCGACCCGACCAGCACCCGGCGGCTGCTGCAGCACGCCCTGGCTAAGGCCCCGGATCTCGATATCATCGCCCGCTCCCACACCAACGAAGAAATCGACGTGCTCACCCAGCTCGGGGCTAAGGAAGTCGTGCAGCCAGAGTTTGAAGCCGCTCTAGAGCTGGGCTCTCACCTGCTTAATACCTTGGGGGAGCAGCCCACTGAAATTCAATCGGTGCTCGATCGCATTCGCCAGGATCAATACCGCAGCGTTCGCCCGGTGCCCCAGGTGGGAGACGGGGGCATGGTCGCGGTCGCGGTGGCCGAGAAGCTTGACCCCAGTCCTTTGGCTTGACCCCCTCGGCTAACCCTATCGAGAAATGACCTCGATAGTCAACGGTGGCGGGGTTGAGCACTCCCCGGGGGACAGGCTTGGGTATCCTGGTAGGCATTGCAACTAGAACAAAATCCCCGCCATGAGCGTATCCAGCCCAGTGCAAGACGGCCAGACCTGGAAGGGGCGTTGGCTTGAATTAATCAACCTGCGCCCCGGCGAAGAAGAACGCACCCTCCTGATGTTTGCGTTCTACACGACCACCTCTATGGGCATTGTGTGGCTGGAGGTGAGCTCGGCGGCGCTGTTTTTAGATGCCTATGGGGCCGCTAACCTGCCCTGGATCTATATCTTCAGCGCCGGTGTAGGGCTGGGGCTGAGCGTGGTCTACTCCTGGCTGCAGCGGCTGTTTCCCCTGCGTCGGGTAATCGTGATCATTGCCCTGCTGATGGCCGTGCCGATCTTGGCGTTTCGCTGGGGCCTAACTCTGCCCTGGCTGGCGGGCATGATGGTGTTTTCCATGCGGCTGTGGATTGAGGCCATCTATAGCCTTAACGACCTCAACCTTTCGGTCACGGCCAACCAGCTGTTTAATATCCGCGAAATCAAGCGGGCCTTTCCGATCATCAGCAGCGGCAACCTGTTGGCCGACATCATCAGCGGGTTTTCAGTCTACCTCCTGTTGTCGTGGATTGGGCTGCAAAACGTCTTGCTGCTTTCCTTTGGGATGATGGTCACCGGGGCGGGCATTTTGTTCTATCTCAGCCGCTGCTACGAGCACGCCTTTCCCGACTCCCCCCGCCGCCAGGCCGAAGATGTCGAAAACTATCGCCCCAAGGCACGCTTTCAGGGGCCAATTCGGCAGTACGTAGTGCTGCTATTTTCGTTTTTTGTGCTGGGGCAAATGCTGCTGTTCTCCATCGAGTTCCAGTTCTTTAGCCAGCTCGAGAATACCCTTGACGTGAAGGCGATTGCGGCTTTTCTGGGCGCTTTCAGTGGCCTGCTGGGGCTAATTGAGCTGCTGACCCAGTGGTTTACCTCCAGCCGCCTAATCGAGCGGGAGGGAGTGTTTGCGGTGGCCCTGGTGCTGCCATCGGTGATTTTGACCATCGGGCTGATTACCCTGGTGATCAGCCATCCGGGTTTGCTGGGGGCGGCGGGCCTGTTTTGGGGGCTAATTGCCCTCAAGTTTTTCGACGAATGGCTGCGCTACACCCTGGTGGCCACTACCCGACCAATTCTATTTCAGCCCATTCCCGACCGGGTGCGCAGCACCGTCCAATCCCTGGTGGGGGGCATCGCTGAACCTCTCTCCATGGGCGGTACGGGGGTGGCTATTTTAGTGACCATTGCGGTCTGTAATCGGCTGGGCGTGACCGCCGCCCCGGTGCAGTCACGTCTATTTTTGTTGGGTGCCGTAGTCGCCGCCCTGGTTTGGTTTGGCATTATGGTACTGCTGCGCTCGCGCTACCTCAACCTGCTGGTGCGGGGGGCCGAGCGAGGGCTGCTGACCTTTTCCGACGCCGACCTGCGGGTGCTCAAAAAGGCGTTAATCGAGGATTTAGATCGGCTAGAGTCCGAGGCCGACCGGCGCTCCTGCATTGAGTTGCTGAATCAAATTGCCCCTAAAGCGATTGGCGAAATCCTGGCCCCGCACCTGGCCGACTTTTCCTCCAGCCTCCAGCGACAAAGCCTGGAGGCCATGCTGGAGTATCCCAACCCGGCTTACCAGGATCAGGTTTTGGCCTTGCTAGCCGTGCCAGGCCAAAACCCTGAGGTGCTGGCCCTGGCCCTGCGCTACGGCTGGCTGGCCCAGGAGCACCACGACATCAACGAACTGCGGCTCTACCTCAAGCCAGAGGTGGATGCGGTGATTCGGGGGACGGCGGCCTCGCTGATGCTGCGCCACGGCAGTTCCCAAGACCGGGCCGAAGCCACCGCCACCCTGCGCAAAATGCTCATCCACGAGCGGGAGCGGGAGCGGGTGATGGGCTGCCGCGCCCTAGGGGATGCCGACTATATGGAATCCCTCAGTCTCTACATCGATCAGCTGCTTCAGGATCCCTCCCTGCGGGTGCGTCGCGCCATGCTCGAAGCAATTGCCGCGACGCAGTACAAAAAATACTATCCATCCCTGTTCAAGGCGCTACAGTATAAGTCAACCCGGCAGGCCGCCGTGGGGGCGCTCACCCGCCTCGGCAACGAAGCCTTGCCCATGCTAACCACCCTCGCCCTGGATAGCTATAAGCCCGAAATCCTGCGCAATCAGGCCTGGCAAGTGATTGGCAACATTGGTACCTTTCCCGCCCTAGACATTTTAATTAATCATCTAATCAGCACCTGGGGTAACAGCCGACGCCAGATCCTCCGGATTCTGCTCAGTCTGTATCAGGAGACCGGCGTTAAGCGTTCCGCTCTGATCGACAGCGCCCTCGATCAGCGACTGGGGCGTGGCGGTATCGAAGCGTTGATTGAGACTGAGCTAGCGTTTGTGGGTCAGGTGCTAGCTGCCAAGGTTGATTTAGCCCCCGACATCATCTCCGCAACCGCAGGCGACCTGCTACGGCAGGCCCTAGATAGCCTACAGGTTGACGCCATTGAGCGGCTCTTTATGCTGCTGCGGTTTATCTCCCCGGCCAATGCGGTGCAGGCGGCCCAGGTCAGCCTGAATGGCTCCGAAGCGAGCTGGGCCAGGGGCCTGGAAATTCTAGACAACGTTCTCGACATCGCCAGTAAACGGTCAATCTTAATTTTGCTCGATCGCCGCCCCGACGGGGAAAAAATCCGGCGGCTCGACGCCGCCACCAATCTAATTACCTACCAGCCCCTGCCCCCCGGCGATCGCGTGCGCCAGCTGTTAGACATCCGTAATTTTCTCTCTGACTGGGCCCTGGCCTGTTGTTTTCATTTAGCCCAGGTAAAACGCTGGAACCTGACCGCCGAACATACCATGGCCTCCCTCCAGCACCCCACCGGGTTTGTCCGCGAGGCGGTGCTGGCCTACCTGGCGGTGGCTTCCCCCAGGGCGCTGCGGGAACTCTTACCGATGATGACAAATGACCCCAATGATCTGGTGGTGGCTCAGGTGAATCAGTTGATGACCGCCTATAATCTGGAGCCACCAGGTCTACCTCAGCCCGCCCCGCCCCTGGCTAGTTCGAAACGCTTAGGCTAATCCAATGTCATTAACCAGTGTTGAGCGCCTGCTGTTTGTTCGCAATGTCCCCATTTTCAGAGAGCTGCGGGATGACTTTCTGGTGCGGCTGGCCTCAGTCATGGATGAAGTCGGCTTTGATGCCAACTACACCATCATCACCGAAGGCCAGGAGGGGCGGGCCATGTACATCATGGTGTCAGGGCAGGTGAATGTTCATTTCCGGGGGCGCACCGTAGCCCAGCTCAAGCAGGAGGACTGTTTTGGGGAAATGTCAGTGTTCGATGCCGAACCCCGCTCCGCCTCGGTGACTACGCTGGAACCTTGTGAATGCCTGGTGCTCACCCAACAGCAGCTCTACGACGCCATTGACGAAACTCCAGGCATTGCCGTCAATATTATTCGGCTCCTGTCTCGCCGTATTCGGGAGCTAAACCAGGACCTCAACGCCGCCAGGCCGATAGCCAAAAGCTCTGCCCCACTGGCGGTGGATGATCGCACCGCCAGTGGGCTATCGCCTCAGCCAGCCCCCCTTTTTGAAAAGGTTGCAGCCCCGCCCGCCGAGGATTTGCCGATCCCAGCCTGGGAGGGCCAGTTTCCCTACGGAAATGTCGTTTATTAACAAACCTTGAGCTGCCAGATTATTTTCCTGCGGGACTTATTTCGAAAGGTGTGTTAAGGTAACGATAGTTAAAGGCGCAACCGTCTTTAACTATACATATCTAAACACTTACTGGACTAATACATCATGACGACAACTCTACAGCAGCGCGAGAGCGCCAACCTGTGG
>DAIUJR010000088.1:0-20439 GCA_036848635.1 Nodosilinea sp. CTOTU7336
GGTCTCTGCTCCTGCTATTGATTCTACAGGCTCAATTTCCGATAAGGTTTAATATCAGGCGAAAAGCTAAACACTGCACCGCTGTTGAGGCGAATCACGATCAAGTGATTCACAACATCATAATGGACGGCTACTGCCTTAGGTTCTGTACTTGCTGGGTTAGCTGCCGCTACAGCCCGCTGGTACTGTTCTATAAATTGAGCGTCGTCGAGTAAGTTAGCCATCAATCATCCAACATGATTCGGATAACTTCTTTCCCTGATACCCACAGAACGGCGAGTCCCCCAATAATCAAAGTTACAATATCACCTTCCAAGATTTCACGAAGCTCCTCCACAGAAAAGGCTTTATAAATCAAGTGAAGGCTGGAAATACAACCAAGGGAAGATAAGGCCAGGGCGATGAAGTCTTCTAGAGTGATTTTGAGTCGTTGTCTTCGCCAGGCCTTAACTGCCATCACGGCAACAATCAGACAACTCGCCAGCAATCCCCAGAGAGTCAAAATCGACTGACTCATTTATTCATTTCCACTAGCATTAGCGATTTTAGGGTTGTAAACAAAGGCAAATACAGCCCCAAGCAAACCCAGCAACACTGCACCTGGGATTTGCCCAACCATCGCGCCTAGAAAGGAACCGCCAGAGGCAAAGGCAATAACTCGATTTCCTTTAGCAAAGATGCGGTTCTGGTCAGGTGGAATAGCGGCTGAGGCTTTCTCGCCCATCAATTCGTTGGAGTCTGCCATAGGAAGAACCTGATTATGCCTAACTCAAGCATAACAAGAAAAAATTATCGGCATTTCATCGTTACAAGCAATAAAGCCTGCTCTCACCGGGTGAGAGCAGGCTTTATCAAACCGTTCTACCTAACTAGCCCAACCTAGCCAAAGCGGCTTGACGTCGAGGCAATCAAGAACGCTGCGTAGGTGAGGATGTAACCCACAGTGAAGTGAGCCAGACCCACCACCCGAGCTTGCACGATCGACAGAGCAACGGGCTTGTCCTTCCAGCGAACCAGGTTCGCCAGGGGAGTGCGCTCGTGGGCCCAGGCCAGGGTCTCGATCAGCTCCTGCCAGTAGCCCCGCCAGGAGATCAAGAACATGAAGCCCGTCGCCCAGACCAAATGTCCAAAGAGGAACATCCAGGCCCAAACCGCCAGGTTATTCATGCCGTATGGGTTGTAGCCGTTGATCAGCTGCGAGCTATTAAGCCACAGGTAGTCTCGGAACCAGCCCATCAGGTAGGTCGAGTTTTCGTTGAACTGGGCTACGTTGCCGCCCCAGATAGTGAGATGCTTCCAGTGCCAGTAGAAGGTCACCCAGCCAATGGTGTTGAGCATCCAGAACATCGCCAGGTAGAACGAGTCCCACGCAGAGATGTCGCAGGTGCCGCCACGGCCAGGGCCGTCGCAGGGAAAGCTGTAGCCGAAGTCTTTTTTGTCGGGCATCAGCTTCGAACCGCGGGCATCCAGCGCACCCTTGACCAAGATCAGGGTAGTGGTGTGCAGACCCAGGGCGATCGCATGGTGAACCAAGAAGTCGCCAGGGCCAATGGTCAGAAACAGCGAGTTAGCGTTGCTGTTGATGGCCTCAAACCAGCCGGGTAGCCAAACGGCATTGGCGGTCTGCGTCACGCTGTCGGGGTTCGACAGCAAGGTATCGAAGCCGTAGAGCATCTTACCGGAGGCCGCCTGTACCCACTGGGCAAAGACGGGCTCCACCAGAATCTGCTTTTCGGGGGTGCCAAAGGCCACCACTACGTCGTTGTGCACGTACAGCCCCAGGGTGTGGAAACCCAGGAACAGCGACACCCAGCTCAGGTGGGAGATGATCGCTTCCTTGTGCTGTAGAACGCGGTCGAGGACGTTGTTCTTGTTAGCAGCAGGATCGTAATCCCGAATCAGGAAGATCGCCCCGTGGGCAAAGGCCCCCACCATAATGAAACCAGCGATGTACTGGTGGTGGGTATAGAGGGCCGCCATGGTGGTGTAGTCCCGCGCCATGAAGGCGTAGGGGGGCAGCGCGTACATGTGCTGCGCCACCAGGGAGGTGACAACACCCAGGGAAGCCAGGGCCAGAGCAAGTTGGAAGTGCAGGGAGTTATTTAAGGTGTCGTAAAGACCCTTGTGCCCTTCACCTAAATCCCCAGGGGTACCCGCCGGGGGTTTGTGAGCATTCAAGATTTCCTTGATGCTGTGGCCAATCCCGAAGTTGGTGCGGTACATGTGCCCAGCGACGATGAAAATCACCGCGATCGCCAGGTGGTGGTGGGCCATATCCGTCAGCCAGAGAGACTCCGTCTGAGGATGGAACCCGCCCAGGAAGGTCAGAATTGCCGAACCCGAGCCAGTCGCTGTACCAAAGATATGACCAGAGGTATCGGGGTTCTGGGCATAAACCCCCCAGTTCCCGGTGAAGAAGGGCATCAAGCCTTCCGGGTGGGGTTTCATAGACAGGAAATTGTCCCAACCCACGTGCACCCCGCGAGATTCGGGAATCGCCACGTGCACCAGGTGCCCCGTCCAGGCCAGAGAGCTAACGCCAAACAAACCAGCCAGGTGGTGGTTGAGGCGAGACTCAGCGTTTTTGAACCAGGACAGGCTGGGGCGGAACTTGGGCTGAAGGTGCAACCAGCCCGCGAACAGGAAGACGGAGGACAGAATCAGCAGGAACACCGCACCGGTATAGAGGTCGGTGTTGGTGCGCATGCCGATGGTGTACCACCAGTGATATACCCCCGAAAAGGCAATATTTACTGGGCTAGACGACCCAGCCTGGGAGAAGGCATCTACCGCAGGCTGGCCGAAGTGAGGATCCCAAATCGCGTGGGCGATGGGTTTGATATTGAGCGGATCTTTAATCCACTGTTCGAAGTTGCCTTGCCAGGCGACGTGGAACAGGTTACCGGAGGTCCACAAAAAGATGATGGCCAGATGACCAAAGTGGGAGGCGAAGATCTTTTGGTAAAGATTCTCCTCCGTCATGCCATCGTGGCTTTCAAAGTCGTGGGCCGTGGCAATCCCGTACCAGATCCGCCGGGTGGTCGGATCAGCCGCCAAGTCCTGGCTGAATTTTGGGAATTTAGTGGCCATGAATCAAAACTATTGAGTACGACATTTGAGTCATGAATTCGGTAGGCAGGGGCGCATGGGATGCGCCCCTAGGAGATCCCATGACAGGAGAGCTACCCCACCGCAATAATTCGAGCCAGGAAGAAGGCCCACGTAGTCGCAATACCCCCCAGCAGGTAGTGGGCTACACCCACCGCCCGGCCTTGGGTAATGCTCAGCGCACGGGGCTGGATGGCCGGAGCCACCTTCAGCTTGCTGTGCGCCCACACAATGGACTCAATCAGCTCCTGCCAGTAGCCGCGACCGCTGAACAAGAACATCAGGCTAAAGGCCCAAACAAAGTGGGCACCCAGGAACATCAGACCGTAGGCCGACAGCGCCGAGCCATAGGAACCAATCACCTGGGAGGCTTGCGCCCAGAGGAAGTCGCGCAGCCAGCCATTGATGGTGATGGCGCTGGTGGCAAAGTTACCGCCGGTGATGTGGGACACCGTGCCATCGGGGCTCACCGTACCCCAGATGTCGGACTGCATCTTCCAGCTAAAGTGGAAAATGACAATAGATAGGGAGTTGTACATCCAGAACAGGCCGAGGAACACGTGATCCCAGCCGGACACCTGACAGGTGCCGCCCCGACCTGGCCCGTCGCAGGGGAACCGGAAGCCCAGTTCGCCTTTATCAGGCACTAGTCGCGAGCTGCGAGCATACAACACACCCTTCAGCAGAATCAGCGCGGTGACGTGGATGGTGAAGGCGTGGATGTGGTGCACCATAAAGTCGGCGGTGCCGAGGGTCATGGGCATCATCGCTACCTTACCGGCCACCGCTACCACGTCGCCGCCGAATACGGGGCTGACGCTGGCCAGGGCGTTGGGTGCCGTGGCCCCCGCCGCCGCCGCGTGGAAGCTCTGCACCCACTGGGCAAAGATCGGCTGGAGTTGAATCGCGGAGTCTGAGAACATGTCCTGGGGACGGCCCAGGGCCCGCATGGTGTCATTGTGGATGTATAGCCCAAAGCTATGGAAGCCGAGGAAAATACACACCCAGTTGAGGTGAGAGATGATCGCATCACGGGAGCGGAGCATCCGATCCAGCGCGTTGTCCATATTCACCGCCGGGTCGTAGTCGCGCACCATAAAGATGGCGGCGTGGGCACCGGCCCCCACAATTAAGAAGCCGCCAATCCACATGTGGTGGGTAAACAGCGACAGCTGGGTGGGGTAATCCGTCGCGATGTACGGATAGGGAGGCATGGCGTACATATGGTGCGCCACAATGATGGTTAAGGAGCCGAGAATGGCCAGGTTAACCGCCAGCTGGGCATGCCAGGAGGTGGTCAGATTCTCGTACAGGCCATCGTGGCCCTTGCCACCAAACAGCAGGGGGTCACCCTTGTGGCCTTCCAGAATTTCCTTCATGCTGTGGCCGATACCCCAGTTGGTGCGGTACATATGGCCCGCCACAATAAAGAGCACCGCTAGAGCCAGATGATGGTGAGCCGTATCCGACAGCCATAGACCTCCGGTGACGGGGTTCAGACCGCCCTTGAAGGTGAGGAAGTCGGCATAGACCCCCCAGTTGAGGGTAAAGAAGGGCTTCAGACCCTCCGCAAAACTGGGGTACAAGTCTGCCATCAGGCTCTTGTTCAGGATGAACTCATGGGGCAGGGGAATATCCTGGGGTGCCACGCCCGCATCCAGCATCTTGTTGATGGGTAGGGAGACGTGGATCTGATGACCCGCCCAGCTCAGACAGCCCAGACCGAGCAGCCCGGCCAGGTGGTGGTTCATCATCGATTCCACGTTCTGGAACCACTCCAGCTTTGGAGCGGCCTTGTGGTAGTGGAACCAGCCTGCAAACAGCATCAGACCGGCCATCACTAGACCGCCAATGGCGGTGCAGTAGAGCTGGTAGCTGTTGGTAATGCCGGCGGCCCGCCAAAGCTGGAAGAACCCGGAGGTAATTTGAATGCCGTGGAAACCACCGCCTACATCAGCGTTCAGAATTTCCTGACCAAAAATCGGCCAGACCACCTGAGCACTGGGCTTAATTCCGGTGGGGTTGGTCATCCAGGCTTCGTAGTTAGAAAACTTAGCGCCATGGAAGTACATGCCGCTGAGCCAGATGAAGACAACGGCCAGGTGGCCGAAGTGGGCGCTAAAGATCTTGCGCGAAATATCTTCTAGGTCACTGGTGTGACTATCGAAATCGTGAGCGTCGGCGTGAAGATTCCAAATCCAAGCGGTGGTTTTGGGCCCTTTAGCCAAAGTCCGATCAAAGTGACCTGGCTTGGCCCACTTCTCGAAAGAAGTAGGTACCGGATCCTTATCAACGATGACTTTGACTTTCGCCTCCCGCTCCCGCGGGGTAGTTGTCATGGAGACTCTCCTCTCTCTAGACACAAGCAAAGTAAGCATCAAACGCCTAGGGTTCAAACTATACCTGCGGCGCTAAACGCTTGCAGGCATACCCGATACTTTTGACGGTGATTGCTCTTGGGTATTATAGTCTCGCAATTTGACGCTTTTTGAATCAGGTTAACAATAATTCAACCTGCGGAAATCCTCATCCTGCCTGGATTTCAGAAATACCTCTGGCCAGAAAATTGAGGTCTATGGGGGATTGCATTAACAAAACTCAATGGAATGCACGGCGATTTTCCTAAAAACACCCCATTGACCCCCATTTTTGTTAATAAATGTTAATCATTACCCCATTTGATGGCGCTCTTGGCGGAGTTGTCCACCGGGTCAGTCGATCGGATCGGGATCAAAGCCCTGGGAACGCAAAAACGCTTCTAGGCGTTCCCGTCGCTGCTGCTCTTGCTCGGCTCGCTGATATTCGGCTGCTTCGGGCAGGGGAATAGATCGCCGCTGGTTTACATCCAGCGGAGCGGCTGGTAGTGGATGCCCAAGTGTCGATATCTCAAGTCTGCGCCCATCCCTAAGCCTTAAAGCTGCCGCGCTTCTAATATTCCTTCGGCGGCGTGGGCCACCTGGCGCAGGGCATCCAGCAAATCTAATTGAGCGGATTGCCATAGCCCTCGCTGGTGGGCTTCTAGCAGGCGCTCGGCCATATCCCGCAGCGCCCAGGGGTTCGATTTTTGAACAAACGCCTGCACCTTGGCATCCAGCACGTAGGCGTTGGCTACGCCTTCATACATATGATCTGCCACGCAGCCGGTGGTGGCATCGTAGGCGAACAGGTAATCGACCGTTGCCGCCATTTCAAACGCGCCCTTGTAGCCGTGGCGCATTACCCCCTCAATCCACTTGGGGTTGACCACGCGGGAGCGGTAGACCTTGGCGATTTCAGCGGCTAGGGCATGCACCTGGGGCCTGGCCGTGAGGGAATTATCGCCAAAATAAATCGCGGGTGATTGGCCCTGGAGGGTGCGAGTCGCCACCGCCATACCCCCCTGAAACTGATAGTAGTCATCGGAGTCGAGCAGGTCATGTTCGCGGTTGTCCTGGTTATGGAGGACAATTTGCAGGTGTTGTAGCCGCTGGGCAAAGGCTTCGGGCATGGCGTGGCCCTCGGCCCCCCGGCCATAGGCATAGCCGCTCCAGTTCAGGTAGGCGCGGGCCAGGTCAGCGTCCGTCGTCCAGTTTTGGGATTCAATTAGCCCCTGTAGCCCGGCCCCGTAGGCCCCCGGTTTAGAGCCAAAGATGCGGTAGCGCGATCGCGCCCTGGCCTGCGCCACCGTTAACCCCTGCCGCTGCCAGTCTATTGCTTCCTGATGGGTGCGGGCCGCTAGAGGATTCTGCTCCGGCGGCTCCGCTAAATCGGCCACCGCCGTCACCGCCTGGTCAAACAGGTCGATTAAGTTAGGGAAGGCATCCCGAAAGAAGCCTGAAATCCGCAGGGTGACGTCTACCCTGGGCCGCCCCAGGGCCGAGAGCGGCAAAATTTCAAAATCTACCACCCGCCGCGAGGGGCCATCCCACACGGGGCGCACCCCCATCAGGGCCAGGGCTTCCGCCAAATCATCGCCGCCGGTGCGCATGGTGGCGGTACCCCACATCGACAGCCCCAGGGTTTTGGGATACTCGCCGTGCTCCTGGGTGTATTGCTCAATCAGCACCTCGGCGGCCCGGCGGCCCACATCCCAGGCGCTTTCGGTGGGGATGGCGCGAATATCCACCGAGAAAAAGTTGCGCCCCGTGGGCAGCACGTCGGGGCGGTTGCGGGTGGGGGCGCCGGCAGGGCCGCTGGGCACGTAGCCGCCGTTTAGGCCCCGCAGCAGGTGGTCGATTTCGTCGGTGGTTTGTCCCAAAGCTGGCAGTAGGGTGTTATGAATCCAAGCCAGCTCAGGGGACAGGGCGACGTTTGAAGCCGATAATTCCTCAAAAAACTGAGGGGCCGAGGCCGTGGTTTGGGCCAGCACCTGCTCCACCCACCGGGCCGACTCTTCCGCCAGCACCGTCACCACGTCCCCGGCGATGGCGCAAGATTTTAGCCGGTCTGAACAGTGGGCTAACGTTTTTGGATCAAACCCCTCCGCCGGGTCAACGGTGAGGGGATCTAACTCCAGTCCCCCATCCGCCGCGATGGCGCGGGATAACCCCTGCCGCCCCGGCCCCGGATGGCGGGCGATGGCGACGATTAAATCCCGCAACTGCCGCCCGCTGGGGCAGCGACCAAAGATGTGCAGCCCATCGCGAATTTGGGCCTCCTTGAGCTTGCAGAGGTAGCCATCCAGGTCGGGCAAGAGGGTGACGAGGCGGTCGGGCTTGAGCTCAGCAGGGTTTTTTGTCACCAGATTTCCGGCCTGGGCCAGATCCTCTAGCAGGTGGGTGGCTTGCAGCAGGGCGAGAATGCCATCGCCGATCGCCCGCAGCCGGGTGGGGTCTAAACTCTGGGCCTCGTAGTATTCATCCACCAGCCCCTCCAGCTTTTGTAGGGGGCCGTAGAGTTCGGCACGGGTGAGGGGGGGCGTGAGGTGGTCGAGAATGACCGCCTGGGCGCGCCGCTTGGCCTGGGCACCTTCCCCCGGATCGTTGACGATAAAGGGATACAGGTGCGGCATTGGCCCCAGGGCTGCTTCGGGGTAGCAGTCTTGGCTGAGCCCGACCCCTTTGCCAGGCAGCCATTCTAAATTGCCGTGCTTGCCCAGGTGCACCACGGCCTGGGCCCTAAAGGACTGCCGCAGCCACTGGTAAAAAGCCAGGTAGTCGTGGGTGGGCTCCAGGTCGGGGGAGTGGTAGTTGAGGGAGGGGTCGAAATCGTAGCCCCGGCTGGGCTGAATGCCGATGAACACGTGACCGCAATGGCGACCGGCGATCGTAAACTCCGTTCGGGTTAGCGGCGGACTATCCTTCGCCCTAGGCCGCTCGTCAGGCTGACCCCAGCGGCGGGTAATGCCGGTTTGAACGGCGGGAGAGAGTCCCTCGAAGTAAGCCCCATAGTCAGCCAGGGATAGCGCTTGGTAGGACGTGCGAAAATCCCGCCCCTCTGGATCGTTGGTGACCCCCGCCGTCAGCCACTGAATCAGCTCGTCCCCCGAGGTGGGAATATCGCCCAGGGTATATCCCGCCTGCCTAAGGGCCTGGAGAATCTCTACTGTGCTTTGGGGAGTGTCGAGGCCCACCCCGTTGGCAAGCCGACCATCTCGGTTGGGATAATTGGCCAAAATCAACGCCACCCGGCGCTCAGCCACGGGAGTACGACGAAGGGCAACCCACCGAGCGGCTAATTCCGCCACAAATTCCACCCGGTCGGCCACCGGCTCGTAGGTGACTACATCGGTTTCTAGGGCCGTACTGCGATGGTGGGCCGCTTTAAAGGATATGGCCCGCGTGATGATGCGTCCATCCACCTCTGGGAGGGCCACGTTCATAGCAATGTCGCGGGGAGCCAGGCCCAGGGTTTGCTGCCCCCAGGCGGCCCGCGTGCCGCCGCTAAGAATGACCTGGAGGACTGGCACATCGAGCTGCTGCCAGAGGTATAAATCCGGCGTGGCTCCGTCGAGTTTAGCCACCGAAAAGCTGGTGGTGTTGAGCAAGAGATCGATGCCGTCCTCACCCTCATCCTTGGGGTTGAAGTAGGACATCAGATCAGCCTGGGCTTCGGCATCCTGTAGGGAGGACACAAACACCGGCACTGGACGGCATCCACGCTGCTCTAGGGCCGCGCAGAGGCTATCGATGGGGGCGGTGTTACCGGCTAGGTAGTGGGCGCGGTAGAAGAGGAGGCCGATGGGGGGCGGGATGGGGAGAGGGGGGGAGAGGGGGGGAGAGGCCACCGCGGGTTCTGGTTGGGGTGGAGTGGGGCGGGGGGAGCTTGAGATAACAGAGGAATTGAGAATTTGGGTGGCACTGCGGTAGGGGTAGAGGCCGACTTTGGGGATGGGCTGGGGCGCAGGGGGGTAGTAGGTGGTGTGGAGGAGGCGATCGCATACCCACATCAGCCCGTTGGCAATATTCTCTACGCCCCCTTCGTTGAGGTAGCGCCAGAGCTGGTTGGCTACCGTTAACGGCACGGTGGAATGGCTGATTAAATCTGGGGCGGGGCGGTCGTCGCCGGGCAGCACAATTAGGGCCGCTTCGGTTTCGTTTACTACATCCTTAACGACTTCAAGACCATAGGGCCAGTAGCCCCGCCCCCCCAGCAGTCGGAGAATAATGAGCCGGGCTTGACTTAGCACCGTTTCGCCGTAGGTGTCGATGGCTAGCTGCTGCTGAAGCTGAAGTACATTGGCCACCCGCAGCGAGGGAAAGTCGGTCGGCAGCTGCGCCTGCGCCTGGGCCAGGGTTTGAATTTCGGTATCGGCGGCGGTCAAAAACACCAGGGTAGCGGAGGACTGCTCCACAAAGATGACGCCTTCGGTATCTGGGGTCCAGCCGCCGGGGGTGGCCGCTAAGCGATGCATGGGCGAAATCTCAAGGAACTACGAAATCTGAAGGAACTCTAGCGTAAATCAGGAAATCCCAAAACGGAAGCTACCATAGGGTTTGCGAAAAAAACTAGCTTAATCCTATGGGGATCATGGATAACCCAGGTTAAGCCCCTAGGAAAGGTTACGGCAAAGGCCACGGCTTTTTCCATTCATCCCAGGGCCATGTCCCAGCCCGTTTTAGGCCATCATCCCTTCCTAGCATGGAAGGATTATCTTTCCATGCTAGGAAGGATGCCGCCTCTGCGCTATCTGGGTCGGTCTTTTGAGCAAACTAACTTGCAATGGGCGTACTTAGCCTCAAACCACACCAGAATGCCTAATTCTTTTAGCCACGGCACCGAACAGGTCATGGCCACCATCGCCCTAGCGCCCCTCGGGCAGTTTTTGGAAGAGTACTGCCAGCAGTTTCAGCTCGATTTACTCACTGAGGCTGACTTTTCCTGGGTTGAGGCCAAACCCCAGCGGTTTTGGGGGCTACTGGGGCAAAACATGTCTGTTCTAATGACTACTCGGACTTGGCCCGAGGCCCAGCGCCACGGCCAAGTGGGCCTACGGCTAGTGACCCAGCCGCACCAGGTGGCGGATTTTTTAGCGCAGTTATCGACAGCAGCTACCCTCAGCAACGACCAGCGCCAGCACCTAGAGGCCCTGGGCCAATCGCTGGCCCCTACCGACCCCGAAGCTCTAAGCCACTTTATGCTGGCCTGGCTAAATGCCTGCACAGCGGCTAGCCCAGCGACGACCGGCCAGCCCATTCAAGCCGAGCTTGACCGCCAGCTTGACCGCAGCCGACTGCTCAACCAGGTGATTACCAAAATTCAGGCAAGCCTGGACTTATCCGTCATTCTGCAAACCACCGTAGACGAGGTGCGTAACTTTCTCCAGGCCGATCGCCTGCTAATTTATCAATTTAATGTCGCCAAAAACAGCCGACTAAAGGTCGTGGGTACCCCCGCTGTCGGAGCGGAGGGGGCGAGGGGGCACCAGGGTTACATTACCTACGAGGCGCGGGCCGGAGAGCATCTGATTTCGGTACTAGACTATGCTGAAACCTTTTGTTTTCGCGATCAGTATGGCTGGCTAACGCGCTACGTGGCGAGGGAAAGCTCGGCTATTGATGATGTGGGCGATCGCTACCAAAATTCCCCCTGCCTGCTGTCGTTTCTAAACCAGGTGCAGGTAAAATCTAAGCTGGTAGCCCCGATTTTGGTGGGGCAAAAACTATGGGGTTTGCTAATCGTCCACCAATGTGACAAGCAGCGCCACTGGAAAGCCTGGGAAGTCGAGTTTCTCCAGCACATTGTCGAGCACCTGGCGATTGCTATTAGCCATGCCCAGCTTTATCAGCAGCTGCACCAGCAGACCCAAAACCTGGAGGTGTGCGTGGTAGAAAGTACCCAAGACCTGCGCGATGCCCTGGCCGCCGCCGAATCGGCCAACCGGGCCAAGAGCGAGTTTTTGGCCACCATGAGCCACGAGCTGCGCACGCCGCTGACCTACATCATCGGCATGTCGGCCACCCTGCTGCGCTGGTCCTTAGGGGATCTCAGCCCCCGCCAGCGCGATTACCTCAATACCATCCACGCCAGCGGCGAGCACCTGCTCAGCGTCATCAACGATATTTTAGATGTCTCTAAAATTGAGGCCGGGCGCACGGCCCTAGAAGTTAGGCCGTTTTCCCTCACTTCCCTAAGTCGCCAGAGCATAGATGCTTTTCGGGTAGAGGCGGCCAAAAGCAACATTGACATGGTTCTAGACCTGAAGCTCAACCCTGATCAGGATACTTTCCTGGCCGACCCCAGGCGGGTGCGACAGATGCTGGCCAATCTCCTAAGTAACGCCATTAAGTTTACGCCCCTGGGGGGCAAGGTTACCCTGCGAGTGCGGCTAGAGCAAAGCGTCGCGGTGTTTCAGGTGGAAGACACCGGCATTGGTATTGCCGAAACGGCTCAAACCCTTTTATTTAATAAGTTTCAGCAGCTCCAAGAGGTGCGCCAGCGAGAGTACCAGGGCACGGGGCTGGGGCTGGCGCTGACCAAGCAGCTGGTGGAACTACACGGCGGGTCGATTAAGGTGACTTCAGAGTTGGGGATAGGGTCAATTTTTACCGTCAGAATTCCTCCCCAGCAGCGGCCTGACCATCCCAACTTATCCGACCTTACCCCCACCACTACCGAGCCCCTTGTGGGGCGTATTGTGCTGGTGGAAGATAACGAAGAAACCGCCAGCGTGATCTGCGATATGCTCACCGCCGCCGCCTACCAGGTGGTTTGGATTGTCGATCGATCCGGGGTGCTCGACCAGGTCGAACTGCTCCAGCCCGCCGCAGTAATCGCCAACCTAAGTCTGACCAGCGGCGATGACTACAACCCGATTGTGGCCCTAGGCCGTTCCGTCGGTACCCTGGGGGTTAAAATTTTGGCCATCCTCGACACCAACGACCCAGCCCAAATCAAGCGCGCCTTAGAGGCTGGGGCCAGCGACGTCATGGTTAAACCCATCGACCCTCGGCGGCTGCTCGCCACCGTCAATCGCGTCATGACCTCCCCTAGCCTGTCGGATAGGACGCTTAGGTAGTAGGCATGGGGGAAGATCGGGTACGGGGCTAACTAAACCTTAAACTCGATAGTCTGAACCTGTCATCCTTTTTGGGGCGTGGCTGGACATAGGTATGAATCAAGCCTTCAACGTCCCTCGTAGGGGCAAACGGCCGTTTGCCCCTACCCAAATTCAGGCCTGAATTCAGCAACACCTTTTTGGAGATGGCTAGGTTTCTGAGGGGGAGGAGGGGCCGCTGAAGGCCGGGGTCAGGTAGGCGACCAGCGCCCCGATGAAAAACCCGGCAATGTTGCGGGTGAGGGGCAGCCAGTCGCTGGTGCGGCTTACCACCGGGCCAATGCCAAAGGCAATGAACAAAATGCCCCACAGGGGCGAAAAAATCAGCACCCACTGCCAGGCCAAAATTTGACCGGGTTTGCGCGGGTGGGCCGCAAACCCGCAGATTACGCCGCCTAAAATCGAGGTAATCAGGGTCAGTACCCACTGCTCCTGGGGTAGCCCCGGCACAAAGTTACAGCCGCCCTGGCGCAGGCAAACCTGAATCGAGCCCAGGGCACCCAGAATGGAGTTATCTTCACCGTTTTCTCGCACAAAAAACTGGTTGCCGTAGCGGGTTTGCAGCTCAATCCAGAAGGTGCGGGGCAAAAAATCAAAGGCGGCATCGCCAACGCTGAAGTTGAGCAGGTTGCCACCGCGCGGGTCGGCTACCAGCATTATGCTGTGGTCGTCGAGGCCCCAAAAGTCTTTAACGGCTCGACCGGGGGTGCGGTCGTACTGAGTCAACACCCGCAGCTTCCAGCCGGTCTCAGTTTCAAACGCCATCAGCTCGGTATTCAGGTCTTCTTCCTGACGCGGGGTGAGGGATTTAGCCAGGTCAATAATCGCCGTCGGCTGATCGGGCAAGAGTTCTGGATTGTCGTAGGCCTGGGCCGGGGCCGTAGGCAGCCAAACGCACAGGATGGCTACACCAACCAGCAGAACTTTTAGCACGTGTCTCATACTGACTTACCGTAAAGAGTTGACCAGGCCCCGCCAGGAAAGCGGCAAACCACCATCATAGCGTTGTAGACCATTTTATTCCTTAATGTAGTCTATAACTTTATTTACAGTTGTTTACATGATTCTAATAACATCCGCGCCTTCTAGACGGAAGGCGGCCTAGAAGGCAAACTTGGCAACTGGCCAACAACGTTGATTACTTCACCTGGGTTACCCGCCAGCTCAGCTTGAGGTTAAGCCAGAAATTCCAGAGGGTGACCACGGCGATCGCAATCAAATTCGCCAGGTAGGCCCACCGCTGGCCCAGCACCAGGTTGTAGACAATATTGAGCACCAGCACGTTTAGCACCAGCCCCGACAGGCAAACCAGATTGAACTTGAGAAACCGCTTTAGTCGAGCCGACCAGCCCTGCTGTAAGAGGCTAACGTCGGCAAAGGTCCAGGCATCGTTCCAGACGAAGTTGTTGACGATGGCCACTTCGGCGGATACTAGCTTACTGCGGGTCAGGGGCAGCCCCAGGGTAGTATGCAGCAGGTAGAGAATGGTCATATCAACTACCACACCGCTCAGCCCCACCACCCCAAACCGCACAAACCGCTGCATCGGGAAACGCTGGTGAATGTTAGCAATCCGCCCCCCCAGCCGCAGCCGCAGCAGATGGTGAATATAGTCGAAATACTGTCGCCAGGTTACCTTGCTGTCGCCCTCTTGCCGTTCCTGAAAGACGTAGCCCACCTCGGTAATCGTTTGAATATCGCCCCGGCCCAGGATCTCAAGCAGAATCTTGTAGCCCTTGGGATGGAGTAAAGGGCCTGCGATCGCCCCCCGCTGCACCATAAAGTAGCCGCTCATGGGGTCACTCACCCGGCCCACCACCCGGGGCAGCAAAACTAACCCTACGGTTTGGGCACCGCGCGACAAAAACCGCCGGGCCAGGCTCCATTCGCTAACGCCGCCGCCCTCCATATGGCGGCTGGCTAGGGCTAGGTCGGCCCCCTGCTGCATGGCGTTGAGCAAATCAACTAGCACCTCCGGCGGGTGCTGCAAATCCGCATCAATTACGCCCAGGATCTGGCCCCTAGCCACCTGCCATCCACGGATCACCGCCGCTGATAGGCCCCGCTCTCCCTGCCGTCGCATCACCCGCAACTGAGGATAGACCGTGGTAAGGGTCAGGGCTTTTTCCCAGGTCAGGTCAGGGCTGTCGTCATCCACCACAATCAGCTCGTACTCGCCGGGAATGACCGCATCAAGTCGCTGGGTCAGCTGCCCCAGCAATACCTCAACATTTCGCCCTTCGTTATAAGTTGGTATCGCTAGGGATAGCTGCGGCGCCGGAGAAATCTCGCTTCTACCGTGAGCTGGCGCGACTTCCGGAACCAATGGCAGGATTTGCAGTGGCCCATCAGGGCAGGGGACAAGATGTTGTAACCGGGACTCAGGAAACATCGCAGGGAGGCTGTCAGCAGAATCCAGCTAGTTTAGCCCAAAGGGGGCCATCCCTGGGATAAAGGTCAAGTCTTAACCAAACGGTAAATTTTCACCCCGGCCGCCATTCTACAGCAGCTACCTCATGAGTCAAGGTGGCCATTAAAGGCTGGGTGCAGCGGAGCAAAACTCAACAGCAGTAAGCCTGGTTGGGTTCTGCTAGGGCGGCCACCCAACCTCCAAATTTAGGCTTGACAGAGCACTAGTAGCCAGGTTCCTAAACCATGTCTCGCAGCCGCCGGTCAAGCCAGGCCAACACCCCCAGGGCCGGCACTACGGTGATCGCCAGCACCAGCCAGAATCCCTGCGCCATAACCGTCCCCTGATCCAGCGCCCAGCCCCCCAGGGGTGGCCCGACTAAGTAGCCCACGGCCCAGCACATCGAATTTACCGATAGATAAACCCCCCGTAGCGCGTCTGGGGCCATGGCCACCACCAGGGCCGAGGCAATGGGGGTATAGGCCACCATCCCCAGGGCCATCATCCCCAGGGCTGCCCCCGCCCAGAGATAGGCACCTGGGGCGACCCGCGCCACCCCCACCAGGCAAAAGCCCAGGCCCCAAAACAGGGCAGAGATCATCAGCCCCTGCACCGGTCGAAATCGTTTCAGCCACCGCGCCATGGGCAGCTGAGTCAGGGCCGCCAGCACCACATGGGCGGTAAACAGCAGGCTTAACGTGCGTTCTGAAATACCTTGGCCAGAGGCCGTGGGCACAAAGCGATTGAGATATACCGGCAGGGTGCTCTGTACCTGGGCCAAATAGGCCGTAAACCCAACGTTGGCCAAGGCAAATACCATCAGGTTGGTATCCCGTAGAGCCTGATCCCAGCCGTGGAAAAAGGATTTTTCGGTATTGCCCGCGGGTCGAGTTTCGGCAATGGCGACGTAAACAATGGCAAAAAACAGTAGAAACGTGATTCCGTCGACCACAAACAAGGCTCGGTAGGCACCGGTTAAGGAAATCAGCAGCCCCCCCAGCACCACTCCCACTCCCAGGCCCAGGCTATCGGCCAGGCGCACCACGGCGTAGGCTTCGTTGCGCTGGTCACCAACGGTTAGATCGGCGGCCACCGCCTCAGTGGCCGGCCAGTACAGCCCTACCCCAAACCCCATCAGCAGGTTGCCCGCCAAAAATAGCGGAAAGCCCTGGGCCAGCAACAGCACCCCGTCGGCCAGGGCCGAAACCAGCGTAGACCCCAGCAGCGTAGGCCGCCGACCCCAGCGGGGCGAATCGGCCATCGACCCACCTAAGAACCGCCCCGCCATCCCCGCTACGGAGCCGATGCCAATGCCCAGGCCCACCTGAGTAGCTGAAAGCCCCACCTGATTGACAAAGAAAATCGGCGCGTAGAATAGCGTAAACCCAATGCCCACCTGAGAAAGCAGCCGACCCGCCGCTAGTATCCAAACCCGCGGGTCTAGGTCGGGTAACCACCGCTGGATGCACCTTTGAAAAAACAGTCTCATAGCCCTGGGGGCAACCCCTGCGGGGGACGACGCAACACATCGATCAGCGCCACCGTGCCGCCAATGGCACCCCAAACCAGCCAGCGGCCCAGGTCGTAGCCCTTGCGGTGGGCTAAACGGGCAGCCACCAGGCCAATGGCACAGTGGCTAAATAACAACACCATGGCTGGGGAAATGGTGTCTGCCATAGACGGGGGGAGGAATAGATAATTGATGCTCATAGTTGAATAGATCAATCTGGCCCGTATCAAAACTTCGCCTGAAATCAGAACTCTTTAGCAGTCTAGCGAGGTATCGGCGTCAGCCAGGAAACGCTGACTGGATTAAGGGACAGGTTTTGGGTCTCAGGTTCTAGGTTTCGGAGTTCAAACGCAGGCTTGGGGAATCGGCTGATTGCTGGATACCTGGTCTCGGTCTACGCGGGTGGCGGGCTAAAGTTGTAGTTACCACAGCCGGACTTGGCTTCATCGGGCTAGAACTTGGGTGGTTCTTGCTGAACCCGTCCCCTCCCGAGCAAGAACCACAACCCTAGCGATCTGGCGACCCAAGGACGATAATGACGAAGTAACCCGTTATACCCCACCATGCGTAATCCCTTTTGGCGGCTGAAATCTCTGCCCTGGGCCATCCTGCTCCAGGCAGCTGGGCTGGTGGTGCTGATCGCCACCGCCGGGGATATTTTGCTGGGGCAGCTGCTCAACAGGCTGTTGGGGGGCGCACCAGCCCCGTTGCTGCCGCTGGTGCGGCTGACGCTAGTGGTGCTGCCCCTGGCCGCTGGGTTTGCCATGGGAGCCCTAGCTATTGTAGTGATGGAGCGGGTTTTTCGGAATATTTATCTAGATACCGGGGTGCTCTGGGCACTGGTACCCTGCGTGGCCTTAGTATTGTTCGTGAAAGGTTTTTTGCCCATCCCCAGCTTTTTTGTAGTCATGGGCTATACCCAAGTAGTAGGGGTGCTGCTGGGCATTTTTGTGACCGGCAAACGACACTGGCGGCGCTGGTAACGCCCCGCTGCAATGGGTTAAGGTGGCGGTACAGATTTTGCCATGGGAGTAATCGTTGACGCCATGAAGAAACAGACCCTGGTTCAGTGGCTGCTAGTCGGTGGGGCGCTGGGGGTAGGGTTACCGTCAGTAGCCTGGGCCGAAACCACTAGCCTAGAGCTCAGCCCTGATACCCAAGCCTTTGCCAACCAGACCCTAACCCAGGGGCCGATCAGGGTCGTGGCCCGTTACGAACCGATCGACTCTACAGCCGAACCCCAGCAGGGTAACCTACAACTTCAGCTGTTCTACGACAATGAGCTCAAGCTATCGATCGGTGAAACCGTGCACCTGTTTGGCAGCGTAGACCTGAATGACCTGGACAGCGATGGCACCCCTGAATTAGTCGTGCAGGCCTTTACTGGCGGAGCCCACTGCTGCATGGCAATCACCACCTACACCTGGCAAGACGAGGCATTTACCCCCATATATTTTGATTATTTAGACAGCGGCGGTGGTCGCTTTGAGGATCTTGATGGGGATGGGCTGACAGAATTTATCACCCTCGACAATGCCTTTTTCTATGCCTTTAGCTCCTATGCAGGATCCGCGCCCCCTGGTTTAGTGCTGACCTTTCAGGATGGCCGGTACGTTGACACCACCCAACAATTTAAGGGGTTGACCGGGGAGATGGCCGCTGCGCTGCACGAGGGTATAGAAGCGCAAACATCGGTAAACAGCGGCGAAATCAACGGTCTGCTGGCAGGCTACGTGGCCCAAAATATTCGCCTGGGGCAGTACCAGGAAGCTTGGGATTTGATGCTGTCGCACTACGATCAGGCGTCGGATTGGGGTTTGGAGGTTTACGACAGCACCGGCGAAGTGGTAGAGCAGTATCCCGATTTTCCTACGGCGCTGGAGTCATTTTTGACGGAGCTGGGGTACCTGGAGCCGAGTGGTGTCCCGCAACCGGGGGTAGACCGAGCGCCGGTAGTCAGACAGCGATTGCATTAAGAGCAGACACAAAAAGAGGAGGTAGATGATACACCTACCTCCTCTTTTAACTTTTAAGGACGATTTTGGCCTAGGAAAGCTTAAAAGGCTGGTGAAAAGTACCCCCTAGCCTAGAAAGCCCATGGGCCTGAGCCCCCACAGGATCAAAGCGGCCTAGAAGCCGGTGCGACGATAGTTGCCGCCGCCGCCACCGGAACCTTTAGAATCTTCGCGGGGGCGAGCCTTGTTGACGCGCATTTCGCGCCCCATCCACTCGGCCCCATCCAGAGCTTCAATGACCTTATCTTCTTCCCCTTCAGCCGCCATATCGACGAAAGCAAAGCCGCGGGGGCGACCTGTTTCGCGATCGGTGGGCAAGCTGACCCGGCTGACTTCACCATATTCTTTGAAAACCCGCTCTAGGTCTTCGCTGGTGACATCGTAAGACAAATTACCAACATACAATGACATGAGATTCTCTCCTTAATCGACAAATGTAGCGAGTAAACGGAGACGAACCTGTGTCGGAAATCGAAACGAAATGAAACAAGCGTAATCTACCGAAAACTGACCTCACCTACTTTAGCATTTTCCTCCCCCAAACGGCTGACAGGGTCAGACCCCTCAAAACCAGAGGGGTTTCCATTGAAACAGGTATAGGTTGCTACAATTCAGGCTCTCAGCAAAGCAACGATGGCTTTTCAGGCTGCTCTCAGGATGTGATGACAGGCTTGTACCCAGAAACATCGTCGGCCTTGGTTGGTCTGGCGTCTTTGGTTTTATAGTCACTTTCCCGCCTGAGTGGAGGCTTATTTATGAGAGTTCGTTATCTTGGCGCTGTTGCGATCGCGTCTATGTTGACCTTTGGTGCCGTGGCCTGCGGCACGAACACCGCCGTCAATCCCTGTGCGGCGAACCCCTGCGCCGCCGCTAATCCCTGCGCCGCCAATCCCTGTGCGGCGGCGAACCCCTGCGCCGCCGCTAATCCCTGCGCCGCCAACCCCTGTGCGGCCGCGAACCCCTGTGCCGCCAATCCCTGTGCCGCCGCTGGCCAGCAGCCCCGGGTCTATGCCTTTGATGGTTTGGCCATTCGCGGGGCTGACCCAGTGGCCTACTTTACAGCAGGCAACGCCGTCAAGGGCAGCGCCGACCACGAGTATGAGTGGGAAGGGGCCACCTGGCGCTTTAGCAGCGCTGAGAATCTGGCCCAGTTTCAGGCCAATCCTGAGGCCTACGCCCCTCAGTATGGTGGCTACTGCGCTAAAGCCGTCAGCGAGGGCAACCTGGCCTCCATTGACCCTGAAGCCTGGAAAATTGTAGAGGGCAAGCTCTACCTCAACTACAGCGCCGACGTGCAAAACCAGTGGCTCGCCGATGTACCCGGCAACATTGCCAAGGGCGACGAGAACTGGGATGCCGTGCTCAGCAATGCCACCGTGGGTGAGAGCGGCAAGAGCTGGTAGCTTCATCCGCCGCCATCCCTCAACCCTGCTCCGTTGCCGAGGGGAGTGAGGGAGCTGAGATAGGTTCAACCCAGCACGGCCGATGCGGTATTGCTACCAAATCCGAATCACCTAGCCTTAATTATTCATGACCCGTTGGCAATGCCCGTCATTCCCGCCTCCCGCTTTGGCGGGGACAGGCTCCGGTCGGGAATCCATTCGAGAGTGGGTGGCCTCCTATGGATTCCCGTTGCCACGGGAATGACGGGCGCTGGTGCCCGTTGTGGTGAATAATCCAGACTAGCCCCGATTCACCCAAGGTCAAACCGCAGGGCGTAGGCGTAGCCGAGCCAAAGGCTCTATGGCATTCATCCTGCTCAATCGGGGGTAACCGAGAAGGATAAGGATTTGGTATAACCCCGTATTTATTCGATTGGAGATATCCGCTAGAGTAGGGGCTACCCCACCCCTGGCCCCCCCAGGAGGGAATAGACTTTATCGGAAATAGGAGAAAAATTGCTGTGGGTCAGCATCTCCCC
>DAIUJR010000089.1:0-19799 GCA_036848635.1 Nodosilinea sp. CTOTU7336
ACGGTAAATCTCATAGATTTTCTTTGCCTAACCCTTGACTTTTCCCATGACTGGGTTGAGGCGACGTAGCTGGCTTCCCGCAGGGTAACCCAACCCCAGCAACGGTTTCGTTGGGTTACGCTATCGCTAACCCAACCTACGACAGAATGAGGGTTTCAAGAGTTTTGTCAGTCAATCAGAGTCTCCGGTTAGACTCGATGGAATATAAGGCAAGCGAACCGCTTAACTTACCGAGGTCTTGTCATGTCTCTTGTCGCCAAACCCATCACCCTAAAGGAATACCTCGATTACACGGAATATGCTGGACGCCGCATTCCTGAATACTGGATTGTGGATCCTATTGCTGACAAGGTGACGGTGCTGGAGTGGGTAGAGGGGCTGTATGAGGAGCAGGTTTATGCTGGGGAACAGGCGATTGGGTCGCCACAATTTCCAGATTTAGATCTAATCGCGTCAACGGTTTTAAGCGCAAGGCGGTGATGCTAAGGCAGAGACGTGGAAGCGATCGCTAAAATTGAGGTTTGTAAAGTAGTTTGTGGCGCCGTCATCCCCTATGATCCGCTTTGGGGACGAGATCTTAGTTATCGGCCTAGGGAGACTGCGATATGTAACAAAAATTGTCTTGACGCTTCACTGAAGTTACGCGAAACTACATCTAATACATGTAGTCACTCACCTAATCAATGCGCTGTATTGACTTTCGTAATGAAAGTCAGTGTATTTGCACCGAGATTCTAATTAGGATGAAGGTGCAGGTTTTTAATCATCCACAACTGTGGCTGATTCCTTCGACAACCCCGATGTACCCAAAGTGAAATAACAGGCAAAGTATGGAAACGCTGGAGTTCATCATTTACCCCGATGGTCGCGTTAAAGAAATGGTAACGGGCATTGTCGGGGCATCCTGTGCCGAGGTGACGGCGGCCATTGAGGCGCAGTTGGGTGTCGTTGTCGCGCAGCAAACAACCTCCGATTACTATGCCCAGGCTAGCCCGCAGACCCTTGTGGAAAAAGCCTCAACTCAGGTGTCGGCCAGCCATTGGTAACGTTCTTTTAAAGTCCCTTAGTTTTGAGTGATGTAACCTAAAATGTCGCACTTTAGCCAGATCAAAACCAAAATTCGCAACCTCGACTCTCTTAAGGTCGCCCTCACCGCCGTGGGCACCGACTGGAAAGCTGGCCCCTGTGAGGTGCGGGGCTACCAGGGTCAAACCGAAATTGCCGACGTAGTGATTCCCCAGACTAATGGCTATGATATTGGCTTTCGCCGTCATCCCGAAACCTCTGAATATGAGCTAGTTGCCGATTTGCAGTACTGGCAGCAGCCTCTAACCGTCGAAGGTTTTCTGAATCAGGTTACTCAGCGGTACGCCTACACCACCGTGCTGTCTGAAGTCACCCAGCAGGGTTTTCAGCTAACCGAAGAACAAGTTCAGCAGGATGGCTCCGTGCGCCTCGTGGTGCAGCGCTGGAACGGCTAAAGTTGCGCTTACCTCAAGCTTGGGAAGGGGCTACTAGCCCCTTTTTGGTTTTGGGAGAGCTGTTTTTTACCCACACATGATTGCCATGCTCGACTTTGACCCCTCATCCCGCCCTGATCCATCCACCGGCCTAGAGCCTGAGCTGGGTGGCGCCCTGCGCCAGGCCAACAACCGCACGGGTTACGAACCGGAACTGGGAGGAGCCCTGCGGCAGAACGGGGTCTATGTGGATGAGATTACCTGTATCGGCTGCAAGCACTGTGCCCACGTAGCCCGGAATACCTTCTATATCGAACCCGACTATGGCCGCTCGCGGGTCTACCGGCAGGATGGTGACTCTGAAGCGTTGATTCAGGAGGCCATCGATACCTGCCCGGTGGACTGCATCCACTGGGTCGACTACAGCGAACTGAAGCAGCTTGAGGCCGACCGTAAACACCAGGTGATTCCCATTGCGGGGTTTCCGGTGGATAAGGCGACCGCTACCCTGCGCATGCGCCAGGCCAAAGTCAAGGGGCGGCAGCGGCAATCCTAAGGGATGGGCAAGGTCATGGTGAGGGGTACAACCGTGCGCCCCTGCGGGACGGTGCCCCTCTGGACAGGCTCCTCTGGATTCATTTAATTAGCTTCAGGGGTAACCACTACCTCCCCCGAGGGCAAAAACTGTACCTCCACGGTAATCGCCTCATCTCCCCTGGCGTTGGGGATGAGGGTGCCTGCCTGTGGTAGCGTCGGGTTGTTTTCATAGTTCCTGGATAGTTCACTTAGGGACACCAGGCCCGTTACTTCCCCGCTGGGCTGTAGGGTGAGTTCGTAGCGGAGAGAACCTTTGAGGTTAGGGGGTGGGCTCCAGCGTTGCTCTAGGAAACGAGTTAAGGCCTCTAGGCGAACTGAGGTCAGGGCACCTAAGGGGGCGGCCGCGGTGGCCATAGGATCGGCACGGCGCTCAGGGTCGCCATTGGGAGAGGGGGCTTGAGGCTGATCTATCGAGGCCGGGGCTGGGGCCTGGGAATTACCGCTACGGGGTTGAGTGTCAGCCCCGGAAAGTGCGGCTGGGGCGTCGTCCGGGGCTGATTCTGCTGGTGCCGCTGCGGGGGGCTCTTGGGCCCCTCGTCCCCCTGGGGCGGGGGCTGGTGTGACGGGGGCAGAAAGCCCCTCGGCAGTCTGCTTAGGGATGCCTGGGGTAACCTGATCGGTAGCGGAGGGCAGGGATGAATTGGGGGCAGAACGTTCTAGGGTTTGAGGCGGCTGTTCTGGGCCTGCGAAGTCAGGGGTAGCGGACGGAGCCGAGCCGCTTGCCCCCTGCTCTGGGATTGACTCTGGGATCGACTCTGGGATCGTGGTTTGCGGGTCTAGCCCAGGCTCAGTGGCGGTCTCGGCTACGGGGCCGACCAGTGGGATATTGGGGTTGGGCAGCCACTGATGGCCCAACCCGGCGGCCACTAGCACAGCGGCGGCTGAGCCGAGCCACAGTGGTACCCGAGATCGGGTCAGGCGGGGCCTAGGCAAGTCGCGCTCTCCAACCAGGTGGACGGCTCGATCGACCTGTTCCAGGACCTCGGCCAGGTCAGCCAGCTGCAGGGTCGATAACTCCATCGCCGCAGGGGAAGTGCTGGGCGGCTCGGGGGCCAGGGTAAGCCGATGACGGGTTAACCCCACGGGCTGGAGGGAGGTTTCCCCCAGGGTCATTGCTGCGCCCTGGGGCGGGGCGAAGGTGCTGCCGTTCAGGTAGCGCTGAACATAATTTTGAACCAGGTGAGAAAGCTCCTGAAGCTGTGGTTCTCGACCAGATATTTCTAGCCAGGGGCTTTGATTGGAGAGGGGCTCCTGGTCATCGGCAGGAGTTGCCGCTGGCTCTGACGGCCAAAGCTGGAGGTGAAACCGCGATCGCACCAGCACCGGTCGATCAGACTGCTGACTCAGGGCCAGTAGCTGTCCGGTTAGCCGCAGGGTGCAGGTGCCCGCGGCGGATTGAAAGGTGGTGAGGGAGGCGATCTCAGCCATAGCAACAAACGGTCAACTACATCGATTACCTATCCACGGTCGCAGGCCCACGGTCATCACACCATTGACCGATCCATCAACGCTAGCCAAAGCTTGCGGGTACCCTCCGGGCCGCTATAGAACAGCATATCGATCAGCAACTTTAGCGCCAGGTCGTTGAGGTCGTCGGGGTTAGCTACCGGGTCATCGGCCATCCGCTCCTGGTAGGCATTGCTAAAGTCATCCAGATAATTCCCCAGCTGCGCCACTCGATGGGGGGGCCGCCCCTGCTCTAAAGCCTGCTCTAGCAATGCCACCGCCTGGCGGATGGTAGTTCGGTGGGCCGCCGCCAGATGGCAGCTAATCAGCACCAGAGCACGGGCCTCGTCAACATCGAGCTTTTTGCGGCCCTGGCCCTTGCGCAGAGGGCTAGCCTGGCGCAGTCGCCACAGATTAACCCGGTCACTCAACAGCTCCGACAGATGCAGCGCCTCGGCGGCGGCCAGCATGGCATCGGAACCCAGACCGACCAGCGCCTCCAGGGCTAGCAGCACCAGATCAAGCTGAGCCTTGATGCTGCGCAACTGCCGGGGGGTAAGCCCAGGCGTTGACAAATTTTGCGGACTTGAGGACGACTCCACCGTAACCACCCTGATCTAAGGTAAGGGATTGGGCCAATTGTGGCACGGGGGTTGCGATTCTTGAAACAGAAATTCAGGCGGCGGTCAGACTAGTAGAGTGCGGCGTAAATATACACCATTAGCGATGACTGAGGTGTAGGGTATAAGGCTCACGGTTCACGGTAGGGAATAGAGAGACTTCCGCCGTCGTGTACTAGTAGGGTGCGGCGTAACTATGCACATTATTAGCGATGACTGAGGTGTGGGGTATGAGGTTCATGGTTTACGGTTCACGGTAGGGAACCCGTCACCAGGGTAGGAAGACTTCCACCGTCCTGTAGTAGGGTTAGCACTATAGCTATAACAGAGGCATACGGCGTGCAACCTGATGAGTCGGAGCTAGCCAAAAGGTCTCAGGAGATTTCCAGCAAAGAACTTACCTCGTCATTCCCGAGCAGGCGAGAACTCAGCCCAAAATTCTGGTTATATCGGGTCTCTTCTTCCGAGAAATTGCCTCAGTAGCCGTCGAACTTCGACCAGTACCTAATATATATAAAATACATCAGTTAAGGCGACAGGCAGCGAGCCCGAGCCTGATATGGTTTTAGTTCGGCGGAAATCCTATCGGTAGGGGCACCCGACCCCAACAGATGTGTATTTAATTATCGAATTTTCAAATACCTCCCTGGCCAAAGACACTGAAGAAAAGCGCCGAGCCTATGCCGCGGCAGGAATTGCCGACTATTGGGTGGCGAATCTGCGGGATGGTGAGCTAATCGTGTATCGTCAGCCCGTAGATGGCGACTACCAGGTAGAGCAGCGCCTGCGGCAGGGCGTGATCTTTCCTCTGGCGTTTCCAGATGTCGTAGTAGCAGTTAAGGCCCTACTTTGAAAGGGTTCTCGCGGCGATGGATCATCTCCTAAGCCAGCGGTCTCTGCGACTAGAGCTGTGTGGAGCTAGCAACTCTATCGACCTATGTAGAACAGTTGGTCTACCTCCTCTGGGGGGTTAATTAGACCGGTCGCCACCGGTGACATAGGCGGTAACGCTGTAATCAGAACCACCGCCTAACCGACGGGTATTGTAGAGCAACAGCTGATCGCGCTTTTGGTTCTGAATTTCTCGCACGGCGATGTGAAAGTTGACATAGTTTTTGAACGGCTGCGCCGGGTCTCTGGCATATTCAAACCCCCATCCAGGAAATCGGGCATTAACAAACAAGTTTGCATTAATCACTTCAAAGGCGGGCCGTTGAGGATCAGTTCTGCCGCTGTTTTGGTTGTCAATCCAGGTGCTGAGAATCTCCGTTGAGCCGCCATTAGTTGTACGCATCAGAGGCTCAAGAGTATTTGCCCTGCCTGGGTTTTCGGGTCGCCACTGCATGATCGATACGACCCCGCCATGGTTGATGACTGTTGGCCTATCGGGAGCGCGATTATTGTTGATATTAAACTGCTTTGCATACATTTCTCCGTTCTTTTCAATTTTGAAATGGCCCCCACCAACAACATCTTCAATAAATAAAATACCGGGATTTTCGATGCTGCTGAAATAGCTATATTGAATTCGACTGGTGTTGGTTCTAGTGCCGAGTAGAGAGCTTTTTATCACCAGGTTTTTGCGGGAGTTGTGCTCAAACAGGTTGTGATCCATCGCATTGTCAAAATACTGCAAATTGACATGGTCAAAAACCACTGCATCGCCACGGGTTTCCTCAATGCGAAACAGCGTCTTACCCGCTAGCCCCCCGTAGGATTTGATCACGTGGCCTAGCCCCAGCACAAAGCGAACGTTCTGGCGGATAACAATCGTGTCGTCTACCACATAGCTGGTTTGATTATCTTGATCGGTCGGGGCCGGAAAGTACACCACCTCGGCACCGCTGTCGATGGCCCGCTGAATGGCTGCTGTATCAGGGGTACGGTCATCGGGATTGGCCCCAAAAGCGACCACGCTGGCCCATTTGGCCCCGGTAGCCGACGGATAGGTCGAGTCGGGGGTAGCCTTAAACGTCTGATGCAGCGACAAATCGCCATTAGGCAACGTTGCATAGGTCTCGCTGGCATACTCTCTAACAGTCGCGCCGGTTTTACGGTTGTTAAATTCGTCGTGAATGGCAAACTGATACCCCTGGGTGGTCACATTACGGGCATAAATTGGGGCAATGGTATGGATAGCCGCGGTGCCCGCCGCCCCGCCGGTCAGGTTGGCATTAATGAGGGTGATGCCGCAGGCGGGTGCTCCCTCTCCCGTGTCTCGATTGAAGTCAACCGCTGGCACCCGGTTTTCGCTCACTAGGTTCAGAATGGCCACCATTTTGCCCCCGACGCCTACTCCACCCCCCCAGCCGCGGCGCTGGTCGCCATCATAGCCGGGTTGCTGATTGTTTTGGCTGGTGCAAAACAGGCCCGCTCGGTTTTGGCGGCGCAGGGTAATGTTCTCATGGGTGCAGCCGCTGGCGGGCACCAGGCCGTAGTCAAACCCGTCAACGGTGATGTTTTTCAACAACCCTGGACAGGCCCCACCTCGTTCGGCCACCCCGGCCCAGCCCGCCTGATTCGGATCGCTGGTCTTAATGACGATATTTTCAGCACTGCTCTGGTTGCTGCCGTAGTAGGACAGGGCCACGGCCCCAGGGTTGCCGACCCCCACCTCCAGGGTAAAGTTGCGCATCATGTTTCTAAAGCCGACGCCGTAAAAATCTTTTTGATTTTCTCCTAACCCGATAAAGGGTTTAGGGGCGTTTCGGTCATTAAAGCCATCGGCGTTATTGGCAAGCTTGAGGATGGTCTTGTCGCGGCTTTGGCCCTGCAAAAATAAAAAAGCTTGCCAGCCAATGGTATCTGACACCAGATAGGTGCCGTTGGGAAAATATAATGGACTGTTGCTGATGTTGACGTCTTTTTCCCACTGCTCAAGGTTGGCGTGGGCTTTAATGCATTTAAGTAGCGCTGCGGTATTATCCACTCTGCCGTCGCCAACTAGACCGCAGCCACCTTCAGCCACCGGTCTCGTAACATTAACCATAGCATCGTCGGGCAACACCCCATCTTCGGCGGCGGCCGTGGTAACAATCAGGGCAAACAGCAGCACGCCGCCCAAAAAAGCAGCAATTTTTTGAGAAAAGAGATTCATGTATCGCGATCCTCCATGATCGTTAGGGTGAGGTAAGGTAGATCCCCTGACCAGGTAGGTCTGCATCCTGTACGAGTCAAATCAAATCACATCGAATCGATCGCAAATTTATCTTTGAACGTTCCAAATTTATGATATCGAGCGGCTCTGCTCAAGCTGGTTGGGGGGCTGGTTGGGGATGAAATTATATGGTTCGAAGTCGTTTCGTGATGCTTTGAACAAGCTCCGCTGTGCTGTTGCGCCGTCGGCCCAGACTAGCATCCGCCTGACTTGCTCAAAAACCGATCGAGCTGGTTGGCAAAGGCTTCGCGATCGCGCCGATTAAACGCCGGCGGGCCACCGGTCTCCACCCCTCCGCTGCGGAGTTCGGCTAAAAAATCGCGCATGGATAACCGCTCTCGAATATTACCCTCGCTGTAGAACTCCCCCCGTGGGTTCAAGGCGTAGGCCCCCTGGTCAATAGCGGCCGCCGCCAGGGGAATATCGGCAGTAATCACCAAATCCCCAGCTTGCAGGTGTTGAACAATGTAGTTATCGGCCACGTCTAGACCCGAACGTACCTGTACGGCCTCAATATAAGGAGAAGCCGGAATTTGTAGCTCTTGATTAGCCACCAGGGTGGTTTGCACCGCCACCCGTTTGGCAGCTCGAAAGAGGATTTCCTTTATGACATTGGGGCAGGCATCGGCATCGACCCAGATTTGCATGGCCAGGGTTCCTTTGTCGGAGGTATCGGGTGGCGGGGGTCGGGGGGTCAGGGGTCAGGGGTCAGGTTTTAGATATCGGGTGTCGGATGTCGGGTGTCATACAAAATCCTGCTTGGCTACCCCCGATTCAGCCGGGCGAATGCCATAAAGCCTCTGGCTAGGCTGCGCCAACGCCCCTACGGGTTGGCCTTTTGGGAATCGGGCGGATGGGACTCGGATTTGGTGTCAGGTATCGGGTATCGGGCGATTTCTAGAACCTGAAACCTAAAACCTAAAACCTGACACCTTCTACATTACCGATCACATTGTCTCTTGCCAGCAGACTACGTCCATTAAAAATGGCATCCCTCAACGCTAGGGATGCCATCGCAGATAACTTAAGAGCCGAAGCTTTGCCTGGACAAAACCCCAGACTAGGCTTTAGCGCCGCGTTCTATTATACCCGCCGGCTGACATCGTCGGCGTAGCGGAGGTAGTAGCTGGGCACCCAGCCGCCGTTGAACAGTTCTACCCAGTCGTTGTCGTGGTTGCCGGTGAGGCGCACGTGCTCGCCGTTGGTTAAGGTTCGCAGCACGCGGGAGGTGCTGTTAGGGTATTCGCGCACATCCAGGGGGCCTTCGGTGGTGTTGACATAGCCTTCGGTATAAACACGATCACCCACCGCAGCGGCGGCATAGTCTCGATCTCGCCCCCGCAGAGCCCACAGCAGCAGGGGAAGGCCAATCAAGGGTACCAGCAGCCACCACAGACGTCCTAGCCCTGGGGCAGCGACGGCGCCAGCGGTATCTCCGACAAAGTTACCAATGCCCTGGGAAGCGCTAAAGGGGCAGGTGAGGCGGTCAAACCCCTGACCATCTTTGGTCAGATTGAGTACGACTTCGACCTTGTCTGCGTCAAGGGCTCTAGACGAAATTACCTCCGCCTGGGCGGGGTCGTAACCATCTTCCGCCGCGTTTTCAATACAGGCGGCTTCAGCGGTTTCCAACAGCTCAGCGGTCGACTGGGCCAGGGTAGGGGCCGCTAGGGAGACTAGCAGCATTCCACCGCAGGCTAAGGCTAAAGATTTGTAAACGAATTTCATCGACTTAACTCCGATTTTTAATGACGGGGCAAAACTGTCTGGGCATATCCCGACTGGGCACTCAACCAAGGCCAAATTTTGCCTGGAGTAGGCCGCTGAAACTCGCAGCCAGGGCCCAGACCAGCTTTTTTATTACACCAGGGTCATCGTTTAAAAATCTTTCTTAGCTGACCCTGACGAGACTATAGGCAAGAAACATAAGGAATCTATAAGTAGGTTGGGATCGACTCAATGCTTTACTTAACAGAAATTGATTTAGTATTTTCGTCTTTGCAAAGGAATATCGGGCATTAAATCCCTGAATACCCCTTGCTTACGGTTGATGGCGAAGGCTAACTCGGTCTGGGTCGATCTTGCCTCCAAAATTTCTGTTTCACTTGTGGGGCAAAGGCGTTTCAACTCTCGCGGCTGGGTTTTAGGCTCCTGGTCATCCCCGCCGTAAGGATGGAGAAAAAATCCGCTAAAGTGTCTTAGCCGCCATTTATTCGGTAAGGCCCCTGGGGTAAGCCTGGGGTAGCTCTACCTGGCCGGGAATCGGCATCTACCCCCGTTTCCTGAATCCATCGTCCAGATTTTTGCGTTATCTATGAAAAAAGTCTTCGTCCTCGACACCAACGTATTGCTCCATGATCCAACGGCAATATTCAGGTTTGAGGATAACGATGTGGTGTTGCCAATCACCATCATCGAAGAGCTTGATCGGTTTAAGAAAGGGGCCGCCGACACGGGCCGCAATGCCCGCTACGTCTCCCGTACCCTAGACGAGCTACGCCTCAAGGGGTCGCTGGTGGAGGGCATTCCCCTCGACAGCGGCGGCAGTCTCAGGGTCGCCCTGTGCCACCGCGACACCCTGCTGCAGCTGCCCGCCGAGCTTGAGGGCGACCAGGGCGACAATGCCATCCTGGCCGTGGCAATGGAGTATAAGCACCACCGCGACCTGCCGGTGGTGTTGGTCAGCAAAGACACCAACCTGCGCATCAAGGCCGACGCCCTGGGGCTGGTGGCCGCCGACTACGAAACCGACAAAATCGACATCGACGACCTCTATACCGGCACTGTGGAGGTGATGGTGTCGGCGGCGGTGATGACCCAGCTGTTTAGCGAGGGGCACCTGCACCTGGAGGTTGACCTCTGCCCCAACCAGGCCGTTACCCTGGTGGATGAATCTAACCCCACCCATACCGCCCTGGCCATGGTGCAGGGCGACAGCGGCAAGCTCGTGCGGGTGGGCAAGCTGGCCCACTCGGGGGTGTCGCGGGTGCACCCCCGCAACCGCGAGCAGCGCTTTGCCGTTGAGCTGCTGCTACAGGATTCGATTTCCTTAGTTACCCTGGTGGGCAGGGCGGGCACCGGTAAAACCCTACTGGCTATCGCCGCCGGGGTGCAGAAGGTAGCCGATGAACGGCTCTACTCGCGGCTGCTGATTGCTCGCCCCATCGTGCCCATGGGTCGCGACATTGGCTACCTGCCCGGCGACATGATGGAAAAGCTCACCCCCTGGATGCAGCCCCTCTACGACAACTTTGACCTGATTTTTGGCACCCAGGACATGCGCGGCAAGCCCGACCACTGGCGACGCGGCCACGAAGAAATGATCGATCAGGGGCTTTTACAGATCGAACCCCTCACCTACATTCGCGGGCGGTCAATTCCCAAGCAGTTTTTAATTGTGGATGAGGCCCAAAACCTGACCCCCCACGAGGTCAAAACCATTCTCACTCGGGCCGGGGAGGGCACTAAAATTGTGCTCACCGGCGACCCCGACCAAATCGATAACCCCTACGTTGATGCCGCCAGTAATGGCCTTACCTACGTGGTCGAACGATTTAAACACGAGGCCCTAGCCGGGCATATTACCCTCTGCAAAGGGGAGCGTTCGGAACTGGCCGAGCGCTCCGCCATGCTGCTGTAGACCCCCCCTAGTACCGCAAGGCTCTAGGATGAATCGGTCTCCTGCTCCCTGAGCTCAACATACAAGGATGAAAGGGGAGCCCAGGACAAACCAGGGATTCCCCTGTAGCGGATAGATGGGTTACTTTCGCCGCAGAGTAATAGGCATCCTCTCCCTCTAGCTCAAGCCTTCGGTGAGTCGGCCAAAAATCGCAGACCGCTGTATAGGTGAAAGGCGCTATCCCAGGGCGACGGTAGCTCCCGAGCCAGATCAATATGGGGCTCAAAAAAAGGCAGCAGCTCCATCAGGTCGAGCGCCCCTGCCCCAAAGCCGGTGAAGTCGGTTTTGGGCGGCAAGCCTATGGCGCCTTGAAAATAGGCTTTCAGGGCCTTCCAGGCGGTGGTGGCTACCAGCGCCGCTCCGGCCTGGGGAGACTCAGCCTCAATCGTGGCAGGGGTAGCAGATTCTCGGTAGCGGTAGGTGCGATCGCACAGCCGCAAAATACACCCCCGTCCCTTCAGGTGGAGGTCAATCACCTCCGCATAGTCCTGGGTGGTCTCCCGCCGCTTTAGCTTGCCTCGGGGGTCGAGGTCTACCACCGACTCATATATGGGCAGTTGCCCCACTATCCACTGACTGACATCGGCCCCATGAAACGCCAGGCTGCCCCGCTGCCCGACGCTATTTTGACAAACCAGCGTAATTTGGGCGGCAAAGGCCTGAATTGCCTGGACGCGAAACACCGGGATTTGCTTAATGTGCTCTATCCTGGCCCAAAAGGCTGGGACTTGCTGAATCTTGAGCTGTTCGCACAGGTATTGCAGTTCCCCAGCGGTGCCGGTGCGCAGCAGCCGCCAATGCTGGCTGGGTAGCCTCATGCGGGCAGTGTAGGGGTCAATGTGCAATACTTTCGCCAGCCCGGCGGCCCCGGTCAGGCGCGACTCGCCTACCACCGGCTGAAGAATCAACACCGCCGCCCCGGCGGCTCCAGGGCGATTTTTGGCCGCCGTTAGATCATGCTCTCGCCGTTGGGCGAGGCGATCGCTAACCCGCTGTACCCCCTCCCTGGCCTGACCTAGCACGTTGGTGTTGGTCGCCGTCTGGAGCAGCCGGGTGTAGTAAAGCTGGGCCTTTTCAAGTTCGCCCCTGGTTTCCCAGTACTGTCCTAGAGCGAGCTGTAGCCACGGATCCTGAGGGCTTTTCTGGCGCCACTGCTGGAGCATCTGAGCGGCCTGGGATAGCTGCTGGGCCTTGAGAGCCGCCGAAACTAGATCATACATAGCTAAAGCAACCTCAGCTGTTGCGACTGGTCTTCGACCACCACCTGCCCGTAGTCTTCTTCTAGGGGTAAATCGGCCTCCATCTGGCGAGCATGGGTGTCATCGGTCAGCAGGGCAGCGGCGGCGGTGACCATGGCGGCAGCAATATCCTCTAGGTCAGCGCGGTTAGCCAGGTAAGCCTCTAGGGCCACCAGGGGGCTGAGGGAGCTATCAGTGCCTAGTTCGGGCAGGCGACCGCGGCTGGTGGGCACCTTCAGATTGGGCTGGAGGGTATAGGTGTGCGCCGGGGCCAGGGCGGCCTCCAGGGTCGATTGATCGAGTTGGGTGACCTGGTCGGGCCGCAGGGTATACAAACAGCGCACTACGGCGTCAGCCATGGGGGTATCGGCAATGGCCTGCAAAAGCCGCGCCTGGGGATCCTCTACCTCGGTCAGATCAACCTGGATGGTTTTAAACGGACGCACCGGCAGGGGGCAGAACTCGGCTGCGGCCTGCCCCCGGTTGACCTGCACCAGCAGATAGCCTTTCTCCTCCCGCTCTTCGCTAAAGTCAACCCGTTCAATGCTGCCGGGGTAGGCCATCAGCGGCGACTCACACAAAATCTGGTGGCGATGGACGTGCCCCAGGGCCACATAGTCAAAACAGGGCCGGGCCAGCATTGCCATGGGAATGGTAAACCCCCGTCCCGCCGCCAAAAAGCGCTCAGCCCCATAGGTGGCCGTGTCCACCATGGCGTGGGCCAGCAAAATAGCGGACATATCCGGCTCCAGACGGCGAATTTCGCCCTCTAGGGCCACCCGCAGGCGTTCGAGCAGTAAATCGTTCACCTGGGCCATAGAGAGCCCGTCGGTTTCAGGGCGGGTGAGCAGAGTAGAGCGGGTTAGCCAGGGCAGCGTGACCACCTGCACCGGGCCACTACGGGTTTGAATGCGGTGCGTGTCTAGCCCATCGCCTACCACCACGTCGGGCACCCCCAGGGTGCGATAAATCGATAAGCTGGCTCCCCCCAACCCCTGGGCATGCTGGTCATGGTTGCCCACCAGCAGCACCGTGGGAATGCCAGCGGCGGAAAGGCGACAAAACTGGCGGGCCAGGGCCTGCTGCACCAGGGGGGGCGGAGTGGCATCGGGAAAGGCATCACCGCCAAACAGCACCAGATCGACGGGCTCGGCCAGGGCCCGATCGATACACTGGGTGAGGGCGGCAATAAAGTCCTCCAGGCGGGTATTCAAGCCGGTTTCTGGGTTCAGCCGACCGTGGCTAAACCCGCTACCCAGGTGAATATCCGAAAGATGCAGGAGTTTGATCATAGCGTTGGGGTTAGAAAGCTGACCAGGCTACGGTTGAGACCTCAATCATAAAGCGTTGATCCCAGTTCGCATCACCCTAGGGGCGGCCCGGTGGCAGAGTTTTACCTTCCCCTTGACGGGAGACAGATAAAAGCCCTCCGGTGTTTTAAAATTGAAGAGTAGCCCAGAGGTCATTAACCATGGCAGCCCTGCTCAGCGATTCAGATATTCAGGCCCAGCTCAGTCAGCTTCCCGACTGGAGCTTAGACGGTAAGACGATTACCTCCGTTAGAACCTTTAAAGACTTTGTTACCGCGATTAAGTTTGTCAATCAACTGGTTGAACCAGCAGAGGCGGCAGGCCATCATCCTGATTTGCAAATTTCTTACAACCGGGTAGCGATTACCCTTTCAACCCATGATGCTGGGGGCCTAACTCAAAAAGACTTGGCCATGGCAGAGGTGATTTCTAACCTCGATGCCGCTTGAGCAGCAGGAAATTGGAGCTTCTCATGCCTGTCAACGTTAGGATTGGCCTCAGTGGCTTTTCCGATCATCAAGCGCATCGGTGCATCCTGAATTTGTAAATTCACCTGTCTGATGGTGGGCTGGTCTATCATTCCCGTGCAGACGGTAACCCAGGTTGGATATCTGGCGCTCAAATGGCTTACCCCTGGCGTGAAAATGACTCAAACCCTTGCCAATATCGGATCTCCCGATGCCGTGGGCGGGGGGCATTTTTAGACCCACCTGCCGATGGGTACGACGTTCTAAGGGTACGGCTTTGGGGTAAATAGCGGCCGCTAAAGCAGTTTACAGCCTTTATCTTTAACCTTTAGGAAATCAAAAATTAACCTGGTTAATCTAATCACCTTGAAATTCTAATTTTAAATTTATGCTCTCCTCACCTTGAGGTTGATGCCGCCCAGTACTCTTGATGAGGAAATAGCTTCAAGTCAGAAAACATACGTTTTCAGAGCCTCTAACCAGGCTCTGAAAAGGTTTAGCGTAATCTAGGGAATAAATCATCCAACTGATTGCCCTCTCCCCCTCCCAAATTTAGGAGATTAGTCTTAAAGTCCCTCTCCCAGCTTTGGGAGGGGGATTTAGGACGAGGGATAGCCTGGCAATAGGTAACGTATTCATTGGACTACTCTTAACTCGTCTGTTTTATTGAGGCCCCTGGAAGCCATTTTCACTGATTACTATTTTTTCCCTGATTACTTAGGATGTGAGGAGAGATTCATAAATGTCCAAATTACTGTGGCAAGCACTGTTAGCTACGCCCGCAATTTTAGGGGCGGCTTTTGCCGTTTCTACCCCAGCGGTAGCCGCCCCTGATGCCGAGGTTAGCTCTGCTGGCGCTCCAGGGCAGATTTTCCCAGATCAAACATCTGTGCAGTTTGCTCAAATCACCAGCGTCTCTGACCTGACCGATGTGTTGCCCTCCGACTGGGCCTTTCAGGCGCTGCAAAGCCTGGTGGAAAACTATGGTTGTATCGAAGGTTATCCTGACCGCACCTTCCGGGGGCAGCGCAGCCTAACGCGGTTTGAGTTTGCGGCCGGTCTGAACTCCTGTTTAGACGTGATCGCCGTGCTGATTTCCCAATCCGGCATCAACCCCGATGACCTGGCCACCATCCGCCGCCTGCAGGAAGAGTTCCAGGCTGAGCTCGCCACCCTGCGCGGTCGGGTCGATGCCCTAGAAGCTGAAACCGCCGAACTGCGGGCTCAGCAGTTTTCTACCACCACTAAACTGCGGGGGCAAGCCGACTTCCACGTTGGCGTGCCCTTCGACCGCACGGAGGTCTTTGATGCCAACAACAATCCCATCGTGTTAGAAGACAGCACCAGCGTGGCCGCCCGGGCTCGCCTCAACTTTGACTCTAGCTTTACCGGCGATGACCGCCTGCGCATTCGTCTCCAGGCTGGGGATGGCAACTTCCTAAACCCCGTCGGTGGTCTAACCAGTGCCCGGGGTGAAAATTACGATGTGACCATCGATGACTTTTACTATCGCTTCCCCGTAGGTAGCCGTTTGACCGTCACGGCCTCGGCCCGCGGTCTCCAGGGGGATGACTGGGTTTCTAGCACCATCGTTCCCTTCGATAACCACTCGGTAGCCCAGTTTGGCGAACCCGCCTTCTATACCTCCGGCGGCAGCAGCAGCAACGGGGCCGGTCTCGGGTTTAACTTTTCCATCACCGATAACATCATCCTGGATGCGGGCTACACCGCCTCAAACAGTGGCGGAGCAACGGATCCATCCATTGGTCTCTTTAGCGCCAGTAACCAGAGCTACATTGCTCAGCTCAGCTACCTCAGCGATGGCTTCATTGATGCGGCCTTTGCCTATCTGCACAACGACCGCTCTAGCACCTTTACCGGTGGTAGCGATGGCGCTGTTAACACCTATGCGGGCCTGATCAATCTTGACTTTGGCAATTTCTTTATTGCCGGCCATGGGGCTTACCAAGACTTTAATGGCGGCAGTGACTTTAACTGGGCGGCTGGGGCTGGCATCAACGACTTCATCTTTGAAGGCTCTCAACTGGCCGTTTATGGCGGCCAGCTACCCCAAACTAACTTTGGGGGTGCCCTGGGTCAGAGCGTGCAGCGAGACAGTAACCCGATCTTGATTGAAGGCTATTATGAGATTCCCTTTAATGAGTTCTTGACCATTACTCCGGCGGTTATCTATAGCGATGCCAACCTGGTTAATCCTGGGGGCACCCGCAACGATAACTCGTCAATATATGGCGTGGTTCGGGCCACTTTCCGGTTTTAGGCCTGGCCCTCGTCAGTCACAGGCTACAGAAAATGGCTACCATTTCCACCCCTAGCTCCCACGGGGATGATGGTCAGGTGCAAACCGCTCTAATCATACGGCCACGACCATACCGGTGCTGAGCGGTGGCTACAGTGCCGGTAACCCAAAAACCCCAGAGATTTCAAAATCTCTGGGGTCTATGCTGTTAGACTAAATTCTGCTTGGCCACCCCCAATTCAGCCGGGCGAATGCCACAAAGCCTCTGGCTAGGCTGCGCCAACGCCCCTACGGATTGGCCTTTTGGAAATCGGGCGGATGGGACTCGGATTTGGTATTAGTCCCTAGGCTGTGGTTCCCCCCCCCCGACGCGTCATGCCCTTCACCCCCTAACCGCCGCCAAGTACCGCGCCGCTACGTAAGGATGCCGGTGGTGAATATCGTGGTTAAGGGTGGCCTGAATCACGGTGGTGCCAAAAACGAGCTCCCCCAGGCGCATCAGCGATGGCGGCAGAGGACGGGCAAAGGTGCCGCATTCCCCGTTTTGATGGTGAACCCATCGAAAAAAGGCTAAGTCCCCCAGGCCATAAACCAGTCGCAGGGAGAGCCAAAACCATAAAAACAGAAGCCCTCCGGCCCAGGCTAAATAGCCCAGCACCAGAAGTTTGATGGCTAAATCTAGGGCCAGGGGCCAGGTCAACCCTTGATTGGTAATCCAGTGCAGGGTGCTTTGTTCGGGGGCGGTGAAGGCGTTGAAAACCGCCCTGGGCCAGCTGCCGTGAATGTGATATAGGTCAGGATCTGCTGCCGTGGCCGGGGCCTGGTGATGGGCAAAGTGCAGCGTGCGAATTTCGCCGTAGCTCAGGGAAAGCACCGAGAGCGGTACCGGGCTTACCCCCATCAGGCAGATAAAGCGGTTGAGCTGGGTTTCGTCATAGATATGCAGCAGCTCGTGGACGTTAATCATCCATCGGGGCAAGACCAGCACCACCACGCCAAACAGCGCCAGGGGAGATATCATCCCGGTGACCGCGGCGCCGTAGCTGCCCAGCAGCAGGACGGTGCCCACCATACAGTGACGGCTGTACCGCAGCGCATCCTGCTCGGTAACGGCGTATTCTGCCGGGATAGTTTCCGTAGACGGGGGCTGGGGGCTGGGGGCCATAGGCTCAGCGGGACAGTGTGTAGTGGGTTTGATCATGCACGTGGTTCTGGGGGTGGTTCTGGGGGATGCTACCGCTTTCCCCAGAACCAGGCCCAGGCAAGGATCAGGTTTATTTAATAGGTAACGCCGACGCTTCTGATTATAGTCATAGCACCGGCTTTCCCGGCCAGGAGGGCTCCCGGACTGGCCGAGAAGACCTGACCCTAATCGAGGCTCGACCATGACCCAGGTGCTGATTCAAGGCGGTCGCATCATCACCGCCGTAGACGATTACGTCGGCGACATTCTCATGGCCGATGGCCGCATCGAAGCCATTGGTCGCCAGCTGACGGTGGATAATGCCGAAACCCACGATGCGGCGGGGCTGATGGTCTTTCCCGGCGGCATCGATGCCCATGTGCACATGGAAACCCCCATGGGCCATGATGTCTACACCTGTGACAGCTTTGAGACGGGTACCCGGTCAGCGGCCTTTGGGGGCACTACCACCATCATCGACTTTGCCCAGCAGTTTCACCACGACAGCCCCAAGGCGGCCCTCGACCGGCGGCTGGCGGCGGCAGCCCCCCAGTGCTGTGTAGACTACGCCTTCCACGTCATTCTCACCGACGTTAACCCCAGCAGCCTGGCGGAGCTACCCGATCTGATTAATCACGACGGTATATCCAGCTTTAAGCTCTATATGGCTTACCCTGGTGTGCTAATGGTGGATGATGCCGCCATTTTCAAAACCATGCGCAAGGTGGGGGGCCACGGTGGCATGGTCAACCTCCATGCCGAAAACGGCGTGGTGATTCAGGCGTTGATTGAAGAAGCCCTGGAGCAGGGCAATACCTCACCGAAATATCACCAGCTCACCCGCCCTCGACTGATGGAGGGGGAGGCCGCCCATCGGGTGATTCGCATTGCCGAGCTGGCGGAGGTGCCGGTTTACATCGTCCACCTATCGGCTAAAGAAGCCCTGGAGGCGGTGGTCGAAGCCCGCGATCGCGGCCTCCACGCCTTCGCCGAAACCTGCCCCCACTATCTGTTTTTAGATGAGTCCGAATACGATGCCCCTGGCTTTGAAGCGGCCAAATACGTGATGACCCCGCCCCTACGCGACCACGACTGCCAGCACGCCCTCTGGCGCGGCCTACAGTTCGATGACCTGCAACTGGTGGCCACCGACCACTGCCCCTTTTGCTTCAACGAAAACCCCCTGGGCCTGTTGAAGTCGAAGCAGTTTGGCCGCGAAAACTTTAACCAAATCCCCAATGGTGCCCCAGGGGTCGAGCTCCGCCTCACCCTGCTCTACGACGGCGGCGTACGGGCCGGGCGGATTAACCTAAACCGGTTTGTGCAGCTCACCGCCACGGCCCCGGCCAAAATGTTTGGGCTGTTTCCCCGCAAGGGCACCATTGCCGTGGGCAGCGATGCCGACTTGGTGCTGTTTGACCCCAACGAAACCCACACCCTCAGCGCCAGCACCCACCACTCCCTGGTGGACTATTCTCTATTTGAGGGGCGTCAGGTAACGGGCAAGGTCAAAAAGGTGTTTTTGCGGGGCCGCTGCATTGTCGATGGCGAGCAGTGGCTGGGGCAGGCGGGCATGGGACAGTACCAGTCGCGGGGGGCATCGGGGCGAGTGCTTTAGCGGGTAGCTTTGCTTTGTGATTGTTCTTTAGGGTAGGGCTGTAATGGTTACCAACCCACCAGTAATGCCCTGAATGATAGACTCATAACCTTATAGCCCACATTCCGCGAATATGGGGGCGTGCGGCAACGCTGGTTCGTGGTGGCCAGTGAGGCCCGCCGTCAGGCCGACCGGGCCACACTGGAGCGTACCATCGCCACCGCCACTGCCCCGGCCACCGCCCAGATGGAGCAGTTGCACCGACAGGAGTTCGCCTGTTAAGCCGATGCCCGAGCCGCCCTAGTCCTGGGCAAGGGCTAAACGTGATAATTTTGAATGGTTTGGGCTTTGTCAGTGCGCCGTTATATCTGTATGAAGGGTTCTTTATCGGCAAAGCGACCGACCACCTTTTGGGGGAAGGGATTGCGCCCGAGCATCTGAACGATGACGACCTAGGCCGCCTGCTGGATCAGGTGTGGGCCTACGGCCTCAGCGCCCTGTATAGCCGGATCGCCATGGATGCCGATCGAACTTTTGCCCTCGCGACCCGCTGTTACCACTACGACAGCAGTAGTTTCAGCGTTCATGGGGAGTATGACCACGAGACTCCCGAGGTGGGCTGTATCGAGATCACCCCGGGCTACTCCAAAGATCATCGGCCCAACCTAAAGCAGTTCATTGTGGAGCTGATGTGCAGCAACGATGGCGGTGTCCCGTTAGCTCTGACAGTAATGAACCCATCATGTCCGAAACTGGCTGATGTAAAGCCTTTCAGCCAGCCCTAT
>DAIUJR010000090.1:0-19660 GCA_036848635.1 Nodosilinea sp. CTOTU7336
GGGGCTCTGGAGGCTTTCTCATTAAGCCTCCCTTATCGCTGTGACTAATTACCATGGCAGCTTTGAACAAGCAGGTTTTCAACCTCTAAATTCCATAGTAGAATTCTACCTTTCTCGTCAGCACTGGCTAGTACATTACCTTGAGGGTTAAAGGCCAAGCTGGTAATGGAATTTTCATGTCCCTGTAAGGTAGCTAATTCTTGGCCATCCAACGTCCATAACTTGATTTCATTGTCCTCTCCTCCTGAGGCCAGCAGTTGACTATCGGGGCTAAAGGCCACGGCAAAAATAGCTGCTCTATGGCCTTGGAACGTTCTCAGCTCTTTTCCATTCATGTCCCAAAGTTTTATAGTGCGGTCAAAGCTAGACGAGACCATAAATTTCTTATCCGGACTAAAGGCAAGTCTCACAACTTGGTTTTGATGCCCTTTCAGAGTATTTAATAGTTTTCCCTCAAACGACCAAATTTTCACCGAATAGTCCTGCGGATCCCAGGGAATCGTTGCCAGTTTCGTACCATCGGAGCTAAAACTCAAAACTTCAAGGGGGGCATCATGAGCTTGAAATGACGCTATTTTTTGTCCTGATTTAGATCTGATCTCGACGAATCCTGTTGTATCTGCCCTGGCTACTGTTGTGCCATTAGGGCTAATGCTGGTGTGCGTAAAACTGGAAAGATATGGCGTTGGCCAAGTTTTAATTTCTTGTCCATTTAGTATCAGGTCTCGCACTGTTCCATCAGCAGTAGCTAGGATCAGTGACTCTCCGTCGGTGCTGAAGCTCACCCAATTTACTGGAAAACTATAGCCTCCAAACGTTTTGATCAAGGTGCCATCAGCAGTCCAAAGCTTGGCGGTTTGATCTAGACTTTTTGTCACAAAGGTTTGCCCATCAGGACTGAAGCTCAAGTCCCAAACTATATCACTATGTTTAGAAGATTGCTGGTTCAATTCCCAAATGCGTACAGCCCCACCGTTATCGCCCAAGATTAGCAGTTCTCCATCCGCACTTACGTCAATACTGCCAACGGCTGGAACTAAATCCTCCCCTGTAGCAATAACTTCTCCCTGGGTAGTACGAAACTGAAAACTGCCATCCTCCGAGGCCGAGTAAAGGGTTTGGCCATCGGCGCTAAAATCAAGCCCCCAGATCGCTTGTTTGTGGGCTTTCTTGATGGATTTCAGCATCTGTCCTGTGACCGACCAAAGGGTGATATCCCCGCCCCAGGTAGAGGTGGCAATTCTCTGACCGTCGGGGCTAAACGCGACTCTGATAGTGTCTCCCGTATTCTCTGGAAAGGTCTTGAGTAACTCTCCAGAGGGGCTCCAAAGCTTAATTTCATTCGTACAAGAAAACGTCAGCAAGAGATTGCCGTCAGGGCTAAACGTAGCATTGCAGGCCCGAGCATGAGCTTCGAGCGTTTTTAGCACATGACCATTCAAATCCCAAAACTTTACGGTGCCATCTCGACCGGCGGAGACAAGCTGCTTGCCATTGGGTGTAAATGTAACGCTTCTGACCCCATCGGTATGCGCCGTTAACGTCTTCAGCAAAGTACCAGACTGATTCCAAAGTTTAATCGTGTTATCTTCACTAGCTGTGGCAATCAACTGGTTATCAGCGCTAATCGCCACCCAGCTGACGGGGTCGGTATGTCCCTTAAACAGGGCTAATGCTTTGCCGTCCAGGTTCCATAGTTTGGCGGTGTTGTCGATGCCACTTGATGCAATGAGCTGACCGTCAGGGCTCAAGGTGGCGTACCAAACCTCATCGCTGTGACCCACCAGTCGATTCCTATCCGGGGTTTCGTGAAGAGCCTGCTGCAGGGCAGCTGTTACCTGGAGCTTAGTTTTAAGCGGTACATCCTCCATTTGTTCTAGTTTGCGGGCAGCCTGCAAACCATAGAGCAGGCCATCTAACCCCTGATTTTTCTCAAGAAATGCAGTGGCGGAAGTGGCGAGGGTTTCAATCTGGCTATATTCCACCGCTTTACGGCGTGCTTCGGCGATCTGAAACTGGCTAAAGGCCAGTACCCCGAGCCCGCTAGCGACTAAGAAAGCAGCCCCGGTTAGCCCTAGCCAAATGCGCTGGCGGCGCAGTTCTTTTTGCTGATGCTGGATTTCAGCGGCCTGCTGGTCGCGCTCGGCTTTGGTGCTGGTGGCCACATACTGCCGCTGTTCTGGGGTGAGGTGGGGGGCTTTGTCGGCGCTTTTGGTAATCCAGGTGACGATGTCTTCGAGTTGGCTACCCCGCAGCAGTAGGTCGAGGTTTTGGTTTTTGTGGAGCCATTCTTGCGATCGCACCAGTAACCACGTGTGGGTTTTGACATGCTCCAGATCGGTATTGAGAGCCTTCACTAACTCCGCAAAAGCCGCTTCAAACCCATCCTCTGGCCGAAAGTACAGCCAATTGTGTTTGCTTAAAGCCCGATTAATGTCTGCTGAGCCAAACCCATCCCGCCGCACAATCGGCACTATGCGTTTGTGTTTGGCGACGGCGTGGTCAATCTCCCGATTGCAGACTTTAGAAACCACCGAATCGGGGCTGATAACAAATACAAATGCATCCGCTGCCTCAATGCCCGCTTCAATTTCGGCCCACCAGTCGGCGGTGGGGGGAATATCTTCCCAATCGACCCAGGTGTCGTACCGGCTCTCCGTCAGCGCCTGGTGCAGTACCTGCACGAAGTCCTTGTCTTGCCGAGAGTAGGAAATAAACACATCGGCCATAAGGGGGCTACCAGCGCGACATGGTGGTACCTTCAGATTATCGAGGTAGAATTCCAGATTTTGGCTAACCCTTCAGCTTTCTTTGCTGAAATTACTGAAACAACCGGGCTACCGGCCATGAAAACCCTGGCAGCAGTGGCGAGGTAAGATCATCCCCGGCTAGCACCGTATTCACCAGATGCAAAACAACTTGTTGCCGCCGATAAATCTGCACCTGCTGCAATCGTCTATCGACAATCCAATATTCTTGCACTCCGTGGGATGCATCAAGCTTGAGCTTGACCTGCCGATCGCGGCGCTTGTTTTTTTCCCCCGGCGATAGCACTTCAACTACTAGCGCAGGCGCTCCAGTTAAATGCTCGGCCTCATCCAGCAAGAGGGGTAGGCGTTCAGCACTGACCCAAACCACGTCTGGAATGACGTTGTCAACCTCTGAAAAAATGATCCCAGGTGCGGTGGTCGCTTCTCCCAGAGCCGTCGCCTCCGACCATTGGTTAAGGGCAGCACAGATTTTGTCGGCTACCCGTTGATGGCTCCATCGGGGGGCGCGAGTCATGAATAGCTCACCATCAATGATTTCGTAACGGGTGCCGTTGTCGGGCAGCAGGTCTAGGTCGGCCACGGTCCAACGAATCTGTTCAAGGGCGGACTGGCCCATACTGTTGCGGCTGAGGAGTCTTTCTAGTTTAACCAACGGCTGAGCCTCGGTATCAGCGCTGCAAAGGTGAGGTGGTTCACCTCAATGATTCATGACTGGCAGCAAAAGCCCGTCATTCCTGCGCAGCCTGCCCTCGCGAAAGCGGGGGGCGGGAATCCATGCGCGAGAAGGTGGCCCCCCTTGGATCTTCGTGGCCACGGGAATGACAGGCCCTGATGCCCGTTGTGGTGAATAATCCAGGCTAAGACCCCGTTCTTTTACGATCTGATCGCCTCTGAGCTATCCGCCCGGCTGATGGCATCTTTAAACCCTGCCCCCGGCCTGCTCCCCGCTGCCCCCGGCCCGTGCAGCAGGGTGTAAAAACAGGGAATCACAAACAGGGTCAGCACCGTTGCCAGAGACAGCCCTGAGAACACCACGACCCCCAGGGGCTGCAAAAATTCTGACCCTTCGCCAATGCCCAGCGCCAGGGGAAACAGCCCCAGCACCGTGGTAATGGTGGTCATTAAAATGGGACGCAGGCGACGGGGGGCGGCCTGCACAATGGCCTCCTGGCGAGAGCAGCCGGTGGCGGCGTAAATCTGGTTGGCCAGCTCCACCATGATGATGGCGTTGTTGACCACGATGCCCACCAGCAGCACGGCCCCCACAATGACCGTGGCTCCCAGGGCGGTGCCGGTAAGGTAGAGGCCCAAAATCCCCCCGGCTAGGGCCAGGGGCACGGTCAGCATAATCACTAGCGGGTCAATCAAGGAGTTGTACTGCACCGCCATCACCCCAAACACCAGGAACGCCGCTAGGGCACTCAAAATACCGAGGGATTGTTGCAGTTGGCGGTTTGTCTCCGCCGCCGAGCCGGGCAGTACCGTGACCCCATCGGGCAGTTCCAGGTCAGCCAAAATAGTATTTACTTCCCTGAGGGCATCCCCCAGGCTGGCCCCTTCGGTGAGGTCGCCGCCAATTAGAAACACCTGACGGCGATTAATCCGCTGAATTTCGCCCGGGGCCGGGGCCACCGCCACCTGGGCCACATCCCCCAGGCGCACCAGCTGCCCCCCATCGGTAAACAGGGGAATATCCAGCAGCTGGGCCGGGCGCTGAATACTGCCGGGGGTGAGCTGTACATTAATATCCACCAGCCGGTCATCCCGCTGGAGCTGGGTAGGCACCGACCCGTTCAGCGCCGTTTGTACGGTAGCCCCAATGGCCTCCGCAGACAGCTCTAAATCGGCCATCCTGGCCCAGTCGGGCAAAATTTGAATCTCATCCTGGGGCTGTTCGCCGTCGGGGCGATACTGGGCCAGGGTGGCGCGTTCCCCCAGGGCCGCCATGACCTGGCGACCGGCCTGAAATAGCGCCTGACTATCGGCCCCCTGCAGCCCAATATCCAGGTCAGAACGCACCGGCGAATTACTGAGAATTAGCCCTCGCACCGACTCGGGGCTGACTCGAATTAAGGTATCGACCACGGGCAGCTGGCCGAGTTCGGCGTTCATGCGATCGACAAAGGCGGCGGTGTTGCTGTTGGGCTTAAGGGTAACGGTGCTGCTACCGCGCAGAGTATTCTCGCTGGTGCTGGTGCCAAACAGCGCTCCCCCGGCGGTGGAAAACACGTATTCGGTTTCTGGCTGGGCCAGCAGCCGGTCATCTATGGCTTGCATCACTCGCTGGTTAGCCTCCAGGGTGGTACCCGCCGGAAAGCGGACGATGACGTTGGCCTGGCCGGTGCTGATGCGGGGCAAAATTTCCTGGGGAATTCGGCCCACCATATACAAACTGCCGCCGCCAAACACTACCAGCGCCAGGGCAATAACTAAAATTTGCTGCCGCAACAGCCGTCCCAGTACCCTACCGTAGTTGTAGGTCAGCCCCTCCAGACGGGTGTTGAACCAGCGGAACGGTCCCCAGCTTTGCAGCGATTTTGTGCTGCGGCCCATCACCAGCCGCGAGGCCAGAGCAGGGACTACGGTCAGGGCTACTGCCAGGGAGGCGGCAATGGCAAAGCTCACCGTTAGAATCAGCTCGTTAAAAATCAGCGAAATAAAACCGCCGATCAGCAAAAACGGCACCACCGCCACCAGGTTAGTGGTCGTAGACGCCAGCAGGGCCGACTCCAGCTCCTGGCTGCTGGCCTCCGCCTGAAATAGCACCTCCGTAGGGCTGTGCCCTTCTATCTGGCGGGAGGTTTCCATTTCTTCGGCACGGCGAGCCATGTTTTCGAGCATAACGATGGAGTTATCTACCACAATGCCTACCCCCAGGGCCAACCCCCCCAGGCTAAACACATTGAGGGAGAGGCCGAACAGCCCCATCAGCACCAGGGCCACCAGGGTCGCCAGGGGAATGGCCAGCACAATAATTAAGGTTTGCCGTAGGGAGCCCAAAAACAGCAGCACCGTCAGGGCGGCCAGCAGCGCGCCGGTCAGCCCCGCCATCACCACGTTGCGAATGGAGTTGCGAATAAACCGCGACTCATCCAAAGTGGCGGTCATCTCTAGCCCTGCGGGCATCAGGCCAGCCTGTTCCAGGGCCTCCAGCCTAGTCTTAACCCCATCCACCACGTCGATGCTGTTGGCGGCGGGCTGCTTCTGCACGCTGAGTTTAACCGCAGGCTGGCCATTCAGAGTAACGAAAATGCGCGGCTCTTCGGTGCCGTCAATCACCGTGGCCACATCTTGCACCAAGACCTGCTGGGGCGGCTCGGTACCAGGCACGGTAATGGGCAGGTTGCGCAGCTCTTCCGCGGACTGAAACCGCCCCACCAGCCGAGTCAGGGTTTCCTGGCTGCCCCCCCGAATGCGCCCCCCGGAGACATCCTGGTTGCGCTCCTCCAGGGCGCTGAGCAGGTCGGGCAGCCCAATGCCCACAGCCTGTAGCCGTTGCAGATCGACATTCACCTGCACCTCTTCATTGACCCCGCCGGAAACATCGGTGTTGGCCACCCCCGGCACCTGCTGTAGCTCCCGCGACAGCTCTTCATCGGCAAAAATTCGTAGATCGACCGGGCTGAGGCTGCTGGAGGTCAGCGCCAGTTCATATACCGGCAGTTGGGAGGGGTCAAACTTAAATAGCCGAGGCGTTTCCAACGTATCGGGCAGGGTACTACGGGCTCGGTTCAGGGTGGCGGTAGCATCGTTGAGCGCCTGGTCAATGTCTCCCCCCGGCTCAAAAAACAGGTCAAGGCTAATCCGCCCCTCGCGGGTTTGGGAAAACACCTGCACCACCCCCTCCGTAGCTGACAGCGCCTCCTCCAGGGGACGGGTAATTTCGTCTACCGCCACCTCAGGGGAGAGGCCCGGCGCATCGGCCCGCAGCCCAATGCGGGGATAGGTAATCGACGGCAGCAGGTCTACGGGTAGTTGGGCAGCGATAAACAGGCCCAGCACAATTACCGTTAGGCCAATCATCAGGGTGCCGATGTGGCGGCGAATAGCTAGGCCGCTGATGCTGAAACGCTGGGGAGGGAAGGGGGACATGGGGGGAGAGGGGTGGGGGGTGGAGAGGTGGGGGATTTTAAGAGTATTTCATTTTTAAAGACCGTCCTTGGTTAGAACGCGAGCTCAGCTCAGCAGTCCAATAGTGGTGGAACCCTAGAGAGGTATTTAGCTAGGACACTCTAAATGGAACAATATTTCAAAAAAAATCAGGGGAGGGATTAAAAAACCGAGTTGAATTTAGTCTAGAAATCTGGTTTTTTTTATTCTGTTGACAGCCGATCACACCCAGAATTGCCTGCCTTTTGCCAATTCCCCCCATCACCCCTCACCCATCCACCCCTCTAACCCTCCGAGGTCAAACTTAGCTCCACCGCCTGCCCAGTTTGTAACGGCTGACTGCTGCGTACCACATACTGCTCTCCGGGGGAGAGGCCGGTGAGAATGGCAACTTTGCCGTCGGCGCGTTCTCCAATTTGCACAGTGCGGGCCTCGACTACGGTGGCCGTGTCGGAGGTAGAGACGACAAAGATTTCCCAATCTTGGGTAGGGGTTTGGCCAGGGGAATTAGCAGGATTAGACGCTTCGGCACTCGCTTCGGTTTCGCTATTTTCAAGGGCGCTCTGGGGCACTAGCACGGCGGCAGACTGAGCACCGGCTCCGGTCACCCTGGCCAGCAGGCCGCTGCCGATGCGATTGTCGGGGTTAGTGACGGTAATTTCGATGGGGATCTGCCGTGAGGCAGGGTCAGCTACGGGGGAAATGCGGGTGACCTGGCCGGTGAAGGTTTCTCCGGCGAAGGCGTCGATTTGTAGAGTCAGGCTTTGGCCCAGGCCATAGTCGCGCAGATTGCTGTCGGTAACGTTGATGACGACGAGAATGTTGGCCATGTCCCCCAGGGTGAGCACGGCCTCACCGGGGAGAGCCAAGTCTCCCGGCTCTTTCAGGCGCTCTAGCACCACGCCGTTGAGGGGGGCGTTGAGGGTGCCGTAGGAGAGGCGCTGCTGGGTTTCGCGCACAATGGCGGCCTGGGCTTCTACCCGCTGCTGGGCCGCCGCGATCGCCTGCTGACGGGTGCGCACCTGCTCTTGAGCTGACTGAAAGGCCTGCTGAGCGGTGCTCAGGGTGGTCTGGGCCTGTTCGGCTTCCTGGGCTGAAACACCCCCCTGACCGGCCAGGGTTTGCAGCCGTTGAGCATCGTTAGCGGCTTGCTGCAGCTGCACCCTGGCCTGTTCAATTTGGGTGCGAATATCGGCTAGCTCGGCTTCGGTTTGGGCGACCTCAAACTGGCGAGCAGCGAGTTCAGCCTGGGCCTCTCCTACGGCGGTTTGGAGGACGACCGTATCCAAAGTGCCCAGCACCTGGTCTTGCCGTACCACGTCGCCCACGTCACCGCTCAGGGTAAGCAGGCGACCTTCGGCCTGGGAGCGTAGCGACACCTGTCGAGCCGGGCGGGTGGTTCCCGTATATAAGCGACCCTCGTCGTCGTTAGCCCCGGCGGTAGCCACATCGACGACAACGGCCTGGGCCTCTGACTCGACGGCAACCTCCTGGGCGGAAGGCTCTACGGTGCGGCTACAGGCTACCCCGGCCAGGGCGAGGCCAGCCCAGAAAACGCCGCTTAGCCATGGCCCCACCGTCGGCCATACCCCTCTGGTTGAATCTGCCATCCCAGCCACCGTTGAAGCCTGCCTAAAGAAGCTCATCTAAGATATATTTACTTTACATTAAGTTACGTGCGGCAACGTCTACCTATTAGTCGATGCCAAACGAAGCTATGTTGATGTAGCTGGCTTCCCGCAGGGTGGGCCTAACGGGGGTTGGCGATTTGTTTTGCGATCTTGCGATCTACTGATCCTGTCTCAACGCTCCCCTACACTTTAAGCGGCCCATATACCTTGGTCTCGCTTGGGCTTTGAGCATTAGCATTGAAATTAAACTTGAACTAATTTATTGACCGTAAAATAACCCCTGGGATAGGGGATCTTCCCCGTCTTGGCCATGCTAGAGTCAACTGGACTTGCACAGGATTGTCTATGCCGTTTCCCAGAGCTAGTGGCATTTTATTGCATCCCACCTCGCTGCCCAGTCGCTTAGGAATCGGCGATCTTGGCCCCGAAGCCTACCGATTTGTAGATTTCTTAGTTGAGACTAGGCAACAGCTCTGGCAGGTGCTACCCCTTGGCCCTACGGGCTACGGCAATTCGCCCTACCTCTCTTATTCTTCGATGGCGGGGAACCACCTGCTGATTAGCCTAGAGCAGCTGTGCGATCGCTCGCTGCTCTACCCCGACGAGCTCCACGACCTTGAGCACCACCCCGCTGAGTTCGTCGCCTTTGATGATGTCATCCCGATCAAAATGCGGCTGCTAGAGCGGGCCGCCAGCCGCTTCAACGACGTCGCCTCCGAGGCCGATCAGCAGGCGTTTGCTCAGTTTTGCGACGAGTGCCACTTCTGGGTGGATGAATATGCCTTCTTCATGGCCCTCAAAAACACCCATGGCGGTGCTAGCTGGACGGCGTGGGAGCCTGCCCTAGCCCGGCGCGAGCCCGAAGCCATGGCCACATGGCACGAAAAGCTAGCCAGCGATATTTTCTGCCATAAGTTCCTGCAGTTTGAGTTTCGTCAGCAGTGGACGGCCCTAAAGCAGTACGCCAACCAGCGCCAGATTCAAATTATTGGCGATATTCCCATCTACGTGGCCCACGACAGTGTAGATGTGTGGGCGTTTCCCCACAACTTTATGATCGACTGGGAAACCCTTGCTCCCGCCCAGATGGCCGGTGTGCCCCCCGACTACTTCAGTACCACCGGCCAGCTCTGGGGCAACCCCACCTATAACTGGGAAGAACTTCAGCGCCGCGACTTTCGCTGGTGGATTCAGCGCTTCAAGGCCCTGTTGGGCTATGTGGATATGATTCGGGTTGACCATTTTCGTGGTCTGGAGTCGTTTTGGGCCGTTCCTGCTGGTGAAACCACTGCCATGAATGGGGAATGGGTAGCGGCCCCAGGGCTAGAGCTGTTTGAAACCGTGCAGCAAAAGCTAGGTAGCATCCCCATTTTGGCCGAAGATTTGGGCGTCATTACCCCCGAAGTCGAGTTTCTGCGGGATCGGTTTGAGTTCCCCGGCATGAAAATTTTGCAGTTCGCTTTTGGCGGTGACAGCACCAACCCCTACCTGCCGACTAACTACGTGCATAATTGCCTGGTCTACACGGGCACCCACGACAACGACACCACCCTGGGCTGGTTCCAACAGGCCGGAGACAATGAGCGCGAGTGCCTCCAGCTCTACGTCGGCTGCCTGAGCCCCGAAGGCATCCACTGGACGCTGATTCGGCTGGCGCTGATGTCGGTGGCGAACCAGGCGATTATTCCCCTCCAGGATGTGCTCGGCTACGGCAGCGACTGCCGCATGAACAGCCCTGGCCAGTCAGACGGCAACTGGGGCTGGCGCTACCAGGCCGACGCCCTGACTGACGAAATTACCCACCGACTGCGGATGCTGACGGAGCTATCCAACCGCGCGCCGGGAGAAGAGTTGAATCTTGACACCGCCTAAGCACCGACAACCGAAACCACCGATGCGGTCGAGTCAGGGCAGAGCGCCATGCTGTCCTAGAAGGCTGCCAACCCCAAGGAATGTGGATTTATTAAAGTGAAATTCTTGGGTAGGGGCGAACGGTTGTTCGCCCTCACAGAGAATCCAGCCGTTACAAGTTGTTCAATCCACGAGGCCAAGCGATTGCTCAAGGGCGGTTAGCCGCTTAGGAAGGCGGCTAATTCCCTTTTTGAACGCTTTGAGTTCCCTGATATCCATGCTACCCTAGTAAAGTTGTCAAAAAATCGCACACCTAGAATTTCGGGTCTCTGTTAATAAGAGAGCGTCTAGGTGGTGGATAAACCCGAAAGGAGAAAAACTAAATGGCGGTTATTACCTTATCCGAGCTCCTAGAGTCTGGGGTTCACTTCGGGCACCAAACCCGACGGTGGAACCCAAAGATGGAGCAGTACATCTTTACGTCGCGCAACGGGGTTCATATTATTGACCTGGTGCAGACGGCTCAACTCATCGAAGAAGCCTATTCCTTTGTGCGCAGCTCGGCCGAGCAGGGGCAAAAGTTTCTGTTCATCGGCACCAAGCGTCAGGCGGCGGGCATTGTGGCCCAGGAGGCGGCCCGCTGCGGCTCTCACTACGTCAACCAGCGCTGGCTGGGGGGCATGTTAACCAACTGGACCACAATTAAATCCCGCGCCGACCGCCTCAAAGAGCTAGAGCGCATGGAAGAAACCGGGGCCATTGACCTGCGCCCTAAAAAAGAAGCGGCGGTACTGCGGCGGGAGCTTGAAAAGCTACAAAAGTATCTGGGCGGCATTAAAACCATGCGCAAGGTGCCCGATATCGCCATCATCGTGGATGTGAAGCGGGAGTATAACGCCGTGTCAGAATGCCATAAGCTGGGCATTCCGATCATTTCCCTGCTGGATACAAACTGCGACCCAGACTTGGTAGATGTCCCCATTCCGGGTAATGATGATGCTATCCGCTCCATCAAGCTAATTCTTGGCAAGCTGGCGGATGCGATTCATGAGGGTGCTCACGGCCAAGGCAATGCCGATGAGGACTACGATGATTACGACGGGGCCGAAGACGACGACTACGACTACGACGCCCCCCCGGCGGATGGCGACGACAACGAGTAGTTAACGTCTAGGTCTTTTATCCTGAAGTTAGCCCAGCCGGGATGTGACCTGCGGGAAATTCTCGGCCTGTGGGCTGAGGGCAAAGCTTAGGGTTCAGTTCAGTTCGACCGTAGCGCGTTAGGAAGTTACATTATCATGGCAGATATTTCTGCAAAGCTTGTCAAAGAACTGCGCGATAAAACAGGCGCAGGCATGATGGACTGCAAAAAAGCCCTGACCGAGACCAATGGCGACATTGAGAAAGCCATTGAGTGGCTGCGGAAAAAGGGCATTGCCTCCGCCGCTAAAAAAGAAGGTCGCGTCGCCGCCGAGGGGCTAGTCGATAGCTACATTCACACCGGCGGACGGGTTGGGGTACTGGTTGAGGTCAACTGCGAAACCGACTTCGTGGCCCGGCGCGAGGAGTTCAAAAGCCTGGTGCGAGACGTGGCCATGCAAATTGCCGCCTGCCCCAACGTCGAGTATGTGCGCGTCGACGACATCCCCCCCGAGGTGGCGGCGAAGGAAAAGGCCATTGAAATGGGGCGCGATGACCTGGCTAACAAGCCCGAAGCGATGCGCGAAAAAATTGTCGATGGCCGCATCCAAAAGCGCCTAAAAGAGCTGGCGCTGATGGATCAGCCCTTCATCAAAGACCAAAATATCTCGGTGGAAGAGCTGGTTAAGCAGAGCGTCTCTAAGCTGGGCGAAAACATCCAGGTGCGTCGCTTCTCGCGGTTTGTGCTGGGAGAAGGCATTGAGAAGGAAGAAACCAACTTTGCCGACGAAGTAGCCGCCCAGACCGGCAAGAAGTAGCCGCAATTCCCAGCGTTTTTGCGCTGGGGGATGCAGAACTTCGCTCTTCCCAGAGGGTAGGTAAACTGGGATACCGTCTAGGCGCCACCCAGAGTTCGAATTAACGGGGAGCGGATGGTTTAACGTCTGCTCCCTTTTTGATAGTGATAGAGGTTTGAGGGCATGGCCAGGCCGGTTGAAAGCATTCGTCAAGACATTCGTGCCTTAGATCAGGCCACCGCCGCCCTCGCTGCTGAGTTTGACCAGCTTTATACTAGCTATCTCCGCATTCTGGGCATAGCCCTGAAGCGACAGGTGGTGATGGCCACCTACCATCTCTGCACCCAGAGCTATCCCGAGGCGTTTTTAGAGCTGTCGGTGGCCCAGCGGGAGCAACTGCAGCAGGTGATTCAAGCTCTGGGCCAAAAGGGCGAAGGGTGGCTACAGCAGCTGATGGATCCAGGGGCGTTGCTGCGGGAAAAAGTGGCTCTGGGGCAACGCGAGCCCGACGAAAGCCTGACGCTACCCCTGGCTGACCTAGACGCCCCTGCCGCAGCAGAGGCCGAATTCTCCCCTGGGGATGCCCCCCCTGGGGAGCCGAGCTCCGGGGCTGAGCCAAGCTCCGGGGCAGACTACGACCCTGGCGACCAGGCCGATGCATCCCCAGCTCCTAGCCCTGGAGACGCTGAGGCTGAGGCCGTGACACCCGCACCATCCGCTGATTCCCCCCGGCTCACTGACGAAAACGGCGACCTGTCCGCAAGCTCTGCCGCCCTTTCTCGAAAAACCACCGAGAAGATGATATCGGCGGTATCCCCTGCTCTGATTCAGTCGATGCTGATGGCGGCGATGGCCAGCGACATGGCCGAAACCCTGGATAGTCGCCTGTTTACTGGCGAACACCTGACCCCCACCCGCCTTGCCAAGCAGCATTTTATCCTTGAACAGCAAATTCGGGAGGTGCTGCAGCGGGTTTCTAAAAAGGCAAATCAAATCCTCAAGGAGGCTGGGGTGCTGCCAGATTTACCTGAGGCGGTAATCGAGGCCGCTACGGAAGCCGAGGCTCCCTCTGCCAAGGGGCGTTCGGCACCGAATATCTTAAATGTGCTGGTGGCCATGTCCGCCGAATTTCAGGCTGAACTAGCGACGGCTGAGGACGAGGGCAACGAGGACGAGGGCAACGAGGACGAGGGCAACGAGGACGAGGGCAACGAACCTCTACCCGACGCGTTAGGCCAACGCCTCCGCCTCCGAGACGTGACGACGGAGGAGGAGAGTAACGAGGATGATGACGACGATGACGACATCTATGATGACGACGACGATTTGAGAGGTACGATGACGCACCTAGCGGTGGTTAACCTGCGCTTGTCGGATATGGAATTTAGCGACGTGCAGGCTTCCCTAGGGCGTAGTAAACTCCGAACAGCGGTGGGTCGCCTGCGCAAACTGGGCAAGCAATACCAAAAAGCGCAGCGAGAGCTATCCATCGCCGAGGCCGAGCAGGCGTGGCGGGCGGTTTGGTACGACAACTCCCCCGGTTAAAACGATAGGTTCTGGTGGCAAGGCATATGGTGTCTGAGGCACGACCATCTCCCCCCGACTGGGCGCGGTTACAGCGGGCGCTCTCGGTGGAAGCTGAGAGCGGCTTCAACAACCTGGTAGGCAACCAGCAAACCTTTAGCGAATTTTTGCACGACAGCCTCAGCCAGCCCCCGGCCATCCTCCCCATGGCCCAGCAGCAGCCCTGGCATACCCTGGCCCAGCAGTACGCCAGCTATAGAGATTTAGGCTTTGCCGAGCGCCAGCACTTAATCGCCGAAACCCGGCGGTTTTTGCACCACACCCAGCGGCTGCTCGAAACCCATGCCGATACCAGGGCCAAGCGGGTTAGGGAGAATCATTCTGAAGCGTCAGGGACAGCCAGCTCCCCCCCTTCCCGCAGCCCTAAAACCACTCAGATCGCTGACTCTTCCCCGGCCACCAGTCTGCCGACCCTCGACCAGCCGCTCACCTACCTGAAGGGGATTGGCCCTAAAAACAGCGAGCGGCTAGCCAAGCTTGGGCTGCTTACCGTCCAGGACGTGCTGTACTACTATCCCCGTGACCACATCAACTACGCCCAGCAGGTCAAAATTCGCGACCTGGAACCGGGAGAAACGGTCACCATCGTCGGCACTGTCAGCCGGGTCAACTGCTTCACCAGCCCCCGCAACAAAAAACTGACCATTTTTGAGCTCCAGCTTTCTGATGGCAGCGGCCAGCTCAAGCTCAACCGCTTTTACCCCGGCAACCGCTATAGCAACATCGGTTGGCAGCAGCAGCAGCAGCGGCAGTATTCCCAGGGGGCTGTGGTCGCCGCGTCGGGTTTAGTCAAACAGGGCAAGTACGGCGTCACCCTAGAAGATCCCCATCTGGAAGTGCTGGATAGCCTCAGCGACAAAATCGCATCCCTCACCATTGGCCGCATGGTGCCGGTCTATCCCCTCACTGAGGGGGTAGCGGCGGATCTAGTCCGCAAAGCCGTAGCGGCTTCCCTGCCCGCCATTCCCGAACTGCATGACCCGTTGCCGGTGGATCTACGCCAGCGCCACGACCTGCTACCCCTCGGCCAGGCCATTGCCCAAATTCACTTCCCCGACGATCAAGATGGCTTGACTCAGGCCCGCCGCCGCCTGGTGTTTGATGAATTTTTCTACCTCCAGCTCGGCCTGCTGCGCCGCCGCCAGGAGCAGCAGGCTCAGCAAACCGCCATTACCCTGGCTCCCACCGGCGCACTGATTGATAGCTTCTACGCAGTGCTGCCCTTTCGCTTTACCGACGCCCAACAGCGGGTGGTTAACGATATTTTGGCCGACCTGCAAAAGCCTGTGCCCATGAATCGTCTGGTGCAGGGGGATGTGGGCTCGGGCAAAACCGTGGTGGCGGTGGTGGCGATTTTGGCCGCCATTCAGGCGGGCTACCAGGGGGCGCTGATGGCCCCCACCGAGGTGCTGGCCGAGCAGCACTACCGCAAGCTGGTGGAGTGGTTTACCCAGCTGCATCTGCCCGTGGAGTTGCTCACCGGTTCTACCCGCGCCGCCAAGCGCCGTCAACTACTGTCAGAACTGGCCACGGGAGAGCTGCCCATCCTGGTCGGCACCCACGCTCTGATCGAAGACCCGGTGCAGTTCCGCGACCTGGGCCTGGTGGTAATCGACGAGCAACACCGCTTCGGGGTGCAGCAGCGGGCCAGGCTAACCCAAAAAGGGGCCAATCCCCACATTCTTACCCTGACCGCGACCCCCATTCCCCGCACCCTTTCCCTCACCCTGCATGGGGATCTGGATGTCAGCCAGATTGACGAGCTGCCGCCGGGGCGCAAGGCCATTCAAACCAACCTGATGACCAGTAAAGAACGGCCCCACGCCTACGACCTGATTAAGCGCGAAATCGCCCAGGGTCGTCAGGTCTACGTGGTGCTACCCCTGGTGGAAGAGTCTGAAAAGCTGGATCTCAAGTCCGCCGTGGACGAGCACCAACATCTGGCGGAGGTGATCTTTCCAGATTTCCAGGTGGGGCTGCTCCACGGGCGCATGTCTTCGGCGGAGAAGGATGCCGCCATCACGGCCTTTCGTAACGAAGAAACCCACATTTTAGTCTCCACCACGGTCGTGGAAGTGGGCGTTGACGTCCCCAACGCCTCGGTGATGATGATTGAACACGCCGAACGGTTTGGCCTTTCCCAGCTCCACCAGCTGCGGGGCCGGGTGGGGCGGGGGGCGGCCCAGTCCTTCTGTTTGTTAATGAGCGGCAGCCGCAGCGAAGCCGCGCTGCAACGGCTCAAGGTACTAGAACAATCCCAGGATGGCTTCTTTATCGCCGAGATGGATCTGCGCTTTCGCGGCCCTGGGGAGGTGCTGGGCACCCGCCAGTCGGGCCTGCCCGACTTTGCCCTGGCCAGCCTGATCGAAGACCAGGATGTGCTGGAGCTGGCCCGCGAGGCGGCGGCAGCGATGCTAAAAGAAGACCCCACCCTCGCCCGTTGGCCCTGCCTGGCCCAGGAGCTTAAACGGCGCTACGACAAGCTCATGGGCGGCACGATAATGACCTGAAGTACGAACTACCCCTACCGGTTGACGGTCTCCATATTGGCGTAGCGTGCCCCCACCGCTACCCCCTGGGGAGCCATCTGGGCTATACGCTCTAGCTCCTGGGGCGTCAGCTCTAGATCTACCGCCGCCACATTTTCCTCCAGGTATTTGCGCCGCTTGGTGCCGGGAATGGGCACGATGTCGTCTCCCTGGGCCAGCAGCCAGGCCAGGGCCAGCTGGGCCGGGGTGACGCCTTTTTCTGCGGCGATGGTTTGGATTTGCGCCACCAGGGCCAGGTTTTTGGTAAAGTTCTCCCCTTGAAACCGGGGGGCCTGCCGCCGGTAGTCATCCGCCGCAAAGTCGTCGGGGCTTTGGATAGCTCCGGTGAGAAAGCCCCGCCCCAGAGGGCTGTAAGGCACAAAGCCAATGCCCAGCTCCCGTACGGTGGGCAAAATTTCGTCCTCCGGCTCGCGACTCCAGAGGGAATATTCTGTTTGCAGCGCCGCGATCGGGTGTACGGCCTGGGCGCGGCGAATGGTGGCCGGGGCCGCCTCCGACATCCCCAAATAGCGAACCTTGCCCTGCTGCACCAGCTCCGCCATGGCACCGATGGTGTCTTCAATGGGCACGGTGGGGTCAACCCGATGCTGGTAGTAGAGATCAATCACCTCCACCCCCAGCCGCCGTAGGGAGTCTTCGCAGCACTGCTTGACGTACTCTGGGGTGCCACAAACGCCGCCCCAGCCGCCATCGGCGGTGCGCACGTTGCCAAATTTAGTGGCCAGCACCACCTGCTGACGCCGGTCTTTAATGGCTCGACCCACCAGTTCTTCGTTGGTAAAGGGGCCGTACATGTCGGCGGTGTCTAAAAAATTGACCCCCAGATCCAGAGCATGGTGCAGCGTCGCCATCGACTCGGCCTCGTCGCGCCCGGCGTAAAACTCTGACATGCCCATGCAGCCCAGCCCGATGGCTGAAACCGTTAGACCCTGACCTAATTGACGTGTTTTCATGCTTCAAATACCTCTTTTACGACTGTCATCCCGTTCAGTGCCGCCGGAAACCCGGCGTAAACGGCCATTTGCATCACCACTTCGACAATTTCTGTGCGGCTACAGCCGACGTTAAGGGCCGCTTGAATATGCACCTTAAGCTGGGGCCGAGCGTTACCCAACGCAGTTAAAGCCGCCACCGTGGCAATTTCCCGCGATTTTAGATCTAGCCCTGGGCGAGTATAAATGTCCCCAAAGGGAAACTCGATCACGTACCGGGCCAGATCCGGGGCAATCTGGCTCAGGCTTTCGATTACCTGCTCCCCCGCCTCACCATCAATGGCTTTGAGCTGCTCCCATCCCCGCTGCAAGCGCTCCGACGGAGGGGCTTTATCAGACAGAGTGAATGGTTCCATAGGTCTGTATCTGCGCCTCCAGTTCTGAGTAGTGCTGAATTTTCCAGTCAATCACGGCCAGATTGTCCTGGAGCTGTTGAATTTGCGCCAGCACCGTTTGGCGATGGGCCTCTAGCATTTGCCGCCGTTCTCCAAAGGCCGTATCGGGATGCTGGCGCACCAGCACCGCATACCGCTGCATCTGGCGAATGGGCATGCCCGTTCGCCGCAACTTGGTTAAGAACTCGATCCAGCGGATGTCGTCGGCCGAGTAGCGCCGGTGCCCGCTGGTGGCCCGGTCAATGGCGGCGATCAGTCCACAGCGCTCGTAGTAGCGCAGGGTATGAACGCTTAGCCCAGTGGCCGCCGCCACCTGCTGAATCGTAAGTTCCTCTGCCATATCCACACCTTAGAAGTTAGAGCGTACTCTAAGTCAAGCAGATTTTTTTGGCTTCAGTGGGAGAGGAGGCAGAAGACTGTCGATGATGCCAGGCTGGTGAGCGGAGAGACGTTAACCCCCCGCTCCTACACAGGATTGCCTGGCTGTGTCGCCCGCGTTTTAGCCTACAGGTTTGGATGCCAATGGTAGGTCGCGCTACCCGGCTCAGCACCAAGGGTAATGACAGGTCACTAAGGCCCGGAACAGCTTGAGGGAAGGGTCTTGCCGCCCCAACCGTAATCGCCACTTCTAAACGCTTACGCCAAGCCTGACTGCCACCGCAACGTTGTGGCCTGTAATGTTCGGAACTAGTTCGCATGGTTGCGCCTGTAAAGAATAGTTGTGTAAGTGCTAGTAGGGACTCCCATCTTTGTGCGTTAATATCCACGCCCCATCGGTTGCCTGCGTTGCTTTAAGATCATCATTGGGATATTCGACGTCGTCTCCTGTGGTGCGATCGCCCATTTCCAAGTAGATTACAGTTGCTTGCAATCGATTCACCAGTTGATGCGCCACCCCTGTACCGGCTTTGAATCCATAGCAATCCCCCCCACTTAACAAGAATTCCTGTTCTCCCAGCACCAAGGTTGGGCTGCCTTCCAGAACATAGATGAATTCATCCTGCCTGGAGTGACTGTGAACCAAGGCGGATACAGCGCCCGGTGCCAGATGAGTGAGATTGACTCCAAACCGAGTCAGCCCAAAGCATTCGCCCAGTTTGCGTTGCAACCGTCCTGTGACCTGTAAGGCGTAGGGTTCGGGATAAATCGTCTTGCCCATTGTGGCGGGAACGGATTGGGCTGAAATCGGTAATTGGTTCATGATGGTCTTCTAGTTGCTGGATGGTGATTGCTGCCATTCCCGGATGCCCAGGGCGGTCAGCCACCCCATGAGCAGAATGCCGCCTGGCATGGTGAGCCACATGCCCAAATTTGAAAAGCCGCTATAGGCATAGACGATGCCGCCCGCCATGTTGAGCGGAGACTGATCAGAATTTTGTGTAAGCGGTCTAGAATCCCGATAACTCAGGAGACCGCATCATGGTACGAAAGAAGAAAGAACCGAACCGCGTCGACGATATGCTGGACGACCTGTTGGCCGAGTGCCAGGGTCCCGAGGATATTCTGGGAGAGTCTGGCCTGCTCAAACAGCTCAGCGTGCGCCTGGTCGAGCGTGCGCTAGCCGGAGAACTCAGCCACCACCGGGCCCACGATGAGACGAGTCCTGACGCCAACTCAGAGCGGCGTAATAGCCGCAATGGCGACTCGAAGAAGACCGTGCAATCCACCCAAGAGGATCTAGAGCTGGCCATCCCCCGTGACCGCAATGGCGCCTTCGAGCCGATACTGGTGCCGAAGCATCAGCGCCGTCTGTCGGGGCTCGATGAGAAGATTCTGGCGATGTACGCCCGAGGCACCAGCACCCGAGACATCAGCGCTCAACTGGAAGAGCTCTATGGGG
>DAIUJR010000091.1:0-19248 GCA_036848635.1 Nodosilinea sp. CTOTU7336
GACGGTAAATCTCATAGATTTTCTTTGCCTAACCCTTGACTTTTCCCATGACTGGATTGAGGTGACGTAGCTGGCTTCCCGCAGGGTAACCCAACCCCAGCAACGGTTTTGTTGGGTTAGCGCTAGCACTAACCCGACCTACGGCAGAATGAGGGTTTCAAGAGTTTTGTCAATCAATCAGAAATCATCCTCTCAAGCGCTCGGAAATACGTTAGTCAACCGTAGGAGCCGCAAAGCTAGCGTGCCCCTCGCCCCCCCGCTGGCTTCATTAGGCGGCTAAGGGGGCGGTAACGCCACATCTTCCTAAAGCATCCCCAACCGCGACTCTAGGATTGCCGCCTGGGCCTCGGCCTCGGCCAGGGCATCGCGGGCCCCCTGCACCACCTCGGCAGGGGCCTGGGCCACAAAGCCAGGGTTGCTCAGCCGCCCGGTTAGGGACTTGATTTCCCCTTCGATCTTGCCCAGATCTTTCTGGAGCTTGGCCTTAAGCACCTCCGTATCGACAATGCCGGTGAGGGGAATGAGCACCTGCACCGTACCGACGACTCCGGCGAATAATTTAGGGGTTGGTTCCTCTGGGGGCGGGATCAACGCAGTGGGTGCCGTCGCCCCGGCCTGCTGCGCCTCAGCCCTAGGCGCTAGGGCCGGGTCGGGCCGACGGGTCGCAGGCTTAACCCGACTGCGAGGAACGCTGGCTTTTTCTGGGCCAAGGATTTCTTGCCACCACTGATTAATCGTCTTACCCAACTGCTGGCGATCGCCAGCGGTCAGCAGATTTTGTCGCACCAACTGGATCGTGCACCAGATCCCAACTAGTTCCATCAGTGGGGCAAAGAGGGGGGTGCTGTGCACCGCCGCCGTCACGCCGCTAACCAGCTTGAGGGTCACCGCCGCCGCCAAAATCCACAGCAGGGTAAAGGCCGGACGGCGAATATCGGCAAAGAAGCCCTGGGCATAGCCTAGGGGTTCCTCCAGCAGGGGCTGCATGGTAGTCCAGAAGTCTTGCACCTCGGCGAGTACCCGGTTGTTGCTGGTGGGAGCGTGAGCGGGTGGGAGGGTGGGATCCGTAGCGTGGGCAGTGGAGACCGGCTGTTTGCCACCGAGAATTACCAGGGTGTCAATTTTACCGAGATCCTTAATGTAGTTAGCGGTGGCCTGGAGAATGTGGCGCTCGGTGGGGCTGTCGCTCTCCAGGATGGTTTCGATGTGGGTGGAGGGCTTAATACCCGCTTCGGCCCGCAGGTTACGGACGGTGCGGACGGTGCTGAACAGCAGGGCAAACTGCTGCTCTAGATCGTCGTCGAGTAGGCCTGGGAAAGCCACTGGGTAGGGTTGCATCGCTAAAAACTGGTCGTCGCCCACCTGGGTGAGGGTATGCCACAGCTCTTCGGTAATGTGGGGCATAAACGGGTGCAGCAGCTTGAGAATGCCGTCGAGCACGAAGGCCAGGGTTTGCTGGGCGGTGCGTTTAGCGGTGCCCTCCGCCTGAAAGCGGGGCTTAACCAGCTCGATGTACCAGTCGCAGAAATCCCCCCAGATGAACTCGTACAGGTCTTTGGCGGCCTCGCCCATGCCGTACTGATCGAGGTTGCCGCGCACGCTCTGCACCACCCGGTTAAAGCGGGAGAGAATCCAGCGGTCGGCCAGCTCTAGCTGGGCCAGGTCGGGCACGCCCAGATCCTGAGGTGTTTGCCCACCCAGGTTCATCATCACAAACCGGGAGGCATTCCACAGCTTGTTGGTAAAGTTGCGGGAGGCTTCCACCGAGGCCGATTCGTCGGTTTTGCGGTCGTACTCCAGGCGAATATCCTGGCCGGCCCCGGTGACTTCGCGAATTAGGGTGTAGCGTAGGGCGTCGGTGCCGTATTTTTGGATCAGCACCAGCGGGTCAATGCCGTTGTTGGCCGACTTTGACATTTTTTTGTTGTTTTCGTCCCGCACCAGGCCGTGAATGTAGACGGTTTCAAAGGGCATGGCGTCGGTCAGGTGCCCGGCCATCATGGTCATGCGGGCCACCCAGAAGAAAATAATGTCGAAGCCAGTGACCAGGGTGGTGGTGGGATAATAGGCCTGGAAGTCCTGAGCGGATTCATCCGGCCAGCCCATGGTTGAAAAGGGCCAGAGACCCGACGAAAACCAGGTGTCGAGTACGTCGGGGTCGCGCGCTAGCTCCACCCATTCGCCAAACTGCTCGGTGGCTTTGGCCTTAGCTTCGGCCTCCGTCGCCGCCACCACGAAGGGGGTGCGGTCAGTAATTTCGCCGCCGGTTTCGCTTACTGCGTACCAGGCGGGAATTTGGTGCCCCCACCACAGCTGACGCGAGATGCACCAGTCGCGCAGGCTGACCAGCCAGTCGCGGTAGACCTTGGCCCAGCGGTCGGGCACAAACCGGGGCGACTGGTGGTTGTCTAGCGCCGCCAGAGCCCGGTCGGCCAGGGGGCGAATGCTGACAAACCACTGGGTCGAGAGCAGCGGCTCGATGGGCACCTTGCCGCGATCGCTATAGGGCACCGTGTGGTGGTAGTCTTCCACCTTCACCAAAAACCCTTCGTCGTCAAGGCGCTGCACCACCCCTCTGCGGGCCTCAAACCGATCCAACCCCGCAAACGGCCCGGCTTGTTCGTTCATGGTGCCGTCTTTGTTCATGACGGTAATCAGGGGCAGGTCGTGGCGCTGGCCCATGGCAAAATCGTTGGGATCGTGGGCAGGGGTGACCTTGACGCAGCCGGTGCCAAAGGCCGCATCCACATAGTCGTCGGCGATGATGGGAATTTCGCGCCCAAGAATCGGCAGGGTAAGGGTTTTGCCCACTAGGTGTCGGTAGCGTTCGTCGCCGGGGTTAACGGCCACGGCGGTATCTCCCAGCATGGTTTCAGGGCGGGTGGTGGCCACCTCCACATAGCCCGACCCGTCGGTCAGGGGATAGCGAAAATGCCAGAGATGGCCATCCACCTCTTTTTGTTCTACCTCCAGATCTGACACCGCCGACTGGCTGGCGGGGCACCAGTTAACCATGTAGTTGCCCCGATAGATCAGCCCCTCGTCGTAGAGTCGGGTAAAGGCCGTGAGCACGGCATCGGAGAGGCCCTCATCCATGGTGAAGCGCTCCCGCGACCAGTCTACGGAAACCCCCAGCTTGCGCAACTGGTTGACGATGGTGCCGCCGGATTCAGCCTTCCAGGCCATGGCTCGCTCTAGGTAGCGATCGCGGCCCACCTGTTCCCGACTCTGGCCCTCGGCCTGGAGCTGGCGGTCGAGGATGGCGCTGACGGCGATGCTGGCGTGGTCGGTGCCCGGCAGCCAGAGGGTGTTGCGTCCGGCCATGCGGTGGTAGCGCACCAGAGTGTCGATCAGCGCACTTTCAAAGGCGTGGCCCATGTGCAGGCTGCCGGTGACGTTTGGGGGCGGAATCACCACGCAGTAGGGCTCACCGGGGTGGTCGGGGTCGGCCCTGAAGACCTGTTTTGCCTCCCACTGGGTTTGCCACCGGGTTTCGGTTTCGGTGGGGTCGTACTGGGCAGAGAGGGTGGGAATGGTGGCCGTCATCGCAAAACCTGGGGCGCGGGAACTAGAGATCTACTGATAGTGTACCTGCTGTTTTGGGGGGCAAGGCGGAACAGTTGGCCGGGGACAAGGGAGTGACGAGATTTTTGCATGACTTATAGTAATCCACGCTCTTGAGAGCCTTGTGGAATAGGCATCCTGCTTGTCCTCGCTGGGGCAGGTGACACATTGTCTAGCTCAAATCTTGGTGGGTGAAGGGCTTTGCCCCCTCGCCGCTGTAGGTGGCGACGATGTGGCCATCTCCCACGACCTGATATTTATAGGTCACCAGCCCCTCCAGCCCCACCGGGCCACGGGGGGGCATTTTTTGGGTGCTAATGCCCACCTCAGCCCCAAACCCATAGCGAAACCCATCGGCAAAGCGGGTCGAGCAGTTGTGGTAAACCCCGGCCGCATTGACCTGGGCCATAAAGGCAGCAGCGGTTTCAGCGTTTTCAGTGACGATGGCATCGGTATGGCGTGAGCCGTAGGTGTTGATGTGGGCGATCGCGGCCTCCAGGGAATCTACCACCCGAATCGACAGGATTAAATCGCTGTATTCCGTTGCCCAGTCATCCTCGGTGGCCGGGGTGAGGTCGGGCAGGATTTGTCGGGCCGGGGCATCGCCTTTAAGGGTGACCCCCGCCGCCGCCAGCGCATCCGCTAATCGGGGTAATCCCGCTGCCGCGATCGATTGGTGCACCAGCAGCGTCTCGATAGCGTTGCAGGCCGATGGATAGCCCGCCTTAGCATCAACCGCGATGGCGGCGGCTTTAGCCAGGTCGGCCTCGGCATCCACATAGAGGTGGCAAACCCCGTCGGCGTGGCCGAGTACGGGAATGCGAGTATTCCCCTGCACGAAGCGCACAAAAGCGTTAGAGCCGCGCGGAATAATCAAATCCACATCATTGTCGAGAGCCAGCAGGGCACGGGTTTCGGCCCGGGTGGTTAAGAGCTGCACGGCGTCGGCGTCAAGGCCGGCAGCGGCTAACCCCTGCCTGATTGCGGCGACCAGCGCCATGCAGGACTGTACCGCCTCTTTGCCCCCCTTGAGGATGACCCCGTTCCCCGACTTGATGGCCAAAGCCGAAATCTGCATGACGGCATCAGGGCGCGACTCAAAAATTATCCCCAGCACCCCCAGAGGACAGGTAACGCGCTTCAGGACCAGGCCCTGATCGAGCTGCCGATGAATTTGGACAGTGCCCACCGGATCGGGCAGTTTGGCCAGGTCGCGCACCCCAGCAATGGCGGCCTGGAGCTTGACATCGTCGAGCTTGAGCCGCTCGTACAGGGGCTTAGCCAGGTGGTCGGTGAGGGCGGTGGCGCAGTCGGCCTGGTTAGCAGCCACAATAGTCGTCGCGTTTTGCGCCAGGGCCGTGGCGATGGCCTCAAGGGCCTGATTTTTTTCGGCGGTGGAGAGACTGGCTAACCGCTGCGCCGCCCGCCGGGTCGCTTGGGCCAGCTCAACCAGAGAATCGGCAGGGACGGCGGCAGGCTGGGACGGATTGGCGGCAATCATGGGTTTAGCAGGGCCAAGACTTTACTGTATTTAGTTTATCAGGCCGTCAGCGGTGAGGATGCTCCCGGCCCTAGGGCTCTAAAGCTTTGCGCATCCTGCTGTTATACCAAATCCGAATCACATACCCCCGATTCCCAAAAGGTCAAACCGTAGGGGCGTTGGCGCAGCCTAGCCAGAGGCTCTATGGCATTCGCCCCCAGGTATCGGGGGTATCCAAGCAGGATTTAGGATTAGGCGTAGCGGCGGCTGAGCAGGACAAAAATCGGTAAAAAAAGGGTGAAGCTTAACGCTCCACCCTAAGAGATTATTCAGCTAAGGCGACTTCCGGAAAAGCAGATACCCAATATAACCAGACTCTCAGACTGAATTCCCGCCTGCGCGAGAATGACGAGGTAAGTTCTGGGCTAGAAATCTCCTAAAGCCAGCGAACTCAACCGCTACTCAGATACCTGGGCCAGCAGCTCGCGGCGCTGCTCGGCCTGGATGGTGACCTTGCCGGTGTCATCCACATCGACGGTGGCGGTGTCGCCATCGCCAAGGCGACCGGAGAGAATTTCCTCCGCCAGGGTGTCTTCTAGCAGGCGCATGATGGCGCGACGCAGGGGTCGGGCACCGTAGCTGGGGTTGTAGCCCTCTTCTACCAGTCGCTCCTTGAAGCGCTCGGTGACCTGGAGGTTGATGTTCTTCTCGGTCAGGCGGGCGAACACTTCCTTCAGCAGGATATCGGAGATTTCCTTCACCTCGTCCTTGGTGAGCTGACGGAAGACGATGATTTCGTCCAGGCGGTTGAGGAATTCAGGCCGGAAGTACTGCTTCAGCTCTTCATTCACCAGCGACCGGATGCGGTTGTACTGAGACTCGGCCTGGTCTTGCTCAAACTCGAAGCCGAGACCACCGCCGCCTTTTTCAATCACCTTCGAGCCGATGTTAGAGGTCATAATCAGCAGGGTGTTCTTAAAGTCCACCGTGCGACCCTTGGCATCGGTAAGGCGACCGTCCTCAAGGATTTGCAGCAGCATGTTGAAGACGTCGGGGTGGGCCTTCTCGATTTCATCGAACAGCACCACGGTATAGGGGCGACGGCGCACCGCTTCGGTAAGCTGACCGCCCTCGTTGTAGCCCACGTAGCCCGGCGGCGAGCCAATCAGCTTGGAGACCGTGTGACGCTCCATAAACTCCGACATGTCAAGGCGGATCATCGAGTCTTCGGAACCGAAGAAGTAGGAGGCCAGGGACTTGGCTAGCTCCGTTTTACCCACCCCGGTGGGGCCGGAGAACACAAAGCTGGCAATCGGCCGGTTGGGGTTCTTGAGGCCCACCCGAGCCCGACGAATGGCGCGGGAAATGGCCCGTACCGCTTCATCCTGACCCACTAGGCGCTGGTGCAGGGTGTCTTCCATGTGCAGCAGCTTTTCAGACTCAGACTCGGTGAGCTTGCTCACCGGCACCCCAGTCCAGGAGGCGACGATGTGGGCGATATCCTCTTCGCCTACGACGGGGGCGTCTTCGCCCTCGGCATCTTCGGAGGCCTTGCTTTGGGCGATCGCCCGAATTTCGGCCTTAATCTCCATTTCCCGATCCCGTAGTTCTCCGGCCTTATCGAAGTCTTGGGAGCGCACAGCGTTGTCCTTATCCTTAAGCACCTGGCGCAGTTCGCGATCCAGCTCCTTGGCCGCCGGGGGCAGTTGGGAGTTGATCAGGCGCACGCGGGACCCGGCCTCATCCACCAGGTCAATAGCCTTATCGGGTAAGAAACGATCGGCAATGTAGCGATCAGACAGCTTGGCGGCGGCCTCTAGAGCATCGTCGGAAATTTTCAACTTGTGGTGCTGCTCGTAGCGATCGCGCAGCCCGTGGAGAATTTCGATGGTTTCATCCACGCTAGGTTCGCCCACCATCACCGGCTGGAAGCGTCGTTCTAAAGCCGCATCCCGCTCGATGTGCTTGCGGTACTCGTCGAGGGTGGTGGCCCCGATGCACTGGAGCTCGCCCCGCGCCAGGGCGGGCTTGAGAATGTTGGCGGCGTCGATGGCCCCCTCGGCAGCCCCCGCCCCAATCAGGGTGTGGACCTCATCAATCACCAGGATGACGTTGCCAGCGGTGCGGATCTCATCCATGATTTTCTTGAGCCGCTCTTCAAACTCACCCCGGTACTTGGTGCCTGCCACCAGCAGGCCAATGTCAAGGGTGACCACCCGACGGTCTTCGAGAATGTCCGGCACGTCGCCGTTGCCGATGCGCTGGGCCAGCCCTTCGGCGATGGCCGTCTTACCCACCCCCGGCTCCCCGATCAGCACCGGGTTGTTCTTGGTACGGCGACCCAAAATTTGAATCACCCGCTCAATTTCTTTTTGACGGCCCACCACCGGATCCAGCTTGCCCTCAGCGGCCATCTGGGTCAGGTTAGAGCCAAACTCATCTAGGGTAGGGGTTTTGGTTCGCCCCTGACCGCCGCCGGCAGACACCTCAGCGGTTTCCCCCAGCATCCGAATCACCTGGGTGCGCACCTTAGAGAGATCGACGCCAAGATTTTCGAGCACCCGGGCCGCGACCCCCTCACCCTCGCGGATTAGCCCCAGCAGCAGATGCTCGGTGCCGATGTAGTTGTGGCCCAGTTGACGGGCCTCTTCAAGGGAGAGCTCAAGTACGCGCTTGGCTCGGGGGGTAAAGGGAATTTCAACGGCGACGAAGCCAGAGCCCCGGCCAATGATCTTCTCGACCTCGATGCGCGCATCCTTAAGGTTAACGCCCATGGACTTTAGAACCTTGGCCGCAACCCCCGTGCCCTCCCCAATCAACCCTAGAAGAATCTGCTCGGTGCCGACAAAGTTATGGCCAAGTCGACGAGCTTCTTCCTGAGCCAGCATGATGACTTTGATAGCTTTTTCTGTGAAGCGTTCAAACATGACGGTATTATCACCTGGTGTGTGCCGGATATGGTGATTCTAGCACAGCAAATTTTAAGGATTGTGGCCTAGCAAACAGCCGGTTTAGTTACGTTATTTTTGGCTGCCGGGGGGCGGCGAAGATTCCCTGGGATCGCCATTTGTCAATAGCTCGGCCCCTGATAAATTGTTAATTTTCACAACTGTAACGATTCGGTTTTAGGTACGGTTTGCCCACTGTTTTTCTGTCATTACCTGCCATCCCTGCCCTTTTAGCCGATTAGCGGCGGCCCTATGTCTCCGGGTAAGGTCGGTTTGAAACTCCGGCGTCGAGAGGGAATTTTGCCACAGGATGAGCGCGTCTTCGCCGTCGGGGTAGTAGCGGCGGCGACGGCCCAAGATCTCAAACCCAAAGCTTTGGTAGAGGGCAATCGCCCGGCTGTTGGCGGCCCGCACCTCCAGGGTGGCACGGGTGAGCGGCCGTTGGTAGGCGTCTTCGAGCAGGTGCACCAGCAGCCACTGGCCCAGCCCCCGCCGCTGGTAGCGGGGGTCGATACCCAGCAGGGTAATGTGGGCCTCGTCTAGAATCGCCCAGTAGCAGCCCAGGCCCAGGATTTCCCGATCGGCCATAGGTGCCATGGGGTCTGTCGATGGATCGTTCCTGCCAGCGGCTTTAGGATGGACGGTGGGTTCGCCCCCACGGATGACCATGCGCAAACAGCTATTGGGGCTATCTAGCTCTCGGCTATAGCCCGAGGCCGACCACAGGCCGCCCAGGGCGCGCTGGTCGAGATCCACCAGGGCAGGGATGTCCGCTGGGGTAGGGGCGAGGCAGTAAAGTTGACCCACAAGTCTTAGAACCGGCACAGCCCTTAATTGTACACTGGGTTTTGGGGGCCAGGTGAGGTTCAGACTGGGTTCGACCGCAGATGGGGCCCGACGACCCGCGTCGCAGCTTTGTGTTTTGGTTTCTCTGTGCTGAGGAGGTTTCTGGTTAAAAATATACCCTGACATTCCCGCCTGGGCGGGACTCCAGACCAAGTGCTAGTGGTCGGTAGGGTATCTCTGTTTAGCAAGCGTCTGCATCTCTGTCCTTTAATTGAGCTAACGTTTCGATGGTTTCTATGTCTCCCACCAGTTCTTTGATCGCTGCGGCAGGGGCTACGGCAGCCGCTCACCCCCCCGATAGCCGCTCCTACCTCTCTACCTCTAGCGGGGCCGAATTTGCTTCCCCCAATCAACAGCTACTGCCCTTGACCGCCACCGTTACCCCCGACGACCACCTGGCGGTGGGGGGCTGCGACGTGGTGGCACTGGTAGAAGAGTTTGGGTCGCCCCTCTATATTTTAGATGACCATACCCTGCGTACCGCCTGCCGCCAGTATCGCCAGGGGCTGGCCCAGCACTATCCAGGGGAGGCGTTGGTGCTCTACGCCTCCAAAGCCTGGAGCTGTCTGGCGGTGTGCGCCATTGTCACCGATGAGGGTTTGGGCCTCGACGTAGTGTCGGCGGGGGAACTGCTGACGGCGGTAAAGGCCGGGGCCGCTGCTGAAAATATCTATTTCCACGGCAACAACAAGTCTACCGACGAGCTGGCCATGGCCCTGGAGGTGGGCTGCCGAATTGTGGTGGACAACTGGCTGGAGCTCAAGACCCTGGCGGCGATGGCCGCTAGCCAGGGTAAAACCGTGCCGATTTTGCTGCGGGTAACCCCCGGCATTGAGTGCCACACCCACGAGTACATTCGCACCGGCCACCTGGACAGCAAGTTTGGGTTTGACCCCGACCAGATTGAGGCGGTGTTTGAGTTTCTGGCCGCCCATCCCCAGCTGAATGGCCTGGGGGTGCATGCCCACATTGGGTCGCAGATCTTTGAGCTGAACCCCCACACCGACCTGGGCGGCGTGATGGCCCAGTGGCTGATTACCGCCCAGCGCTACGGACTCACCCTGACCGAGCTGGATGTGGGCGGCGGCCTGGGCATCTGCTACACCGAAGCGGACGATCCACCCAGCATTGACACCTGGATCAAAACCGTAGCTGACAGCGTAGTCGCCGCCTGCACCGCCCATGGGCTGCCCCTGCCCCGGCTGCTCTGTGAGCCTGGCCGATCCTTGATCGGCTCGGCCTGCGTCACCGCCTACCGGGTAGGTAGCCAGAAGCTGATTCCTGGCCTGCGCGCCTACGCCGCGGTGGATGGCGGCATGTCAGACAACCCTCGCCCAATCACCTACCAGTCGGTCTACCGGGCGCTGGTCGCCAACCGGATGTCGGCTCCCCTGGCCGAGACTATTACCCTGGCCGGCAAGCACTGCGAATCTGGGGATATTTTGATCAGGGACGCAGCTCTACCGGCGCTAACTACCGATGATGTGGTTACCATTGCGGGCACGGGTGCCTACAATTACAGCATGGCATCGAACTACAATCGGGTACCGCGGCCCGCCGCCGTGGTTGTGGGCCACGGCGCAGCCAGCCTGATCATCCGTCGGGAAACCCTGGAGGACTTGCTCCGTCACGATTGTTTACCCGAAACATTGAGGACTTAAACTAAGTCCTCCTAGACCAGTAGGGTCATCGGGGAGCAGCGGTCTGGGCACTACCGCCGATGACCCGATCCACCGCCGCCAAGGCACCATTCTCTAACGCTGCATGAACTACCTCTGGGAGCAATGGCTGACAAACCTAGATCGGGTCAGGTTCGTGCTTCCAGCCCTGGATATTGTGCTGGTGCTGCTGCTCAGCTACGTGGTGCTGGTGATTATTGGCGAGCGGCGCACCCTGTGGATGGTGCGGGGGCTGATTTTTCTGATGCTGGCGGCGGCGCTGAGCAAGTTTTTGGGCCTCACCCTGCTGGGGTTTGTGCTCGATAAGCTGGTGATTGGTTCGGCGGTGGCCATGGCCTTTATGCTCCAGGGGGAGTTTCGTCGCCTGCTGGAGCTGCTGGGCCAGGGCCGAGTCTGGGAGCTGCTCAGCCCCTCGCGGGAAACCCTGCCCCAGCCCGACAGCGTAATTGATGAGATTGTCGATGCGGTGAAGGAACTTTCCCAAAACCGCACGGGCGCCCTGTTGATTTTAGAAACCGACAAGCCCATCGATGAGCGCGACTTCTCGGTGCCGGGGGTGCGGCTCAATGCCGATGTCTCTAAGGAGCTGCTGCAAACCATTTTTCAGACTACCACCCTGCTCCACGACGGGGCGGTGCTAGTGCGGGGCTCGCGGATTTTGGCAGCGGGGGTAATTTTGCCTATTTCTGAACGGGTGGCCTCACGTCAGCTGGGCACCCGCCACCGGGCCGCCATGGGAATTACCGAACGGGTGGAGCATTGTCTCTGTGTTGTGGTATCAGAAGAGACGGGTTCTATTTCGCTAGCGGAAGGCGGTACGCTGGATCGGCCATTGACCAGCAGCCGTCTGCGTACTATTTTGCGGTCTAAGTTTTCTAAAACCGCTGAGCGCGAGGCGATGGCACCGCAGCTTAGAACCCTGGGACGACGGTTAAGCAGCCAGGTTACGACCTCTCTGCTGCGCCTATTTCGCCTGCCATCTTCGGCCCCTCGGGAGAAAAAATGACCATCCAGCCCTTTGTGCATCACGCCTTGCCCAATGACCTTAAGCCCGACCGACTGCCCCAGCATGTGGCAGTCATTATGGACGGCAACGGCCGCTGGGCCAAGCGCCGGGGCCTGCCGCGGATTATGGGCCACCGCCGCGGGGTTGATACCCTCAAGACCCTGCTACGCTGCTGCCGCAACTGGGGGATTGGGGCACTGACGGCCTACGCCTTTTCCACCGAAAACTGGGGTCGCCCGATTGAAGAAGTTGACTTTCTGATGACCTTGTTTGAACGGGTATTGCGCCAGGAGCTCAGGGAAATGATGGCGGAAGACGTGCGGATTCGCTTTGTGGGCAACCTGTTGGCCCTGCCCCCGTCGCTCCAGGAGGAAATTCAGCAGGCGGTGACCCAAACCCAGGGCAACCGGGGCATTGACTTTACGGTGGCCACCAACTACGGCGGGCGGCAGGAAATTGTCCAGGCCTGCCGCGCCCTGGCCGCCCAGGTGCAGCGAGGAGAGCTATCTCCGGAAGACATTACCGAAGCCCTGTTTAGCCAACACCTCTACACCGCCGACAGCCTCGACCCCGACCTGCTGATTCGCACCAGCGGCGAAATGCGGATCAGCAACTTTCTGCTCTGGCAGCTGGCCTATGCCGAAATCTACGTGACCGACACCCTCTGGCCCGACTTTGACACCGCTGAATTTCACCAGGCGCTGTCGGCCTACCAGCGGCGCGATCGCCGGTTTGGCCGGGTGAAGGCGTAAGAGTATTCCAGGGCCTACCCCCCACCGATGGCCCTCGCCTCCTCTCCCATTTTTGGGCTACTGCGAACACCCATTTTGGTTCTTTCTATGAATCACGGACTGATTAGACTACTCTGAGCTCACCCCTAAGGCAATTTCTCAGAAAGAAGATACCCGATATAACCAGACGTTTGATAAACAGACGTTTGGGCTGGGTTCCCGCCTGCGCGGGAATGACGAGGTAAGTTCTGGGCTGGAAATCTCCTAAAACCCCAAATCAGCCCGCGCCGCCTCGGCAGCCTTAAACACGACATCGTTGGACAACTCTTCCCAGGGGGTGGCGCCCACCTCGGCGTAGAAGGTGCTGTCGTAGGGGCGGGTGCGCACCACCACCGGCATCGGCACCGCATGGCCCAGCACCAGGGCCTGCTGCTTGGAGTCAAGCTTAGCCAGCACCGCCCGCAGGGTCTGCCCGCCAGAAACCCCGGTAAAAATGGCGTCGATATCCTTCTCGTCGTTGAGCAGGGCGGTGATGCGGGTGCCGATTTGCGACATCACCTCGTTGTCGATGCCCGACGGGCGCTGATCGACCACCAGCAGGGTAACAAAGTACTTCCGCATTTCCCGCGCGATGGTGCCAAAAATTGTCTGTCGGGCCGTGGCCGGATCCAAAAAGCGATGCGCTTCTTCGATGGTAATCATCAGCTGGCGGGGACGATCGACTGGGTTTTTGGTCTGCAAATACCGGTCGGCCTTATGCACGTAGCTGGCATGGATGCGACGGGCAATCACGTTGGTCGCCAGCATATAGGCCAGCATGTTGGACTGGGAGCCAAACTCTACCACCACGTGCTTGCCCTCATCTAGGGCGGCAAGGATTTTGGTGACATAGTTGGTGGCGCTGGTGGCGCGCATGTACTTGAGGTCGGCCAGGCGGGTGAGCTTGCGCTGCAGGGCCATAATCGACGACTTGCTGCCCAGCTTGGTTTCACAAAACTCCTGGATTTCTTCATTGGTCATAGTCAGCAGGCGGTTGATCCAGGCTTTGCCAAACTCGTTGCGAAGGATAATCGCGTTCTCTAGGCTGGCCTCCGACAGGTTGAGCTCCCCCCGCACCAGGGTGAGGTCTTCCACATCGATCTGATCAAAGCTAATAAACAACTCCTGGGCGTCGCGCACCCCCCGCCGCTGGGTGGCGTCAGGGTCAAGGGTAAACATTTGCACCTGGCCCGGAAACAGCTGCCGCAGCCCCTTAACGGTGCTGAATGCCTTGCCCTCGCTGACCGCCTCCCAGCCGTACTCGGAATGCATGTCAAAAATCAAGTTGACGGCGGCCCCCCGCTGAATGGTGCCCGCCAGCAGCAGCCGGGTGAGGAAGGATTTGCCCGTGCCCGATTTGCCAAAGATGCCGTTGCTACGCTCCACGAAGCGATCTAGATCGAGGCATACCGGCACCGCCATGTCGATGGGCTGGCCAATGGCAAAGTTGCGGCGGTGGGGGTCGTCTTCCCAACCAAAAATAATCCGAAAGTCGCGCTCGCTGGCGTCGTACACCTGGCTAAAGTGGGCGGGAATGGTCTTCACCGGCAGCAGTTCTACATCGGCACTGCTCTGCACCACCATCCCGCCATAATTGCTCGCCTTGGACTGACTCCCCCCCTTGCCGCCTTCCCCCTTCCCCCCGCCTCCACGGGAAGCCGCTGTGGCGTCTGCCTCCGCCCCTTGGGTAAACATCAGCATCGGGGCCAACGCCAGGGTGCCGTAGGTGCCGGTGCCCGCCAGCACCTCCTGCAAAAACAGGTTCGACGGTTCCGGGGGATGGGCCAGGATGCGGTTGCTGCCGGTGCCCAGGGCAACATCGGTGAGCATGCAGAAAAACTGCGATCGCTGCCCCTGCACCACCAAAAACTTGCCCACCCGCATATCTTCCACCGATACGTCAGGGTGTAGTCGAATCTCCAGCCCCTGGCTCAGGGAGCCCTGAATGACCGATCCGAGGGGCTGGGGCATGACCATGGCTGAACTCCATCTGCCGAGCGAAGACTGGAATAGAACTGTTATAGCGTCGCCACCATCCCTAGGACGTTTTGCCCCAGGCGGCACCTTGACCGTCATTCCCGTGGAAACGAGAATCCCCCTGAGCCCAGCGGCTCTAGATTGGCCCCCCGTCTAGGCGAGAATGACGGCGTACAGCGCCTAAGCAACGCCCTAACCTGAAGGGCTACAGCTCTTGGTAGCCACAGCCATTGTAATACATTTGTCCTAAAGTGGCGAAAGACCCCAGGGTTTAATGCCCTACATTCAGATCGGTCTCCGGGTTTGCCTGCAATACCGTGTCATTCACAGCCCAGGTGGTGGCCTGCTGCCAGGGGTCAAACACCACCTTCTCGTAGGTGTGGTTGGGGTGCAGCATCACCACCACCCGCTCCAGCGGGTCGTAGAATAGGATCGGCGTCACCCCCGCCTCCATCAGTTGCTTCTCTGTCTCGTACGGGTGGTGGGGCTAAAGAAGGGGGTAGTGCATCTCCAACGGCAGCATCCAGCGCCTGCGGTAGCCTGCTCCTTCCTGCCCACAGCCCGTCTGCTTCACCGCCACCAGGTAGGTCGCCACCGGGTCTTTGGCATAGCCAAAATCCAGCGATCGCCAGTGAATTGCCCCCGTTACTCGATGCTGCCATCGCTCAATCCGGGCGAACAGCCCTTCAAATTTTTGTGCTGGCTACAAAAGCAGGCTGGCTATCTACAACTAAGATCAAGTAAGGCGGCAGGGTAGCCGCTTAAGGCGAACCATGGCGGTCTAGTCAGGGGCAGGGTATGCAACGCATCGTCTTGATTGCTGGGTTTGAATCCTTCAATGCCGACCTCTATCGGCAGGCGGCTCAACTGGCCCAGAGCCGCTGCCCAGAGTTAGAGATTCGGGTGTTTAGCGATCTCGACCTCACCCCCCACGCCAATGACGTAGAAGCTGCTCTGCACGGTGCCGGCGTCGTTTTTTGCAGCCTGATTTTTGACTACGACCAGGTGATGTGGCTGCGAGAGCGCATGCAGACTATCCCCATTCGGCTGGTGTTTGAGTCGGCCCTAGAGCTGATGAGCCTGACCCGACTGGGAAAATTTGCCCTTGGCGACCAGCCCAAGGGTATGCCCAAGCCGATCAAATTTATTCTCAGCAAGTTCAGCAGCGGGCGCGAAGAAGACAAGCTGGCGGGCTACCTGAGCTTTCTTAAAACTGGCCCCAAGCTGCTCAAGTTTGTGCCGGTCAAAAAGGTGCAAGATCTGCGCCACTGGCTGATCATCTACGGCTACTGGAACGCGGGCGGCAGCGACAACGTGGCGGCGCTGTTCTGGTTTTTGGCCAAAACCTACCTGGGCCTTGCCGTGGGCGACATTCCGCCGCCCCAAGAAACGCCAAACCTGGGCCTGCTGCACCCCGACTACTCCGGCTATTTTGAATCGCCCCAGCAGTACCTCGCCTGGTATCGCCAAACCTATCCCAAGGCCGAGGACTGGCCTGTGGTGGGGCTGCTGCTCTACCGCAAGCATGTGATTACCCATCAGCCCTATATTCCCCAACTGATTCGCCAATTCGAGCAGGCCGAGCTGGTGTCGTTGCCCATTTTCATTAACGGCGTCGAGGGTCATGTGGCCGTGCGCGACCTACTCACCAGCGCCCACGAAACCGCCCAGCGGCAGGGGGGGCAGCGCGCCACTCTCTCCCTCTCGCCCGAGGCCGCCGAGGTGGATGCGGTTGTCTCCACCTTGGGCTTTCCCCTAGTGGGGGGGCCAGCGGGCTCCATGGAGGCGGGGCGGCAGGTGGAGGTGGCCAAGCGCATTCTCAGCGCTAAAAATGTGCCCTATATCGTCGCGGCCCCGCTGCTGATTCAAGACATCCACTCCTGGACGCGCCAGGGGATTGGCGGCTTGCAGAGCGTGGTGCTCTACGCCCTGCCAGAGCTGGATGGGGCGATCGACTCAGTGCCCTTGGGTGGGCTGGTGGGCGACCAGATTTACCTGATTCCCGAACGGGTGCAGCGATTGACCGGGCGGCTGAAGCGATGGATCGCCCTGCGGCAGAAGCCTCCGGCGGAGCGCAAGATCGCCATCATTCTCTACGGCTTTCCCCCCGGCTATGGGGCCACGGGCACGGCGGCACTGCTGAACGTGCCGAAATCGCTGCTGAGCCTGTTGCAGGCGCTGAAGGCCCAGGGCTATACCGTGGGGGACTTGCCCGAGGAAGGCGAAACCCTTATTGAGTGGGTGAAAGCAGCGGATGAGGCGATTCCCGGTTTTCAGATCCCTGGGTTCTTTGGAGAACCCAGGGATCTTGGCTCCCTGCAACCCGCCACGGTTTCCCTTCGGCAGCTAGAGAAATGGCTGTCCTATCTGCAGCGCGATCGCATGGTGCGTCAGTGGGGCGATCTGGAAAAGGCCGACCTCAAAACCTTCGACGGGCAATGCCTGCTGGGGGGTGTGCAGCTCGGTAATGTGTGGATTGGCGTACAGCCGCCCTTGGGCATCTCTGGAGACCCCATGCGGCTGATGTTTGAGCGCGACCTCACCCCTCACCCCCAGTACGCCGCCTTTTATAAATGGCTGCAAAACGAGTTTGAAGCCGATGCGGTGGTGCATTTTGGGATGCACGGCACGGTGGAGTGGCTGCCCGGCTCGCCCCTGGGCAATACGGGCTACTCCTGGCCAGACATTTTGCTGGGCGATCTGCCCCACCTCTATATCTATGCCGCCAACAACCCCTCCGAGTCGATGCTGGCCAAACGGCGGGGCTATGGCGTGCTGATTTCCCACAATGTGCCACCCTACGGTCGGGCCGGACTTTACAAAGAGTTGCTGGCTCTGCGGGAACTGATCGCCGAATACCGCGAAGACCCTGCCAAAAACTACGCCCTCAAAGAAGCCATCCTCAAAAAACTGTTTTACACTGGCCTCGACGCCGATTGCCCCTTCCCAGAGGCCAAAAAACTCGGCATCGAGTTCACCCCGGAGACCGTGGATCTCTTCAGCGCCGCCGTCTTTAACCGCTACCTAATCACCCTCTACGACTACCTACAAGTGCTGGAAACCCGTCTTTTCTCCAGCGGACTCCACGTCCTAGGCCAGCCCCCCACCGCCGAGGAATTGCACAGCTATCTCTCTGCCTACTTCGGTGACGGGTTGCCCCCAGACCTGCTCCAGGCCATCAGCCAATTGACCACAGAATCTAGCCTCCAGGCGCGAGAATCCAAAATCCAAATTCTAAAATCCAAAATTCCCCCCGACACCTGGCCCCAGCTCGACGCCAAAATCCAAGCCGCCCTCGACATCGGCACCCTGCTGGCCCAAACCACCGACGAACTCACGAACCTGCTGCGGGGGCTGAACGGCGAATATATTCCCCCGGCTCCCGGCGGCGACCTGCTGCGGGATGGCCCTGGGGTGCTGCCCACAGGGCGCAACATCCACGCCCTCGACCCCTACCGCATGCCTTCCCCGGCGGCCTACCTGCGCGGTCGAGAGATTGCCAAAAAAATTCTGGCCCAGCACCAGCAGGAAACGGGCACCTATCCCGAAACCGTGGCGGTGATGCTGTGGGGGCTGGATGCGATCAAGACACGGGGTGAGTCGATCGGCATTTTGCTGGAATTGGTGGGGGCCGAGCCAGTGAAAGAAGGCACCGGGCGGATTGTGCGCTACGAACTGCGGTCCCTAGGGGAACTGGGGCATCCCAGGGTGGATGTGCTGGGCAATTTATCGGGGATTTTTCGCGACAGCTTTGTCAATATCATTGAGCTGCTGGATGACTTGTTTCAGCGGGCGGCGGCGGCGGATGAGCCCGAAGACCAGAATTTCATTCGCAAACACGCCCTGGCTCTGCATGCCCAGGGGGTTGAGAATGCCAGCGCTCGCCTGTTTTCTAACCCGGCAGGGGATTTTGGCTCGCTGGTGAACGATCGCGTCACCGACGCCAACTGGGAATCGGGGGATGAGCTGGGGGATACCTGGCGCGATCGCAACACCTTCAGCTACGGTCGCCAAGACAAAGGCCAGGCCCGTCCCGAGATTTTGCACACCCTATTGAAAAGCACGGAACGGGTGGTGCAGCAGATCGACTCGGTGGAGTACGGCCTCACCGACATTCAGGAGTACTACGCCAACACCGGGGGCCTGAAGCGGGCCGCCGAAATGCAGCGGGGTAAAGCCGTCACCGCCAGCTTTGTGGAAAGCTTCTCCAACGACACCACCCCCCGCAAGCTGGAAGACCTGCTGCGCATGGAATATCGCACCAAACTGCTGAACCCCAAATGGGCTGAGGCCATGGCCAACCAGGGCTCCGGCGGGGCCTACGAAATTTCCCAGCGGATGACAGCGCTGATGGGCTGGGCCGGAACCGCCAATTTTAAAGACCCCTGGGTTTACGATCAGGCCGCCGCCACCTACGCCCTCGATACCGCCATGGCCGAAAAACTGCGGCAGGCCAACCCCGAAGCCTTTCGCAACCTGGTGGGGCGCATGCTAGAGGCCCACGGTCGTGGCTTTTGGCAGCCCGATGCCGATCAACTCGACCAGCTACGCCAGCTTTACGACCTCACCGATGCCGACCTGGAAGGGGTCAAGGGGTAGCCATGGCCGATGCCGCCCCCCGGACTGGCACCTTTCCCCTGGCGGCCATTGTCGGTCAAGATGCGATTAAATCGGCCCTGCTCCTACTCGCCGTTGATCCGGGCCTGGGCGGCGTCATCATTGCCGGACGACGAGGCACCGCCAAATCCGTCATGGCCCGCGCCCTCCATGCCCTGCTGCCCCCCATTGAGGTCATGCAAGGCTCCCGCTGGAACGGCGACCCCACCAACCCCGACGACTGGGACGATAAAACAGTAGCCAGGAGTAGGGCAACCTCTACGGCCCCGGCAGCTACGACATGAAGGCGGGCGTGGATGTAACGCTCCTGTAGCACCGACCCCATGACCGGGTATTACCGCGACGGCTGCTGTAACACTGG
>DAIUJR010000092.1:0-19199 GCA_036848635.1 Nodosilinea sp. CTOTU7336
TCTCAATGCATTCACGATTTCTGAATCATGTTTTTCAATATATTGAACATATTTTATAAACTCAAGAATATTAGAACTGTCGAAATCGTTTTCCAGATCCACCTCAATAAAATCAGAGTTTCTAGGATTACTTTCCATGTCGTTTCGGCTTTTTTCTTTATAATATGAATTTATAAAATCAGTGATTTCTGATTTTAATGCTTTGATATCCGCTCTATCCTTTGAATCGAATTCACGCTCTACATGGCTGAAATCAGGGTGATCAAAGACTGAAATTACAGTTTTACTTTTGTCATTTAGAGTTTCACGTAACCCTTTTATGATTGCTATCTTACGAGAATAATCCGACCTTTCTTTGTCAACTTCCCAATTAGCTTTGGGTGCATAGATTGCTGTGATCCATCCTGTAGCTACACCAGTTGCAATACCTATAACACCTGTAACTAGTGCAACTAAGATGGGTGTCAATTCAAGTCCTGTAGGTGTGGCTGATGTTGGCGCTATGGGCATTTGTACAGGTGTAGAAGCCTGTGCCGCATATAAAGCTATTTGTGTATTGTTCATAGATTCACCATTCTCACTATGTCCAGCTTTCACAAATTATGATTTCATACACAGCAAAACAGCTAAGGATTGTAGGATGGACACTGACATCCTGACTTGCTAAGTATCACTGCTTGTAGATTTCTTCTGCAACTTCTTTAACAAATTGGTAAATTGCATTCATAAGATCTTCTGTATCTGATGAACGATACTTCAAATTAACAAAATCTAAAGCTAAACTTGAAATCTTTAAACGCTTAAAGACTAATTGGATGCCCCGCTTATCCCAGCCATCTTGAGGATCGATTCTCTGGCCATCATAAGAAATTCTGTAATGATTCAAAATTCCAAATCCTCTTTCCAGGAGTTCGTTGAATGTATCCCAAGTAGGTGGATCCTTTATTGCTGGACTTCCTAATATTAGCTTTTCATTTGTGTGCGCAACAACGTGAGATCTAAGCCGGGTCAATTTGTTGACAACAGGATTCCCGCTGCTTATTAGTTTTTTGTCATTTTCTAACTGATCTTTAGAAGGTTTCTGACTAAAATCTAGTAGCGCTTCCCATTTTCGATCATCATTTTTCAATCTAGTTATAAATGCTTCTTTTTCAAAAATGTGTAGATTATTTCCTGTGAAATCTAAAAATTTCTTCAAATGAAAAGCCTTATTCTTTTCCTCGTCATATACCCTTGATAAAGCAAGAATGCTTGAAGTTTCCAAAGATTCTAAAATCAATCTCCAAAAATTTCCACTCTGATTTATTTCTCTAGAGTATTCTTCCCTGATTAATCGGTTTATCATCCAATAGAGCTGAGAGTGATGACTTGCATTTATCAAGTCATTTGCCAATACATCATAATATCTTTCAAACTTCCTTTCCTCATTTGATCGTGTCATGCCAATCAGCCTTAATCATGATTTTTGTCATCAAATGCGATTAAGTTCAACAACGATTGTTATCCTACTTCCCACTTCTCCCGATGCCACCTCAACCCATCTAAACTCGGCCTAAACTCCCGCTTCGACGGCAGCCCGATCGCCTCTCCTCTAAACGCCACCATCTCCCGGCTCTTCACCGCTGGCTCCTCCATAAACCGCTCCTGCAGAATCACAATTCGGTAGTCATCATCCACCCCAAACCAGCCGCGATCAAAAGCCCAGTGGTGATTTTTGCAGAGGGCCAGGCCATTCACAAAGCGGTCATCCCGAAACTCAGAGAACGGTTGAATGTGTGCCCCATCTACCATATTCACCCCATCCCAACTCACTACCCGAATTTTGCAGAAGGCGCAGCGCTGATCATACAGCTTCACCACATTGCGCCGAAACGCCGCATTGCGAACAAAAATCCTGTCCTCGTCCCGCAACTCTTCCACATTGTAGGTCGCCCCGCCCGAGTCAAACAGGCTTTGTTGCACCGCTTCAAACTCGTCATACTTAAACGACTCCGCAATCTCACCGCCCCGATCCGGAAACCACGCCTGGATCAAAATGGTGGTTAGCTCCGTGCGGCTCTGGGGGTTTTGCAGTAGGGCAAACAGTTCGCCATCCAGGTAGGCGTACTTCACCGCCGATCGCAGCGCAGGCAGCGTGCGAATCTTCACCCTGACCTGTATCGCCGCCTCAAAGCCGGGGTTCGGCATCAGGTGCCAAAACTTATCCCCCGTCAGGTGAAAAAACGGCAGAGCAATATTCGAGTGGTGGTCGCTAGAAACAAACTGATGCCAGAACTTCAGAAAATTCGCTGTCAGTTCTGGTGATAGGTAAATCTCGTTGCGGGCCAGGTAGCCCTTCTCAAACAGATCCAGCACGGTCAGCAGCAAGATTGGCTTGTGGGGGGCAGTGCCCCTGGCTCGGTCAACCCGCAGGTTGGCAAACTTTTTAGCGTAATAGGGTAAATCTTTGATCAAAATGCTTGCTCTTCAGTGTCAGGCTTGTTCAAGCCTGTCTATATACATAGCGTAAGCTTCCTCAAAATACCCCTGCGGGTCTTGAAATTTATCGGTTAGTGAAATTTCCTTAACTTCCGCCAACTGACCAGGAAACCAGCGGCTCACTAAGACAGCTTGGAGGCTATCGCGGCTGGGAGCATCTTGCCAGAAGTCAAACAGGTCTTCATCTACGTAGGCATAGGCAATCGCCTTCCTCACCTCCGCCAGCGTCTTGAGCTTGATTTTGGCCGCCAGCACCCCCTCAAAGCCGGGTTTAGGTATCAAGTGCCAAAATTGACCACTCTTCATGTGGAAATAGGGGCGGGCAATATCTGGCTTGTGGCTGGCTGAGCCCAGGTAGCTCCAATACTTGAGAAAGGTGTGGTTCAGTTGGGGTGACAGGTCAATGCGGTTCTCTGCTATGGCGTTGCGCTCAAACAGTTCCATCACCGCCAGCAGTAAGATTGGCTTATGAGGGGCTACCCCGTGGGCACGATCTACCCGCAACCGCTGCAACTTCTTTGCGTAGTAGGCTAAGGCTTCTAAGTTAGGAAGAGACACCCTTATTAGGAATTAGGATTTTACAAAGAACGATAAATCTAAAACTGAAACGGCCCGGTCGATCCCTTTCCAGGCCGCAGCGCCTTCACCAACTTTGCTTTGTCCTTGGTAACTTTAATCCTTGCATCTCCCATAAAGCTCACCTCTAAACGTTATCAAAAATATGTCTCATCTACACTGAAATCAAATTTTGAAAATTATGTGCCGTTCTCAGAATGCTGATTCTATTCTACAATCTGTTCCAGAAGCTCTAGAAGCCTTGGCTTTATCACAGGTAAATCTTGCTCAATCACGGCCCATATCTCACCCACATCTACCCTCAAATAATCATGGATAAGAATATCTCTGAAACCCGCTATCTGTCGCCAAGGTATATCCTCATTTTCTCCTCTCAACTCCTCAGATAGCCTCTTGACTGCTTCCCCCATTACCTCAAAATTCCTAATTACTGCATCTTGACTCATCCGATTTTGGAAAAAGGCATCCTTCCCTTCAGTCACGTATAGCTCAATCTGTCCAATGCATTCCAAAATATTGCTCAGATAAAGCCTGTCTCCCCTCATAACAGCACGGCTTCCCGTAAAACGCGATCGCGAATTTGCTCATGTAGTGTTCCAGGTGTTGCCACATCAACCCGGCACGCTAACAAATCTTCCAACGCTTGCTTCAGCCCAATACGGGCTAAAAGACTATGCCCCGGCTGCATATCCACCAAAAAATCAATATCACTATCTTGATGACTCTCCCCCCTAGCAACCGAACCAAACACCCGTACATTAAATGCACCATACTGCTCAGCAAGATGCAAAATCATCTCTCGCTGAGCTTGTAGTTGTTTTTCAAGGGATTGCGTCGTCATCTTCATCTATCCTCTCTCTAATGCTGACTCACCTCAACCACCTCAGTCCACTCGTATTCATTCACACTTCGCCGCACTAGGGGGTAATGCTCCCCCTTCAAAAAAATCTCATCCTGCTCTACATCCTCCTTTAGCGAGTGGTATGACAACACATACATCCTGCCGATCAACTCATCCATTTCCTTTTCCACCTCATCTCGCCATTGGGTCTTAGAGACCAGCACTACTAACTGGTTCGCTAACTGCGGTAACGACCTGGCTACCTGCCGCCGATGCACCGAGTCCAAGGCCCCAAACGGCGAGTCCATTACCAATGGAAACACATCACTCTCTGGCCCCATAAACAGACTAGAGTGCCTATCCTGGCTCCATTCTCGTACCTTATCCACAATTGCCCCAATAAACGACAGGCTAAGAATCTGGTTTTCTCCCTGAGAAGCGGCTACGGGGGTCGGTCGCCCCGTAGTGTTGTCCTCCAGGGTGAGTTCATACTTGTCGTTCAAACGCGGGGTATAGGGCGTAATCGAAATTCGGCTAAACACCTCCTGGATTCGCTTCTCAAGCTGTGCCCTAAACCAAACGCTGTAGTTGTCTTGCACCTGGGTAAGGCGAGTCATCACCTCTCTCGGTAAACTAGCCGCTAATCGTTCAGCCCCCAGGTTACGGGCCTCATCGCCAATTAGTAACGTCTTTTTAGGAAAGGCTTCTAACTGAGATTGAAAGCCCGCACTCATTAGCGTTGCATTGGTGGTAATGATCGTGACAAAGGGTTGTAACCCTAGCCGCAGATTAATCAACTGGTTCGATAGGTTACTCTGCCACTTCTTCACACTCTCGTAGGCCAATACTGGCTCCAGGCCAAACTTGCGACATTCCCGATCCCATTGCTGCACTAAATGTCGATAGGGGCACACCACAATCAACGCCTCAAGCTGAATCTTGTCGTACAGAGCGGCGGCGATCGCCAAAGCCGTGATGGTCTTGCCGCTGCCTGTCGCCATCTTCAGAGTGCCGCGCCCATTGTTCTTGAACCAGTTTTCCACCGCCTGTTTTTGGTAAAGGCGCAGGTTTAGCCAAAAGGGCGTAATTGGCACTCCCTGCTTAGACGCCTCTGGCGGCGGTGTATCTGTCTCGTAGCGCTCATGCATGGCAGAGACTCGGGGGTCTTGAGTGGGTGCTTGGGGTGGGCACCATTGCAGGAGCGATCGCGCTACCGCCTCAGGAAACGCCATCACCTCTACATGCTTCGTCTGATTGTTCCACAAATCCTGAAAGTGCTTTGCTTTTTGTAAGGCTCGCTGATTCACTCCCTCATCCCACGAGCAATAGACATCCAAACATTCAAAGTTATCGATCAAGGCGCTGGCGCTTTCATTGGCTGACCCGGCAAAAGCCACCATATGGCCCTCTCTATCCACAAAGACCCCCAGCTTTTCGTGATAGATCCCCCGCTGGCGGAGCGTTTTAGGAATAGCGAGCTTAATCTCCAGTAGGCCATTACTCAGCAACCAAGCCAAGACCGCCAATCGGTCTTGAATGACCTGGGGCAATTCCGCCTCCAGCTCCCGCAGCAGGGCCGCTTCAATGGTTTGTTCCCGATTCTTGAGCCCCTGCTCAATCGCCTGCACATCCTCTTCCGACAGTTGGGGCGAGGTAATCAGGCGCATTTGCCCTCCAGAGCGCACAAACGCTGTCAGTCCTTGGGCCACACAAGCCATCGAAGAGCTCGAGAAATAGCCCACCGCCCGGTTATAAACCGTGGCCTGCTCCAGGCACGGGATGTAGAAATCTTTGACGATGTTGCACTCGCTGCTGCGATACTCGTCCTGAATCGTTAGATCCTTCAGGCTCACGCAGACTCCTCAGTGGTAGGCATTTTCCGCAGTTTAGCCAAGCCCAACTCCTGAGGAGACGTACACAACAACTCGCTTAAATTTCTTTACACAATGTTTTATAGTCTGCGCCCTGGTTGTCCCAGTCTCCAGGGGTACGCTACTTAAAGGCGACACCCGGATTCGAACCGGGGGATGGAGGTTTTGCAGACCTCTGCCTTACCACTTGGCTATGTCGCCACAACATAATCAATTTCTAATTGTAGCAAACTTAGGATGAGGATTCACCCCCACCATTCCACCAGCCCGTAGGCCAGGGCGGCGCTGCCCAAGGGCACGGTGAGGTTGTCGAGGCCATAAAACGAGAGAGTTTCGAGCAGGGTGGCTGCGATCGCAACCACCCCCGCCATGGCCCAAACCTGAGCCGTAAAGCCAGCACTAAACCCCAGCACCAGTAAACTCACCATAAAACTCGCCAGGGCCATGGCCAGGCTGCCTTCCCAGCTTTTTTGATTGCCCAGAATTTCATACGGATGACGGCCCCAGTTTTGCCCTACCAGGGCGGCCAGGCCGTCGCCCCAGGTCATCACCAAGATGCCCAGGGCGGCATACTGGGGCTGCCAAGTCGGCCAAAAGCAGGCGGTTAAGACACCGATGCTAACGGCATAAAAAAACGTACCCAGGCTGCGTCGCCCCACGCCGTTAATGCCCGGCAAAAGGGGATATCGGTATGACAGTAGGGCCAGCATCCCCGCCCCCACTGAGGCGGCTACTCCCATCCAGGTAGGGGTTTGGAGCCACCAGGCCAGCAAAATAACGTGGCCCGCCCCAATGTGGACGATCTTGCGGGTAATTTCGCTATCTAAAGTCATGACTCGCCGCAGCCCTTCGGCCACTCCGCCCACCAGGCCCAGCCAGGCCAGTACTACGCCAATTTGCACCAGGGGGGCGGGGCTAAGGGCAGATGAAGTTTGCACCAGGGCAGTCGGCATCATGGCAGATGAAGTAGGTATAGTGGGGTGGAGCTTTTAGACCTTACTACACCAACTTCCTATGGGTACACCTTATCAACGGGTATTACTAAAGCTGAGCGGCGAAGCGCTAATGGGCGACTTGGCCTACGGGATTGATCCTAACGTGGTTGAAGCGATCGCCGCTGAAATTGCCGAGGTCGTGCAGGAGGGGATTCAAATGGCCGTGGTGGTGGGCGCAGGCAACATCTTCCGGGGCATTAAGGGCTCGGCTTCTGGGATGGATCGGGCCACCGCCGACTACATCGGCATGATTGCCACCGTCATGAACGCCATGACCCTACAAGACTCGCTAGAACGGATGGGAGTACCGACCCGGGTGCAAACCGCCATTGCCATGCAGGAGGTGGCCGAACCTTACATTCGCCGCCGCGCCATTCGCCACCTGGAAAAAAACCGGGTGGTTATTTTTGGGGCCGGTTCCGGTAACCCCTTTTTTACCACCGACACCACCGCCGCCCTGCGGGCCGCCGAAATCAATGCTGAGGTGGTCTTCAAGGCCACCAAGGTTGACGGCGTCTACGATTCTGATCCTAAAATTAACTCAGAGGCTAAGCGCTATCGCACCCTCACCTATACCCACGTGCTCCAGCACGATCTTAAGGTGATGGATAGCACCGCCATTGCCCTGTGCAAAGACAACAACATCCCGATTATGGTGTTTGACCTGTCGGTGCCTGGTAATATCAAGCGGGCGCTAATGGGCGAGTCCATCGGCACGATTGTAGGAGACTCTTGTGATGTCAGCTGACGATATTTTGCTCGAAACCGAAGATCAGATGCAGAAGGCCCTGGAGGCAACCCAGCGCAACTTCAACACCATTCGCACCGGGCGGGCCAATGCCTCCCTACTCGACCGCATTGAGGTAGATTACTACGGCGCCTCTACCCCGCTGAAGTCCATCGCTAACATCTCTACCCCCGATGCCAGCACGCTGATGGTGCAGCCATTCGATGCCGGTAGCCTGACCACCATTGAGAAGGCCATCTCCCTGTCAGACGTGGGGCTGACCCCCAACAACGATGGTCGCGTCATTCGCCTGAACATTCCGGCCCTGACCACCGAACGCCGCCAGGAGTTTGTTAAAACCGCTGGCAAGGTAGCCGAGGAAGGTCGAGTTTCCATTCGTAACCAGCGACGCAGCGCCATCGACGCCATTAAAAAGCTTGAAAAAGCCAGCGAAATCTCCAAAGACGAATCTCTTGATGCCCAGGATGAGGTGCAAAAGCTGACCGATACCTACATTGCTAAGCTCGATCAGACCCTAGCCGCGAAGGAGAAGGAGATTACGACGGTCTAGGGGCAAGGGGGGGCCTCCTTCAAACGTATCTCACCAGTTTGGGAATTGCTATAGAAGCGAGTTCTAGCCTTGTTGATCTGGGCACTATACCGCTGATTTAGCTCCTCAGGTTGACGTACCCCAAAAGCCCTGTTAAATTGCAGAAAGGCTTTCATAGATGTTCGTTATGACTAGCTCGCAGGGGCGATTTTATTTTTGGTGGCATCAGGCGGTTCACAGGCGGTGAGCACCTTCGTGCTGTCTACCCCGTGAACCGCAGAGGTCAACCTCTGCGGTTTTGTTTTTTTAGTTCTCTGTTCCATCGTTCTGACGTGTTCTAGCCATGCGATTTGCGCTCAATCTCTGGTTTTACGGCTTTTTTTATACCACCGGGTCAGGCCCCTGGTGATAGGTTTTCCTATGCCCCCAACCTGACCCGGAGATTGCCCCTCCGGGTTTTTTAATGGATTTTTTGCTTCGATTCAGCCTTCAACCTACTACTCTGCTTAGTTCTCTACCTAAACATCGACAACCATGAAAGACGCTACTTTGACCCTCAAATCGGCCCCCGATCATCGCACTATTCTGACCATTCAGGATGGCGTTACCATCGGCGGTGACACCCTGCTGATCGTGGGTGGCCCCTGCACCGTGGAAAACGCGGAGCAAATGGAGCAGGTGGCCACGGCCCTGGCGGCGGCTCCCGTTCAGGCGCTGCGAGGCGGGGTCTACAAGCCCCGCAGCTCTCCCTATGCGTTTCAGGGGCTAGGGGAGGCTGGGCTGCAAATTTTGGCGGAGATCCGCCAGCGGTTTCACGTTCCGGTAATTTCAGAGGTGATGGCGATCGACCAGATTGCCCCCATGGTTGCCTATGTAGACGTACTTCAGGTGGGCAGCCGCAACATGCAAAACTTTGATTTGCTCAAGGCCCTGGGCCGGATCAAGACACCGGTGCTGCTGAAGCGGGGGCTGGCCGCTACTCTAGAAGAGTTTGTGATGGCGGCGGAGTACATCCTCAGCCACGGCAACCCCAACGTGATTCTCTGTGAACGGGGCATTCGCAGCTTCGACCCCTACACTCGCAACGTGCTGGATTTAGGGGCAGTGGTAGCCCTGAAGCAGCTTACCCACCTGCCGGTGATGGTCGACCCCAGCCATGCCGCTGGTAAGCGTGAGCTAGTGCCCGCCCTGGCGCGGGCGGCGATAGCGGCGGGGGCCGATGGGCTGATCATCGAGTGCCACCCGGTGCCCGAGGCCTCGGTTTCTGACGCCCGGCAGGCCCTTGCCCTGCCGGACATGGTGACCCTGGTGGAGATCCTCCGCCCCATCGCGGCGGCGGTGGGGCGGAGGATCGGCGGCGAACCCAGCCGTGAACCCCAGCTAACCTTAATACCAATGACCGGATCAGGCGCAGCGGCCTGAAAGATCGCGAAATTATCCTGATGGCCGTAGGGGAGGGGGAAAGTGTTGCTCCTGGGTCGAATGGCACTGACGTAAGGGGTTTTGAATGCCAAAAGCCCTGTGTACCGCAGGGTGGGCACTGCCCACCAGCCGTTCGACTGGAAATAGCCCATAAATTAGCCCCACTGGCATAATAGGTACACTGCCGAGTTGCTGAGGAAACTGTCGCATGGTTGAAACCACCGGGCTTACCTCCGATCGCATCTTTTACCCCGACTGTGATGGGCAACCGATGACCGAAAGCGACGCCACCCGTGATTACCTGCTGCACTGCGTCCAGGTATTACAGCTGTACTTTAAAGGTCGTCCTAATATTTATGTTTCCGGCAATTTGTTTATTTACTACGAAGAAGGTAATCCCAAGGCCTGTCTTTCCCCCGATGTCTTTGTGATATTTGGAGTTAGCAGTCGCAAACGCCGCAGTTATAAGACCTGGCAGGAAGGCGGTAAATTACCCAGCTTCGTCCTCGAAATCACCTCTCGCAGCACCAAACGGCAGGATCAAGAGGACAAGCCGCGTCTCTATAGTCGATTAGGCGTCGAAGAATATTTTCAGTATGATCCGACCGCCGACTACCTGAATCCTCAATTGCGAGGTTCTCGATTAATCGACGGGGTTTATCAGCCCTTGCCGATGGAAACTACTCCAGAGGGCATTCAATATATTCGCAGCCATATTCTAGGGCTAGATTTGCAGCTGCATTCTCCCTATGTAGAGTTAGGTATTGTGCCCCTGGCCCAAGAGCTCCGGTTCTATGATCCAGCCACCGGGGCTAAATTGCTTACTCGAGAAGAGGTAGAGCAGGTTCGCGAGGCTTTGCAGCGCGAAAAGGATTTAATTCAACAGGAGCGCGATGCGGCCCAGCAAGAACGTGATGCGGCCCAACAGGAGCGCGATGCGGCCCAGCAGGAGCGTGATGCGGCCCAGCAGCGGGCAGAAGAACTGGCGGCTCGACTGCGGGAACTGGGTATTGATCCGGGGTAGATGTCACGGTTCTGGGTTGCGGCCCTGGCACAAACCGCAATGTTTTAGCAACAAACCGCAGCATTTCTATTGCGCTCTGCTAACCTGTGCAACGTTTCCCGGCAGTGACCCACACCTACGGGGGCTTCTTGATAAAACAAGGACATCAAGCCCCGTACTAGTGCAAGGGTTTTGCGGTATGGTTCAATCGTCCCTCGCTCCTTCTCGTCAGGCCCAGGTACTTTCAGAGCCAGCCTACCCCGAAGCTCAGCTGGCGCTGGCCGTTGCCGATGAAGCGTTTTTACGAACCCTGGTGACCGACAGCCTACCGGCCATTGCCCATCCCCATGAGGTCGGCACGGTGACTGTTGAGGTTGGGGTGCCGATGCAGAACCAGGGCCGCATGGATGCCGTGGTCACCTTTGAGCACATCAACTGCGTGCTGGCCGGGTCCTATCCTGATGCGCCATTGCCGCCAGAATTTAGCTGCCACGACCAGTACCAGGCCACTACTAGCTACCAGTCTGATCTGGCTACCCTGGCCCAGAATGTCTCTCCCTCGGCGGCGGTGGCGTTGCTGTCGCGGTCGGGGTTTGGCCCCGAGGATATTCGCCAAATTCTACAGTTGCCGTCCGAGGCCTGGCACAAGTCCTGGTGGTATACCCTCGACCCGGATGGGTTTTTGACGGTGCCGTTCCAGCGGTTTATGCGCACCCGCAGCTTTGCCGACGGTACCTTTACGCTTCAGTTTAAAGACCACTACGCCCACGACCGGCCCGCCGGGTTTCACAGCCAGCCCCAGCAACTGCCCGTGGTAGTACATGAACCCTGCCTCAGCTTTGGCGATAACCTGGCCCAGGTCAACCTCACCCGGCGAGAACTGGGCACCGGCCAGGCCCTACTGATTGCCGACAATCTCTCAGAGCTAGAGGTGGAGGGCTATATTCGCCAGAATGTTAGCCTGTTTACCCTGCGGGGAATGGCCTGGCCCCTAACCGCTAACTGCCAGGTCTGCCGTCAGCACCAGTGCCCCCTGCAAGGAGCGGAGTCGTCGCCGGTCATCGCCTGTCGCTCGTTTGCGGTGTAGGGGGCTAGTCCTCTGGCCGCTTTGGCTCAGCCCTCAGCGGCGAAATTTGGGATGCAGGATAGTCGGGCAGATACAGCACAATGGAACGATCTACCTGCGTTGAGGTAGCCCGCTGAATCTGCCACCAGCGCAGGGTCAGGGTGCCCCCGGCTAGCAGCAGCCCAAGCAGCGCCAGGGAAACTTTTCCTTCCACGGCACCCATCAGGCCATCCACCGCGCCCATGGTGAGGGCGGTGGCCAGCAGCGGTTGTTTTTTAAAGAGAGACTTGATGGCGCTAAACCCTGAACGCAGTAAAAACCTGAGACTAGCGCAGCCCAGCCCAGGTCAAAAAGGCCTGGCCAGTTAAAAACTCGATGATCACCACGGCGGTAAAGCCGACCATGGCCGCCCGCCCGTTCAGGCGTTCGGCGTAGTCGTTAAACCCGGCTTTGGACCGCTCAATGGTGGGGGTTACTGTAGGTTCAAAGTTAGCCATGAGAATGCTCACTATATGCTTTAGCTATTCTGCCGAGGGGCGACTAACCCGTCAATAGCGGTTTGCCGATCCTCCTAAACCGCCAGCACAGATCCCAGCGTTGGGATCTAGATCTACTGTAGTAATCCCTGGGTAGCTACAGTTTTCTCATGCCCCTCTGCTTGTCCTAGCCAGGTTTAGCGCCGATCTGGCAACCGCCTTGGTCAGTTAGCTTACCACCGCCACATTAGCCCAGTCATTACTACAATGGGTAAGGTAAGGCGAATGCGCCACTGCCCATACCCTGATTCTGCTCCTCTGCTGCAAGGTTGAGGGGTGCTTGGGCTTTTCATTTTTCCACCCCCTCCCATTGACCATGGCCTTTTCTTCCGTTATCCGCGCCCTCGAACGGTCTGCCCTCACTAGCGAACTACTCACCAAGCTAGATCAGCAGGGCCACCTGGTGCTCAACGGGGCCGCCCGGCTGCCTAAGGGGCTAGTATCCTCAGCTCTGGCCCAGGTTCCCCAGCGGCCTCTAGTGGTCATTACTGCCACCCTGGAAGAAGCCGGACGCTGGGCCACCCAGCTCGACGCCATGGCCTGGGACGTGGTGCACCTCTACCCCACCTCCGAAGCCTCCCCCTACGACCCCTTTGACCAAGAGTCGGAAATGACCTGGGGCCAGCTCCAGGTGCTGGCGGATCTGCTGGCCCTGCGGTCGGCCCAGGCAGATGCCTCGCCCCGCCAGCTAGCCATTGTTGCTACCGAGCGCGCCCTCCAGCCCCACCTGCCCCCTGTATCGGCCCTAGCCCCCTACTGCCTGCGACTCAGCCTGGGCCAAGAGATTAACCTCAAAGCCGTGGCCCAGCAGCTTGCCGACCTGGGCTATGAGCGGGTGCCGACGGTGGAAACCGAGGGCCAGTGGGCCCAGCGAGGAGACATTATCGACGTCTATCCCGTCGCCTCGGAACTCCCCGTGCGGCTAGAGCTATTTGGCGATGAGCTAGAGCGCCTGCGGGAGTTTGACCCCGCCACCCAGCGCTCCCTTGACAGCGTTGAGCAGGTTACCCTTACCCCCACCCACTACGGCCCGGTGATTGTCGAGCACCTGCGGCGGCGGCAGCAGCTGACTGACGTGCTCTCTGAATCCGCTCTGGAAGCCCTGGAGAGCGGTATTTTGCCCGAAGGCACCCGGCGCTGGCTAGGGCTGGCCTTTAGCCAACCCGCCTCCCTGCTGGATTATTTACCCGACAACAGCCTGCTGGCTTTTGATGAGGTAGACCAGTGCCAGGCCCACAGCGATCGCTGGTTCGAGCATGTGGAGGAGCAGTGGAACGACGTCAGCCTCCCAAAAACCCACCGTCCCTTCACCGCCGCCCTGGAGGAAGCCGAGGTCTTCCCCCGCCTCTTTTTGTCAGAGATTGCCGAGGCTAACCAGGGTCTGAATTTGGCCAGCCGCCCGGTACCGGCGATTCCCCACCAGTTTGGCAAGCTGGCAGAGACGATTCGGGCCGAGGGTAAGCGCAAGTATGCCGTCTGGCTGGCGTCGGCCCAGCCCTCGCGCTCGGTAGCGCTGCTACAGGAGCACGATTGTCCGGCCCAGTTTATCCCTAATCCCAAAGACTTCAACGCCATTGACAAGCTGTTGGCTCAACATGTGCCGGTGGCGGTGAAGTATTCGGGCCTGGCGGAACTAGAGGGGTTTGTGCTGCCCACCTTCCGGATTGCGGTGGTGACCGACCGGGAGTTTTTTGGCCAGCACACCCTGGCCACACCGGGCTATGTGCGTAAGCGGCGTCGGGCCACCTCTAAGCAGGTCGACCCCAACAAGATGAAGCCAGGGGATTTTGTCGTCCACCGCAGCCACGGCATCGGTAAGTTCTTAAAGCTGGAAAGCCTTACCGTCAACTTCGAGACCCGCGACTACCTGGTAATTCAGTACGCCGACGGCCTGCTGCGGGTGGCGGCGGATCAGGTGGGCTCCCTCTCCCGCTACCGGGCGGCGACGGGCCAGGCCCCGGTGCTGAACAAAATGACCAGCACCGCCTGGGAGAAAACCAAGGGCCGGGCTAAGAAGGCTATCCAAAAGGTGGCGGTGGATCTGCTCAAGCTCTACGCCCAACGGGCCAAGATGGAGGGGTTTGCCTTTCCCCCCGATATGCCTTGGCAGCAGGAGCTGGAGGATTCCTTTCCCTATCCGCCTACCCCCGACCAGCTCAAGTCGGTGCAGGATGTGAAGCGCGATATGGAGAGCGATCGCCCGATGGATCGGCTGGTGTGCGGCGACGTGGGCTTTGGCAAAACTGAAGTCGCCCTGCGGGCCATCTTTAAGGCCATTACCGCCGGCCAGCAGGTGGCCCTGCTGGCCCCCACCACCATTCTCACCCAGCAGCACTACCACACTCTAAAGGAGCGCTTTGCCCCCTACCCGATTCAGGTGGGGCTGCTGAACCGCTTTCGCACCCTGACCGAGAAAAAGGACATTCTCCAGCGGCTTAAGACCGGGGAGATGGACGTGGTGGTGGGCACCCACCAATTACTAGGCAAGGGCATTGAATTCAAGGGCCTGGGCCTGCTAGTGGTGGATGAAGAACAGCGCTTTGGGGTGAACCAAAAGGAAAAGATCAAATCCCTTAAAACCCAGGTGGATGTGCTTACCCTCAGCGCCACCCCGATTCCCCGCACTCTCTATATGGCCCTGTCGGGGGTGCGCGAAATGAGCCTGATTACCACCCCGCCCCCCTCCCGCCGCCCGATTAAGACCCACCTGTCGCCCTACGACCCCGAGGCAATTCGCACCGCCATTCGTCAGGAGCTGGATCGGGGCGGCCAGGTTTTTTACGTGGTGCCCAGGGTGGAGGGCATTGAGGAGGTGTCGGCCAAAATTCGCGACATGGTGCCCGCTGCCCGCATCGCCATCGCCCACGGCCAGATGAACGAGGGGGAGCTGGAATCCACCATGCTCACCTTTAGCAACGGCGAGGCGGAGGTGCTGGTGTGCACCACCATCATCGAGTCGGGGCTGGATATTCCCCGCGTCAACACCATTCTGGTGGAGGATGCCCATCGGTTTGGCCTGTCGCAGCTTTACCAGCTGCGGGGCCGGGTCGGGCGGGCGGGCGTTCAGGCCCACGCCTGGCTGTTTTACCCGAAGCAGTCCCTATCGGATAAGGCCCGGCAGCGGCTGCGGGCGATTCAGGAGTTCACCCAGCTCGGCTCCGGCTACCAGCTGGCCATGCGGGATATGGAAATTCGTGGCGTCGGGAATTTGCTGGGGGCCGAGCAGTCAGGCCAGATGGATGCCATCGGCTTTGATTTGTATATGGACTTACTGGAAGAAGCGATCGCCGAAATTCGCGGCCAGGAAATTCCCAAGGTCGAAGACACCCAGGTGGATCTCAACGTCACCGCCTTTGTGCCCAACGACTACATCCCTGACCTGGAGCAGAAGATGGGAGCCTACCGCTCCCTGGCATCGGCCAGCAGCAGGGTGGAGCTGATGCAGATTGCGGCGGATTTGAGCGATCGCTACGGCCCCATCCCCCATGCCACCGAGCAGCTAGTGCGGATGCTCCAGCTGAAGCTGGTGGCTAAGCAGGTAGGCTTCTCGCGGATTAAGCCCGACGGCAAGCAGCACGTGGTGATGGAAACCCCGATGGAAGAACCGGCCTGGAAGATGATCAGTGAGAAGCTGCCCAGCCACCTGAAGTCGCGTTTTGTGTATGGCGGCGGTCGGGTGACGGTGCGAGGGCTGGGGGCGCTGAAGCCCGAAAAGCAGCTGGAGAGTTTGACGGAGTGGCTGGGATATTTGCAGGGGGCAGTGCCAGAGCCGCTGGCTAACTAAACTAGAGGCATCCTACATGAAGTTTGAATGGGATCCAGCTAAGGCAGATAGCAATCTCAGAAAGCATGGTGTTAGCTTTGAAGAAGCTCAAACTGTCTTTGCCAACTCTCTAGCCGTCATCTTTGAGGATCCAGCTCACTCAGCGGATGAGCAGCGTGAGATTATCATCGGCCATTCCCAGCGGAATCGACTGTTGCTAATTGCCTTCACTGAGCGACCTGGCAAAATTCGTATCATTAGTGCCCGTTTAGCCACCCGACCAGAGCGTGAGAATTATGAACGAAATGCCCTCTAACCCGATGCCAAGCTCTGAAGATGATCTTCAGCCGGAATATCGCTTTGACTACCAAAAAGCGAAGCCCAACCGATTTGCCGTCAGAAATGATGTAGAAAAGCTCAAAGTTGTTGTTTTAGAAGACGATGTGGCCCAGGTGTTTACGACCCCTGAAGCGGTCAACAAAGCCCTGAGAGCGTTTATCGAGGCGATGCCGCAGCCACAAACTTAGTGATTGAGTTGAATCAAGCAAGTAGCTGCCAGTGCCTATGGTTTAAGCGCCCGTTATTTTATGGAGGGGTGAAGATTGATGCAGAAGATCGATACCACGTCATCCCCCGTACGCGACCCAGCCAAGCCTGACTGGGACTTTGTCGAAGTGTGGATCGACCCCCTGCTCTCTCCGCCCTACCTTTTGTTGTTGATGGGTGAACCCTCTGGCAGTTGCCGTGTACACGACCCAGCTGATGGATATAAGGTTGTGTTTAGCAGCCCCACCTACGACGAGGCTCAGACCTGGCTGCTCGAAGATGAATATGAGCCTGTTGAAGGGCGACTAACCGAGTCAGAGTTGTAACTTATCGCTCTACCTGAGCCGCTAAAGGAGCAAACTAATGAAACACCAGTATCCGCTCTTTTCACAGGTTGCCTTAGCTGAAGATTTGCCAAAGCACCATCTCAATCGGGGTGATATTGCCACAATTGTAGAGCATTACCCCATGCCCAATAAGGAAGACGATGGCTACAGCTTAGAAGGGTTTGGGATGTCGAATGTAACCGTTGAAGTAGCAGCGTCACAAGTTATTTCCATGAACCAGTGGCAGCGGGAGGAAGAACTCTTAGCTAAGCTACGCCAACTATCGCAACCCAAATTGCTGCAACTCGAAGAGTATCTCGGCGTTCTTTTGCAGAAGGATTGATTAGAAAAGGAAAGTGACTAGCTATTGCGCATTCCAAAACATCACAAAATCTAAGCATAAGCTCAACGCCTTTTTGCAATCTGCTTGTCTTTGAGGTTAGCTCTCTGTAAAATTTCTATACTGAAAAAAATAGAACTATAAATGATTTACCATGGAAGATAAAACCCAGAACTTTTTCAACAATCCATTAGTTCGTGCATTGGGTTTTATAGCAGATATTATTGCGATCAGTTCAATAAATATTAGCTTAAAGGCTAATGGCAGCGAAAACTTGCCAGGATTTATAAATCCTGGGTCTGCCTTCGTTATTTGGATTTTAGCATTTTACACATACATATGCTTCCTTAATAATTACTGGAAAAAACACAGAGAATCTAAAGGATATTCATATAGTTTTAGTCTGTTCTTACTAGAGGATTTACTCCTTGAGTTCAGTGAGCCAATCTTGTTTTTCCCTGCTATTATCTCAATAATTACATTGCTTTGGATAACAATCACTGCTGACCGGATTTATGATGGCTCTGTATGGACTTTTTCCCTTTGTATTGCATTGGTTTTGGGATGCCTTAGGCTAATACCCGACCTGACGTCTTGGAGAGATGAAAAGATCAATCCGAAAATAGCAAAACAAATCGATCAATCGTGGCCTCTCTTGGAAAATCAAATATATAGCCTGTTACCCAAGAAAGGCATGCAATTAAATAAGAACGATATTGAGTTTGTGTTGAGAGCAAATGGACTGCCAGTTAGAGAGTCAGTCTTTGATTATATTTTTAGACGCATTTCTTCAGAAGACGAAGAGCTTGCTTATGGAATGATTCTTGACTCAGAAGGAAAGATAGTCATCTATGAAAATATTCTTATCAAGCAAAGCTCCTTGCCTGACGGCTTTAGATGCGAATCAATAAATTTTTAAAGGTGTTCTGCCATGGTTTGTAAATCGCAAGAATGTTTAAATAATGACACCTAAATCCATGGTCGAATAATTTAGTCGGTAATGGGAATTTGCCGCAAGGTCTCAGAAGATGAATTTGAAATCTTTAGGCGTTCCGCTAATCAATTAATTAATCTTGAGGAAGATCTGATAAAACAATGTGGCCTAATAGCTTCGACAGACTATAGGGTAGCAAGATTTATTTTCTTCTTCTTGATATATTGTAAGCAAGGCTACTATCATGAAAGTCAAGGCTATTATCTGGCAAGAGGATGGGGTTTGGTGCGGTTCTGTACCCGCCTTTCCCGGTTGCCACACCTGGGGAGAGAGCTATGACCACCTTCTCGAAATGTTGGAAGATGCCATCCAGGGCTGGCTAGATGTTGCCAATCGGCAAGGCGATGTCGAATCTAACCTAACCTAACGTAGGGTATTGGTTACAAATCGTTCTGATTTCCCAAAAGCAGCGAGATGAACATCATGAACAGCACCCCACTGCGCCAAACCATCAACCATTACTTAGATCAACTATCGGGCGATCGCCTCCGCCTGGTAGCTGACTTTCTCAACTTTCTGGTTCACACCGAGCATAACGACCAACCCCAGGTCACTGAACCTGCCGACTTCCGGCCCCCATCTGGTGGTTCTCTACTCAGCCATACAGAAACTTGGGAAGGCTCAGACTTTGAAGACTGCCTAGAAACCGTTTACGAAACCCGCTCCCAGATCTAGGCTTAGGCGATGTACCTGCTCGATACCAACCATTTCAGCCGCTTGATCCAGGGTGACCTGACCATCCGCCGCAAAATTGCTGAGGTCGGAGAGCAAAACGTTGCCGTGAGTATCATTACCGTAGGCGAAATTTACTATATGGCCTACCACTCCGAACGTTAGCAAGAAAACCTCCGCCGTGCCAGAGCCTACTTAGCTGACATCGGCATTTACTCCCTCAATGAGCCTATATCTGAACTGTACGGTCAGTTTAAATCTGCCCTCATTCGCCATTATGGCCCCAAGCAGCGTCAAAAGCGTCGCAAGACCAGGATTGAGGAAATAGGTATCAGCGATAATGACCTATGGATCGCCTGCACCGCTTTGCACTATTCACTGACGGTTGTTTCTCGAGACCAAGACTTTCCCCGTATGAAGCAAGTCCGTGACTGTTCTCTAGACTTTATCGGAAATAGGAGAAAAATTGCTGTGGGTCAGCATCTCCCCCGGT
>DAIUJR010000093.1:0-19072 GCA_036848635.1 Nodosilinea sp. CTOTU7336
CGGTGGTAAGGGCGGTTAAGTAGGCCGCTTCCTGGGCCATTACCCCCTCAGGCTGAGGGCAGAATTGGCGGGTGGTGGTGGCGGCGGCAATGGCAATAGTCCCGGCCTGAGCGGTGTAGCCAGCCCGGGGCAAGGTTCGAGACCACCGGGTTGGCCGCGGTGACCAGCCACTACATCCTTGATCATCCTTGATCCTGAAACTACGGTGTCTACAGTTCGCTGGGCGTATCGGGGGCGATTTCAACCCCGCCCTGATTCTGAACCTGTTGCTGCTCGGTGATTAAATCATCTAAAGAATCGATATGAATTCCCATCGCCTGGCAAGCGGCCCTTAGGCTGGCGACAAATTTCTCACTGTCGTCACCATAGCCGCACTGACGAGTTGCCATTTCCAAACCCTGCCTGGCACAGGATTTTGCACAATCCACAAGTTCTATACCGGTGAGGGGATAATTGCTGGCCACCATAGTATTCCTAATTACTTAAGACAGACTAGCAAACGGCGCCTACACCTTAATCTGCCTAACGGATGATGATATTCGCTGAAAAATTTGGTCTGCTGTAAATGTCATTATTACCGACCTAAATTCTATGCGATCCCTAAACATTGGCCTTTCGGAAGAGCAGCGTGCCGGCGTCATTGAATTGCTTAATCAAGATTTGGCGAATTCTTACCTACTGCTGATTAAAACTAAGAAGTACCATTGGGATGTTGTTGGCCCCCAGTTCCGAACCCTTCACGAGCTGTGGGAAGAGCACTACGAAGCACTCACCATTAACATTGACGAAATCGCTGAGCGGATTCGCGCCCTGGGCGGATATCCCCTCGGTACGGCGGACTCTTTTCTGAAGTTTGCCACCATTAAGGAACACGCTGGCGACCTGCCTAGCTCTAACCAAATGGTTGAGCGGTTAGTGCAGGATCACGAAACCATTATCCGCAGTCTGCGAGAGCACATCGACCAGTGCTCCGAGGAGTTTCATGACGAAGGCACCGCAGATTTCCTGACTGGCCTGATGGAAGCCCACGAGGAAATGGCCTGGATGCTGCGTTCCTTCACCGAGGGTGAATCGCTTGAACCCAGCGGTAAGCGCACCTCGGCCAATGAGCTAACGGCCGTTTAGGTGGTCTTTAAAAAAGCCCCTCGGCTTAGCCGGACTCTATACCAAATCCGAGTCGCCTAGCCCCGATTCTCAACCGGCCAAACCGGAGGGGCGTTGGCGCAGCCTAGCCAGAGGCTTTATGGCATGCGCCCGATTGAATTGGGGATGACCAAGCAGGATTTAGTATTAGCTGTTTGCCAGCCCCTAAGCAATACATTCGACCCCAAGGCTGAAGCGGGGAGCGCTTGCCCAGGCTGAGGGGGCGTGAATATACCCTAATCCCGCCCGCCCTTGTCCAATGTTGTCCGAACGGGTGACCACAAAGAACGGATGTCGTGAACACACCCTAGTCCCGTACTCCCTTGCCTAGCAATCGCCGGTAGACTTTCTCTAGCTCTAGCCAAACAAACAGCAGGCTGCTGAAGCCGAAGCAAATCAGCAGCTCGGTGGAGGTAAGCACATGGGTGCCAAAGAACGTGCGCAGCGGTTCGACGTAGACCAGCATCAGCTGCAGCACACAGGTGAGGGTAACGGCGGCCAGCACAAAGGGGTTCGACCAGGGCGACATTTCTAGGGTCAGACGGGTGCTGGAACGTACTGCGATCGCGTGCCCCATCTGAGCTAGACAGAGGGTAGTAAACACTATGGTCTTCCAGCGGTCGGGTTCGCCCCCTTGCTGGGCCTGGTGAAAGGCCCACAGCATGGTGGTGACGGCAATCACCGTAAAGACTAGACCGACGCGAATCATATAGGCCCCCAGCCCCCGGGCAAAGATGCTTTCCTGGGGGTCATGGGGAGGGCGGTTCATCACATCGGGTTCCGCTGGCTCCACTGCCAGGGCCAGGGCCGGAAAACCGTCGGTAACCAGGTTCATCCACAGAATTTGCAGGGGGGTGAGGGGCACCGCCAGAACCGGCAGCAGCAGCGGGGCCAGGGCAATGGTCAGCAGCTCGCCAATGTTGGATCCGAGGATGTATTTCACGAAGCGGCGAATGTTGGTGTAGACCACCCGCCCTTCCTCGGCGGCGGCGACGATGGTGGCAAAGTTGTCGTCGAGCAGCACCATGTCGCTGGCCTCTTTGCTGACATCGGTGCCGGTAATGCCCATGGCAATGCCGATTTCGGCCTGCTTTAGGGCGGGGGCATCATTGACGCCGTCTCCGGTCATGGCGACGATTTGGTGATCTTTTTGCAGGGCTCGCACAATTCGTAACTTGTGCTCGGGGGTCACCCGGGCATAGACGTTCACCTGCTTGACGGCGGCTTCCAGCTCCACCTGCTCCATCGCTTCTAAATCAGCACCGCTGAGGGAGTGGCTGTGGGGGTTGGCAATACCCAGGGCCTCGGCGATGGCCATGGCCGTGAGCTGGTGGTCGCCGGTAATCATCATGGGGCGAATGCCGGCGGCTTGGCAGCGCTCTACTGCTTGCTTGACCTCGGGCCGCAGGGCGTCGATCATGCCGACCAAACCCAGCCACACCAGGTCTTGTTCGGCGGCTTCGGGATTAGTTTCGTCCGGTAGGGCATCCAGGGTACGGTAGGCAAACCCCAGCACCCGCAGCCCCTGGGAGGCCAGATTGGCGTTGTCGGCTAGCACCTGGGATTGCATGGCCGGGGTCAACGGCACGCGTTCGGTTCCCTCTAGACCATAGCGGCACTGCTCTAGCACCAGCTCCGGCGATCCCTTTGTCAGCATCAGGTAGGGGGCCTGGGCCACCTCGCCGGGCAGGGTCATGGTCTGGGTGAGGGCATCGCGATCATCCCCCTGGCTCAGCACCACACTCATGCGCTTACGCTCAGAAGAGAAGGGAAACTCGGCCCGGCGGCTGAGGGTATGGGCGAGATGATGACGATCCAACCCGCCCTTAGCGGCCATGACCACTAAAGCACCTTCGGTGGGGTCGCCTAAAATTGCCCACTCCCCCGCTTCTTTCTGCAGCGCCGCATCGTTGCAGAGCACGCCGTCTAGCAACAGCAGGGCCAAATCAGTAAATTGGCGGGGGTCAACGGGCTGGTTCTGAGCCAGAAACTGCCCGTCGGGAGCATAGCCCTGCCCAGAAACATGCAGCCCGTGACTGAGGGTGCGCACCTGCTGCACTACCATCTTGTTTTGGGTCAGGGTGCCGGTTTTATCGGAACAAATGGTGGTCACCGAACCCAGGGTTTCCACCGCGGGCAGGCGGCGAATCAGAGCCTGGCGGCGCACCATGCGCTGGGTGCCAATGGCCAGGGTAACGGTGATTACCGCCGGTAGACCCTCGGGCACCACCGCCACGGCCATGCTCAACCCTACCTCAAGTAGATCCTCAAAGGCTTCCCAGCCGCCAAAAAACACGCCGCCAATCACCACCAGGGCAACTAGGGTAAGGGATCCGGTCACCAGCACCCGGCCTAGCTGATCCATCCGCTGCTGGAGGGGGGTGGGTTCGCTTTCTACCGATTGCAGCATGGCGGCGATGCGGCCCAGCTCGGTGGTCATGCCGGTGTGGATAACCAGAACTCGGCCCCGCCCCTGCACCACTTCCGTGCCCTGGAAGACTAAGTTGCTGCGCTCGGCCAGGGGGGTAGCATCGGCCAGCACCAACTGGGCCTGCTTCGTCACCGCCTGGGATTCGCCGGTCAGGGCCGACTCGCGGATTTGAAGGTTAGCGGTTTCCAGCAGGCGACCGTCGGCGGCCACCTGATCCCCCGCCTCCAGTAGCAGAATGTCACCCGGCACCAGGTCTTGGGAGGGTATGTCTTGGAGCCGCTGGTCGCGCTGCACCCGCACGCTGGGGCTGGCCATTTGCTTGAGAGCGGCCAGGGCCTGTTCGGCCCGGCTTTCTTGCAGGTAGCCCAGCACGCCGTTGAGGATGACGATGGCAAAAATTGCGATCGCGTCCTTGGGAAACTCCTGCTGCCGCAGGGATAGCACCCCCGACACTACCGCCACCGCAATCAGCATCAGCAGCATGATGTTGGTGAACTGATCTAACAGAATGCGCCAGGGATGGCGGCCCCTGGTTTCTTCGAGCTGGTTGGGGCCATAGGTCTGGCGGCGGTCGATGACGGTTTGGGAGCTCAAGCCGGTATCGGAGTTGCTCTCAAGCTGGGTCAGGGCCTGCTCGGCGGCAACCGTGTGCCAGGGCTGAGCCGCCATGGGCTGGATGGTATTCATGCAAAAACTACGACTGCCAATGGGGTCTACGTCCTTTATGGTATAGTCCCGCCTGGAATTGCGGCGTCGAGGTGAGATTTTGTGGCCCGAATTTAACACCGGGGCTGGGTTTCTCTGGGAGTTTCCTAGGGAGTTTCTCGGGGCAATCCAACCCCTAAGGGACTCGCAAGAAAAAAGCACCCATTGCTATCTTTCCTGTTGGTGCATTACTGCACGAATGCATCCTACAGTGATCAATGCAATGCACCCTACAGTGATCAATGCTTCGGGTATTTTATCTAGAAGCACGTCCCTAACCGTGGAGTGGCCTAGCTAGGAGTCGATTTAGGAAATCGGGGTGGGCAGCAGAAACTCGATCAACTGAGGCACCAAAAAGGCCAGCCCTACGCCGCACAACAGCCACCCCGCCGGGCCTAAGCCCTGGGATGCCTGAACTTCGCCGTGACGGGCCAGCAGCGCTTTGCCCACCCTAAAGGCGGCCAGAGAAACCCCCATCTGTACCAGGGTAAAGCCAATCAGGTAGGCCACGAGGGGCGTCGTCTCGGCCCCAAAAATAGCTTCCCCATAGGCATAGCCGTGGCACAGCCCTGCCGCCGCCGCCAGCCCGGTGATGGCGACGGTACCCAGTTTAGCAGGGGCAATCAGCAGCCCGCTGAAGATCACAATTGAACCGGCCACCAGCAGCTCAACCCCTGGGATGGTGACATTAACCAGGTGTAGCCCGGTGCCGACCATGGCCGCTAGCCCAAACCCAATCGGAATTAAAATGCCCTGCCTTCGGGTTGCCGCCAGCAAACCAATCGCCACAATAAACGCGAAATGATCCACACCAATCAGGGGGTGAGCAAGCCCCGTTAGGAAGCCTTCAAAAAAGTTAGTGGGCATCTGGCCATCCATGGCGTGGTGAGCCAAAGCCGGCGTAGCGATCGACACCCAGGCCAGCAGCGCCGCCACTAACCACCCGGCTGACCAAACAATTGTCTGACCACCTGTAAATTGAGAAACCTTGAACTTATACATTAATCTGTGCCTCGCAGATAGTGAATCGTTCGCGCATCGGCGGGCGTTCTGACTGACTCAATTTTGGATTTTTAGATTTCAGATTCAGGCGCAGCCTAATCCAAAATCACCCCTCTAAAATCCAAAACCGGCTCACAGTTGCGGGACAGCGTCGGACTTACACCGAACTTTCCCCCTTACCTCCAGCGGCTGATCCCCGCTGGAGCCGATACGTTGCCCTGGCAGCATATCACTCGGTTGCCCCCTCAAGCACCAGCCCAGCACCGGGATAAAACCAACCGATGCTATAGATACCAAGGGCCTGATCGGGCAACCCTAAACCGGTGTTAAGGCAAAGAAGTCTGAAAAAACCTTGTCCCCCACTTCGTTGAGGCGGGTTTGCAAGCCATCTAGAAACTCATGCAGCCCCTGCTGGGTAATTTCAACGATAGTCAGGTAATCTAGCTCAGAGCGCAGCCGCCCCAGGGCGCGATCGCTGTCGGTGCGCCAGGTGCCAGCGGTGGTACCGGAGATGCAGTGCAGCGATCGCTCCGCCTCAATTAGGCAAAACTGAATCGAACGAGGGAACTCCCGATTCAGGATCAAGAACTCCGTCACCCCCTGGGGAGTAATGCGGTACTGGCGCTTGCGGTACATTTCGTAGGCGCTGGCCGACTTCAGCAGGGCAATCCACTGTAGGTCATCTAGGGGTGAGCCCACGTCAGTGAGGGAGGGCAGCAAAATGTAGTACTTCACGTCTAAAATGCGGGCGGTTTTGTCGGCCCGCTCTAGCAGTCGACCCAGTTGGCCAAAATGCCAGCCTTCGGTGTGGGCCATGGTGGCATCCATCACCCCGGCAAACAGATGGCTGGCCATTTTTACCTCAGGGAAAAAGCTGTGCAGCTCCGATAGTAGCCCCATGTCCGCCGCCTCGTTGACCATGAGATAAAAGGCGTTGACCTGCTCCCACATTTCCGACGAAATCACCTCCCGCACCGAGCGGGCATTCTCCCGGGCCGACCGTAGGCAGGAAATGATCGAATTGGGGTTGTCGCGGTCAAAGGTAAGAAACCGCAGAATATTATCGGCGCTGGCCTCGCCGTAGCGTTCCTTAAACAGCGCCTGATCGCCGGTGGTAATCACCAGCGGTTCCCACTGCTGCTCCATCCCTAAGGGGGCGTCAAGCAGCAGGTTGAGGTTGACATCCACAAAACGAGCTACGTTTTCGGCCCGCTCAACGTAGCGGTTCATCCAGTAGATTGAGTTGGCGACGCGGCTGAGCATGAGGGTAAGGGGGGATAGGTAGAGGGGGAAGCTTTGTCCTGCAAGGGTTCATTAGCTCTGGATCGGTAGCTGGGCGTCGGGGTTGACCGATTTCACCACCCAGGTGTCTTTGCTGCCACCCCCCTGGGAGGAGTTGACCACCAGGGATCCCCGCTGTAGGGCGACGCGGGTAAGGCCACCGGGGTTAACATAGATATCCTGACCGTAGAGAATGTAGGGCCTCAGATCCACGTGGCAGCCTTCAAAACTATCCTCAATCAGGGTGGGCACCCGCGAGAGGCAGAGGGTGGGCTGGGCGATGTAGCCCCTGGGGTTGGCGCGGATGCGACCGCCAAACTCCTGGCGTTGGTCTTCGGTGGCATGGGGGCCAACCAGCATGCCGTAGCCGCCGGAGGCATTAGTGGCCTTTACCACCAGCTGGTCTAAATGACCCAGCACGTGGGCCTGCTGGGTCGGATCTTCGCACAAAAAGGTGGGCACGTTGGGGATAATCTGGTCTTCGTCGAGGTAGTAGCGAATCATTTGGGGCACGTAGGCGTAGATCAGTTTGTCGTCGGCTACCCCGGTGCCAAGGGCGTTGGCGATGGCCACCCGGCCAGCTCGGTAGACTTCCATCAGCCCCGGCACCCCCAGCAGCGAGTCGGGCCGAAACGCCTGGGGGTCGATAAACTCATCGTCGATCCGACGGTACATCACGTCTACCCGCTCTAGCCCCTTGGTGGTGCGCATTTTCAGGTAACCGTCAGAGACTACTAAGTCGCGCCCTTCGACCAGCTCAGCCCCGATTTGCTGGGCCAAAAACGAGTGCTCAAAATAGGCCGAGTTGTAGATGCCGGGGGTGAGCACGGCCACCCTGGGGTTAATTAGCGTGGGCGGCACCAGGTTCAGCAGGGTTTCGAGCAGCTGACTGGCGTAGTCATCTACGGCGGCGATATCCATGGCCGAAAATAGGTGGGGAAAGGTGTTTTTCATCACCCGCCGATTTTCTAATACGTAGGAAACCCCCGAAGGGCAGCGCATATTGTCTTCTAGCACGTACCAGGTGCCATCCCGGTCGCGCACCAGGTCGGTGCCGGTGATGTGGCACCAGATCCCCCCGGGCGGGTTAAGTCCCAGGCAAGGCTTCAAAAACCCCGGTGCCGACTCCACCACCTGGCGGGGAATTACCCCGTCGTTGAGGATTTTTTGGTCGTTATAGACATCGTTAATGAAGCAGTTGACGGCGTAGATGCGCTGCTTGAGACCTTTCTCCAGCCATTCCCACTCGTGGCCGGAGACAATGCGGGGAATCACATCAAAGGGAAAGATCCGCTCAGTGCCCTGGTTGTCGCTGTAGACATTGAAGGTGACCCCGAGCTTAAACAGGGTATTTTGTACGGCCTGCTGTCGCTGCTGTAGCTCCACCAGCGACATGGCGTTAACCCGCTGCACCAGCAGGTCAGCCTCGGGTCTGGGTTGGCCCTGGCAGACAAACAGCTCGTCAAAAAAATCGCCGGGGTCGTAAGCATCGAATAGCACAGTGACAGTCTCCCAAAAATCCGCAGATCAGGTCAGCTCTGACTATACCCCCTCTGTCCAGGCTAGACCTAACCTTTGCTTGAAGCGCAGGCTCTAGCCTAGGGTGAAGCCATAGTTCTAATCATTAGAAGGTGAGGGCATTATCAAACTGTAATATCGGCTACGAATTCATCGAACTTAAGCCTAGCTAGGGCCAACATTATTCTTTCCGTGCCGGTTTCCCTGAGATTTAGTGGCCTAGGGTTCCTAGCATGCCCTCGTCCATGCGGCTGAAATGGTATCAATTGCAGTTATCACTAGATCTAGTTCTGCCCCTAAAGGCCCCGTTACGGAGTATTTAATACCCTATTATTGGCCCACCAAGGGCAGATACGAGTGGATTGTTAACTCAATAACTAACCTCCATGGCAATGCCAAAACGGGTGCTATTTGAATATCAAAAGCCTTTGAGTTTTACTAAAAGCCGTACTTTTTTAGGGCCCCTAAAAAGAAAAACCGCCGCAAGAATTGTTCTAAGTATAAAAAAGTTGCCCCCACCAGGAATTATACGGATGTTTTTTCAAGCGTTAACCTCTGCCTCACAAAATTATATAAATCCTGTGAAAAAGTACTCTAAACCAACTTTTCTGAAAAATATTTGGCTTTTATAGAATCAGGCATAGATTAGTCTACTCCCCCCTCAGAAGGGGAATCCTGGCTATCAGAAACCGATTTCGGAATCTGAGCTCAGGCCTGGCTTTATAGCAAAATCTGCCTTTTCAACGTCATCATAAGGGCTGCCTAACCCTGTTTACCCCCGGCTGACTGGTCTAGTCCCGGTTGTCCCAGTTCAGCCCCTTGCCGCCTCTTGCAAGCCCTATCGATTGCTCCCACTCTCTTGTGATGACTTTATCTCATGCTTAATTAGGGAGTAAAACGTCCGTCTATGGCTACTTCTGTACCCCAGTCATCGATTGAGTCTCAGGTTGGTGTCTATGAGTGCGAAATCACCCTTAAGTTCCGGCTGCTGGAAGAAAATCGAGTGATGAGTAACCGGGATCGCCTCCTGGAAGTTTTGGTTGATGCCTTTTCCTACGGTAGCGACGAGTTTGTCGAGACCTTAGCCTCTAAGGTCAACGTGACCGAAGTTTCGGCGGTTGAAGCGTCTCCCCTCATGCGCCGCCAGCTTATTCGCCTGCAAAACCTGCCCCAGGTTTAAAGCCTAAAAGAAGTTTGACAAGGGTATACCACTTATTTATAATGAGGAGCGTCGCAAAAACAGGCCCCCATCGTCTAGAGGCCTAGGACACCTCCCTTTCACGGAGGCGACGGGGATTCGAATTCCCCTGGGGGTATAACCACCAATACTCTGCAAATTAGCCGACCCCGCCCCCTTGAAACGAGGGCGGGGTCGGTTTTATGGCTATTTTTTCAGGAATCTACGGCATTCCTCTGGCGAGTAGATCGACATCGCCTGCTCCTCTATCTGGGGATAGCCGACTCAACAACCTTTGAGGGTTCACTGATCCAGGGGTGACAAGCTCAGGTACTTCGACTACTGTAGGGAGTAATTATTCCTCAGTCGTTGGTCCTGAATCGGAGGGTCTGTATGGCATTTTTTGCCCTGTTAGCCATAGCCGTTGGGGTGCTTGCGGCTATGGCCCTGGTGCTGGTGGGTTTGCTAGAGGCACCCTGGCCGCTTTTGTTGGCTGGGCTGCTGATGGTGTTCTACGGGTTTCAGCGACTTGGAGAAAATGCTTCCCCTGGAGAGTTTGCACCGCTACCCGCCGAGTTAGTCAAGCTAAGTGAACCAGACCGGGGCCCTGCGCAGAAGGATCTATCCACCCCTGCCGCGGCGGAAGACGAGCTGATTTACCGAGGCATTCGATACCGGGTGGCTAAGTCAGCTAAGTCATCGTGATGGGGCTAGGCGAAAATTTTGCCGTCGTCGGCAAAGGCTTTAAATTCTAGGACGTTGCCGCTGGGGTCAGCGATAAACAGAGTGGCCTGCTCTCCTGATTGGCCTTTGAACCGGATGTAGGGCTCAATAATAAATTGAGCGTTAGCGACTCGCAACCGTTCTGCTAGGATATGCCAGTCTGTCATTGTGAGAATTACTCCCCAGTGGCTGACGGGTACCGAGTGCCCGTCCACAGCGTTGGTATTCGGCTGAGGTCGGGAACCTGGAACCAGGTGAGCGGTGATTTGGTGCCCAAACAGGTTGAAATCAATCCAGCTGTCGTCGGTGCGGCCGATGGCGCAGCCCAGCATGGTGGCATAGAAGTGGCGGGTGGCCTCCAGGTTGTCTACTGGAAAGGCAACGTGAAAGGGACGGAGCATGGGCAGTTTTCTGAAGTTTAAGCCATGCGGCTAATTATTACGGCGGACGTGGCCACCTGGGCCGCGAATCATTTAATTCACTATATCCATAATCATACGCCTACGGCCCAACGCCCCCTGGTACTAGGCCTGCCAACGGGAGAAACGCCCATTGGTCTGTATCGGCACCTCGTCAAAGCCTACCGGGCCAGGCAGGTCAGCTTTAGGCACGTCATCACCTTTAATTTGGATGAGTATGTGGGGCTGCCCCCTAACCACCCGGCTAGTTACCATGCCTACATGGCCCGTCATTTTTTTGCCCACGTGGATATTCCCCCGGCTCAGGTATACATGCTCAACGGACAGGCGGCGGATTTGGCCCTGGAGTGCGATCGCTTTGAGGCCGCCCTGCAAGCCGTTGGCGGCCTCGACCTGTGCCTGGGGGGGGTAGGCCGCAATGGCCACGTTGGCTTCAATGAGCCGGGGTCATGGCTGGGGTCACGTACTCGTCTGGTGTCCCTAGCTGAATCTACCCGATTGGCCAATGCCCGCTTTTTTACCCAGGGTTTGCCGGCGGTGCCCACCGCCGCCTTAACCCTGGGGTTGGGACCAATTCTGGCCGCCCGAACCGTAATGATTTTGGCCCAGGGATCATCCAAGGCCGAGGCCATCCGCCACGTCCTAGAGGCGGAGGTTGACCCAGCCTGGCCCATTTCGGCGCTGCAAAAACATCCCCAGGCGATCTTCGTCTGTGATCAGGATGCCGCCCTCAACCTACAGGCAGAAACCCTGGCCCGCCTCCATGACGGTCATGATTAGGACGGCACTAAACTCTTAGGGATTTGTCTACACTCGTCGGAAGCTATTTATGTATGCCCTAACCCGCTGTACGTTCTACACTGGCCACCAAAAACTCGAAGATCACGCCCTGATCATCGAAACCAACCGGATTGTGGATCTCGTACCGGTCGCCCACCTGAGTGACGATGTTCCCCAGGTGGATGGTCAGGGCTGGGCGGCCGCGCCAGGGTTTATCGACCTACAACTCAATGGCTGTGGCGGGGTGATGTTTAACGATGCCATTTCCGCTGCGACCCTAGACACCATGCACCGCACGAATCTCCGAAGTGGCACGACCAGCTTTTTACCAACCCTGATTACTACCGACGACGACGCCATGGTGCAGGCCATGGCAGTGGTCTGCCGCTACCGCCGCCAAAACCCTGATCGGGTCTTGGGTCTCCACCTGGAGGGGCCTTACCTTAACCCCAAGCGCAGCGGTATTCATGACCGGAGCTTGATTCGCCCGCCGAGTCCTGAAATGATTAGCCGCCTCTGCACCGCTGGCCCAGAGGTTGTCAAGTTGCTGACCCTGGCGCCAGAAATGGTGCCGCTAGAGCACATCAAGCCGCTGGTAGCGGCGGGCATTGTGGTGGCAGCGGGGCATACCGAAGCGAGCTTTGAGGCCGCCATGGCAAGCTTTGCGACCGGGGTCACCCTGGCCACCCACTTGTTTAACGCCATGTCCCCCTGGCTGGGGCGCAGCCCTGGGGTGGTGGGGGCCGTCCTCAGCCACCCGGAGGTGTATGCGGGTATCATTGCCGACGGTCACCACGTCCACTACGGTTCTATTCGCCTGGCCCAGGCGATCAAGCCCGGCAAGGTGGTTTTGGTGACGGACGCTACCCCCCCGGTAGGTACCCCGATGACCTCGTTTAGGATTGGGAATCAGGAGGTGTTTTGCCGAGACGGCAAATGTGTTTCCGCCAAAGGTACCCTGGGCGGCTCTGCCCTCACCCTGATCGAGGCCATCCGCAACTGCGTTCATCACGTCGGTATTTCTGTGGACGAAGCCCTGCGGATGGCCACCCTGTATCCGGCCCAGGCCATCGGCATCGATCAATTTCTGGGTCTGCTCAAACCGGGCTACCGCGCTAACGTCACCCTGTTTGATCCGCAGACCTTCGCCGTTCAGGGGGTGATTGATCAGGGGCAACTGTTGTGGGTTCAGCCCTCCTCTAAAGCGGTGGAGTCGGTAGACCTGCCCCCCGATGCTCAAGTAGCGGTGCCACCATCGCCTGGTGGCGCAGGCTAATCCACAGGCTGCACTGCAGTTTGGTTACCGATACCACGGTGGTCGCCCCCTGTTCTGAAAACTTGCAGGCTAAATGATACAAACGGGTGCGCTTAGAGGTTGGCACCGTCAGGGCCCGGTAGTACAGCTCGTGGCGATGGTGAATGCCATCCTGCAGGGCCCCGCTGAACCAGAATTTAAATACCTGAATCCGGCTTTCGGGTAAGACGTTTGGCAACATAGCAGGGCGTTCTTAGGCTTTCCTCAGATTACCCCGTTGGCTTAACTGACTTGCTAGGGGTTGGGGTTGTTCATCAACGCCGCAGACCTCACGGCCGATAGGGATTTGGTTTCGAGAAATTGCCCTAGCGGCTGGTGGCCGCTTTGTGGCCGTGATCGCTAATACCAGACGCGCCTGGCCAGGGCCGACTCAACCAGGGTTGTAACAATATCAAAGCTGAGCGGCTTAACCAGCAGCCCGTCCAGGCCGGGGGTATCTTCGCTATAGTTCCACTGGGGGCTAGCAGAGTCGGTAAGCGCCACAATGGTCATATCCTGGGTGCGGGCGGTTTGGCGTAGATGCTCAACCAGGGGCTGCGACCAAGCCTGAACGTTATTGCCGACTAAAATCACCAGACAAGGCGGCTCCTGCTTAACCCGGGTTACCGCCTGCTCGGTGGAATTGGCCACAAACATCGGATACGGCAATTCACCTTCAAGGGAATTGATATCAGCGACTGGTTGACGCTCAGGATTAAGCACAAGGATATAACCGGGAGGGAAAGTCATAGAAGATCCAAAGCGCTGCTGAAGCCGTTGTTCTCCATAATACCCACCTGCCAAACCGCTAATTTTAGTGTTTCATCGGCTTTTTGGCTGATAAACAAAGGCTTCAAGGATATTTTGACAATTTTTCAATTGGTCGGTCTTCAGTTTTTTTTAGCTTCTATAAAACCTTTCTAATTTTTTATGATTAGATACCCAACTTTTTTAAATCCCGAAAAGTATCGCAACAAAGCTATAGAAAACCAAATCGTCTTTGGCGAGATTTAGGGTTAAATGAGGGGTTAGACATGCCAGCTCAGAAAAGAAAGCCCGTAGGGCTTGCCCGATCTAATTGGGCCTTGGCCCGGGTGCTGAGGTCTGAAATGAAGACCACCACCAGGGATAAACCTGGATTCTAGAGGCGGCGCGAAGTAGGGTAACTCTGGCTACAAAACCCCCCGGCCGGCTTTGATATGTTTGGCGGATGAGGAACTGGCGTTTATAACTAAATCGAGTGGGTTCTGTATCTGTTCAAATTATTGAAGGCAACCCCCATTTACGGTCACTGTTGGGTTGGCATCTTCAGCAAGCTGGTTACAAGGTTTACCAGTCAGCCGACATCGTTCGCAGCCGTGATGTCTTCCAAAGCCGTCAGCCAGATTTAGTTATTCTTGACTCACAGCTTTCTGAGGGAGACGGAGTCGAGCTGTGCCGCTGGCTGCATAGCCAAGGGCAACCGTTAATTATGATTTTGTCGGCCTGTGCCACTGAAACTGATATTGTGACCGGGCTGCGGGCCGGAGCCGATGACTACATGACCAAGCCCTTTGGGATGCAGGAATTTCTGGCCCGCATTGAGGCATTAACTCGACGGGTGCGGTTAATGAATGCCCCGGCCTTCCTCACCTACGGCGATCTTAATATCGATCTAGTGCAGCGTCGGGTTAACTTTCGGGGCGACTACATCGACCTTACCCCCCAGGAATTTAGTCTTCTCTACGTGCTTACCCAGGCGTCTGGATCGCCCCTTAGCCGCACCGACCTGCTGCGTCGAGCCTGGCCCGACGCCATCGATAACCCTCGAACCGTGGATACCCACATTCTTTCTCTCCGCAAAAAAATTGAGGCCGACCCTCGACAGCCCAATATTATCCAAACCGTTCGCAATGTGGGCTATCGCTTTAATATCGAGCGAGCCACAGCTGAAACTAATGGCCATAGTCATCGAGATAGTCTGACCTTAGCGGCGGCGTCGCTGGCTTAGGCAAAACGCCAAGCCAAGGCAAGACATTGATGGATGCACAGCAGCGGTTCATGGCTAGATTCCTTGCCGTCGGTCTTGCCTCTCCCCATCGGGGCAACCAGGGCCGTGGCGACTTTTGGTGAATTGAACTATAATTCAAATTATTCTGCTCACTACTGTTCTCTTCACCACCGTGTTTACAACCCAAGTTTCTGCTTCCACCAGGTCAGCGATTCCTGCTGACCTAGTGGGGGCTATTACGGCACTCAAGCAAGAATTAAAGGCCGTGGTGCTGGCCCACTATTACCAAGAGCCCGACATTCAGGATGTGGCTGACTACATCGGAGACTCTCTGGGGCTTTCTCGTCAGGCGGCGGCCACCCAGGCTGAGGTAATTGTGTTTGCCGGGGTGCACTTCATGGCTGAAACCGCCAAGATTTTGAACCCCGACAAGCAGGTGCTGCTGCCTGACCTAGAGGCGGGCTGTTCCCTGGCCGATAGTTGTCCACCGGCGGCGTTTGCGGCGTTTAAGCGTCGCTATCCAGATCATATCGTGGTGTCTTACATTAACTGCACCGCTGAAATCAAGGCCATGAGCGACATCATTTGTACCAGCTCAAATGCCGTAGATATTATTCAGCAAATTCCTGCCGATCAGCCGATTATCTTTGCCCCTGACCAGAACCTGGGCCGCTACGTCATGCAGCAAACCGGTCGAAATCTGGTGCTCTGGCAGGGGAGCTGCATGGTCCATGAAACCTTTTCGGAAAAAAAACTGGTGCAGTTACAAATCACCTATCCCGACGCCGCAATCATTGCCCACCCTGAGTGTGAGGCGGCGGTGTTGCGCCATGCCAGCTTCATTGGCTCAACCACAGCACTGCTCAAGTATGCCCAAAACAGCGCAAAACAGCAGTTTATTGTGGTCACCGAGGCCGGAATTCTCCATCAGATGCAAAAACTGGCCCCCGATAAGGTCTTTATCCCGGCACCCCCTGTGGCCGCCTGTGCCTGCAATGAATGCCCCCATATGCGGCTCAACACCCTGGAGAAGCTTTACCTGGCTATGCTCCACCGACAGCCGGAAATCACCCTGCCCCCGGCCACCCAGGCGGCAGCGCTAAGACCAATCCAGCGAATGCTAGCGATGAGCGCTTAGGGCCGTACCTGAAATAAGGTACCGGCTTAAGGAAATTTCTAGCCAAGAACTTACCGCGTCATTCCCGCGCAGGCGGAAATCCAGCCCAAGAGTTGATTGATATCGGGTATCTTCTTTTCCGGTGTTGCTGAATTCAGGCCTGAATTTGGGTAGGGGTAAACGGCTGTTTGCCCCTACGAGGGGCGTTCAATGCTTGATTCATACCTATGTCCAGCCATGCCTCTTTTCCAGAAATCGCCTCAGCAAGAGACTCGCTAGAGATTTTCAACCCGAGCCTTGCTACCCCTGCACAAAGGTACGTAATTCAGCGGTCAGATGCTCCACTAAGTCGCCGTGCTGGGCCGCGGCCTGATCGCTTTCTTGCTCAAGACGCTTGACTAGGTCAACGGGCAGGTCAAGCAGCAAGACCAGCTTTTGATAAGCTTCAGCCTCTTCTTGATTAATCAGATCCTCGTCGGGGGTGCGTGAACTGGCGCTGATCACCCGGTAGCCCAATTTCAGCACTATTTCGCGCTCGGCGGGGCGGGTTAGCTTAGGCACAAGCTCATCCAGCGGGATATTTTGCATCATGTAGTCCCGCAGTTCGGTGCGTAAACTGGCCTGCTGTAAGGCGTCACTGGCGAACAAGTGGCTAAACTGATCAAGCATGACGTCTACCTCTTCATCGGCCAGGTGGCCATCACTCCAAGCCATGGTTGAGACAATGCGCAGCAGCGTCATCTGGCTAGGGCTAATAGAAGGGGGCGGCGGGGGCTGTAACGACATGGCTGTCTCCGTTGGTAGGCAAGGGCTGCAGCGGTTTATGGAGACAACTTACCACGGCGATTTCCTAAACTCAGGCAATGTTATCAATCTCTACAAACCCAACCCAATCCGTTACCGGGGCTAAAGTCGTCCGGCTAGGTGGGCTAATTGCTTAACATTTTTTAGTCGCAGTATCGAGCGCTCTGCATCTGGCACAATCCACCCTTTTTCTTCAAGCTTGGCCATAATTTTTGCCGCCTCATCCAGAGTAATATCGGTCAAATCGGCTAAATCTGGCCGAGGAATCGTGAAGATCTCGACGCCGTCCTCCACGGGCTGCCCATAGGCTTCCTGCAGAACGGTCAGGGTATTGGCTAGTTTCACGGCGGGGGGCTGGTGGCGTAGCTGGAGGCGTAGATTCATCTGACGCAGGCGCTGCACCATCAGCTGTAGCATCCGGTGATGCAGCTGGGGGTCTTTAAACAGCGTTTGAATGAACCGCTGGGCGGAAATGCTCATTAGCCTGACGGTGGTCATGGCCACTACGTCGGTGGATCGAGGCGACTCATCTAGAATAGCCATCTCCCCAAAAAAGTCGCCCTGGCTGAGGATGGCCAAGGTCATGAAGCGCTCGTCTAGATGACGGCGCACTTTGACCCAACCGGACTCAATAAAGTAGACGGCATTGCCCCAGGCATCTTCCATCACCACAGCCCGATCGGCGGGGTAATCATGGTAAGTGGCTACGGATCGCAGCCATTCGACGGTGTCTGGACTGGCGGCCTGGAATAACGGGTATCGCTCACTCAGGGAATCGGACTGCATAGACCACACAGATTAAAGGGTTGATACGGTGACAATCAGGTCCTAGGCGATTTCTGGAAAAGAATATACCCAATATGAACAGACTCTCGGGCTGGATTTCCGCCTGCGCGGGAATGACGAGGTAAGTTCTTAGCTGGAAATCTCCCTAGACCAGGTCCGACATCGAAGCTTTCCGCAAGGGGTACTTCGGCTCAGATCGTAGATTAGGCGTAACGGCAACATGGTCGCCGTTTACGTTCCCATGGTAACCAGAAAATCCTTTAGCCCCAAGCGCTACCAAACTCACCCTGATTGCCGCACGCTGAGGACGCGGCCTGGCACAGAAAAGGCCTGTTATTCTCATTTCCACGGGAATCCAGAAGAAGCAGAATAGATTCCCCCCCGTGAAAAGCGGGGAACGGAAATGACAGTCGTTGATTTCTGTAGTGGCGAGTAATCCAGGTTAGATGGACGACCTTGAACCCATTACGTCGGCCACAACCCGGCGCAAAGGAGACCTTAGCGCATTGACATAGCTGGACCAACCGACCAGAATCGGTTGACGATGAACCAAAGTCTCGGGGTCAATGTAAGGCTCCACAAATTGAATGGGGTTGCCGTTCAAGTCGCAGCAGGTTAGGCCTGCGGCCTGGGCCAGGGCGAGGGGGCCAGTGGTATCCCACAGTTTGACCCGGCCATTCAGGTAAAGGTACAGCCCAGCCTGGCCCTGCATAACCGCTAAAACCTTGAGGCCAAAACTACCCAACGATAAGAAATTCACCCCTGGCAGGCCCTCGGTAATAGCCGCACCAAAGCGGCGGCGATCCTTATCGCCAATTACCATCGACCAGCCTTGGCCCGGCTTAAACATTGGCTCTTTAGGAATCAGAGATTGCGGCGGATCGTTCCGCCTGCGCTGAAACAGCCCCCAGCCTGGCCCGCCCCAGTACAGCTGCCGATGGGCCGGGGCATACACCCACCCAGCCCTAGGGACGCCGCCCACCACCTGACCGACCATCACCGAGTAGTTAGCCCGGCCATTAATAAAGTCGTCGGTGCCGTCAATGGGGTCAATAAACCACTGACGCGGACAGGCGTGGGTAAACTGCCGGAAGGTCGATCGATCTTCTTCGGTAATAATGCCGTCATGGGGGAAGAGGGCCTGGAACCCAGCCAGGAGTCGCTGATCGAGGGCGCGGTCAACCGTGGTGACATAATCTTCAGCGCCCTTTTCAAAAACCTGGAACGGCTGCTTAGACTGCTCGTAGGCATAGTCGCCACAGGCAATCAGCAGCTGCTGCACCGCGACTTGGTCGGACTGGTTGAGGGGCACCATACAAAGTTTAAAGACGTTCTTTGCCAGTCTAAGGGACTGGCGCTGAAATAAGATACCGACCCAAGGGAGAGGCTCACTGTGAATTCTCGCCGACGCGGGGGTAGGTTCTGCGCGGGAATGACGCTGGAATCTTATTTAATTGCTGATCTCCACAAAAAACGGGCTGGCCAGCATAGAAACTGACCAGCCCGCCCTAGGGAACGCGTTGGAAGCTTACTGAAGCACCAGCTTGACGTTGGCGTTCTGTAGGCCAGGACGCTTAACTTCGGCCAGGGTTTTGTTGACAGCGTACTTCTGGTTGATGGAGTTGATCAGCTCGGTCTGGTTGTGCTTTTTGGCTACACCCCAAAGGTCGGCGATTAGATCAAAGGAGCCATCGGCATTGCGCGACCAACCCAGATCATATTCGCCATCCAGAACAGCCACGATGTCGGAACGAACGCGCTGGCCATTGTAACCCCGAACATCAGCATCTGTCTTCGTGGCAATGCCTAGGTCAGACAGAGACTGCTTCAGAATCTCAGCATCGGTCACTTTAGTGCGAAGGGTGCTGAAGTGAGACATAGTGTTTCCTCCTGTAGGGAAAT
>DAIUJR010000094.1:0-18973 GCA_036848635.1 Nodosilinea sp. CTOTU7336
GCGGCACTGAGGCTCCCTATTTTTTGCCCCTCTATTGTCTCGAACCCTTGTACCGCATGATGTTGACTGCCCTTGTCACCCGTTAAGTGTCTGGACAAACTTCAGAGCCTAAACTTTATCGTAGATATCCCCAAGATGGGGGTAACAGCCTAGAGGTAAATGATGGGAATGGGAATCGTGTTGCTCATACTCTGCGTTACGGCGGCTGGGCTGCTGTACATTCCCTTCAGCAGCCTGGCTAGCCTAGGGACAGCGATCGAGCCGTCTCCCTGGTTGGCGGGCACGGTAGCATTGATCTTAGTGACCTGGCTAATGCGAGATTAAAGCTCTGTGGTGCCGTAGAGCTCCGGTACTTCGCGGGCCGGCGGCAGGGACTTGGCATCGCAGGTTTCAATGTACCCGGTGTAGTGAGCGCCAGGCTCAATTTCTAAGGATCCTGCAACGACGTCGCCTTCGAGGCGGGCGGTACGGCTGAGGGTGAGTTTGCCTTTCGCAAAGACCCTGGCCTTAAGCACGCCCTCTACCACAATGTCGTGGGCTTTGACCTCGGGTCCCTCAATCAGGCCCGATGCGGAAATTTCTAAATCCCCATTCACCTCCACCGTGCCGTGAATAATGCCGTCTACCCGCAGCATGCCTTCAGTGTGGAGCACCCCCTCAAACTCGGTCTTTTGACTCAGATAGGTCAGCGGGGGGGCTGATTTACGCTTCAAAAACGATTGAATGGAATGCATAGATAGCCTTCTAACGACCAGAGAACAGCCCGCCCAAAACCGTACTGGGTGGGCGGGGTTAGTTAATTACCCGATAAGTTCAACGTTACAGACTCATTGTCGTGGGTACCGTCGCCTGAAACACCCTACTTGGGTGGAAACTGGGCCAAACCCATCCCCCATAGGTGATTTGGCGATTTGGTACCGTGCCCGTGCCTAGCTCAGCCGGTCACACCGTAGTCCTCAGCGATCCGGGGATAGATGCTCACCTTCAAATTGGTAGTGCAGGTAGGGCCCCTGAGCTTAAAACCGTTGCCAAAACTTGGGATTTCTACACCTCCGGAGATAGCGCAGGCTGTAACGCTATGTGTTGGTATCCTTAAGTTTTGTTCAGACTCACTAGATCCAGTGTAGCCCATCCTTTGTTCCCCTGGGTAAGCTAAGGCACCGGGCCAGTGCCCTGGCCCGGTGCCCACCATGCCCTCAACTCCCCAACGCAGTGGATCCTTCCACCATATCCTCAGCTTCCTAACGTCATGGATCCCTTTTCTCAGATGGCCCTGATAGCTCAGGAAATGGCAAATCCTAAGAAAGTCTAAAGAATTAGCGTCTCCGTAAAAATAGCAGGGATCAATAGAAAAGATAGAAAAACCATGTTGAATTGAATTAGTTCGGGATTTAAGCGTCGAGTGACTACTCACCTCGGTCAGCGATCGCTGGGGTCTAATCTTTCGCAACTTAATTGAAAACTAATTTACAACCAAGTCCTATAACAAGCCACGAGGGTTACCGCTATGACCGCTGTTGATGTTCGGCTTCAGTTTGAGCAAACCATCACATCCTTTAAATCCGCCGATGCCGATTGTCAGCTAACGATTCTTTGGGAGACCTACAATACGCTAGGGCAGGCCTTTGCGACCATTGCTCCGGTGGCGTTGTTTTCCCAGGCTGTGCAGCAGCTGCTCAACCAGCTCGATCAGCTTAGTCGTGACGAGCAGTTCGACGTGCTGCGAGATATTCTCAGCGGAGCCAATACTCGTTTTGCCGCCGCCTACGGGACTCTGAACGTGAATATGAAGCTAGCCTTCTGGCATCGATTAATTAACCGCATGGCACTGCCCGCCAATATGAGTTGTCAAGTTAAATCAGCGGAAACTGCGGCCCTGCTGATGCGACTTGACACCATGGGGCTAAACGAGCGCCTGCATTTCCTGCGGCGAGTGGTGGGCTAGGTGGCTGCACTCGCCCTGGGGCAGGTTGCCGGGCTGAGATGAGTTAAAAAAGTTGGGCCAGGGCACCGGGGAGCCATGGGGGCGGGGCTACAATAAAGGCCGTTGTCCGCATCTCCCTCTGCCCCATGGCTATGATTCAGGTTGACCGACTGAGCAAGTGCTACCCGGTAGCGGTCAAAGAAGCAGGGCTAGCCGGCACCCTGAAGCATCTTTTTCGACGCCAGTATCGCCAGGTAGAGGCGGTTAGCCAAGTTTCTTTTAACATCGAGGCTGGCGAGGTCGTAGGGTTCTTAGGCCCCAACGGCGCCGGCAAAACCACTACCCTGAAAATGCTCACCGGTCTCATCCATCCCACGGCGGGAACGGTGCGGGTGGGTGGTCATGTGCCCTTCCAGCGGCAGACCGAGTTTTTGCAGGATATTACTCTGGTCATGGGGCAAAAGCAGCAGCTGCTGTGGGATCTGCCCGCCCTCGACTCGCTGCGCATTAACGCCGCTGTCTATGGCCTATCAGACAAAGAGTTTCACTATCGGGTAGAGGAGCTAACGGCGATGCTGGCGCTAGAGGGTAAGCTCAACCAGCCCGTGCGCAAGCTCTCCCTAGGCGAGCGGATGAAGGCCGAAATGATGGCGGCTCTACTGCACCGTCCGCCCGTGCTATTTCTGGATGAGCCCACCCTGGGGCTAGACGTAAATGCCCAGGTGGCCGTGCGCAATTTTTTGCGCGATTACAACCAGCGCTACCAGGCAACAATTTTGTTGACCAGCCACTACATGGCCGACATCACCGCCCTCTGCCAGCGGGTGCTGCTAATTTATCAGGGGCGGCTAATCTACGATGGCGGCCTAGACGCCTTACTGGAACAGTTCGCCCCCTACCGCGAAGTCAAAGTCGAGCTGACCTCCCCCTGCAATGCCTCGGCCTTAACGCCCTATGGCGATTTAGAGAGCTTCGCAGGCTGCACCGCCAGCCTGATCGTGAAGCGCGACCACTTAACCCAGACCGTCAGCCAGATGCTGACTCACCTAGACGTGCAGGACTTAACCATCACCGATCCACCGGTGGAGGAGGTGATTGGGCGGGTGTTTCAGGCGGGGAATGTGGCCGGGTGATGGGCTTCAACATGCAGCGTCCTGCGGCTGGATGGGCCTAGGAGCGGTGCTCAACATCAGGGCTGTCTCTACCAACCTGGGAAATGAAGGGTGGAACTGGGCCAGTGACCTCTAGGTAAATGTGCTCTAGCTTTACCGGCTGACGGGCAATGGAGTCGAGGGGGACGCCGTCGAAGCGAGCAATTAAATCCTTCAGGTCGAGCAGGTCGGGTACCCAGAAGGCCAGATCGCCCCCGTAGCGTCGGTGGGTGTAGCCGAGTTGCTCGGCCCGGGTGATCGCGACCTCGGGGGCATCGGTTTCGATAGTCACAATTTCCTGGGCGGGGATCTGCGACCTAAGCTCCGCCAGGGTGCCCTCGGCCAGCAGCCGCCCCTGCTTAAGGATGCCGACTCGGTGGCAGAGCCGCTCTACCTCATCGAATAGGTGGCTGGTCAGCAGCACCGTTACCCCCATGGCTTTGAATTGGCGGATCAACCGCCACACGTCATGGCGAGCTTCGATGTCTAGTCCGGTGGTGGGCTCATCTAAAATCACCAGCTTAGGGCGGTGTAGCATCGCCGCCGCCAGGCTGAGCCGCCGCTGCATGCCGCCGCTGAGGTGCTCGACTAGAGTATGCTTTTGGGCCGCTAGATCCACCGCCTCCAGGCACAGGTCAGTGCGCCGCCGGCACTCCAGGCGTGAGAGGCCGTAGAGGCGACCTAAAAAAGCCAGGTTGTGGCGGCAGGTTAGGCCCGAGTACAGCAGATTGCTTTGGGGTACCACCCCCACCCAGGGCTTGGTGGCGGCCCCGGCGGGCTGGCCGCCGATAAAAACGGCCCCGGCATCGGCCTGCAAAAGCCCACAGATAATGTTGATGGTGGTCGTCTTACCGGCCCCGTTGGGGCCTAACAAGCCGTAGATTTCTCCGGGTTGGAGGGTAACGCTCAGATGATCGAGCACCGGCTGGGAACCATAGTGCTTACAGAGATTGTCGAGTTTAAGCATGCGGGGTAGAAAACTTCTCAACCGGAGGTGGCTAGACCCCCTTGCCGTTAGCTATGCTCAAGACTGGAGGCAAGGAAGAATCCTTGTATCTTATCAGTGAGGATCCTATGGCTGGTGATCGTGAACTTGTTTTGGCTGTAAACCAGGCATTTTATCGCTCCTTTGAGAAAAAGGATCTAGAAGCCATGGAGTCGGTCTGGTCGAAGGGTATGGGGTGTCTCTGTATTCATCCCGGGCGGGATGCCCTCAAGGGCTGGGCCGAGATTCGCGACGCCTGGGAGCGCATCTTCAAAAATACTAGCTACTTAGAAATCGACGCCGACATCCTTGCCGTCGAGGTCAGCGGCGACCTGGCCTACATAGTGCTAATTGAGAACATCCTCCAGATTAGCGGTGGCGATCGCCGCCTAGAGGCTCGATCGATGGCGACCAATGGGTTTGAGCGCATGGGTGGTCGCTGGTATATGATCCACCACCACGGCAGCCCGGTGGTCGATTAAGGAAGGTATGGGCCTTGAGCCTAGGATAGGGCCCTGGTACTGGTCGGCATAAATAACAGCGAGTATTCATGAGAAATGTACTCGAACTTTGTTTTCTCAGGCCGCCCCCGCTTCATGGGCAGAGTCGACATGGCCCGCTCCAGGGCTTGAATACCTGTCATGGTGTTGCTGAATTCAGGCATGAATTTGGGTAGGGGCAAACGACTGTTTGCCCCTACGAGGGACGTTGAATGCTTGATTCATAACTAGGTTCAGCAACGCCCCTGTCATTTCGTCCAGGCTAAGGGTCACCTTCCCTAATCGGCCCGTTCAATAGTCTGCTCGTAGACCTCGGAGATGTCAGTGACTGTGACTGTGGCGGCAAACTCAATGTCGGGGGGGATAGAGCCAGTAGCGGCTCTGGTGGGGTTTAGGGTTCCAGATTCTGGGGCTCAGAAGTAGCCCAAAATCCAAAATCCAATACCTCACCGGCCCCTACCCCCGATGACTCAATCCTACCGCCTCGCCAATAGTATCCATTTGGTGGTCATCAAGCCGGATTAATAGCCCTTCTAGAAGCCGCCGGGTCATGCCGGGGCCTTCGTAAATCCAGCCGGTGTAGGTTTGCAGGAGAGTAGCTCCGGCGGTGATTTTTTCCCAAGCATCGGCGGCGGTGAAGATGCCCCCTACCCCGATGATTGGCAGTGTGCCCCCGGTACGAGCGTAAATATGGTGGATAACGGCCGTGGAGCGCTGACGTAGAGGAGCGCCGCTAATGCCCCCCGCCTCCTGGGCGATGGGGTTACCGGTTTGGGGCAGCACCTGGGTCTTCAAGCCATTGCGGGAAATAGTGGTGTTGGTAGCAATGATTCCAGCTAGACCGTGAGCCTGGGCCAGCTCAATGACGGCATCAATGGCTGGCCAGTCGAGATCCGGGGCAATTTTGACCAGCAGCGGCTTAGCGGTCGTGTTTTCGTCCTGAAGGGCGGCCAGAATCGGGCTGAGCTGGTCAGCGGCCTGGAGCGACCTTAGCCCTGGGGTATTGGGGGATGATACATTAACCACAAAGTAATCCCCGAAGGCCTTGAGCTGCTGAAAGCTAGCTCGATAGTCTTCAGCGGCGTCAGCGAGTTCGGTCAGCTTTGATTTGCCCAGGTTAATACCGATGGGAATCGGCGGTCGCTGGGTAGGCCAAAACTCCCCTAGCCGTTCGGCCAGGGCCGCAGCCCCCCGATTGTTAAACCCCATGCGGTTGAGGGCGGCTTCATCCTCTATGAGTCGAAATAGTCGGGGAGGTGGGTTGCCAGGCTGGGCTAGCCGAGTGACGGTGCCCAGTTCCGCAAACCCGAACCCCAGCAGCGGCCAGGCCAGGGCGGCTTGACCATCTTTGTCAAACCCGGCGGCTAGCCCCAACGGGTTGGCGAACTTAAGCCCCCAACAGGTCTGCACCAGCCGCTCATCCTCTAGACAGAACTGCTGGTGCAGCCAGCGCTGCCGCTGTGCCACCCAGGCTTGGCCCCAGCCGCCATCGGGAAGGGGGCGGCCCAGCCAGGCTAGGGCGTTAATCACCTGGTCATGGAGAAATTCGGGCTCCAGCTTAAGGCCAGAAAACAGCAGCGGACGCAGCAGCGGACGGTAAAAGTCTTTCACCGGCTAGTACCCCGTGGCGTAGGTTTACATACTATGGCAAGAATCTGGGTTTCGGGTGTCAGGTTTCGGGTGTCAGGTTTTTTGGACGCTTGATCGTAGCTTTATTGATGTTCTCCAGTACTGAGTTGATGGGTGCCAACAAATCAACGGGTACACTAGGATTTAAGCCAAAGGGCCAGCTGGGCAGGCCATTCCGCCAATCCGCTAATCGCCTCAGGAGCACACAGACAATCTTTAGATCGATTTGCATGGGTTAGCTGCACCACAGCCCCTGGGTCAAGGTGCAGCCCAGCTGCCAGTTAAGACTATTGAAGCAGACTTGGGTGGTCCCAGCCTGGGTATGGGCCCAGGGTTGAGGCTGGTCTACCCCTACCATTTCGTCCCTAGCTTGGTTCAGAATGCCGCCGCGGCAGATGGGTATGGGTACAGGCCATCGACGGTCAATGCTTTGAATGTACTAACCTAAATGACAGTCGACGGCTTTGACTAACCACCTTTTTTTCTCCACCCCAGACCACCCGGGAAGCCGATGGCGCAATCGCAACCTACTGAGCCCCCCTTCGACCAGCCCCTGGTATCGTTATCGCGCGCTTTAAAGGCGCTGCGGGGGGCCCAAACGGCCGATGCAGCCGTGGCCGTGGCCGTTGACCACCTGCACCAAACACTGGATTTTGATTTAGTTTGGGTTGGGCTATACGACCGAGTTCACCACCGACTCGTTACCCAGGGCTGCCACAGCCCCGCCCAGATGCGCGCCATGCGCACCACCATCAACCTTACCCCTGGTGATCTCATGGAGCAGGCGGTAATGCAGCAGCGGCCTCTGATTGTGGCCGACTTGCAAACCGAAATCCGAGCCGGAGAGTGGGGAGTGATTGCCAAGCAGCTTGCCCTCCAGAGCGCCATTGTTTATCCGATTAAGCGTCAGGAAGATTGCCTAGGGCTACTGGTGCTAGCCTCCCCTCGCTGGGGCCTGTCTTCGTCCTTAGAGGAACGTTCTTACCTGGCGATTATGACGGGTGGTCTGGCCGAAGCTTTATACCATCTTGAGGCCGAGCAGCAGCGGCGGCAGGCTAAGCGGTTAGAACAGCCCCTGCTGGCGCTGCTGGGCAAGCTGGGTAGCCGGCCCGATGTGGATGGCCAAATTAAGGAAGTGGTTAGAGAAACCCAGCGATTTATTGACCCGACCCGCACGCGAATGTTTTGGTTTGAACCCCAGGGCAACTATTTTTGGCAGCGGGTACCGGCCCTGGCCCCCCAGGCGGGTAGCCAAGGGCTACAGATTGCCGTAGAAGATGCGCGGGGGCTCTACCAGGCCCTCTGCAATCAGCAGCTGGTGGTGGTGGGGGAAAGTCGCGGTGCCCTCAAAGCCGTGGTTTCCGACCGGCTGATGCAGCAGCTCCAGGCCCAGGCTTTGATGGTGGCTCCGATTACTGACCAGGCTGACCTAATTGGGTTTTTGATCGTAGAAGCCAGTCTGCCTCGGATTTGGCAGGAGGTCGAAAAGCAGTTTCTCATGGGCATCGCGCGGCTGCTGAGTTTGGCCTTGCCTACCGCCATCCGCCACGAAGTGGCCCACCAGGCCGAGCTTGATTACCATCTCACCGAGGGGATTATCCAGAGCATCCATGGGGATGTGGACTGGCACCAGGCGCTACAGGCCTGCTTTACGGTGCTACAGGAGCGGCTGGCCATTCAGCAATTTTTTGTGCTGCTGTTCAACCCCGACCGCAACGGCTACGACCTGTGTTTTCAAGGGCAGGTGGGCCGTACCCTGGCGGCCCCGCTGCTGTGGCCCTGCCTCGACGATATTGACTGGCAACTGCTTGAGCGTAGCCCCGTGCCCATGGCCATCGACAACCTGCGCCAAGACCTTAAGCTGATGGCCTGGCGTGAGTCACTGCTCCACCTGGGGGCCCAGGGGGTGCTGGTGGGTAGTGCTTCCCCCGGCCATGCCCCGGAAGGCATTGTGATGATTATTGACCGCGCCAACCGCCAGTGGACATCTACCGAGCAGGGGCTGTTTGCGGCTGTGGGGCGCCAGATTGGCGTCATTTTGCACCAGTGGCAGTTGCAGCGGCAAATTGATCAGCAGCAGCATACCTACGAAGCCATTCAGTGGGGCCTCCAGGCGCTGCACCAGGGGCAACACACCGATCAGCTTGAGCAAACTACCCTCCAGTATATGCTGCAGCTCATGCAGGGCGCAGCGGTGCTGCTCGTGACCTGGCCACCGGGGGCATCCCAAGCGGTAGTCAGCCGCATGACCACCCAGGACACCAGCACCTGGGTCAAGGAAAACCACCCCATCTCCGTCAGCAACGAGGCTATTCTCACCTGGGCACTCCAAACCGCTGGCCCCCTACCCCTCACCGTTGAAGACCTACCGGCAGAAACCACGGCCTGGTTTGCGGCCCCGGCCGGGAGTCGGCTACTGGTGTCCGCCCTCAGAACCGCCCCGACCCATTTGGTGACGGGGGTGCTGGTGCTGGTGTCGGCCCCCCATCGGCAGTGGGCCAGCCACCAGCTCACCATCTTTAAGCTGCTCACCAGCCAGCTAGCCTGGTCACGGCGGCACCTGCACCTCACCGCCCTGCTGATCCAGCAGCGGCAGGATTTAGAACACCTCAACTGGTACAAGCACCACTGCCTTGACGAGATCCACCGGGAGCTGGGCAAGCTCACCCAGGAACTGACCAGTCTGCAAGCCAAGGGTGTTGGTGGGGCCTCGGGATCCTTTAGTCCCCTACTGGATCGGCTGACTATGGTTCGGCAAGGGACTGAAGCTGTCCTGCGCGAAGAGCGCTGGCACCTCCAACCGGGGTATCAAACCATGCCCCTGATCAGTCTGCTCAATCGCCTCCTAGAGCGGGTTAACCCCAGCCTGGAGGCCCGGCAGCTGTGGTCGAAGGTGCATAACGACAGCAATGTAATTTTGGGCGGCGACATGGCGAAGCTAGAGCTAGTTCTTTACGAAATTGTGCTAGCGGCCTGTAATCGCTCGCCGGTGGGCGGGCGCATCGACATTTGGTGCCGACCCTTAAATTTAGAGTGGCTAGAGCTCTCGATTACCGACGACGGCCAATGTGCCCCCCTGCTGTTAGAAGAGCTCAGGGTCGGTCACCCGCCCGATCTACTGGCCCCCTCAAAGCTTGATGAGCTGCCGGGTTTGCACCTAGCCATCTGCCAAACGCTACTGGGGCAACTCGGGGGAGAAATCACCCTCTCCCTGCTCGACGATGGTCGCACCCACAGCCGCCTGCTTCTGCCCCTGGCCACCTATGCCGAGCAACAAAAGCACCGAAGTCCTGCCCTGTCTACGGGGGCTGAGGGTGACTCCCCTAGCCCCACGTGAGGAAGCTACTCTCCACTATCAACTATCAACGCCCGAAGAAAATATCGGTCTATCATTTCCGCGCGGTCGGGCATCCATAGATGAAGGAGGTTGGTTAACATGGATTTCCGCCCTACGCCCTTGTGGGATCAGTTTGCCAAGAGAGCGGCAGAGGTTTATTTCTCGTCTGTTAAATAGTCTAGGCTGACCACCTTGGCCACTGCCGGGATGGCTTGTAGCATTGGAGTTTGAGTCACCGCCGTATTGGCCAGGGTGAACAGTGGGTTCGACAAAATTCCGGCTAGAGAGGTGGCCACCACCGCTAGAATTAGACTCACCTGCATAGGTCGCAGGCCCGGTAAATCCCAGCGAATTTTGGGATAATTCTTGACGACGTCCGACATTTCCTGGGGCTCTTTGACCACCATCATCTTGACGACACGAATGTAGTAATAGATAGAGATCACGCTGGTGACTAGACCCACTAGCACCAGCCCGTAGGCTCCAGCCTGCCAACCGGCCCAAAAAATGTAGATTTTGCCAAAGAACCCGGCCATGGGTGGAATGCCCCCCAAAGACAGCAGGCAAATGCTCAGACCCAGGGTGAGCAGCGGGTCTTTTTGATACAGCCCGGCATACTCGCTGATTTGGTCGGTACCGGTGCGCAGTGAAAACAAAATAACGCAGGTGAACGCGCCCAGGTTCATAAACAGATAAATCAGCAGGTAGTAGAGCATGCTGGCGTAGCCCGCATCGCTGTCAACCACTAGCCCAATCATCAAAAACCCGGCCTGGCCAATGGAAGAATAGGCCAGCAGGCGCTTCATACTGGTTTGGGCCAGGGCCACCACGTTGCCCAGCACCATGCTGAGAATGGCCAGGGCCGTAAACACAAAGTGCCATTGCTCTGACACCAGGGGAAAGGCCGTCACCAGCAGGCGAATGGCCAGGGCGAAGCCGGCGGCTTTAGAGCCCACCGACAAAAAGGCGACCACCGGGGTGGGTGACCCTTCATACACGTCGGGGGTCCACTGGTGAAAGGGCACCGCCGCAATCTTAAAGGCAATACCGGCAATCACAAACACCAGGGCCACCACTAGCCCGATGGGGGCAGTGGTATTGTCGGCCAGCATGTTGGCGGCGATTTCATCCAGATGAGTCTTGCCCCCCGACAGACCGTAGAGGAGGGAAGAGCCGTAGAGAAAAATCGCCGAACTGGTAGCCCCAATTAGCAAATATTTCAGAGCCGCCTCGTTGGAACGAGGATCGCGCTTCATGTAGCCCGTCAGCAGATACGACGAGATACTCAGGGTCTCCAGAGCCACAAAAATCATCACCAGCTCGTTGGCCCCGGATAAGAACATTCCCCCCAGGGTGGCGGTGAGCAAAATGACGAAGAACTCGGCCAGGGACGTACCCGACTGCAGCACGTAGCGGGTGGACATAGGCACCGTCACCGCCGCCGACAGCACGATAATGCCCCGGAACACAACGCCCAGGGCATCGGCATTAAACGCGCCGAGAAAGCCGACAGGGTTGGCGATATCCCACTGGAGAACCAGCGCCACCAGCGCTCCCAGGCAGCCCGCCATGGCGGCATAGGGTGTCCAGGCGGACGATGACCGGCCCTGAATTAAATCGCCGACCAAAATTACCAGAATCGTCAGCAGCACAATGCCTTCGGGAAAAACCGTGCCGGCATTGAGCTGAGCCCCAAGGTTGACGAGATCCATGCGCGCTTACCCCTCAACATGAACTGAATCGGACGTGAACTGAACCGAATGGACAGACTTAAGCCTGATCCAGAGTTAGAACAAAGGTTCTGCTTGGACGCCGCCCAGCTGCTCGGCTGGACTTGGCGTAACTAAAGCTGTTTGGGTTTAGGCTAGCACGATCTGCTACGACTAATAGCGTCGTTTCCCGGCCGCCCGGCGCGGATTTTAGGCAGATTTAACCCTCACCTGTGGAGAAACCCATCGACTGGATTGAGATGCGTTATGTAGACTTGTAAACCCATCGGCACGAGCGAATCCTGTGAAAGCCTTGGTTCAGCAGATTTCACCCCTGTTTAGCGGCTCTGGGCTAAGGTCTAGACGATGCCAGCCCGATTAGGCTATTCCTGTGTATGTTAAATAAACAGGATAAGTAAATCTTAGGGTTACCTAGGAAATTTTGAACCCCGTGGTGCTTGCTACATAGTCCCGCAGGTGCCAATGGGTGAGCGATTTCAAGATCGCAGCGGTGGGGTTCATCCTCCGTACCGGTAGCCCCTGTAGCTTTCGGTAACGCCCAAAAATGGTTAAGTTTTCTTGTAAGGTGTGGCCACAGGGAGGCTAGTCGTGCAATTTCGTGCAGTAGAGTGTTAGTCACTTGGAGGCCACTGGCCTTACCCTAGGCTAACCCCAGGTATTGATTGAATCGATTGAATTGATCCGTTGATCTGTGAAACCCTAGACAGCCCTATGTCAACGCTTGTCATTGTCGAGTCTCCCACCAAAGCCAAGACCATCCGCAACTACCTGCCAGCAGGGTATCGGGTAGAGGCTTCCATGGGCCATGTGCGCGATTTGCCCCGGTCGGCCAGCGAAATTCCGGCCAATGTCAAGGGCGAAAAGTGGGCCCAGCTGGGGGTGGATCCAGACTCAGACTTTGCCCCACTCTATATTATCCCAGGGGATAAAAAGAAGGTCGTCAAGACACTCAAGGACGCCCTCAAGCAGGCCGACGAACTGGTACTGGCCACGGACGAAGACCGCGAGGGGGAAAGCATTAGCTGGCACCTGCTGCAGGTGCTCAACCCGAAGGTGCCCACCAAGCGCATGGTGTTCCACGAAATTACCCGGGACGCGATTCAGGATGCCCTGAGCAACTGTCGGGATATTGACGACCAGCTCGTCCACGCCCAGGAAACCCGACGTATTCTCGACCGTCTGGTTGGCTACACCCTCTCGCCCCTGCTCTGGAAAAAAATCGCCGGGGGGCTCTCGGCGGGGCGCGTGCAGTCGGTGGCGGTGAAGCTGGTAGTAAACCGTGAACAGGAGCGCCGGGCCTTTCGCCAGGGCTCCTACTGGGACTTAAAGGCTTCCCTGCTGAAGGATCAGAACCCCTTTGAGGCCAAGCTCCACAGCCTGGCGGGGATCCGTCTGGCCACCGGCAGCGACTTTGATGAGGCCACGGGCCGCATTGCCGAGGGGCGCGAGGTCGTGCAGCTTGACGAAGCCCAGGCGCGGGATCTTCAAACCCGCCTGCTAGAAGGGGTGTGGACGGTCAGCGGCCTGGAAGAACGCCCCTCGACCCGCAAGCCCTCTCCCCCCTTTACCACCTCGACCCTGCAGCAGGAGGCCAACCGCAAGTTGCGGCTGTCGGCCCGCGACACCATGCGGGTAGCCCAAAACCTCTACGAGCAGGGCTACATCACCTACATGCGAACCGACTCGGTGCACCTTTCGCAGCAGGCCATTGATGCGGCTAGGGCCTGCGTGCAGACCAAGTACGGCAGCGAGTACTTGAGCCCCAAACCGCGCCAGTTTGCCACCAAATCTAAGGGAGCCCAGGAGGCCCACGAGGCCATTCGCCCCTCCGGCAGCACCTTTAGAACCCCCCGAGAAACTGGCCTGGGCGGTCGCGAAGCCGCCCTCTACGACCTGATTTGGAAGCGCACTGTGGCCAGCCAAATGGCCGATGCCCACCAGACCCACATTACCGCCTCCATTGAGGTCGAGGATGCGGTGTTTCGGGCCACGGGCAAGCGGATTGATTTTCCCGGCTTCTTCCGGGCCTACGTGGAGGGCTCCGACGATCCCGACGCGGCGATTGAAGACCAGGAGGTGCCCCTACCGATCTTGAGAACCGGGGATGCCCTCAACTGCTCTGACCTGGAGGCCATTGGCCACGAAACCCAGCCCCCCGCCCGCTACACCGAAGCCACCCTGGTGAAGGTGCTGGAGAGCGAGGGCATTGGCCGCCCCAGCACCTACGCCACGGTGATCAGCACCATCATCGACCGGGGCTATGTGCGGCTGGTGAACAACAGCCTGATTCCCACCTTTACGGCCTTTGCCGTCACCGCCCTGCTGGAGCAAAACTTCCCCGACTTGGTGGACGTGCACTTTACCGCCCGCATGGAGCAAACCCTGGACGATATTTCCACCGGCGAGGCGGAGTGGCTACCCTACCTGCGGGAGTTCTACGCCGGTGAAAAGGGCCTAGAGCAGCAGGTGCAGGATCGTGAAACCCAAATTGACCCCACCGCCGCCCGCACCGTGCTGCTCGATGAGTTAGAGGCGAAGGTGCGCATTGGCCGCTACGGCCCCTACATCGAGATTGGCACGGGGGAAGAGTCGGTGCGGGCCTCAATTCCGGTGGATGTGCCCCCCGCCGACCTGGATGAGGAGCAAATCGACCGAATTATCAAACAAAAAATCGAAGGCCCCGACAAGGTGGGCCTGCACCCCGATACTGGGGAGCCGATTTATATGCGCATCGGCCCCTACGGCCCCTACGTGCAGCTGGGTGAAGCCAGCGACGATAATCCCAATCCCAAGCGGGCTTCGCTGCCCAAGGGTCTGGCCCAGGAGGATGTCACCCTGGAGAAAGCGGTGGGCCTGTTGACCCTGCCCCGGGCGCTGGGAGCTCATCCCGATACCGGTGCCCCAATTAAGGCGGGCCAGGGCCGGTTTGGGCCCTACATCGTCCACGACCAGGGCAAAGAGGGGCGCGACTATCGCTCCCTCAAGGGCGACGATGACGTGCTCACCGTCAGCCTAGAGCGCGCGCTGGAACTGCTGGCCCAGCCTAAGGCCGGGCGGGGTCGTAAGAAGGTGGAGCCCCTTAAAGATTTGGGGCTCCACCCCAACGATAACGAGCCTGTGGCGGTGTTTAACGGCCCCTACGGCCACTACGTCAAGCACGGCAAGATCAATGCTTCGGTGCCCGAAGGCACGAATATTGACTCTATTTCCCTAGAGCAGGCGATTGGCTGGATCAATGCCAAGGCCCCGGCGAAAACTGGTCGCGGGTCGCGGGCGGGCAAAACCAGCAAAACGACTAAAACCACCAAAACCGCCGCCGCCGCTAAGTCTACCGGTACCAAGCAGTCTACCAAAGCGACAACAACTAAAACTGCTGGGGCTAAAACTACCGAGGCTAAAACCACAGCAGCTAAAACCACAGCAACTAAAAAGAAAACCACTACCCGCAAAAAAGCCGCCCCAGAAAAACCCCCAGCGGCTGATTCGGAGTAGCCGCTGGGTCACCCCTGATACCAAATCCTGCTTGGTTACCCCCAATTTCATCGGGCAAGTGCCATTTTCCCTTACGGTTTGGCCGGTTGGAAATCGGAGCCATTACGACTTAGATTTGGTACAAGCTATCGCCTCGAAGCCAGTGGTTGGGTGGTTCAAAATTTGCCATCGCTGTCGCCAGCAGGAGGTTGACCCCAAGCTCGACTGGGCCTGCTCTTGTTGGCGACGCAGGCAAATGGCCTCGCGGCTATCGCTCAAGTTCGGATCGCGATAGGGAACGGCGGCGCGGGTGGCCAGGTGCTCCTGCTCCTGAGAGGAAAGAGGGGCCAGACCCGTGGGTTGAAACTGAGCCAGCGTGCCTGGCCAGCGCCGACCGGCGGCGGCAATGGGGCCAATGTTCAACCCTGCCAACCGCAGCGCCGTGCGCACCGCCGCGGCGCAGGAGTAGGTCGCCAGCCTGCCCTGGGGGCGAAGGCAGGCCGCCACCTGCTGCATAAATTCCACCGTCCACAGCTCGGGACAATGGGGGGGCGAGAACGGGTCGAAGAAAATAACGTCTGCCCAAAACCCCTCGCGCACCAGGGTTTGAATCTCCTGGCGGGCATCGCCAATCCGCAGCGTCGCCCTCACCAACGGCTGATGGACGGCTCGGGTTTCGGCCAGGGTCTTGAGACAGGATTGTACCGGCATAGGCCAGCCGTCAAGCAAATGGTTGGCCATGGCCCGCTGGGGCACCCTGGGGTCTAGCTCTAGGGCCACGAGTTGCACCCGACAGCCGGGGTTAACCTGTTGAATGGTGGCCAGCGCAGCGGCGGTGTTATAGCCCAACCCGTAGCACACATCCAGCAGGGTCAGGGTTGGCCTCTGGGCGAAGGTAGCCAAATCGGTGGCCTGCACATAGGTGGTATGGGTCTCGGCGTAGGCCCCGGCGCGGCTGTGGAACCACTCACCAAAGTCTTCAGAAAAGAAGGTGACAGAGCCATCTGCGGTTAGTCCTGGACGTAAGTCACCGGTGGGGGGGAGCATTGGGGGAGGGTATCGGGTGGCTGGTATCGGGTAAGGGGTGGGGGGTGGGGACGGCACGAGTAGATTTTATCTTTTCTATTTGAGGCTGGTAAGAGGTGCTGGCTAGGGGGTCTCTGGTTGGGCAAGAGTGATGGACTATGGGTTTCAATTTAATCCATGGGAGATTTTGCTTCACGCGGCGGGCATTTAAAGCGAGAATAAATTTATTAAGAAACATTTACGTTGCTAAAAGCGATTTTCTGGCCTAGCTTGGAAAAACCAGGGGTAGGGGCGATAGCTTACAGAGCTAAGTGTTGACTTTTTCGTTAACTAGGAGGGTATTCATGGTCGCAGCGGCACCCAGTATTCAGCAAAAGCGCCTTACGGTACAGATTGAGGCCGTGGCCGACGATACCACTACCATCCGCTCCCTCGATTGGGATCGCGATCGCTTTGATATTGAGTTTGGCCTACAAAACGGCACCACCTATAACTCCTTTATCATTCGGGGCGACAAGGTGGCCCTGGTAGATACCTCCCACGCTAAGTTTCGGGAGCTTTACCTGAAAACTCTGACCGGGGAAATTGACCCTAAAACCATTGATTATCTGGTTATTAGCCATACGGAGCCCGACCATAGCGGCCTGGTGCGCGACGTGTTGGAGCTGGCTCCCCAGGCCACGGTGGTGGGGGCTAAGGTGGCGATCGCGTTCCTCGAAGACCTTGTTCACCGCCCCTTCGAGCGCCTGATCGTGAAAAACGGCGACAGCCTGGACTTAGGCCAGGGGCACGTGCTGGAGTTTGTCAGCGCCCCCAACCTGCACTGGCCCGACACCATCTTTACCTACGACCACAAGACCGGCGTGCTGTTTACCTGCGATGCCTTTGGCCTGCACTTTTGCAGCGCCGCTACCTACGACGAGGATCTGGAGGTAATTTCCCCCGATTTTCGGTTTTACTACGAGTGCCTGATGGCCCCTAACGCCCGCTCGGTGCTATCGGCCATGAAGCGGATGGACGCGCTGCCCCCGGTGCAGATCGTGGCCACCGGCCACGGTCCCCTGCTGCGCTACAACGTGACCGAGCTAACGGGCCGCTATCGCCGCTGGAGTCAGGAAAAGGCCAAGGCCGAAACCCTGGTGGCGGTGTTCTACGTGTCGGACTATGGGTTTAGCGATCGCGTCTCCCAAGCTATAGCGCGGGGCATTACCAAAACTAACGTGGCCGTTGAGATGATGGACATGCGCTCCGCCGACCCCCACGAGGTGACTGAACTCGTCAGTCGGGCCAAGGGGCTGATGATTGGCATGCCCCCCGCCTCGGGAGCGGGAGCGAAAGAAACCCAGGCCACCCTGGGTACCATTCTGGCGGCGGTTAACGGCAAACAAAGCGTGGGGCTATTTGAATCCTACGGCGGCAACGACGAACCCGTAGACCCCCTAGCTACTAGGTTTCAGGATCTAGAGCTAGTTCAAGCCTTTGCCCCCATCCGCATTAAAGACACCCCCACCGAGGGCCTCTATCAGTATTGCGAAGAGGCGGGCACCGACCTGGGGCAGGGTCTGGCCCAGGCGGGCAAGCTGAAAAAGCTTAAATCTCTCGATGCCGATTTGGAAAAGGCCCTGGGCCGGATTAGCAGCGGCTTGTACATTATTACGGCCCAAAAGGGTGAGCTAACCAGCGCTATGCTAGCCTCCTGGGTGGCCCAGGCCAGCTTCCAGCCACTGGGCTTTACGGTGGCGGTGGCCAAAGACCGGGCTATTGAGTCGCTAATGCAGGTGGGCGACCAGTTTGTGCTGAATATTCTCGAAGAAGGCAAGCACCTGCCGTTGATGAAGCACTTCCTCAAGCGGTTTGCCCCTGGGGCCGACCGCTTTGCTGGGGTACGTACCCGCCCCGCCAGCAACGGCTCCCCCCTGTTGGCCGATGCCCTGGCCTACCTAGAGTGTGAAGTCACCAGCCGCATGGAGGTCAGCGACCACTGGATTGTCTACTGCACTGTGCAGGATGGCAAGGTGTCTGACCCTGACGGCCTGACGGCGGTACATCACCGTAAGATCGGCAATTATTATTAATGTTTAGGGTGTCGCTGAATTCAGGCCTGAATTTGGGTAGGGGCAAACGGCCGTTTACCCCTACGAGGGACGTTGAAGGCTTGATTCATATCTATGTCTAGCAACGCCATGTTTAGAGTTGGGTATCAGGTTTTGGGTCGCAGCGTGGTCTGCAACCTCAAACCTGATACCTCAAGCCTAATTTATTGATGGTGGCTACCGACCAGCTTAGCCGCAGGAAGGATTAGAGTCTGCTTTAGCTCCTGAAGCAGTTTAGAGAGCTGTTGAGCCAGGCGAGGTTGCTGGTCGATTTTGGTGCTGAGCAAGTATTCCATGGTGGCGGCTATTTCAGAGACCTGAGCGTAGCCAAAAATACCTAACCCTCCGGCCAGTTTGTGCACTTCGGTTTTTAAAGCCTGCTGCTGGGGCCAGCTCAAGGTGTCGTCGAACAGAGATTGGGTCGTGGTTTCCAGCATGGCAATTCGTTGCCCTAGGAAACCTTGAGAGCTATGCTCATTTCTGGTGTATGGAGGGAAAAGAAGGAAAGGCGTATCCTGCTGGATAGAGCAAACCACCAGACAAGGAATACACCATGAATAGCGACAATCTCATTGCATTGCCCACACCGGAGACACCGGAGACGTTCGGGGATGCCCTGAGCGATCTGATTCGACGAGGAGCCCGGCAGATCATCGCCCAGGCAGTGGAGGCAGAATTACAGGAGTTTCTAGAGCAGTATCAAGACCGACGTGATGAGCAAGGCCGACAGGTGGTAGTGCGCAACGGCTACTTGCCCGAGCGCACGATTACGACCGGGGTAGGGGAGGTGGCGATCCAAGTTCCCAAGGTCCGAGACCGCAGCGGCAGTGGCGTCAAATTCAACTCTATGTTGCTACCGCCGTACCTGAAGCGGGCCAGTAGCGTGGAGGAACTCCTGCCGTGGCTGTATCTCAAAGGAGTCTCAACGGGCGACTTTAGCGAGGCCCTGAGTGCGCTGCTCGGGGCTGAGGCCAAAGGGGTCTCTCCGGCTACCATTAGTCGGTTGAAGGCGAAGTGGAGCGATGAACACCAGGCTTGGCAGCAGCGGTCATTACGACAGCAGCGCTACGTCTATATCTGGGCCGATGGCATCTACTTCAACATTCGTGCTGATGAACGGCAGTGCA
>DAIUJR010000095.1:0-18828 GCA_036848635.1 Nodosilinea sp. CTOTU7336
GCATCGCCATTGAGTCAGACGCCGATCGCTACGCCTACCGCCAGGGGCTGTTCGTGCTGGCCCAGTCGGGGGAGCATGTGGTGATTCTTAACGATGCGCAGTTTCAGCCAAGGGCTTGGTAAGGCTGCGCTCAGGGTTGCCCAGGCTCTGCGGCTTGAATGAGAATTGTTGATGGGCACGGGTCAAGCCTTTGGCCCATCCTGGGCATCCGAGTAGGTGCTCGTTTATAGGTGCTCGTTTAGAAGTCTCCTTGGGCCTTAGGACTGAGATCTAGCAAGCGATTCTAAGCGGTTGAGCCAGTGCTGTAACGAGGGGAAACGATCTGTGGCTAAGTTTCTGCACATTGCCGATATTCACCTGGGCTTTGATCGCTACGACACCCCAGAGCGCACTAAGGATTTCTTTCGGGCGCTGCAAACCGCCCTTCAGCACTACGCCATTGATCAGGGCGTCGATTTTGTGCTGATCGCCGGGGATCTATTCGAGCATCGCAACATCAAACCCGCTACCCTCAACCAAGCCCAGGTCTGTTTGCAGGCCCTTCAACGAGCCAACATTCCCGTTTTTGCCATTGAGGGCAACCACGATAACCGCCCCTATGGCACCCGCACCAGCTGGCTCAAGTACCTCTCAGAATGGGGCCTGCTGACGCTGCTAGAGCCCAACGACGGCAAATCTGACCAGCCCCTGCTGTCCCCCTGGGATGACCAAACCCGTTCAGGAGGATACATCGATCTCGACTGCGGGGTGCGGGTAATTGGCTCAAACTGGTACGGGGCCACGGCCCCCAGGGCGATCGAGCGTATGGCCGAGGCCATTGAGGCCCTGCCCCCCGGCCCCAACCACACGGTTTTGATGTTTCACCACGGGCTAGAGGGGCAAATTTCCCGCTATGCCGGGGCGCTGCGCTACACCGACCTGCTGCCCCTTAAGCAGGCGGGGGTAGACTACCTGGCCCTGGGCCACATCCACAAGAATTACACCGCCGAGGGCTGGGTGTTTAACCCCGGCTCCCTAGAGGCCAACAATGTAGACGAAAGCCGCTACCTGCGGGGCGCTTACCTGGTAAAAATTACTCCCAGCGGCATTGAGGCCCAGCTGCAAACCGGTCACTTCCAGCGCCCGATTCTGCGGCTAGAGGTAGCCGCAAAGGGGCAAGAAACCCTGGATGAACTTTGTCAAAAAGCCCTAGACAGGGTAACTACCGCCATAGCCGCTCAACCCAATGCCGACACTGCCCCAATCGTGGAGCTTAAAATTACGGGTCAGGTGGGGTTTGATCGTCTCGAACTCGACACCCGCCGCCTGCAAGAGCAGATTAAAGCCGCCAGCGCCGCCCTCCTGGTGCTGCTCAAGTACGACGTAGAAGACGTGGCCTACCAAACTCCCCTCGCCGACGGTCAGAGCCGGATCGAAATTGAGCAGTCTATTTTTGAAGATATGCTGGCTGCCCACCGCGACTACAAGCGGCGGGCACCGGAGTTAGCTCAGGGCTTAACTGAACTTAAGGATCGCCAACTTTCAGGGGATGCCGAACCCGCCCTCTACGATTTTGTAGAAGCCTTGCTGGGGCTAGAGGCTGCCAGCGATCTGGAAATTGCTGCAACCCCAGACCCAGCCGTCGCCTCAGAACCCCAGTAGGCTACGCTGCTGCCAGATCATAAAGCTGCCGCTCACCGCCACAAAGGCAAACACCAGTTGGCGAAACTGCTGGGCCGACATCCGGGCCAGCACCAGCTTCCCCAACCAGTTAGCCGGAATCGCGGCCAGGCCAATAACCAGCCCATAGAGCAGATACTCGCGGCTGAGGTTACCAAAGCTGGCGTAGGCCGTCAGCTTGACGACATGCAGCACAACTTTATTCAGGGCTTTGGTGGCCACCATGACTTCTTTGTCCAGCCCGTGGCTGAGGTAAACCGGGTTCATGACCGGCCCGGTGCTGCCAATCAGCCCCGACCCGATGGCATTCACCAGGGCAATGGGTAGAAAGTGCCAGGCCTTAACGGCGAAGCCGGTGTTTTTGAAGTTCAGCAGGTAGTTCAGCACCATTAGCAGCAGGCCAATGCCCAGCAGCAACTGCAGCCCTTCGGTGTGTACCTGGGTCAGCCCATAGCAGCCGATGATGGCGCCCACCACGGCCCCCGGCACGTACCAGCCGGTCACCGTCCAGTCGATATCTGACCAGAAAAACAGGCTGCGCTGGGCGTTGCCGATTAGCAGCCCTGTGGTAATCACCGGGGCCACCGCCTGGGCACCTAAAAGGAGTGAAATCAGGGGAATTAAAATAAATGGGCTGCCACCCCCCGCCAGCATACTCAAAAACCAGGCCCCAAAGCTAGCAATGAAGATGTACAGCGCGATCATGGGCAGTGGCAGTATTGTCTTAAGTGTTGTTAAATTCTAGAGGTTTTTTAGCCCCCAGACCGATTATTGTTCCCAAGTTAGTGCATGGCTTAATGCTGAGTCTTATGATACTAAAACCCATAACCCCAGCCTTAAGTTTGGGATTAAACCTTAGGGCTAGGTCAGTTTTGGGAATCATAGCGGCTGATCAACAGGCCTCCGGCTCAGCGTTAGCACAAGGGTGATTACAGCAGATGGGAAATCCATGGTTCAGCCTTTAAATCCTCAACATCAAGCCGCTGGAGCGCCCCCTACTCCAGCCTCTACCGATGATACTGAGGCGCTTTATCAGCAGGGCGTAGCGGCGTTCAAGGCTGAGGACTACGGGCAAGCTTTGTTCTGGTTTCAACACCTTGACCAGCGGGTACCCAAGGCTTCGGCCTCTGGCTTAAAGGCCCAAATGGGTCTGGTACGGGTGCATCAACGGCTGGGTAATGGAACTATCGTTCGCGAGTTATGTGAAGCTATGGCGGCCAGCCCGGTGCCCCAGGCCAGGCAGTGGGCGAGTCAAGTCCTGAGTCAGTTGCCTGCGGCTGTGGCGCATAGTCCTACGTTATCTGACCATCACAATCTTGACCCCGCTGGCGCTGACCCCGCTGCTCCAGCGGAAGATCAGAGTGGCTTTGTACCGTTTGATGTGACCCCAGCCCAATCACTCGCGGCTCCAGCGGCCCAGCCTTCCTCTGATGCCCAGACATTAGCCGATTGCAATCCTGGAGCGGCTTCAGGTTCCCCAGCCGTCTCCCAGCCGGCTGTCCAGGGCGATCCTTTGGCTGACCACACCTCTTTATTTCACTACCAGCAGCTCAACCACGGCCTGACAACGCCTCATCCCCAGGGCACGCCGTCCCCTAGGCCAGCCCTAGCGACTTCACGCCAGGATGGCTCTGCGGTTAATTCCTCCACTTTTTTGGGCTCCCCGACCTCGCCCGCCCCATCTTCAACTCGCTCGATTTCGCTGCCCGGGCCCCAGCGGCTTTACCCGCTTTGGCTGACCCAACTGGTGACCGCCGTAGTGGCCGTGGGGGCAATTCACTGGGGAATTCACCTGGGCCTGAGGAGCCTTAACGAGCTGATTCGGCTGATTCATTGGCCCGTGCGGCTTAGCGGCATTCCCGGCTTTGATCAGGCTCATCCTGGTCTGATCGTGGCCCTGGCGCTGCTGCTGGGCTTAGGTAGCCCCTGGCTGATGGATCTAACCATGGCTGGATGGTATCGCCAGCGTTCCCTAACGACCCGTCAGCTCCAGGCCCAAAGCCCGGAGGCGCTACGCCTGCTGCGCCAGGTTTGCCGTCAGCGGGGCTGGCAACTGCCAGAGCTACGGCTGGTGCCTGACCCCGTTCCCCTGTGCTTTAGCTATGGCTGGCGGCCTAAAAACACGCGCATTGTCGTTAGCCAAGGTCTACTAGACGGCCTTTCTGAGGACGAGCTAGCGGCCCTGTATGGCTATGAGCTAAGCCACATGGCCAATGGCGACTTGCCCGTGATTTCGGCCCTGGGGCTGCTGCTGCTGGTGCTTTACACCGGCTATGGGCAACTGGCCCGGTGGGGAAATACCCTGCCCATCCCACTCGCTAGGGGGCTGATCGGGATCTTAGCCCATAGCCTCTACGGCCTGTTTTGGCTGCTGCGCAAGCTGGTGCTGTGGCTATCGCGGGTGCGTAGTCAGGGGTGCGATCTCCGCTCGGTCGAGCTCACCCAAAAGCCAGTCCCCCAACAGCACGGGCTATTAGGGCTGACCCAAAGCATGGCCACCCATGTTCAGCAGCACGGTAGCCTGCATCCGCTGCTCGATAGTTTGGGCGTGCTGATGCCCCTTGACCCTCACCAGGCCGTTAGTCCCGGCAGCTTTTTACCCACGGTTGGTCTAGAAACAGTTGTAGCGGCGGACTGTCGTAGCCCCTACCGACGCTGGCTGATGGCGAATTCGTCCCACCGCCCCCTGGGGGAACGCCTGATGGTTCTCAACCACCAGGCCGAGCTGCGGCATCAGCCCACCCTCAACCTAGAGTTTCAGCTCGGAGAGAATAGGCCACAGCCTTCGCCAGAAGGGCTTTCCTTACCGCGACTGCTGGTGCAAAAAAGCCCACTGGTGGGGCTCATGGCCGGTGGCGGCATCGCCCTGGGTCTATGGTTTATCGGCGGCCTGGTGAATCGCCTGGGGTGGTACCGGCTCAGCTGGCTGTATCAAGACCCCAGCATTTTGAGGGGTGGGTTGCTGCTGGGGCTAGGGCTGGGGCTACTGCTGCAGATTAATACCCTCTATCCCGACATTAACCGCCGTACCGCTCCCTTACTCCAGGCTGGGCCAGAGTTATTTACCCAATCGGTCGTGCTGCCGGTAGAGGGCCGCCCGCTCAGGCTACAGGGCAAGCTCGTCGGCCCAATGGGCCTGGCCAACGGATTTTGCCAAACCCTTTATTTAGATTGTCAAGGCGGCCTGATTAAGCTAGCCACTGTTCCTCTGATGGCGGGGATTCAGGGGCTGATTCACCCTCAGCACCATCCGGCTGGATGGGTGGGGCGGCCGGTAGAAGTGGCAGGCTGGCAGCGCCGTGGCGGCGGTCTGCTGTGGGTAGAGGTAGCAGAAATCCGGCTGGGGGCACAGCACGGCTTTCGAGGCCGCAGCCCATTGTGGGCCACCGGCCTCAGCCTAGCCCTCAGCCTGGCCGGCATCGCCACCCTCTTTACCGGGGGGTAAAACAACTGTTTAGAAATGTTGCAAAGCTGGAGCCGAAGTGTTACATTAATTAATGAAATCAGATGCCTGACAAGCCAGCTGGCTCACCATTGATAGCTAGCCGATTTAGCGAGTATCGGGTTCTCCTACTCTCAACACAGCAACCAAGCCAGCCGTTAGGGGCTGGTTTTTATTTGAACCTTTCCTGAAATTTCGCGGTTGGCTAGTTCTGCTACAAATCCCGTGTTACCTTAATAAATGGCTCGGTCATTCAAATCTAAAGCAGATGCCAGACCTGAGCCTATGGATGCGTAGCTTAAATGCTTGACAATTGATCCATTTTAGTTTTGTGCGCTTGGTGCTTTGGAGCTTAGAGGAGTTTTGTTTAGAGCCTTTATGAGCTGGTTAGGGCCTCTAGACATCTGGTTTTGAACGTAGTTTAAGCCTTCGGTTCAGCGGCATTCTAAGTTAATTTTAGGAAGATTTTTCAAGTGCTAATGTCGCGCTTAGCCACACTAGAGCGTAATGATTTTGGGGCTGCATGTATGGCCTATCGGTAGCTGGCTTTGCTAACGAACCGATTGATTTGATTCTATGTATTACTGCGTTTTTCTTTGAACACCAGAGGTATCTCAAATGTCAATCCGACTCTATGTTGGCAATCTTTCTAGGGACTTGGAGCGCCAGGACTTTGAAAAAATGTTTGCCGAATACAGCGAAGACTTAGTTTCAGTCAAACTAATTTCCGACAAAAAGACGGGGAAATGTCGAGGTTTCGGGTTCGTGACGGTAAAAACCGACGAGAAGGCCGATGAAATCGTTGATAAGCTCAACGGGCAACTGCTCGAAGACTTGCCCCTTAAGATCGAAAAAGCCTTGCCCAGAACCAAAGCCGAGCCCGAGGCCGAAACCCGCGTTGAAGGAGGCAATAGCAGCCCTAAGCGGGCTAAGGAATCCTCTGGTCGAAAGTCGGCACCCGCGGCGGCCTCTGCGGGTTCTGCCGCCCAGCCTGACCCGCGCTGGGCCGACAAGCTTGAGAAACTCAAGCAGATGTTGGCCACCCAAACCACCGCTCCCTAGGTTGAAGGTCAGATTCTGGTGATGGTGCCATAGGCAAAAGCCCCTGGCGCCAGTGGGCGAATCCCCAAAGGCCGTGCCGACATCTACCGATAGGGCAAAGTCCTGATTTGGCTTGGTTGGCCCCAACTATCGAACCTTAAGATTATTTCTTTAATCGATCCACTTAATTATCCCTGAGGTGCGTTCTTGTTAGGCAATGACGTACCTCACTTTTTTATATTGGGTCGGTTTAGGGGATGGCTAGTAGAGTGCGGCGTAACTATGTACACCATCAGCGATGACTGAGGTGTAAGGTACATGATTCTCGGTAGAGAAGCCCTCACAAGGATAGGGAAACTTCCGCCCTCGTGTAGTAGGGTATGGTCTAAATCTCATGAATGGCAGGGCAGCCTGAGAGCACGACTCGGGACAACTTAGAATCAGTGTTCCAAAGTTTCTGCGACCTGTTTCAGACGGCTTAACTGAGCTTGCATATCCTGCCGAGTCCAGGGCGCGGCAAACCAGTTGAACCCAAGGCTCACTAGCGGATTGGGGATCTCAAATTCAAAGCGATTGAGTAGCATAGTTCCCCCTTGGCTAGGCTGGCACTGCCAGCGATCCTGGCCCTGAAAGAAGCCCTTAAACCCCCACACAATTAGTCCGGCCTGCCGTTCGACCACGGTGCTGATCAGGGTGGGGTGCCAGCCAGGGATTTGTACTATGAATCGACTCTGGCCACCCAAATCAGTACTCCACTCGCCGATGGGTTCGCAGCGCAGCGCCGGGTTGAGCCAGCGGTGCATCAGATCAAGGTCTGTAAGGCAGCGCTCTACCTGGGTGACGCGGGCATTGATGGCAATGGTTTGCTCAAATACCTGAGGGGGCGACATATCTTTCTTTTGGGGTAGCCCTGATGTGGTGGTAATGGTAACTTTACGGTGTTGGTTCTATGTAGGCTAGGGGTAAAGCTTTAGTGCTGGCGTTGAATAGTTTACCCGATCACCCTGGCCGCTGCGATGTGGAACCCCAATCAGGATGACCTCTAAAACCAGACGATTACCATGCCATCTCTTTTATTAACGGTTTCCTCGGTGCAGGTTCCTTGGCCTGGGCCGGTGCTGGGCCAAGCTGCCTCCGACAATCAATTTTTTACTGAGGTTTCAGGGCAGTTAGGGCAATTTTTGCCTAGCTTAGTCTGGGCTATTGTACTGTTGCTGCTGGGCTGGATTGTGGCTACGGTAGTGGCTTTGGCGGTTAAAAATTTGCTCAAGCGAACCCAGCTAGACGATCGCCTCGCGAATTGGGCTACGGGAGCAGACCCTGATCGACGGGTGCCGGTCGAGAGCTGGGTCGCTAGCATCGTCTACTGGGTTATTTTTCTCTTTGCCATTGTAGCCGCTCTGGATGCGCTCAATCTGGCGGCGGTTTCTACCCCCCTGAACAACTTCCTTGACCAAATCTTTGCTTACCTACCTAGGGTAGGTGGAGCCGCCCTGTTGCTGGGGGTAGCTTGGGTAACGGCAACCCTGGTGCGATCGCTCATCATCAACGGCCTAGGCCGCTTTAACCTTGATGATCGTTTAGCTAACCAAGCCGGGCTAGCGCCAGGAGATAGCCCAGTGGTGCTCAACACCACCATCGGCAATGTGCTGTACTGGTTCATCCTGCTGCTGTTTATTCCCCTGGTGCTCAGTGCCCTACAGCTGCCAGGGCTGCTAGCGCCGGTAGAAGGGTTGATTAACTCCTTTCTCCAGGCGATTCCCCGCATTGTGACCGCCGCTATCGTACTGGCTATTGGCTGGGTCATTGCCCGCATTGTTCGGGGAGTGGTCACGAATCTTCTGATTGCCGCCGGGGCCGACCAGCTGGGGCCACGTCTGGGGCTGAGGGCCAATGCGTCCCAGGGTATTGCTCTGTCGGGCCTGGTGGGCACTATTGCCTACGTACTGGTGCTAATTCCGGCGGTGGTGGCGGCTCTCAATGAGCTAAATATTGACGCCATCTCCACTCCGGCGGTGCGGATGCTGGAGCAGGTCTTGACCGCTATTCCCCAAATTCTAATGGCCGGGGTGGTGATCGCGGCCGCCTACTTTGTTGGTCGGTTTGTGGCCGATCTGGTCACCGAGCTGCTACGAGGGGCGGGGTTCGACAACATTACCACCGTCCTTGGCTTGCCCGAGCTGAGCCTAAGCACCAGCACCACCGTTCAAACGGAGCTAGATGCCGAAGGACGACCCATCGCTTCAGTGCAGCCGCCGGGTCGCACTCCCTCAGAGCTAATTGGCATTATTACCCTGGTGGCCATCGTACTATTTGGGGTGGTAACGGCCACCGAAATTCTTAACTTTGCCGGTCTGACCGACATTGTGCGGGCTGTTCTGCGCATTGGTGCGCGGGTGCTCAGCGGCGTGGTGGTGTTTGCGGTGGGCCTCTATCTGGCGAATCTGGCCTTTCGCCTGGTGATCTCTATGGGTACCGGGCAGGCACGGGTGCTGGCCCAGGCCGCGCGTATCGCCATCATTATCTTTGTGGGGGCAATGGCGCTTCAGCAAATGGGGGTGGCCCCAGATATCGTTAACCTGGCCTTTGGGCTGCTGCTGGGGGCGATTGCCGTAGCCATCGCCATTGCCTTTGGTTTGGGTGGTCGAGATGTTGCCGCTGACCAGCTGCGCGAATGGCTGGTGGCCTTTAAGCAGCGCCGATAAGTCGATGGTATAAGGTTCCTCAAGTTTGGGTGAGCGAGGTATGGCTGACTTTGACCACAGCTGATTGAACCCTACAACTTGACCCCCATCGCTAGGAAGTCTATTCCTTAGCGATGGGGGTCAAAGTTTAAGTAAGTGGCCTGTCGATTTTTGTTTTTCAGGTTGAGGAGGCTAAGGCCAACACTCCGGACAGTTTTTGATGGCCAACGATAGAATGCGGGTTTCAGGCCTCTTCCGCAGTAGCCTGGCCGACGAGAAGCCAAGGGTTTCAGCGCTTGCTCAGAAAAGTGTCCGGGCTATTGTAAGGCAATTTCTCGGCAAGAAGATACCCGATATAAACAGACTTTTGGACTGGGTTCCCGCCTGCGCGAGAATGACGAGGTAAATTCTTTGCTGGAAAACTCCTAAGGCCAACAGTGCGCGGTCAGAGCCATCTAGAGAAATCCTGACTTCGTTCGTCTATCCTGCGGTGGGCTAAAGCGCCAGGAGCTGATCCAGAGCATCCAGGGCTTCACACTGGTTCCCCCTAGAAGATTGAGTGACCTGACCGATGCGAGCCTGCCCCTGGGTCAGGTCACCGGGGCTCGTGATCGCTGCATCCCTAACTCCAGGGGGAGAACCACCGCCCATGGCACTGGGCCGCCCATAGAGATAGTCGTCGCAGTAGCGCCGGAACACCGCTTCCACGGCGGCTCGGGAGTTTTTCAGCCCCCACTCGGCGGCAATGCGTTCGGCTTTTTCGAGTACATCCTGGCTGAGCCTTACTTTGTTGTCATGCATAGCTGGGTATCACCGGACAGTAGCTGTAGACCGCGAACGTTGGCAAACTGGGGATCGCCCATAACCGCAAACAGGTCGTGACCCTGGAGCCGATCGGAAATCAGATGGGAGCCGCCGCCGGTGACTAAAAACCGGGTCACCCTGGGCATGTAGGGGGTGTACTGGGCCTTAACGGTTTGGAAGATGCCCTTAAACCAGGGATCCAAATATTCGTCGAGCCAGTCGGCCCAGTCAAGCCCGGTATCGGCATAGATATGCTCAATGCGAAAGCCATCCATCACAATACAGGGGTCGGCGCTGCTGCCCAGGTGATCGGTTAGGCGGTGGTCAAAGCTGATGGCAGTGGCCAGCTCATAGGTGCCGCCCCGATCCATAATGTTTTCGTCAATGACTTCGCCGCTGGCATCCACCAGGCGGGTGAGCCAGGTGCCGCCGCCAATGTCGATCACAATGGTGTAGCCGTTAGCCGGAATCATCCCCTGGGTTTTGGCATAGTGGTAGGCCCCCATGCCCTCGCGCTCAACCGCCACCGCCGCGACAGTGATGCTGAACTCAACGCCGTTGCGGGTAAAGTCGTGCCGCCCCAGCAACTGGTCTTTAATGTCTTCGCCGTTACGGGCCGGGTCGGGGGTGGAGACCTGAAGGTTAAGGGTGTAGTCGGTCCCGCCGCCGGGGAGAGGCTCTAAACAAGCGTAAAGGTGGAGCCGAGCCAGCTCGACTTTATTTTCAATGACGGTTTGCTGCTGCCGTCGATATTTATAGGCCTGGGCGCCAAAGTGGTAGCGGCGACCATCGGGCAGCTCAATTAACGGCGAGGCCTCAGAAAAGCTAACTGCGTCTCGCCCCTGGGGCAGTTGGTAGCGTACCGAGCGAATGGCCTTGGGATGGCCATTGCCGGTGTAAAATTTGAGATCGTAGTTGCCGGCATCGAGGGCTAGCATTGGCAACACATGATTCACCTTGGGGGCGGTGCGCGATTTACCAGCGGTGGCGGATGCCCGACTTCTAGAAGCGGTGGTGGTGGTCATAGGGCGCTCTCGGTAGGACTATAGGACTATAGTGGGAACGGCTGTACCCATCAGTACACATGAACTGATATTAATTCATTTGTACTGTACTGACAAGGTGCCTAATTCAGTTAAGGCCGCAAATCCTCACAAATCCACACAGTCCATGCGGTGTTCATCTAGGCTTAACCCGCTCGCCTTAAATTGCCCTTAGCTCGTCAAAGGAGACATCGTCATGGAAGGCTGCGTAGTCACTGACCTAACGGTTCATAGTCAGCACAACTGCTTTCAGCTCAGCCCAGAGCAAATGGAGGCCCTGCAAAATACGGGGGTATCGGCGCGGCTAGAGCCCGGTACAAACATTGTAAAAATTCGCTCGGGTTCCTTTGGTTACCGGGTCGGGGCCGACGGCCAAAACGAGCCCGTGGTGCTGCTCTGGATCTACGGGGGGCAGGTTATTAATAAGAAAACCAACGTAGCCGTCAGCGCCACCTGGGTTTCCCTCAACGGCTACGACGATGCCCTGGTCATGGACGTGATTGAACCGGCCACCCTATGCGCGTTCTTTTTTGACACCTATTTAGACGACAACGACGAAGAGTTGACCCTGTCAGTTGTGCGGATCTAGGTGTCGAGTCTCGGGTGTCAGGTGTATGGTTTCCGGTCTCGGGTGTCAGGTGATAGCTAGACTCCAAAACCGAGCACCTAAAACCGAGCACCTAAAACCGAGCACCTAAAACCGAGCACCCGAAAGCCGATACCTGACACCCAAAACCTCGACTCTAGAACCGGAAACCCGAAACCTGCCCAGACTCTACCTATGGTATACCAAAAATTTTCTTTAGTAAAATTCTCAGCGCTGCTGTTGGCTACGGCGGCGGTCTGTCAATGGGCGGGGGAACGTCCTCTGAGATCGATGGCCCTGGCCCAGACAGCAGACAATGGTTCGAGCGCTTTTACGGTGCCCAGTTCACTGCCGCAGGATGCCGCCTTGAATGTAGATGGGTCTACCAGCATGGATATTCCCAATCAAGACCTGAGGGCGCGGTTCCTAGAACGGTTTCCCGATACTCCAGTGGAGGTTATGTCGAGCCGCAGCGATGAGGCGATTAAAGCCCTGGCCGAGGGTGACCTGGACATTGTTGGGGCGGGTCGTCCCTTAACGATGGCAGAGCAGGCTTTGGGGTTAACGGAAGTGCCGTTAGAGCGGGAGAAAGTGGCCATTATTGTCGGCCCCGGCAACCCGTTTAATGGCAACCTGACCTTTGAGCAGTTTGCCCAAATTTTTCGGGGAGAAATTACCGACTGGGCGGAGGTGGGGGGAACCCCTGGCCCCATTCGGCTGGTGGATCGGCCGGAGTATAGCGATACCCGCCAGGCCTTGAGCAACTATGCCGTGTTTGCGGGTCGTCCCTTTGCCACGGGGGCAACGGCGGATCCGGTGACTGATGATACCACCGCTACGGTGGTCAAGACATTGGGCAATGACGGCATTGGCTATGCGGTCGCCTCCCAGGTGGCAGACCGCGACGACGTGCGCATTGTGCCCATGCACCAGACCCTGCCAGATGATTCGCGCTACCCCTACTCTCAGCCTCGGGGCTATGTATACAACAGTCAGAACCCCAGTCCTGAAGCCCTAGCCTTCTTAGCCTTGGCGACCACGCCCCCCGGGCAGGAAGTGGTTGAAGCGGGGGAAACTCCTGCCGAGAACCCAGTGTCGATCGCGACCGCCGAACCTACCCCTGCCGAGCAGGACACAGCCCTGGTGCCTCCCAACGCCGACGTGACCGGTCAGAGCCGGTTCCCCTGGTGGCTGCTAGGGATTCCGATTTTGGGCGGGCTGCTGTGGTGGCTGCTGAGGGATAAAGGCACACCCGCAGTGGCCCCCGTCGCCGCGCCGGTGGTGGCCCCTGCCGCTGTGGAGCCGAGCCGAATTATTCTCACCCCCCGCAACTGCCGCCGCGCCTACGCCTATTGGGAAGTATCCAATGAGCATCGAGCCAGCCAGCGAGATCGCGGCGGGCGCGACCTGCGGCTGCGACTGTTTGACGTTACCGATCGCGATTTAGAGCGCCACCCCCCCGGGCGCATTGACCAGTTTGCCGTTACCGAAGACCAGATGGATTTGCACCTGCCCATTCCCGTAGACAACCGCGACTACCGGGTAGAGTTGGGCTACGTTACCGCTGAAGACCATTGGCTGCCCTTAGCGCAGTCTGACCCAGTGCGTGTACCCGTTTGCCTCCCGGGTGAGGGAGGCGCTGAGGACGCTGAGGTGATCAGCCGTCTGTCTGAGGACATCCCCCGGCGGGGGGCGGCTGTAGCGGCGGGAGTTGCCTTGGCGGGGGGAGCGATCGCCGGTGGCTTAATCAGGCAGGGCCGCGAACCCGTCCCAGCCGCCGCATCCATTCCCGTGGCCCCAGCCCCCAGCCGCATCATTCTCACCCCCCGCAGTCCCCAAAAAGCCTACGCCTACTGGGAAGTTCCTGATGCCGCTAAAGCAACGGCTAAAGCTGAAGGGGGCATTCGCCATCAGCTCAAAATTTACGATGCCACTGATGTCGATTTAGATCACCAGCCCCCCCATAGCGTGCTCACCTACGACGTCGACGACGCTGATCAGGATCGCTTTGTCCCTATTCCCCGCACTAACCGCGACTATGTGGCCGAGATTGGCTACGAAACTAACGGCGGCGACTGGTTGAGCTTGGCCCGGTCGGAACCGGTGCGGGTGGCCGCTAACCTACCCGACATTTCCCTACCCGTGGTGGGGGCGGCCCTGGCGGGGGCGACGGTCAGGCTGGGAGCTTTGGCTAGGGAAGACGAGGCAGACTCATCCGGGGCGGTTGCGCCATCACCGGCGGCGACCATTACCCTAACTCCAACCCACGACGCCCAGGCCCAGGCCAGTTGGGAAATCTCCCCAGCGGCTCACCGGGCGGCCCAGGCGGAGGGCGGGCAGCACTACCAGCTGCGGGTTTACGACGTGACCGACGACGACATTAACCATGCCCCGGCCCAGGGGGTTGACGCATACGGGCTGCTCAGGGATGACTATTCCTACGCGGTTACCCTGCCCCAGCCCGGCCACGACTACCTGGCCGAGGTGGGCTATCTCACGGCCACCGGCACCTGGCTGCGGCTGGCTCGTTCTGAAGTGGTTACCCGACCCGACGGTGGAATGCCCCCAGCGGCCGGGACGGCCGGCGTTGCGGCGGCGATGGCCGCTGGGGTGCCCCGGCCCGGTAATGCTGAAACGGAAGCCGAGACTGCACCGCCGGTAGTGGCCGTTCCTGCCTCTGCGGCTTCAGCCACCTGTACTATTCAAACCCTAACCCTACATAGCCGCCACCATGCCTTTCGCCTCAACGACGGCCAAATGCAGTATCTGCAAGACCAGGTTGCGACCGCCTATAGCCTCGATCCCGGTTCCTACCTGGTGAGAATCAAGGCGGGGGTCTTTAACTATGGCGATCCCTCCCATCCCGGCGAACCCGTGGTGCTGCTGTGGATGTACGGCGGTCAGGTGACAAATTTGAAGACCGGCGTGTTGGTCAACGCTACCTGGTCAACCCTAAACGGCTATGCCGATACGCTATCCCTCGATGTGGACGAACCCGCTCAGCTGCGGGCGTTCTTTATCGACACCTTCCCAGAGAATAATATCGGTGAGGTGACCTTGTCGGTGGTGCGGTTTTAGGAATCCGCAATTTAATCAAGCCCGATCCTGAATGAACCTTGGTACTAAGAGCATTCCAGGGAATAAATTATCCAACTGATTGCCCTCTCCCCCTCAATTCCCCTCTCCCAAATTCGTCTAAGGCCTTCGACACTGCATCAATGAAGCTCTGAAAATGCCTCCCGTTCAAGTGGGGATACTCCTGGCACAAGTGCCAGCCTGAGAGCAGTTCTACCACTCGAGGCGCTTTACCGGGGGCCGTCCGTTCTTCCAGGAGGCCCGCTAGCCCCTCGTCTCGATATAACTTGATAACTTGGGCCAGCGTGTAATAGACATCTCCAGAAATGTCCTGAAACTCCGGTGGTGTCGTGGCAAAATCTGGATTGTTGGAGAGGGCTAATAACTGATTCCAAATATTGACATTATTTTTTAGGTGTTTAACTTGTTCGACGCTAGCCATAGTAACTGCGAAGGTATACGTTGATGACAGATGAAATTAATAAAAGAGATGTTTCAACGGCTATATGATCGCAAAAACTCCCCCACCACAACCTCGCAATCGGGAAAAGCCAGGGGTATAATGCTCTCTCCCTCATAGAGCTTCTGCTCCATCCCATACCCCTCTACCTCTGGCTGCCGAAACACGTACAGACAGCGTTCCTGCACATCTAAAATCCAGTATTCGGCAATGCCCGATCGCCCATACAACGGCACCTTTAGATCTCGATCGCGCCGCAGCGTACTGTCCGCCACCTCAATCAGCCAAAAGATTTCCCCCGGCGTGGGGTGATGGTCTTCATAGTCCAGCGGGTCAAGGTGAACAACCGCCACATCCGGCTCCGGCTCAGAAAGGTCGCTAAGCTGTACCGGGTCTTGAAACCGCAGCAGCGCCCGCCCTGCCAACAGCCGCGACAGCACCCGATCAATGCGTGTGATCGCAGCACTGTGAGCCGTTCCCTTAGCTGCCATTGTATAGAGCTGTCCTTCAATTAGTTCCACCCGTTCGTCTGCCGCCAAAATTCCTGCTTCTACCATGCGGTGGTAGTCTTGCACGCTCAGCGATCGCAGGTCTGTGGCAGCAGTCATAGGGATGAATGGAGGTGACGCCTGCTCCTATTGTGACACAGGGGTCTTGTCTGACTTAATCCCACCAGTAGGAGACGACGATCGCATCTCGATCCTGGTCAGACTGCTTGCCCCACAGACCATCCTTCAACCGCAGCGACAGGTAGTTTCTAAACTTCCAGCCCTCCTCCTCTTCAAGGGAGCCATCAAAAGCATAGACCTCATCAGCTTTCCACTTTTTGCCCAACTCCATCAGCTGAGCCACGATGGTCGGAGAACGGCCCAGAGGGCCATCGCATCCCGATTTTCCGTCAAAATGTAGAGCGTATCCGCCGGGTACTGCACAAAGTTAATAATGCTGGTGTCTGGCATGGGGCGGTAGTTGGCCATCGCCAGTAGCGTATCCACCACACCGTTGAAGCTCAAGCTGTTGTTATCGGGTGCAAAGACGGGCTTGGTGAACAAAAAGCTCTCCCACAGGTCAGGATGATTAGCCAAATCGGTGATCACCTGCGGCCCGTCGAACAGGTTGAACTGCCGCTGCCACACCAAAGCCGCAAACAGCTCTTGCGGTGCATAGGTTTCTGCCAGGTGTTGCACTTTGCTGGGGTCAAGCATGGGGATACCTCAAAACTAGGCTGGTCTGCGCTGGGCCTGCTGGAGATCGGCGATGGCAGTCCTGACCTGCTGCTGGTGCTCCCGCAGCCGTTGGTAGTGGGCTACTCCCTGTTCAATCTGTGCATCCCGAGGGGCATTGGCTTGGCCAAACACCAATCCACCACAGATAGAGACCCAGCCCTTCCTATCGGGGTCAGCTGCTTCGTAGGCGCGAATGCGATCGTCCACGTTTTGGCTAACGTAGTCTAGGATCTCTGCGTCGGCCTTGTCAGCCCAGGACAGATCAATACCGGGATATTGCCGAATGACCTCCCAGATGTGAACCGGAATTGGCACCATGACCCGGTTGTAGGAAGCTTCAAACTGCACCTGTTCCAGTTCGAGGTACACGTAGTCGTGATCCAGCACTTCGTGATAGAAGTGGAACGTTTGCCCATAGGCAATAGTGGCTTTTGTAGACATGATGAATACCTACCCTGAACGAGCGCAGCAAGGGCATAGAAAATCAGTCTATGCCTTTGCTGTTAAATTTGTGGCGGCCAGGCAAAGCAGAACTTGCCCAGCCTACATTTCCGTTAACCCACCTGGCTGTCGCGCCTCAGCAGACTAAATACCTCCCCCTGCTCTGGCATAATTAAAATCCCTGACGGTGGGATCGCAATCAACTGGCTCCAAGTCGCCTGCTCGGCATAGGTCAACACATGCAGCCGGTTAATCGTCGCCCGCACCCCCTCCGGTGAGCCCATCACCAGGTGGCGCAATCGATCCCGCCCCGGCGGGGAGATGGGGTTTGCCAGGTGCAGGGTATTAAGATCTCTGGGTTCTTCAAGAACCCAGAGATCTGGCTGAGTAAAACACAACATAATCGGGATTCCTCCAGTGAAACGATGGGTAGGAATCCCAAAAACTTGGCCGCCCCAGACATGTGCAGGTCGGGGCGGCCAGGTAAAATTACCTCAGCCTCCGAGACAGCTCATTCCTGCCTTTGGGGTCAGCCGCTGGTGGGTGTTGCAAGCACCTGCCAGTGGCGTTTGACCAAATTTTTGGGACGCTCAGACTGCACGCACACAGCCTTAGCTGAGTAATTTAATCTAATCGCGCACCGGTTGCAAGTAAGAATTGTAGCGTTGCTGGACACAGATATGAATCAAGCATTCAACGTCCCTTGTAGGGGCAAACGGCCGTTTGCCCCTACCTAAATTCATGCCTCAATTCAGCAACACCAGAATTGTTACCGTCTGCCGAAACCCTGGGTTTAGAAACCGGGTTTCTTGGCCGGGTTGTATTTAACTCCTGCACCCCCCCAGAAACCCGGTTTCTGGCCCCATACCCTTCCTTCGCCCCCGTGAAACCTTTATCTCATCCGCTGAAAGGTTCTGTGGACCGCTCGTAAGCCGCTTCAGCCCGCTCAAACCTTTCCTTCGCCCAGGCAGATCATTCCTTTGACCTCGCGTAGGTTTCCTCCAGTGCCGCAGATCATTCCTCCACTCCCGCCAACCTTTCCTTCACGGGTGCGAATCATTCCGCCAACCCCGCGAATGATTCCTCCACCCCCGCGAATGATTCCTCCACCCCCGCCAACCTTTCCTTCACGGGCGCGGATCATTCCTCCAACCCCGCGAATGATTCCTCCGCCCCGGCGAACCTTTCCGCCAAACCCGCGAATGATTCCGCCATCAATGCGAAAGGTTGTTTTCATAGAGCAGAATCTTGTATTCGGGCCGCAAATGGTTCTGCCATCAATCTAAACCGCCCTGAACCCTCGGAAAACTCAATGTTGCCGCGTACCCATCAACCGTTCGCCTGCACTATCTATTTCTCTACGTCGCCCGCTTAGTGGTGCAGAAAACTCCCGGAACCCTTGTGAGTAAAGGATTCTCGCCGAGATCGTGATCTTGAGGGTTCTCAGGCAAACGAACGAGGGTAATGGGTTTCAGCCGCTGATTTGGCCGTCCAAGTCAGCCAGCATGAGACTCAAAAAAGTTTTCTGCACCACTAAGACGTCGCCCGATTCATCTTTTCTTTGTCAAAATCCATCATCGCTGGTCACAATCTTGCCAATTCCCCCGAGTTTAAGCCGCTTCTAACGGGCAATCTGCCCTTAGGCGAGACAGTCAGACGCCAACCCCCGCCATCGTCTCGGTTTACCCAGTGCCGCAATTCAGCCTGCCCCCCCAGGTCAGCGCCCCAGACCGGCGGCGGCGTTGCATGCAATCCAAATTAACCCACCTATCCATCCCTAGTCAGGACGTATCTAACCATGAACACCGTTGACTTTTCCCGTCGCGTTCCCGCCAAAACTATCGAGGCCGATATCGATTCCTTCCACGGCATGGGCTTCATCAAGAACTACATCCCCGTTCGCAGTGAGGCCACCCCCGAAGCGCTTAAAGCCGGGTATGAGGCAATGCGGGCCAAACAGCAACAAGAGACCGAACTCTTGACCGCGATCAAAGCTGCTTCTGATGCGGCTCGCCTGGCCGAAGTCGAATTTCACGACAGGGTAATGGCGATGAAAGAAACCGTGCGCGGCCAGTATGGCCCCAACAGCGACGAATCCCAGGCCGTTGGCTACAAGAAAAAGTCTGAATATAAACGCCCCCGTCGCACCCCAAGGGCCCACGCTTCGTAAACCATTCTCAAAACTAATTCTCAAGGCTCGTGAGCCCGGCTTACGGGCCTTTTTTTGTGGCGCTACAAGGTACCCCTGGCTTTCCCGAGTCCGAAGTGTATAACCCAACCTATGGCCTCCGCAGCGAGGCCGAGGCCGAGGCCGTAGGTTGTCCCTATGGTGGGAAAAGGAAGTGCGGTGGAGCTCAGTCATTCGTA
>DAIUJR010000096.1:0-18756 GCA_036848635.1 Nodosilinea sp. CTOTU7336
GCATTACGAGGAGATGGCCCAGGTGCAGCAGCGATTGGTGGAGTTGCTGCACTACTCTTGAAGCGCGCTGCTCAGCTAGGGGCTACTGTGTAAACATGAGTCTAGTTCTCTAGCTAGAAGCCTGATTGCCCACGTGCTTTTCATGCCAGCTAATCAGCGGTCTAGCGGTAATGCCATGGAGCACGACGGAGGCCACCACGGTGAGATAGGTAATCCAGCGCAGTTCGGGAGCTAGGCTGGGGGGCAAGCCGTCGCTAACCGCGTAGGACAGGTAATAAATCGAGCCGATGCCGCGCACGCCAAACCAGCCAAATAGCAGCCGGGTACTAGGATGCAGGCCCGCGCCCACGGTGCTCACCCAGGCCCCCAGGGGACGAATCAAAAACAACAGCAGCCCAGCAATGAGGACTGCCGAGAGGGCAAACTCCAACCCCTGGTCAATCCGCAGTAGTGCCCCCAGCAGCAGGATCGCCGCCACTTCCAGCAGCTTTTCGATCTGGGTGACGAAGCTGAGCTGGGCTACCCGCTGCTCGGGGTAGTGGCCCTGCTGCTGCACTACACACCCAGCCACAAATACGGCCAGAAACCCATACCCATTGACCACCTCGGTGAGGGCATAGGTGAACAAAATCACCCCCAGAGCCACCAGGTTTTCCATTTCATCGCTCATGCCCCGCGCTTTTTGAAACCGATGGTTGAGCCAGATCGTTGCTTTGGCGGCTAGGATGCCGACGGTGACCCCAGCAGCGATCGCCCAAATCACATCTACCCATACCCACTGACGCAGCCAGCTCTGCCAGTTTGGGGTCTTGAGCCAGTGCAGCCCATAGTATACAAACGGAAAGGCCAGGGCATCGTTGAGCCCGCCTTCGGAGGTGAGGCCAAAGCGCAGTTCGTTGGCATCGTGGGGGTGCTCAAGCTGAACTTCTGAGGCCAGTACCGGATCGGTGGGGGCCAGAATGGCGCCCAGCAGCACCGCCCCCCCCCAGCTCAGCTGCAGGCCCCAATGCGCCACCGCCGCCACCGCCAAAATCGAGATCGGCATCAGTAGTCCAATCAGCCGAATAGTGTAACGCCAGGGCCTGGGTTGCAGGGGGCGGTTCATCTTTAGCCCGCAGCTGTAGAGGGAAATGATGACCACAAACTCGGTAAAGCGCTCTAGAAACTCGGTATCGGGCTGGAGGCGAATTAGCCCAATGCCGTAGGGGCCTAAGACCAAACCAATAGCCAGATAAATCAGGGCGTAGGAGAGGGGTAAGCGGGTAATCCAGTTTGATCCCCAGGACACGGTCAGCAGAAGCAGGCCGATCAGCAGTAAACCTTGAATGTAAGGATCCATTAACGTCCTGATTGGGTCGCGGGGATGTTTAAAGCGTCGATCCAGATCCCAGGGTTCTATCGGGAAATGGGCCTGAAATCACAGGTATTGATCTAAGAATCCTGGGATCTGGACAGCTTACACGAATGCTCCAAAGTTTAAGCTGTTTACTCAGGCTGACAAATCGCTATTCAGATAGAGTTTTGCTAAAAATTCCTAGCCACCCACAAACTCCACCGTCGCCAGGTAAATCGTCCCCTGGGGAGCCTGGTCAAAGACCAGCTCTACGGCGGTCAGGGTGGTTAGATCAATGCCGTAGAACTGCCCCAGGGGAATGCGCAGGGCGGTGGGGTAGACGGGTACGGCGCTGTAGCCCTGGGCTGGGTCTGGCTCAAATTGATGCAGCGCCGGAGTCGTGGGCGGAATATCGACCCGCACCGCCTGTCCAGCGCTGTCGTGTAAAAGCACGGCCAGGCCAGTACCAGCGGTGCTGTGGGGAGCGCTGGAATCTAGGGCTAGCCGGAGCTGCAGGCTGTCAAATCCGCTCATGTTGGCGGTAGCTAGGGGAATCCGCAGCCGGGCGGCATCCGTAGCCCAGGTCACTCTCAACACCGCTGGAAACTTTGGCCAGGGGCGTGGTCTGCCGCCGCAGGGCGCTCCCCCGGGACAGTGCTCTAGAATGAGGTCGTCCGTAATGGCATGGTCGGGCGGGTCAACAGCGGCACTAAACGCAGCGTAGCGGTGATTAGCGGGCATCGCCAGATTAGTCAGCACCGGCTGGCCAAAAAGTTTGCCGGGGGCCGCTCGATCGGGGGCCAATCCAAGTTTAACGAGCCCCTCGGCATGTTCAGGAGCTTTCAGCACGGCATTTAAAAAGCCCTGGACGTACTGGCTCAGAAAAGCCTCCTGGGCCACCCGCGAGAGCCGCTGGCTGCTCTGCTGGGGATTGCAGAGGGGAGCATTATCCGCTAAGCGATAGTAGTCGTCTTCGCTAATCGCCCCGTTGAAGTAGTTATGGTTGGCCCCCAGCAGCAGCACCGATGTGGCCAGGGAGGTGCGGCTGGGAGCCTGGCTGGCGGTTTCAAAAAAGTAGAGGCTGCTGAGGTCGAAGATGTCGCGATCGCACCCCCCTACCAGCACGGCACTGGGCACATCCGGCAGCGCGTAGACCTCCGGACGCTGCTCAATCGGCTGGCTGCGGGTAGGGCTAACCAGCACCAGGGCCGACACCGGCCCCAGCCCCGCCGCTAGGGCGGCAGCGGAAACGTTAGGCTGCCGGCTTAGCGCACTGAGGGCCGCGGCCCCGCCCCCCATGGAGTGCCCCACGATGGCGATGGTGGATAAATCTATCTGCCCCGCCAGGGCAATGCCAAAATCAATAGACTGGCCCTCGTTGGCCTCGGCCAGCCGGGTCAGGTGGGCATCAATAATTTGTGGACTGCGCTGGTCAGCCAGATCGTTACGGGTTTCATCCGTAGCCCCGTAGGTTTCTGAAAACGCCGCGTTGAGGTTGGGCGCCAGCACCCCGTAGCCCGCCTCGGCCAGCCCCTGGGCCAGGGCGGCAAACCCCACATCGAAGCGAGTCTCGGTGCCGGGGGCACAGGGCCACTGGCTTTGGCCCTCGGGGGCAAAGTGACAGCCCTCGTGGCGACCATGGAGAACCACTACCAGGGGAAACGGCCCCTCGCCATCGGGTAGGGCGATCACCCCGGTTAGCGGCAACGGCATCGTCTGAAAGGGATCGGCTACCCCCTGCTGGGTTAGGGTAGTGGTGCCCAGGTTGTAGGCGTGGACGTTGGCATACTCGGTGAGCGCCGGAGCGCGGACGGGCGGTAGCGGAAACCCGTAGGCTAGGGGCCAAATCTGGCCCACCACCGTCAGTACTAGGGTCATTAAGCTTAGCCCGGCCAGGGTTAGCCCAGAACGCCATCGTCGGGGCCGGAAATCATCAGCCATGGTGCCGGAGGTCTGGTTCTCTAAGATAGTAGCCGCCCAGTTGCAAAAAAAACGGGAGATGGTTTCATCCCCCGTCATCGACACACAATTTTCCGATCTGAAACTTACAGGGTTTTGTCCCCGCACCGTTAGACCACTCGCTTAACCTTTTCGGTCTCAGCCTCGAAGAAGGTTAAATACACCCAGCCCGCCAGCAAGCCGCCCAGGATGGGGGCCACCCAGAACAGCCACAGTTGACTAAACAGCGCGCCCCCCACAAACAGGGCTGGGCCAGTACTGCGGGCCGGGTTCACCGAAGTATTGGTGACCGGGATGCTGATCAGGTGGATCAGAGTAAGGGCCATACCGATGGCAATCGGAGCTAGGCCAGCGGGAGCCCGCGTATCCGTCGCGCCGAGGATGATGAGCAGAAAGAAGAAGGTCATCACCACTTCGCAGAAGAAGCAGGCCAGTAAGTTAAACCCGCCCGGCGAATGCACCCCATAGCCGTTAGTCGCCAGCGGATTGCCGACGATGGGGTCGATGGCAAAGCCGGGCTGCCCCGAAGCAATTAAATAAACAATGCCCGCCCCTAAGATTGCCCCCAGTACCTGGGCAACGATGTAGGGCAGCAGCTCACCGCTGGGGAACCGCCCCCCAGCCCACAGCCCAAAGGATACCGCCGGGTTGAGGTGGCAACCGGAAATATGACCAATGGCGTAGGCCATGGTCAATACGGTTAAGCCAAAAGCCAGGGAAACCCCGACTAGGCCAATGCCCAGGTTAAACCGTTCACTGCCGTCTAAAAACTGAGCGGCTAATACGGCGCTACCGCAGCCGCCCAGCACTAGCCATAACGTTCCAATAAATTCAGCCGCACAACGCTTTGTGAGAGGCATGATTCACCACTCCTAATGAGTTAGACTCTTGTTTTTTGGTATTATTTGATTTAGACAAAATGTTATCCTTCAATACCACGGATCATCCTACAGCAAAACCCTAAGGTAACCATAAGGATTGCCCCAGACAAGGGGCAATCTCTGTTAGCAGCGCACCATAATTGGCAAACCGGTAATATTGTCTGGATTTCTTATCAGTCTCTTAGATTTAGACGATATCGTCTAACTACGACCATAACTGGAACGACCATTGCGCCTCAGCCCTGTTTTTAGGGCTGAGGTTTTGTTTTTAGGCCATTGATAATCAGGGTGCTAAGGTCAGCCAGCTAAGGCCAGCGGCTACCTCGGTGAAAAGCTTACTCGGCTAAAATACTGGCGAAAATCAAAGGGTCGTTGCCAGCTTAAGGTAGACAATTACGGTGGGGTTAACCCAACGCCCCGCAAACCAGTGGGGGTAGAAATCCATTAAAAAATTGGTGATGCCATGAAATGGAAGTCGGGTTGCCGCAGTATCCATTATAGAAGACCACGATAGTCAACCCACTCCCGGGCTTTTATCAGTTCCTTATCTTTCTACCCTAAGCTCTAGGGGCAAAAATTCGCGGCATCCCCTAGAACTGTTCCGGGCTGTCTCGGTTTGCGGTGCCCTTCCTAGCGGTGCCTTCCCTAACTGAGGAAGCTTCCTGAGGAGATTTTCCCAGGCCAGATGGGTCATCTGAGCCAGTTACCCAGGTCAGTGTTAGTAAACCTTGTTAGTAAACCTTGACTTGCTGTAACGGTAAGCCACAGTTCCTCAAGATTTCAGGATATTTACCGCCGTGAACTACTACTGGTGCCTGCTTATGTTGAATCGCAACAGTGCTGCTAATTCGTTCGGGAAATCGCTGCTATGGTTAGTAGCTGCGCCAACCCTGGTTACCCTGGCCACCGTGTTCGAGTCCGAAGGTCGGCTCTGGGCCCAAACCCCGACCCCGCTTCAGGGGGTTGAAATTCCCACCTCCCTAGAGCCGGGCACTACGCTCAACATCGAGAGCTCCGAAGCAATGCGGACGTTTAACGAGGCGCTGCAATCGCGCTTCTCCCAGCAGTACAGCGACGCCGATGTGGCCGTTGACTACAAGACCGCTGACGAGGCGGTGCAGGCCGTTATTGATGGCCAGGCCGATCTGGCCGCCATTGGTCGGGGCTTAACCGACGAAGAACTTCAGGCTGGGCTCCAGCAGGTGCCCCTATCGCGCCACAAAATTGCTATCGTGATTGGCCCCAGCAACCCCTTCAACGGTAGCTTAACCGTCGATCAGTTTGCCCAAATCTTTCGGGGCGAAATTACCAACTGGTCGCAGGTCGGTGGCCCAGATGCCCCCATTGTTTTGATTGACCGCCCGGTGGTCAGTGACACTCGGCAGGCCTTCCGCAACTATCCGGCGTTTCAAAATGCTCCCTTTGAGGCGGCCTCTGGGGCCACCAGCCTGACGGAGGACAGCACCACGGCGGTGACCGCAGATTTAGGCGATACCGGCATTGGCTATGCCATTGCTGAGCAGGCGCTGAATAACCCTGAGGTCAAAATCGTGCCCATGCACGAGACTCTGCCCGACGACCAGCGCTATCCCTTTTCGCAGCCGTTGGCCTACGTTTACCAGGCCAATAACCCTAGCCCAGCGGCCCTGGCGTTCTTAGGCTTTGCCGTCAACCCCGACAACGAAGCCGTGATCGAAGCCGCCCGGGCCGAGACCGCCCAGGTGCCTGAGACTACGCCCGAACCCACGCCCGCAGCTACCGCAGAAGCGGTTACCCCCACCCCCGCCGCTACCCCGCCGGTAACCGGTCGCACCCGTGGGGTGCCCTGGTGGCCATGGCTGCTGGCTCTGCCCATTCTGGGGGCACTGCTCTGGTGGCTGCTGAAGGATCGGGCTCCGGTGGTCGCCCCGGTGGTCGCCGACGCTAACCGGCGGATTATTCTCACCCCCCGCGACTGTCAGAATGCCTACGCCTACTGGGAACTCCCGGAATCAGAAGTGGACGCCATGCGGCGGCAGAACTACGCCATGGCGATTAAGCTGCACGATGTCACCGACATCGCCGATGTAGACCGGCAGGCCCCCCACAGCACCCAGCAGTTCCCCTGCGACACCGTGGCAACGGGGGATTTGCACATGCCAGTGGCGGTGGATAACCGTGACTACCTGGTTGAGCTGGGCTACCTCGATGGGGATGATGCCTGGCATGCCCTGGCCCGCTCGGCCCACGTCAGGGTACCGGCCTGTCCTAGCATCGTCACCCAGAGCGTAGCTGGGGTCGGAGCCGCCGCCGCCGGGGCCGCTGGTCTGGCCGCCGTAGCGGCTACCCACCAGCCGATGGTAGTGGCAGAACCGAAGCGAATCATTCTCACCCCCCGCGACTGCCGCAGCGCCTACGCCTACTGGGAACTGCCCCAGAGCGAGGTGGATGATCTCGGGACGGGGCATCGCGCCCTGAAGGTCAGGCTTTACGATGTCACTGAGCTGCCTGGCCATTGGGCCACGGGCCACAACAGCCTGCAGGAATTTGATGGCGATCTAGTGGCCAAGGGCGATCTGCACCTGCCCATTGCCGTCGATGACCGCGATTATCTGGTAGAGGTGGGCTATGTAGACGGCAGCGGGCAGTGGCAGCCCCTGGCTAAATCTGACCCGGTGCGGGTGCCCGCCTGCCCCGAGCCGGTGGGTGCTGCTTCTGGGGCAGCGGCGGCGGCGGGGCTGACCAATCCCATGGCCGGAACTGGTCAAGGCCTGGCTAACTTAGGCTCTGATGTCTCCAACCGAACCGCTGATTTAACCAATACCGTTGGCGATTTGGGCACAGGCCTAGGTAACCTGGCCGGGGCCGCGGCGGCTGGCGGCGTAGCGGCAGCCGCGGGGCTAGGGGCAACGGCCCGCTCCTGGCTAGATCGGGCTTCGGGCTCAGTGCCGGAAATGGGATCGGGCATTGGCAACCGGGTTGATCTAGGGGCCGAGAGCAAAATCATTCTCGTGCCTCAGGGCCGCGATGCGGCCTATGCCTACTGGGAAGCCGCTGGCGTTCATAAAGCCGCCCTCAAGAGCCAGGGGGGCAGGGTTCCAGTCTTGCGCATCCACGATGCGACTAACCTAGAGCTAGATCATCAGCCTCCCCACGGCACCCAGGAATATCTGCTACAGGAAACCGATCAGGATCAGCATGTGGTGATTCCGGTGCCCGACCGCGACTACGTGGCTGAACTCGGCTACCTGACCGACGACGGACAGTGGCTACAGCTGGTGCGATCGCTCCACGTGCGCATACCGACCGCGTAAGCCGGTGGGGTGCCTGCCATAGAGCAGGTACCCCCTTGAACCCCTGGGGTGCTGCGGCTGATGTCCTGGAATGGGACGATGATCAGCGGTTTGTTTGGCTCCGAATTGTTAACTTTCAAATTGTTTTCCAACTATAAGGATGCAAATTCCATGTCTCTCTTTTTTGACGTACTCAGCTCCATCAATAGCCCTAACCAGCAAGGCAGTATCGACCAGCTCAGCTCGGTCACCAGCTCATTACAGCAGCTAGCCAGCAGCCAGGGCATCAACCCTGACCAAATGTCGTCGGTACTCAACGCCCTCGGCGGTGCCCTCCAGCCGGCGCTGAAACAGCAGGCAGGCACGATGGGAGCCGGTCAGCTTGAAGGCATGGTTGGAAAGCTGGCCGGAGCCGGTGGCCTATCGGCGCTGCAGTCGGCCATTCCGCCCCAGATGCAGCAGCAGCTCATTCAGGCGGTAGCCCAAAAAAGTGGCCTGAACGCCGGTATGGTGCAGTCGATGCTGCCCCAACTCTTGCCCGTGGTCATGGGTCTGCTGGGCATGGGGGCCACCAAGCCTGGGGTAGCCGGTGGTGGCAACGCCCTGCTCAATTCGTTCATGAACTCTGGAGCGACGGGCACCAACGACCTAGGCACCGTCATGACGTTTGCCAGCCGCTTTTTGAACCCGCCCCACTAGACCAAGGCTAAGCCGATGGGTTATCCGTGGGTTTCAGGTTCTGATCAGAGGCGGTCGAGCTCAGCTCAGACCGCTTTTTTGATCCGCCTGGTGCTCCATCCAGCGCTAGTTTAGACAGCGTTCAGATTTTTGTATCGACCCTGACTTTTCGTTCCCATCGCTAGGGGTTATGTCATTCCCACCCTTTTTTCGTTCACCTCCCATCCACCCCCTCCCCAAAGAATCCCCCAATATTGCCATATCATTGAATAGGGCAATATAACGGCGCACGACAGCAGTATTTATGGTTTCGGATAGCGACACACTGGCGGGTTTGCGCCACCAACTGCGGAGCGATTCACTCAAGAAGCAGCTTTCAGCGGTGCATGAGCTGGTGGCCGTCGGGGAAGGGGGCATCCAGGTGTTGACCGACATCCTGCTGGAGCGCAAGGCTGCCCCGCCTACCCTGCTCGATGGCCGGATCTTCCAGGTCCTCTATGCCACCCAGCAGGACGACATTCGGGCTTTTTTAGTCCGGTACTGGCCCCAGGGGCGGCTGGCCATGCCTTCTGTCCAGGGTATTGACTACGAGCCGCTACAAGCCGCGCTAGTGCGGCAAGAGTTTCAGGAGGCCGATCAGCTCACCCTGCTAAAACTCTGCGAACTGGCTGGCCCCGAGGCGGTGCGGCGCAAATGGGTTTATTTTACCGAGGTAGAGTCATTCCCCAGTCTAGATTTGCAAACCCTAGATCAGCTCTGGCTGGCCTATTCCGAGGGTAAGTTTGGCTTCTCGGTGCAGCGCAAAATTTGGCTTAGCCTGGGGCAAAACTGGGAGAAACTCTGGCCTCGCCTGGGCTGGAAAGACGACAACATCTGGACTCGCTACCCCACCGGCTTTGTTTGGGACTTAAGCGCCCCCGATGGCCACCTGCCCCTCTCGAACCAGCTACGCGGTGTACGGATGATGGCGGCGCTGCTGACTCACCCGGCCTGGGAGGAGGAGGCTTAGTCTGTGGCCAAGCAGCGAGCCAAAGCAGATTTGCCCACCAAGGTCTGTCCAGTATGCCTGCGCCCATTCACCTGGCGCAAAAAGTGGGCCGACTGCTGGGATGAGGTTAAATATTGCAGCGACCGCTGTCGCCGTCGTCGGTAGCGGTTGAAAATCGGAGCCCAATGAATCGCATCAACTCACCTGCAGGCCTGGCAAAACCCGCACCGGGCTTGAGCTGATTTGAGCAGCTATTATGCTCATCAGACTCAAGACCGGCGCCTAGGATCACTAGCCGTATACCCCCTCAACCGGGCTAAGGCACCTGCCAGGCTCGCTGGTGGTAGTCTTCTGGCTGCGGGAACAGATCGACTGGCTCCCCATGGTGATGATCGTGCCCGTGATCCTGTCCATGTCCATGGTCATGATTGTGGCCGTGATGGTGGCCATGGTCATGTCCATGGCCGACCCCGTAGGACTCACCCGCCGCCGCTAGGCGAAACTTGCACATTTCGCAGTTCATTTGCACCTGGCCCAGGTGGGTTTCTAGCTCGCGGCGGCGGAGAATCTGCATAAGCTGGGGGTGGCAGCCCATTTCGGGTAGGTAAGAGACGATCTGGCCGGGGTAAGCGGCCTGCTGTTGCTGGGTAACATCGAGAATTTTCTTCACCAACACCCCGGTAAACAAAAAGTAAGGCAGCACGATAATGCGCTTCGGCTCGTACAGGCGGGCCCGCCGAAAGCCCTCCTCTAGGCGGGGGTAGGTAATGCCGATGAAGCAAATTTCAACCGTGCTGTAGCGGCTGCCTTCCCACAAAATGCGGGCTAGCTTATAGACATCGCCGTTGGCGTCGGGGTCGCTGGCCCCACGACCGACAAACAGCAGCACTGTGTCTTCGCGGCTAATGCCCTGGGGGTTAAAGGTGGGGGTGTCAAGGTCTTGCAGACGGTCTTGCCAGAGGCGAATAATTTCGGGGGTAATGCCAAAGTGGCGACCGTAGTGGAATTTAACCTGGGGGTGGCGCTGGCGGGCCCGATCGAGCTCGTTGGTAACGTCGAATTTATTGTGGCGGGCCGCAAATAGCAAAATTGGCAGCACCGAAATCTCGGTAAAGCCCTGCTCTACGCACTGGTCAACCCCATTCTGAATCGTCGGCTCGGTTAATTCCAGAAAACAGGGAATCACCGGGCGGGAGGTATCTAGCTTTTGATAGGCGGCGGCAAACTCGAGCAGGCGATCGCGCCCCTCCGGATCGCGGCTACCGTGGCCCACCAACAGCAGAGGGCGCTGACTGGGTAGCACCGGCCAACCGCCAGGAGAGCGGGGTGAAAAATCCTCTGGGGTAGTCACGATCGGAGCAATAGTCATAGATGGAATAGATATTGGAGGTTCAAACAACGAAAACGGCGGGACAATTCAGGCCGGTTCAGCGCATAATGGCAGACTACAAGTGGGAAGCTCCCCAGGCCATACCAGGCTGGAACGGGGCGGAGCTACATCCCCTCGGCCAAAAAATTGCGACGAGATAAAAATCGCGCTGCCTGGTTATCTTAGCCCAGAGCCTGGCCTGAAACTATCCTAGGGGTAGGCATACATCACCGATGGACAACTCTCTAACGACCGCTACCTCAACCCTGCGGGAACGGCTACGTCGCTACCTAGAAACCCCCGACAGCCGAACGGGCTGGGTGGTCAATGGGGCGATCGCAATTCTCATTTTTCTATCCTCCACTATTTTTGTGGTAGAAACCTACCCCATCTCCGCCGGGTTGCGCTCGATTTTAGATGTCCTTGACTGGCTGATTGTGCTGACCTTTACCGTCGAGTATGGGGTTCGCCTGTGGGCCGCAGAACGCCCCTGGCGCTACGCCCTGAGCCTCTACGGCCTGCTCGATTTAGTGGCCATCTTGCCCTCCTGGATTGGGGTATTCGACATTCGTTTTCTGCGGTTTTTGCGCTCCCTCAGAATTTTGCGGCTGGTTCGGATTTTTAACAATCGCCTCTGGTTCGGGCGCATTACCAGCATCGACAGCCTAATTTTGGCCCAGATTTTATTTACCCTGGTGGCGATAATTTTTATTTACTCGGGGCTCATTTTTCAGGTCGAACATCCCCGTAACCCCGATCGGTTTAACACGTTTTTAGATGCCCTCTATTTCGCTGTCGTCACTATGACCACCGTGGGCTATGGCGACGTTACCCCGATTACCGAAGCGGGTCGGGGCCTAACGGTGATGATGATTTTGACCGGCATTGCCCTCATTCCCACCCAGATCAGCCAGCTTATTCGTCAGCTGGTTAAGGTCACTAATTCCCGCCAGGTGACCTGCACCGGGTGCGGTCTGGCCAGCCACGATGACGATGCTGCCTTTTGCAAACGCTGCGGTACTTCCCTGGGCCAAGGGGTGTCGGTACCCGGGTGGGGAGATGGGGCCATACCGGAAAGCCGTGGCGTTTCGCCAGAGAAAAAATAAAGGGGGTGTCAGGGGTCAGGTTTTGGGCCTCGTGTAATACCCAGCCCCTAACCCCTAACCCCAGACCTAAATGTAAAGATTATTGAATATTCAGGAGAGGCTTTTACCCTACCGGGCTGATCCAGTACAATGGCCAGCCAATGGCCACGCGAAAGGGTTGAAGTCCGCCTGTAGTGCGGAGTGTAGTTCCACCCAGGTCTGGGCGGGAAGGCTGCCGAGGGTAGCCTTGGCGCTGGGCTGAATCTGACTTTTGAATTCTTAGTTAGGACGTTCTATGACATCAGTTTTATCTAACCCCACTGAGGAGCCTCGGGTGGTCGGCCTACCTGAAGACGTCAAGGCCCGGCTGCAGGATCGCTTCAAGCTTGTGGTTCCGGCGCCGGGGGTGGCTCTCAGCCCAGATATAAAGGCAGGACAAGCGAGCGATCCAGCGGCGACTGCGGCGGGGCGTAGACCTGCCCCCAATATGGTCACCCTCACCCAGGTCGAGAAGGTCTACGCCAACGGCAGCGCCGCCCTTACCGGGGTAGATTTAAAGGTCACCAAGGGCGACTTTTTGTTTGTCACCGGCCCCTCCGGTTCTGGTAAATCGACCCTGCTGAAGCTGCTCTACGGCCACGAGCGCCCCACCGCTGGCCATATCCTCGTGGGTAATGAGCCAATTGCCGACCTGCGGGGCGATCGGCTGGCTATGATGCGCCGCCGCATTGGCGTGGTGTTTCAGGACTATAAGCTCATCCCCCGCCGCACCGTGGCCGAAAACGTGGCCTTTGTGCTCTGGGCCCAGGGGTTTACCCGCAAGGAAATTCACCGCCGCCTCTGGCCGACGTTGAAGATGGTCGGGCTTCAGGGCAAGGCCCAGTGCTTCCCCGATGAGCTCTCGGGGGGAGAGCAGCAGCGGGTGAGTATTGCTCGGGCCGTGGTTAACACGCCGCCCCTGCTGCTAGCCGACGAACCTACCGGCAACCTAGATGCCGACAACTCCCTCCAGGTGATTAAAATCCTCAAAAAGCTCAACTCCATCGGCATCACCGTCATCGTCACCACCCACGACGAGCACCTGGTGCGCATTTCTAACCATCCGGTCGTGCAGATTAAAAACGGACGGCTCCACCACCTGAGTCGCTAGCGCTACATTCCTTAACATCAGCTCACCAGGCTTGCCCAACCATAGGATAATGATCAGAACTGGCTTCAGGCGGCCTCCGGGTAGCCTCAAGTTTTAGGCCTGCGTCCAGGATGGAATCGGGTCAGGGTAGGTTTGGGGTATGGCTGGGCCGCCCCGGCAAACGCCGTTTCCCTGGGCCTAGTCTCGCTGTTGTGTTGAATTAGGTAGTTGAGAGGAAAGTGCTTTGGTCAGTGCAGCCCCATTAAAAACATCGAAATCTCACGAGATTTTTGCCGCCGCCCAAAACCTCATGCCGGGCGGTGTTAGCTCGCCGGTGCGAGCGTTTAAGTCGGTGGGCGGGCAGCCGATTGTCTTCGACCGAGTCAAGGGGGCCTACATTTGGGATGTGGACGGCAACCAGTACATCGACTACGTGGGCACCTGGGGGCCAGCGATCTGCGGCCATGCCCACCCCGAAGTGCTCCAGGCCCTATCCGCGGCCCTGGAAAAGGGCACCAGCTTTGGGGCCCCCTGCTATCTAGAAAACGTGCTGGCCGAAATGGTGATCCAGGCGGTGCCCAGCATTGAGATGGTGCGCTTCGTCAACTCCGGTACCGAGGCCTGCATGGCGGTGCTGCGGTTGATGCGGGCCTACACCGAGCGCAATAAGCTGATCAAGTTCTCCGGCTGCTACCACGGCCATGCGGATATGTTTTTGGTGCAGGCGGGTTCTGGGGTGGCTACCCTGGGCTTACCTGACTCTCCCGGTGTGCCTAAGTCTTCCACCAGTGACACCCTCACCGCTCCCTATAACGACCTAGAGGCGGTCAAGGCCCTATTTGCCCAAAACCCAGGGGAAATTGCCGGGGTAATTCTCGAACCCGTGGTCGGCAACGCTGGGTTTATCACCCCTGACGCAGGCTTCCTAGAAGGGCTGCGGGAAATTACCCGCGACCACGGTGCCCTGCTGGTGTTTGATGAGGTGATGACCGGCTTTCGGATTGCCTATGGCGGTGCTCAGGCAAAATTTAACATCACCCCCGACCTCACCACCCTGGGCAAGGTGATCGGCGGCGGCCTGCCCGTGGGGGCCTACGGCGGTCGCCGGGAAATTATGGAAATGATTGCCCCGGCTGGCCCGGTCTACCAGGCTGGTACCCTATCGGGCAACCCCCTGGCCATGACGGCGGGGATTAAAACCCTGGAGCTGCTGCAGCGACCTGGCTCCTACGACGAGCTAGAGCGGCTGACCCAAAGACTGAGTGAGGGGCTACTCGCGGCCGCCCGCGAGGCTGGCCACGAGGTCTGCGGGGGCCACATTAGCGCTATGTTTGGCCTGTTCTTCCATCCTGGCCCAGTGACCCGCTATGAAGAAGCCAAGCTGGCTGACCTGGAGAAGTTTGCTCGCTTCCACCGGGCCATGCTGGAGGGAGGGGTGTACCTGGCCCCGTCGCAGTTTGAGGCGGGGTTTACCTCCCTGGCCCACACCGATGCAGATATCGACAAAACCATCGCCGTGGCCCGCGAGGTGTTTGCGAATTTGTAGGTTAACGATCTTAAGTATCATCTACAGATAACCTTAAGCATTCAGCCGATCACCTTTTGGCTGTTAGGAGGTACGGGGGTTGGGATTAGCAACCCGTTGTTGTCTGAGGGCGTGAGCACTCAGTATCGTTTAAGGAAGGGTTTGAACACAGCGAAATCCAATGTGGCGATGTCCGCGATCGGGTGCTCGTGAGAACCCCTTGCGAAAGTAAGTCGTTAACTCGGCTGGGGCAGAATTAAAGACATGATCGCCACCACGAGTGACCCGTTCAGCTTCTTCATCTAACTGTTCACGCCCATCATCGGGATTGTAAGGATAGGGTCGATACAACGTGCTGGTCCACTCAGCTACATTCCCTGCTAGATGGTGAATACCGTCTGGGGTTCTGCCTACGGCATGGGAACCAACGGGAGCCGTTTCACCTGAACTGCGACCATATATGGCTCGATCGGGAGTTGGCGGTTCGCTGCCCCAGGGATAAATGCGTTCTTCAAAACCGCGCGCGGCTGCTTCCCACTCAACTTCAGTTGGGAGCCTTGCACTAAGCCACTCACAGAATTTACTTGCACCAAGCCAGGTGATTTCTGTAACAGGATGATCTTCATAGCTGGATTGAGGAACGAATTGCCCATTTTGAATGGCAATCCGGCTATGTTCATCATCTAGGGCAATCAGGGGGCGTTGTTGTCTACCTTCTGAGCCTTCAATCAATAGAGGAATTGCTGCTTCTGGCAAATCACTAGAGCGAACCTCTCCGGCTGCGGCATTCTGGAGGGATTGGATCTTCAGCGAGTTAAGAAACTCGGCATATTGAGCATTAGTTACTTCATAGCGATGGATTTGGAAAGCGTTGAGAAAGATTTGATGAACGGGTTGGGTATCCTCAGCTTCGTTTGAACCGATGGTATAAACTCCTGCAGGAACGAGAACCATTGACCGATCTTGTGAAGGGGCCGTGGGAGTAACAGCGATGGCCCTCTCGCTGGATGTCGGCAGAACCTGGGGTGGATGTTGACCGTTCATTGCGCAGCCAGCGCTGAAGGATACCGTCAACGCTATTGCGGCGATGAACAATGGGTAGCCGGGTGGTTGGCTATGTGGTTTCACTTTGCGGATCAAAATATTCATTGTTCCTGCAATTCTTTCAAACTAATTGATGGGTTTGTAAAATAGCTTGTGTCAAGCGTGGGATCATTACAGGGGGAACTGGCGACACAAAAGAGTTTATGTGCGTAGTCGATACCCTATACCTCGAACCGTTTCAATGCGATCTCCTCCCAACTTCTTCCGCAAATGCCCGATATAGACATTGACTATGTTTGTGCCGGGGTCATAGTCATAGCCCCAGATCCGATCAAGGATTTGTTCTCGTGTTATTACCTGCCTAGGATGGCGGAGAAAAAACTCGGCGAGAAAGAACTCTCGTGCTGAAAGTTCAATGGCGCAATCTCCAACCCATGCCTGACGGGTTAATAAATCTAGGGTGATGGCTCCAACTTGCAGGGATGTATCAGGTTGAGTGCGGGGCAGTCGATTGCGGAGCTGGACACGGATACGAGCCAGCAATTCTTCAAAGCTGAAGGGCTTGGTGATATAGTCATCGGCGCCCCCTTCCAAGCCGACAACGGTATTTTTAACGCCATCTCGTGCAGTAAGAACAACGATTGGAATCGTATGCCCCTGCCCTCGAAGGGCTTGGAGAACAGTCATTCCGTCTTGATCGGGAAGTCCTAAATCGAGAATGACTAGATCAAAATCTCCACCGGAGCTAATTTGCAGGGCCTTGTGCCCGGTTTCAACGGCGAAAGTCGTGAAGCCGTGCGCCTGTAGCCCCGATTCCAAAAAGTCGATGATGCGAGGATTGTCTTCGATGATTAAAATTCGATTCATGGATAGCCCCTTCTGGAATCACCTCAAGCGGTATCACTATGGTAAAGGTTGCACCGTGACCAGGGCAGCTGGAGAGTTTAACCCATCCATTATGAGCCTGGGCGATCGCTTCCACAATGGCAAGTCCTAATCCATGATTTTCACCCTGAGCGTCAGAGGTAGTGGCGCGAGCAAACCGTTCAAAAATCCTTGCCTGTTCCTCTGGGGCAATGCCGTCGCCGGTGTCTCTTACCCAAAGGTAAGCATGATTTTTGCATATCGACGATCCGAGGGCGATTGTGTCACCCTCGTGGGTATGGCGAATGGCATTTTGTACCAAATTTAATACCGCCTGGGTAATACGCTGGCGATCGACCCGGATTAGACTCAATCCCTTTGAATCCAGCTGCCACTGTCGGTTGGCCATTGGGCAAACTTTCAGATACAGTTCTTCCGTTAACCAGTCCAACTCTTCTAGTTTCAAGGTAAGAAAGTCTGGACGTTCGGCTTTGGCCAATAGCAACAAATCATTCACCAACCGATTCATCCGGTCAAGTTCATCAACGGCCACAGCAATTGTCTGTTCCTGTCGTTCTGGGCGATATTTTAGGGTTTCAAGATAGCCACGAATAACCGTAATCGGCGTTCGCAGTTCATGGCCTGCATCTTTCAAAAATTCCTGCTGGCTCTCAAAGGCGACTTGTAGCCGATCCAACATTTCATTAAATGTTCTTGTCAGGTTGGCAATCTCGTCCGTTCCCTCAACCGCAATGCGCTGAGTCATATCAGATTCTGTGATAGATTGTGCGGTTTGGGTCAACATCCGTATAGGGGCCAGTGCTCGTCCAGCAGTTGCCCAGGCGATCGCTGCTGCAATTGCCATCACCCCTAGGGTGGCTGGAATAATTAGTAAAACTGCCCTATCCACTATTTGATACACGCTATCTGCACAGTGAACAATGACCAATACACCCTCAGTTTGTCCATTGACTACAACGGGTTCGGCAAAATAAAAGAGTTCACCCGCCGATGTATTCACGCTACCTTGCCTAGCGCTTTTCACCTGTCCCCATTGTTGAATAAGCGCTGCATTTTGAGATAGTAATTCAGTCGGAAACGAGTCAGTATATTGGTACACTTGACCGTGTAATAAAGCAATTGCATAGTCATCTGCATCCACAGGTTCATACTGAGACAGGAATGTATCAAAAACAGCTTTCGCCTGTTTTTCTAGAGGGATAGTTACACCGGCATTCTGCTGACGCACAATCTGTTGAAACTCTTTGATTTGGCGAGAAACATATTCCTGAGATTGATCTTGAATTCGTTCATGCAAGATGTGATGGGTTGCCAGAATGGATGCTACACTAGAGAAAGTAGTGAGCAAAAAGTACCAGGCAAAAATTCGAGGGCGGGTGTTGTTGAACCACTGCCGCCACTGCTTAAGAGTCTTTATGGTCATTGCGAAAACCTCCTAAACTGGTAAGAGAGCGAGATTTATAGCAACCCCAGAGCTAGAGTTTCTTTAGGTTGTCTTAACAAACCCTGTGTATGCTCAGAGCAGCACCTTAATCTTTCTATTAGTGTTCTAACTGCCTGATTCATCTGCTGGTGTGGACATTCTATATATTGCCCGATAGAAAGATAATATGTGAGTTGAGCCATAGAAATCTCGCTCCTACTATCATTCGCTGGACGGCACTTTTTTCAACGTTTTGATGCTTCGTCGCCAGAGCGATCTCAGATATCTTTTCTGATCGATACTATGCAGAATTATAAACCCTAAAAACGTATAGGCAATCCAGAAGTGTAAATTCCGTGCCAGATCCACAACCGCCGCATTTTCAGGAAATATATCTGGTAACGTTGTCATCCAAAAGAAAGGCACATTTCCGTTCTGGTAGGAATTTGATAGAAAAAATCCGCTCAAGGGTGCTGCTAGCATGAACAGATAAATTGCGGTGTGAAGCAAAAATGTGAATATCCACTCACTTGTAAATCTAGGCAAGCGATGAGTATATTTCCGCCACCAAACTCGCTGTAGAATAAAAATTCGCAACGTTAGTAATACCATTGTCAAAGCTCCAATTGATTTATGCAGAGTGTAAGTATTGTTCTGCAATGCTGTGTCTTCTGGCATCCGAACCATCCAAATTCCGGCCACAAATAATAGCAGGTAGCAGCCTGCCATCCACCAATGCATTGACCATAGTTGCTTAAAAGCTGAATTTAATCTAGATGGAGATTTGGTGGATTGAGCTGTCGATTTTTGCGGATCTAGTTGAGAACTCATTGAATAACTCCTTAAGCTTGACTAATCCTACAGTGGTCGCCAGTACACTTAGAACAGTCCTTTAAAGGGCAACTCGTCTATCCTTCCTGTGGAGGCAAAAACCTAATGATAAAAGTGCCTTTATGGCGAATTTTTGTCCGTTCAGGAATGAGCGGTTAGAACACCTCGGTGCTATTCTAACTTGAGTGCTTAACCAGGGTGACGGTTGCTATAAATAACGTTTGCGACCTGTGACCTAATATCTAAGAGTTTTATAAATCCGAAATAAATTATTGATAAAAACTTTTTTATTTTTCTGGTCATCCAGCAAAATTCAATACTGGCAAGATTTTAACCAAGCGGATATTCAATCCT
>DAIUJR010000097.1:0-18588 GCA_036848635.1 Nodosilinea sp. CTOTU7336
TTGGGTGGTTGAAACCTACCTACCGCAAATACCATGGCATTCCTGAAATCTGCTGTGCGAGCCCGAGCCGCTCAGATCCCGACTTTTACCCGCGTCAGTACCGAGGTTCGACCCAGCCCTAGTGTGCGGCCAGCGGTGTCGGAGCTGGATGTGGTCGAGGGCATGCAGTTTGATCGCGGCTACATTTCTCCCTACTTTGTCACCGACCAAGAGCGCATGGTGACTGAGTTCGACAACGCCCGGGTGTTGATCACCGACAAAAAGATCAGTTCGATTCAAGACCTGGTGTCGGTGCTGGAGCGCGTCGCCCGCGACGGTGCCCCCCTGCTGATCATTGCTGAAGACATTGAGGGCGAGGCCCTGGCCACCCTAGTGGTCAACAAGGCTCGCGGCGTGCTGAATGTGGCCGCGATCAAGGCCCCTAGCTTTGGCGATCACCGCAAAGCCATGCTCCAAGACATCGCCGTGCTGACCGGCGGCCAGGTGATCTCAGAAGAAGTGGGCCTCAGCCTAGACACCGCCGACCTGTCTATGCTAGGCACCGCCACCAAGGCCACTATCACCAAAGACACCACCACTCTGGTGTCTGACGCGGGCAACAAGGCCGATATCGACAAGCACATCGCCCAGATTCGCCAAGAGCTTGATCGCACCGACTCTGACTACGACAAAGAAAAGCTCTCCGAGCGCCTGGCTAAGCTGGCGGGCGGCGTTGCCGTGATCAAGGTCGGGGCCGCCACCGAATCGGAGTCGTCACCACCGGCAATGGTCAAGCCGGCGGTGGTGAGCGATCACCGACAGGTGGTCGTGCAGCCCGCTGTTAAGGTTCCCAATAGCCTGCTGCTGGCGGCGGTGGTGCGATTTCTTCGCTGGAAATGGAGTCTGGAGCTATACCCTCCGGTTTCCAATAGCCTGCTGGCGGCGGCGGTGGTGCGCGACCATCACTCGTTGGTGCCGATTAAGAACAACACCAATGTCAACATCGACCACATGCGGCTGATCAACGTAGATCTGGCCCATCTAGTGGGGAAGGTGCAGGTGCCCACCGAGGGGATGCCGCGCCAGCAAATGACGGTGCCGATTAGCCCCACCCCAGATATCACCGACGAGGTGGTGTTTGAGCACGCCACCGGCCCCCAGCGGTATTTTGTGCCCCGCTACAGCCTGGCGATAGCCAATTCTCAATACCAGATTGACCTGGAGCCCTCCGGCTCCGACTGGAGTCTGGTGGTCTACCTCGATCGCTTTGCCGCCCCGGCCATTCAGCCCCTGGTGGTCGATGGGCAGGCGCTCACCCACGAGATAGCGGTAGTGCTCACCCACAACCTGCTGGCGGGCACTGCCGTGGTAGGCCGCAAGGAGCTGGTCTTTCAAGAGGTGACTGCGGCGGGCGATCGCCTGCAGGCGGCGCTGCGGGTCTCGGGTCTGCCCGAGCGCGACCAGATCTACCACGCCTTAACCGACTCGATCTACGGTGCGGCGCTGATGGTGCGACGCATTCTCACCGTTGGCATTCCGGTGCCCCAGGCCCAGGTAGTAGCGTCGGGCAATAGCACCATTCGCGCTACCAGGGCCTTTAATTTTGATACCGGGGTCGAGGGCGGCGAAGGCGATGTCTTGTGGGAGCCAAAAACCGCCACCGATCGCATGATGACGCCCCGCGGCAAGGCCGCCATTGTTTCGCTAGGAATGGTCGATTTTGATCAGGTATCGCTGTCGCAGTTGCAGGGTCTCAACTACAGCTGGAACTCCATACTAGGCAATGTGATGGGCCAAAACCTGCTGCCGCCGGGGCAGGTGTTTGCGGTGCGCACCAACCAGGGCCACTACGCCAAGGTCAAGGTGCTGACCTACGGCCCCGGCGGCTACAACCTGACGGTGCAGTGGGTGACCTACAGCACCGATGCCCAGTCGGCCCAGAGCCGATTTCGGGAGGCCATTCGCACCCTCGACTGTGCGATCGCCCCCAGCCCCTTTCTGTTTCCGCCAACCCTGCACGGTTATGTGTACAGCCAGCTGAAGGCGATTTCGGGGCGCAGTTCTGACCTCAAGCGCATCACGGTCAACTCCCACAACTACTACCAGGACCGCACCAAGCCCAACCGTTTTTTTACCCTACCCGACAGCTTTAAGCTGGCCCGCCGCCCCGAGATTCCCCATCGCCCGCTGGTGTCGGTACGGGTGATACCCACCGAAGGGCAGGTGTTAGAGGGAGCCCAGGTGATCCTACACTATGCGGCCTTGCCCTACCTGAACCCGGCTCGCCTAGAGGCTGCCACGCCAGAATTGCTCACCCACGTACCGGCAGACCTGCGTGCCCAGGGCCTTGAGTTTGACCGCCTGAAGGTAGACCCCAGCAAAACTTATCTGCGAGTGGCCAAGCCGGGCAGTCGGATCGATGGCCCCTACCAACTCCGCTCTAGGGCCGTGGTGGATGTCAAAGACGGCATTGCCGATACCCTTAACCTCAGCCTGGAGGAGTTTCAGCCCATTTTTGACGGCATGTTTAGCGACGCCACGATCATGTTTGGCCAGGTCACGGTAGATTTAGGCGATCAGGGCTGGAGAGAGTCGTCGATTCCCTTCGTGGCGCGCATGGATGACCTAATCGGCGAGGTGTTTAACTACGATCGCCGCCCCGAGGTAACCGAGGAGCATGTGAGCCTCAGCCTGCAAAACTGCATCGAGAGCCCGGTGCGGGTCACTGCCCTGGGGGTGGATTTGAAGCAGGGCGATCGCCCGATTTCCGTCGCCAGCCTTGCCCCTGGGGTGGCCCTGCCGGTGCTGCTTAACCCCGGCGAATCGCTAGCCTTGACCATTACCCCCGCCGAGGCCCTGGGCGACGGCCAGCCCGTTGAGGTAGCCTTTGACCTCAGCGGCGTCGCCGTGGTGCCTGACCGCGAGGCAATCATGCAGGCGATCTTTGACCCCACGGCTTCGGTGAAGCCCAGCCGCCACATCACCGTAGAAACCTTTGCGGAGCTGTTTGACCTGACCAACCCAATTTTGGCGATCGTGGTTGATTTTGAGCATGGCACCTCGGCCAGGCTGACCCCCAGCGATCTCAAAACGGTGGTGCAGGTGAGCCTGCCCATGAGCGCCATTACCGACTGCATGCTGAGGCAGCCGCTGCCCACCGACTACCGCTATCGAGTTACGCTGATTCACCGTAGTGGCAGCCAGACTCGCTCCGACTGGCACACCGACACGACACCTTACCTCATTCCCCTCCTGCCTTAACCCACCCAATCCCATGTCACTCTTTGGCCTGCCCGATTTTCAGCAGCCGCGACAACAGGGTGAGGGGCTGCTCTATGCCCCTTACGGTAACCTCGGCCCTTACACGCTGCTCCCGCAGCGGCTCGCGATCGCCCAACAGCCCGACGGTAGCATTGACTTTGCGCTGTCGCTGCTGCGGGGAGTAAACCCTGACTTACCCCCCAAACCCCACGGCATCATTGACTTTCGCCTGCACCTGCACTACCCTCTGGCCCCAGAGCTGGAAGTATTGCGGGAGCAGCATCCCAATGCTGTTCTGCAACCAGCCAGCTTTGACACCGGCTGGCTGAACCTATACCCCATCAGCCAGGAAATTCCTGACGATGTGCGGGGGGCTGTGCCCTTACTGTGGAATGCCAAAGCCCCTCGCTACACCCTAAAGCTATCGGATACAACTATTTTGAAGCTCAAGGGTGCTTTGCAGAGTAAAGCGCTACTGCTGATGGCTCAAGCCGAACTGCTGCTGGTAGGCGTGGCCCCTCGGCTGCCGCTGCGGGTGCGCTTTGACCCGGCCAAGCTGGTGGCGGATCTGGGCGAACGGATCGATCAACCGGGTGCGATCGCCCACCAGGATATTCACCAGTATTTTGCTCAACCCCACCAAACCCTGCCCCTGGAGCTAGACGGCGAGGTCTCAGATCCTGAAGCCTTTGCGGCTACCATGACCGACTGGACCTGTGCCCGCATGGGGAAATGGGTACCCGCCCCCAGCGAAACCGGGTCGGGCTACGTGGCTCTCCAACCCGTGGGCGAGGGTCGCTTCGAGTGGGATCTGTCGCAGCCCCAGCGGGCTATGCGCCCCTGGACGATCGCCCTCAACCCCCTAGAGGCTGCCCAGGCAATCGTGCAGGCCCAGGGCATTGAGGCTGTGTTTAAAGAAGTGACGGTGCCGACGCTGCCGACCGGCGCGTTTGCGGTGGACGTGCGCACTAACCTACCAACGGTGCGCCCAGGAGTGCTGGCTGCGGGAGTGACCCTTAAAGCGCCGCCCGCGCTGCCCTACCGGCTGCAAACCCAGACCGCCACCGCCGAGTTTAAGCCCCCTAGCGATCGCGCCGAGGTTGTACTGCGGCTCTCCCCGGCTGAGGCTCTGGCCTATACCTACTCGACCTACGTGGTGCTACGCCAGGGCAACCGGGTGCAGCAGCTGCGTGGCCCCGAAACGCCAGCCACCGCTAGCCTACTGCACCTGACCCCTGACCAGTTTCCGGTGGTATTTGTGCCGGTGGAGGCCGAGGATGATCTGCTGGTGATCGCCACACTGAGCGGCATCTGTCGCTGGCGACTGGACGATCAGGAACACCAGCAATCGTTCTCCCTCACCGCCGACCAGCCCAGCCTGGCCTTGGCCCTGCCCCAAGAAGCCGAGGCGATCGCGTTAGACATCGCCGCCACATCCCTCGATGGCACGCACACCCTCCAACTGCCGCCAGCGGAGGCCCTGCACTACCGACTGGGGCTGCACTCCTTTGCCGAGTACGGCCCCCACCAAGTCGAGATCACCTGCGCTCTGCCCGACCCGCTGGTGGCCATCGAGCTGTGTCCCGAGGCTTCAGAAGCCCAGCTTGGCCTGATGGTGTTTACTCCCGACGACGCTAGCAAGACCTGGCGCTACTGGGCGCGATCGCCTTTTCAGCCTGGCTACCGCTACCGCCGTCGCGGGAGTACCACTTGGTCGCCCGTGCAGTCGCCCTTTAATCCTCTCACCCTACACCCCGGAGACTTGTCATGACCCTGCCCCCCAGTCTGTCGTCCCACCTCTACTGCTTTCGCAGTCCCCAAGCAGCCAACCAGTTCTATTACCTGCCCGGTGACCCCGTCCCCCAGCGAGACAGCCGAGGCAACCCAGCGGTTTCGCTGATGGCCACCTGCGACTTTGCCATGCTGCAAGTCAGCAGCCAGTGGCAGGTTACCGATCGCCAGCTCGAAGCCCTCAAGGCCGATTTGCAGGCCCAAAACGACCTCCCCACCGATGACCTCCGGCTAGAGCCTGCCCCAGTACGCATTGACACTGTGGAGCTGCTGCTCACTACCAATGCCGGGGAGGCCGAGGTGCTGGCCACCAGCCAGTCCTCGGGCTATGCCCCCTTTAGTGCAGTGTTTAGTGTCACCCTGACCGCCGAGCAAAAAGCTCAGGCGAGCTCGGCTTTGGGCGGCCGCCCGGATCTGCTGCTGGTCACCTATCGGGTTTTGGTCGACCTGCCATTGGACGGTCAGGTTGAGATCGAAGGCGAAGTCGCGACCGATCTGCGCGAGCTGGGGCAGCGGCCCACGGCAGAGGTGGTCCGGCAGCGGGTAGAAGATGCGATCGCCCAAGGACGGCTAATCCTTACCGAAACCTTTCCAGACCCCATCCCCGATGACCTCAAACAGCGCACGTTGGCCCTGGCAAAAGACCGCGCCGTCGAGCTTTTGTTGCAGCTGGCGGAGCTGCCAACAAAAGACGGCGAATCTCATCTCTATGCCAAAGCCTACTTAAAAGAAACAGCGGCTGTTGCCTTAGAACGCACCGCCGACATTAGCACCTGGTTCCCCAGCGGCAAGGGCCTAGAGCATCTGCAATTGATCGGCAGTTAAGCCGCCAATAGTACCCAGCCGGGTGATGGCAATCGGTTAGCCATTCATGACAACAGAACATAGCAAGAGTTCAAATTAAGGCTGGTTTTTTGCCCATCTATGGCCGAGAAAAATTCACTCCTCTGAACTCAGCAAATCTTCAACTGCCCACCCTTCAAGATCTACTAAAAATTGCCCCTAAGGAAGACTTATCATGCTGCAAATTGACAAAGTACAAGTCATTGATGGCGTTACCGTTTACGGTGACGACAACAACAAAGCCATCTTTTACATTGTTCCCGATGTGCCCCGGTTTCGCATCAATGACAACCTGCTTCCGTCCTTTAGCTTCTTCAAATACCGCATGCCCATTGATCGCGTCGATGGCTCTAAAGGCGGCGGCTTTCTCGTCTGTGATGTAGAGCTTTCGCTGCCCCCAGAGAAACAAGAAGCGGTTAAGCAAAAGCTGCAAGCTCAAATTAATCAGCAGTACGCCAACTCCACGGTGGAGCCGCCCGAAGTCAAAATCGGCAACATTACCTACACTCGTGGCGCAGCCAAACTCAATATTGAAAACATCAGCGAAAAGTTTGTTGAAAGCGCCTTTAACCCTGGCAAGCCCTCCTTGTACGGGCGCAATCTGACTCCCTTTACCGTTGAACTCACCGATGTGGGCGCTACCTTCTTTGAGCAGGCCCTGCAAAATAAGGGTGGCTTTGTACAGGTCAGCTACGACCTCTACTGCCCGGTCAAGCTGCCCCCCATTGAGGCCCGTATTTGGTTTAGCGCCAGCAAATTCCAGAGCTTTGTCCAAGACTTTACCAAGCGCGAAACCTCCTCGGGGGGCTTTCGCACCATCTGGCGCTGGCTGTTTGGCGGCACCAACAGAAAACGTACCGAAATCAACGAGACCACCCGAGAGTATGCCAGCGAGCATCAGTGGGGCGGCGTTGAAATTGATTTTAAGGATTGGACAGCCAGCGAAGAGGTCAAGCAGCAGGTACGCGACTGGGCGATGAATAGCCTGGCCGAGGCCGTCAAAGCCGCCAACGAAGACAAGCTCGACCCCTTTACCGAAGAGCAGAAGAAAATCCCCGACAATGTCACCGATTTTCACCGTCGCATTAGTCAGTTTAAGTTTACCAACATTAACCAGCGCTACCGCGAAAGCCAGGCCGTCGAGTGGAATCTAGCCCCCCAGGGAATGCTGGAGCCGATTGTCAACCTCAAAGACAAAGACGGCAACTTCCTCAAGTGGGAAGACTTTGCGACCACGGTGGATTTGGACGACCCCTTCTTCAAGACTCTGGAAGTACCCATCCGGGTCAATGCCGACTTCAAAGAACTGCCAATCCACAGTGTCGATGTGCACTGCGAATATAAGCAGGGCAACACCAATCGCATTCAGTCCTTTAGCTTTACCAACCCCGACAATTTAGAAAAGTTCAAGTCGTTTATCGAAAACAACTACTGGCAGTACAAGTACTGGTACCAGGTCAACTACAAAGGCCGCAGTCAAACCTTTAAGTCGCCGGAAATTGAGACCAAGGACAAATTCCTCACTATCAACGTCGATGACACCGGGATTTTGGCGGTAGACGTCATGCCCGGCGACCTGAACTGGAACCAGGTCAACCGCGCCCAGGTCAAGCTAACCTACGGGGCCACACCCAACCGAGTGCCCATCGAGCGGCAGTACGTGCTGGATGCTAATCAGAGCAAGCACTCGCTGCGGGAGGTCGTGTTTGCCCCGGTATCGGAGCCCTACCGCTACCAGGTGAAGTACTTTATGGCCGATGGCAAAGAGTACGAGGTCAGCGAGCACGAGTCGCGATCACCCCACCTGTTCATCAACGATCCCTTCGATGCCATGCGCACGGTGAGCCTGCGGGCGGCGGGCGACCTCGATAACGACATTCAAACCATTTTTGTGGATGTGCGCTACGAGGACGCAGAAAACCAGTACAGCCAGTCCACCACTGTGGCCCTGAGCCGATCCAACTCGTTCGTCGACTGGACGTTCCCGGTGATTGACGATCTGCGGGGCACAATCACCTATAAAGGCACTATCCAGCTCAAGAACAACCAGGTCGAAACCATCCCCGAAACCACCACCACCGACACTACCATCATGGTGGGCCGCAAGATTGAGGAGATGATAACCGTGCGAGTGCTGCCCAACCTGCTGGACTTCAACCAGCTGGATTTGGCCATTGTCTCGCTGGCCTACGTCGATGCTGCTAACAATATCAATGCCCGCACTGAGCTGGTCTTTGATTCGGCCTCTCAAGCACAGCAAACCTGGGTGCTGCCGCTGAAGGATCGCAACGCCAACCAGTACCAGTGGGGAGCCGTCTTTTACCTGAAAGACGGCAGCGAACGTACCATCGCCCCGCAGATGACACCGAATCTGACCATTCCGCTGCGGGTGCCCGCCAGCTAACCCTGCCTGCTGTCTGGTTACCCTCGCCTTGTGGGGGCATTGCAGTGCAATGCCCCCACGGGGTGCCTATTTTGCATCAGGGCGGCTACATCAAATTTCAGATCAGATGGTTCTTCTCCCAGGTGGGAATGAACGCCACCAAGTATTGATTCAATCGGGCTGTTTGGTCAGCGACCCGCTTCACCGGTCTGCCCCACGGCCCCTGTTCTGGTTAGCCCAAGGAGCTAGTCATGCTATACCTCAACCCTCCCTTTTACATCATTGAAGGGGTATCTGTTTTCCCCGACCACGCCAACCCGTTGCAGTACTACTACCTGCCGCTGATGCCCAAGCTGACCATGCTACAGGGCACCGACGGCAAACCTATTCCCCAGATTCAGCTGATCAAATATCGGGGCGATGCGGGTAACGGCGGCTTTCTCAACTTTGATGTCAACGTGGGGGTCGAAGAACCCACCCTGCAAAAGATTCGCCGGGAACTGCGGCAAAAGATGAACCTGGCGGCGGAGCCCTGGCTGGCCCCGGTGCCCCTGGTAGATGGGTCGGTACGGCTGCTGCTGCTGGGCAAGCAAACGGGCGACACGGCTCCTACCCCAGGCATTACCCCCCAATTCGTTTTGAAGATTGACCAGGCCGCCAAGCCCTCCCTCTACGGCGCTAACCAGGCGGCGTTTTCTGTCGCCCTCGACCAGTACGGGGTGACGGTGATGGAGCAGGCCCTCCAGGGGGAAATGTCGCCCATTGGGGTAGTGTATTCCCTCGACTATTGGGCCCTGCGCCCGGCCTACTCGGTGCGGCTGACTGTGGATTGGGAACGGGTGCAGACTCACCTCAACGAGCGTTTTGCCGTCAATGCAGTGTTTGTCTCGACGGAGATCGACAAGACCGTAGACGAGCTGATTGAAAACCGCACCATTGTGCTGGAGGCCGACACCTTTATTCCCGAAGGGGAGGAGGAAAGCGCCGTGCTGGGCCGCCGCGACCAGGCGGTGAATGAGGTGCGGGAGATGATCACCGCCGCCTTTTTCGAGCCCACCATTGACCCGATCAAGGAAGCGCAGGACGGGTGGGATCGGGCGGCCTATCTGGCCGATCGCGTCTCTCGGATGGCAGTGACGGGCGGCTGGTCATCGCTCGGGTCATTTACCTATAAAAAGACCGACTACACCCGCATTGATCGCAAAAAGCTGAACGTCAACATGAGCGAGCGCACTACGGTGAAGCGCAGCATCTATCCCCAGGGGCACCTGAGCGGGCTGTGTCGCCCGATTCAAGAGCAGGGGCTAGACCTCAGCCGGTTCATTATTCCGGTCGATCTAAATGACCCGTGGTTTGAGCGGCGCAGGCTGGCGGTGCTGTCGCGGGCCAACTTTGAGGAAGACGCGATTAGCTCGATCAATGTGCAGTTGAACTATGGCAACACCCCCAAAAACGTGCTGCTTGAGGGATCGGCGGCGCGATCGGATGTGCAGTGGGCCAGCCTGGTGCGCCAGCAGGCCATGGAGCGGGCGGTGACGGCCCAATACACGGTTAACTTTAAGGGCAGCAACCGCACCGAGCGACCAATCAACGTGCAGTCGGCCCCCCAAGTGATCCACACCGACAACTTGGAGATAAACCCCCGCGAAATCTATTCTCTGGTGCATGTGCCGATTGTGGCGCTGAGCTTTCCCTGGGAGCGCTACCCCCACATTGAGGTTCACCTGAAGTACACTGATCGCGCCAACCAGATCCAGATGAACGATGTGCTGGTGCTGGATAAGGAGCACAGCGATCGCACCTGGAAGTACTTTGTGCTCAACCCCGAGCGCACCGCTTTTCAGCACAAGCTGATCTACCGGGCCGCCAACCACCGCGACATTGAAACTCCCTTTGTCGAAACCGACGAAGAGCGCATCACCATTCGCGACCCCCGCCCCAACAAACGCACCCTCGCTGTGGTGCCCAGCTTTGACTGGGCCGTGGTCGATCGCGCCTTTGTTGACCTCACTTACCGCGACCCGGCCCACCGCATCCACGTGGAAGAGTCCTTTGAGTTTAGCCCCGAAAATCCTGGCTCCAAGACCTTCCACGCCGACCTGGAGAACCCTGAGGTGCGGCAGATCACCTACCGGGTCACGGTGCTGTTTAAAGGCGGCCACATGGTTGAGATTCCGCCCTCGGTCACCAGCGATCGCCGCATTATTTTACGCAGCGATATGCGCGGCCACCGCATTGTCACCGTCCGTCCCCAGATGACCCCGTTCATCACCCGGCGGCTGGTCGAACTCCAGGTCGAACTGCGCTACACCGACGACGAGGCGGGCCTCAGCTTTGCCGATTTGCTTACCTTCCGCGCCGCAGACGAAGTCGCCAGTTTTGAGTTTGACTACGTCGATGAGCAGCGGGTGAGCTACCAGTACCGCTACACCTACCGCTACACCAACGGCCTTAGCCGCACCACCGACTGGGCTTCAATCGCCACGGAGCTGTTGCAGGTGCCGGTCGCGTAGGCAGCGTTTGCGGGTTGGGTGAGCGATTGCCACAGCACATGGTGGGCAGAGCCCACCCTACCTAGGTAGCAGGGCGAATGGCATTCGCCCCTACCCATCCCCCATCCCCTATCACCCCATCCACTCCCCACCCCCCCACGGAGGCCCCATGCTTACCCTCGGAAGTCGCACCCTCAACGTAGACGGCATTACGGTCTATGCCGACCATGCCGACCCTAACCAGTTCTGGTATCTGCCTGGCCCGGTGAAAATTGCCCGCCAGCCTAATCGACAGGCCGCATTCACACTGATTTCCTACAAACCGGCGGCGGTTGCAGCCGGAGTCAAGGGCGGCGGATTTTTGATGTTTGGCGTCGATCTGCGCCTGTCGCCAGAGCAGGAGCGGCGGATTTTGTCGCGGCTGTCGGCGGTGGCCCCAGGCACCCCCCGCTTGGCCGCCGTGCCTTTTGACGAAGGTACGGTGGAATGCATGGCGCTGAATGTGCAGGGCTCGGGCGGCACCGTCGCCAGCCCCGCTGGCCCCGGCAGCTTTAACGCCGTGGAGAAAATTTTAGGAGCCACCATTCCCTCTCTGGATGTCAACAACTCGGCTCACTTTGGCCTCACCCTCAGCCAGGAAGGGGCGATTATTCTCAAGCAGGCGTTTCAGCAGGGCACCACCCCGGTGGGGGTGCTCTACAACCTCAAATACACCGCCCTGCGCCCGGCCTTGGATGTGAAAATTACCGCCGACCTGAAGCGGGTGTACGACCACTTCAGCGCCAGCCTCAGCGGCCAGTACTATTTTGTCAAAGTTGGGCTAGAAGCGGGCTTTGAAAAGCTGGTGCAGAACGGAGCTATCAAGATCGAGGTGATTAGCTTTACCGACGCCAGCGATCTCGCCGAAAAAGAAAAGTGGGCGCTCGATTTCTTTAAAGACAACCTTTTGCAGAGCTGGTTTACCCCATCGCTCACCCCCGGCGAGTTTGCCGGAGGCCGAGTGACCCTGCCCGCCGAACACACCCCCGGTTCCGGTTCGGGATCTGGTGGTTCCAGCAGTTCTTCGGGTTCAGGGTCTTCGAGTTCCGGTAGCGCCTCCGCGTCGGGCTCCTCTTCAAGATCGTCAGGTTCCTCTGGCTCTGGCGGATCTGGTGGATCGCCAGGGGCTTCCGGGGGCACGGGCAGCTCCTCCAGCGTGGGGAATGCTAACGCGGCGGCAACTCGTTCCGAGGGGACACGTTCCAACTCAGCCACGAACGCTAACCCGAGCGCCCCGGCCCATCAGCCCGCCCAGATGGCGATGGTCTCCATCCCCGAACCGCTACCGGAGGGCTACGGGCTGCTGCATACCCCGGCCACCTCGGGCACGACCGAAACGCTGACCGTGCAGGGGGCCACTAGCCAAACTGTGGTGAAGGTGAATGGGACGGTGCGATTGCTCAACGCCAGCCATCAGCTTACGGTGGATGTGGTTCCCGGCACCCCGACCAACATTGAGGTGGAGTATCCCCAGACCACCGTCGCTGAAACCTTTCACCTCTTATTTGAATACAATCTGCCCAGGAAACAGGGGTGGTCAACCTCGGCGCCCAGCTACATCAACTACCTCAACGGCAGCCCTAACCCTGCGGATGCGCCCTTTGTCAGTGCCGATACCACCCGATCGACCATCACCGATACCCCCGGACGCCACACCACTGGCAACGGCGCGCAGCTGCGCAACTGGGTGATCAATCGGCTGGCTGTGCCCAAAACAATCACCATAGAAGGCTACGCCAGCTTTGAGGGCGATGACAGCAGAGAGGCCCACAATCAATCACTGTCGAAACGGCGACGGCAGGTGGCCGTAGGGATTGTCTCGCCCCTGGTGACCAGCATTAGCGGCAATGCTGCGGGGCAAGGCCATGCCCGAGCAGCGGCGGCTATTCGCAGTGGCGATGAGCGCGATCGCGTCGCCGAAATTACCGGCCAGGTGATTGATCGCCCCCACACCGAGATTCGAGCCACCCTCACTCGAGCCGCTGCTCCCGCCACACCTGTAACGCCGACCACACCTACCACTCCCACAACGCCTACCACTCCCACAACTCCCACAGCGCCTACCACTCCCACCGTGCCCGAAACCCCTGGGGCGATCGCAGGCGAACCCGCCATCACATTCAAGCTCAAGTACCTACGCCAGGAAGAGCAAAAGACCGTCACCTTCCATTACAACCGCACTGAAGCAGTGCAGCGCACCTACGCGCCCCAGGGGTTAATTGGTCTGTTGGTGGCTGATCTCAGCGACAGCGAAAAGCACTTTGTCGACGTCGATCTCGACGATCCCTTCTTCCGGGTATTGCAGGTGACGGTCGATGCCCCCATCGACTTTCAGCGCATTGGGCTGACCTCGGCCCAGGTGTCCCTTGACTACGGCGACCCGACCCAGCCCCGCAGCCACAAGCACGCCGACTTCATCTTTGAGCTCGGTACCACCCCCCGGCAGCTGTTTGAGACCTTTCTCAACCAGCGCTTTGACACCGCCTACACCTACGGTGTGCAGTACCACTTCGACCCCGGCACCGACTGGGATGGCCACGCCTACGCCTACAATCTGCCGCCCCAGCCCACCGAAGACCGCACCCTGCAAATTAACCCCTTTGAGCACCTGGGCTTTTTGGAAGTGCGCGCCTTTGCCAACCGGGTGGACTGGGGCGTAATTCAGGCCATTGACCTGCATCTGGCCTACGACAGCCCCACCGGCTGGCAGCGACAGAAAACCCTGACATTTACCGCCACCTCAGTCGAGCAGTTTTGGCGGCTGCGGCTGGAGGTGCCCGAGGCCCGCACCTACCGCTATCGCTGCGTCTACCACCTCAAAGATGGCTCGACCCAGCAGTCCGAACTGGTAGAAAGTCAGGCCACGGCCATTCTGATCAACGATTTGTTTGAGGGAGCACTCGATCTGGAGTTTGTGCCGCTGTTTGCCCCCGGTGCGGTGCGCCAGGTGTATATCGACATTCGCTATACCGACGATGCCAACCGCTACCACCGCGACGAACGGCTGATCTTGGCTGGTGATGCGATCGCCCCCCTGTCCCTGCGGCTGTCGCTCAAAAACCCGACCCACCGCGCCTACGACTACCGCCTAACCATCGTCGGTACCGACAACCGTCTGCAGCGTACCCCCTTTATCACCACGGAGGAATCCATCATCGGCGTGTCTGAAACCGGAGAGGTTTAGAGTTTGGCAGAACTCTAGCGGTAATGATGGATTTTTTAGGGTGATTGTGGAGCTATGTAACAATGCCCATGCCGATTGATTGGATAAAGTCGAGCTAAGGCGTATGCCGCAGGCTTCTAGCCATTTCGGGTCGAGGAACAGCGACTCGACTCGAAATGGATTACCACGTCACTGAGTAATTGTACACAGTAGAGCCAGCAACTTTACCTTACCTATCCCGGCAGGTCATGGTTCGGAAACCCTGGGTTCGCTAACAGCACCATACTGGGATACGGATGTAACAGCAGGATAGATCCAGGCTCAGCAAAGAGAGTACTTTTGCTAGGACGCCCTAAGAGGACGTTTGAAAAGATCTGAGGGGTCAAAAATCATGCCAGTCGCCTGACCATAATACGGATCATAGTCAGGTAGATGAGGGTCTCTGAAGTTTCCGGTAACAGTTCATAATCTCGCACCAAGCGTCGGCACCCCATTAGCCAACCGAGGGTACGCTCAACCACCCAGCGTTTCTTGAGCAGGACAAATCCTTTGGTCTGCTGCGGTCGCAACACGACCTCGACGATCCAACGACAGGTATCCATCACCCACATCATGAAAGCAGGGCCGTCAAAGCCCCCATCCGCCCAAATAATGTTCAGTCTCGAGATGGCCGGTCTCATCGCTTTGACGCGGTTGAGGAGTTGCTTACCGCCCTCGCGTTCGGTCACATTGGCCGCCGTAACCAGCACCCGCAGCACCAAGCCTAGGGTATCGACACCCAGAGAACGTTTGCGTCCCTTAATCCGTTTGCCCGCATCATAGCCAACGGCCTCATGCACCATGGCCGCGCTTTTCACGCTCTGACTATCGATGACGGCCTCTGAAGGCGGGTAAGGGGGCTGCGTCGTTGGGTTTGGCTGGGGTCGTCAATCAGCAGGAGTTCAGCCAGATGCTTTCCGGGCACGCTCCAGGGGGACAATCCCTAACTGGAAAAGCAGTTGACCCTGAGAAGCGGCGGGCAGCGACGGACTTTACCTTCAGTGCCCCGAAGAGCGTCAGCGTGGCGGCCCTAGTGCAGCAGGACGAGCGGGTGTTGGAGGCGCATCATCAGGCCGTGGCCAAGGCTCTGTCGGTGTTGGAAGAGCGCTATGCTCAGACGCGGGTTTCAACCGAGGCGGGACGGACGAGGGTAATGACCGGCAATATCGCGGCGGCGTTGTTTACCCATTCCACCAGTCGGGAAGCGGAGCCGCAGCTCCACAGCCATTGTGTGGTGATGAATGCGACCCAGTTGGAGGATGGGCGGTGGTTTAGTTTGAGCAATGAGGCGGCGATCGCTAACCAAAAACTCCTGGGCCAGATTTACCAAAATGAACTGGCGGTAGCGCTGAGGCAGCAGGGATACCAGATTGAGCCGAAGGCGCACGGGCAGTTTGAGTTGACGGGATATTCCCCAGAACTGCTGAAGGCGTTTTCGACCCGGCGACAGCAGATCCTGAAGCTGATTGAGGAATGGGAGGCGACAGGATCTGAGAACAATAGGGCCACGCGGGAGACGGCGACGCTGGTGTCGCGGAAGCGGAAACCCAAGGAGGTGGATGAGGGGCTGTTGCAGCGGGGGTGGAATGCGCTGATTCAGTTGAAGGGGTTGGAGCTGCCGGAGTTGCCCGAAGGCGTCGTCCCGTTAGCTGAAGCATTACCATCGGCCCAATCTGTAATTGACGCCGCGATCCAGCACTGTGGGGAGCGGGAGTCGGTGTTCCGGAGGACGACGCTGGAGCGGTTTGTCTTTGAGCACGAGTTAGGGATGCAGGGGTTTGAGGCAATTGAGGGGGCCATTGCCCACAGCCCCGAACTTATTCGCGTCGCCGACGGCAAGTTTACTACCCAAACCGCGCTCAATCTCGAACTCAACACCATCCGCTTGATGCAGCAGGGACGGGGGCAGGTGGGCGCGATCGTCCCCAGTGGTACCCAAGTAGAGAGCCTGGTTAGCCATTCTCTGAACCCGGAGCAGCAAAATGCGGTGGAGATGGTAGCGACTACACCGGATGCGGTAATGGCTTGGCAAGGGGTAGCGGGAGCGGGCAAGACCTATGCCTTAAGTGTGTTAAAAGCGTTGGCTCAGGAGCAGGGATACACCATTCAGGGCTTGGCCCCCAGCGCTGAAGCCGCTCATGTGCTGGAAGAGTCGCTGGGCATTCAAACCACTACGGTTGCTGGACTATTGGTGTCTCAACCCTTGGATGAATCACCACAGCCCACGCTGTGGATTGTCGATGAGGCGGGGCTATTGAGTATGAAGGATGCTCATGCTCTGTTGTGGAGAGCAGCGTTGGAGCAAACCAGGGTATTACTGGTCGGAGATACTCGACAACTCTCAGCGGTGGAAGCGGGCAATCCCTTCAAAAGCTTGCAAGCCGGCGGAATGACGACCGCTTATCTGGAGACCCATCGGCGGCAGCAGAATGAGGTGCTGCGATCGGCTGTAGAACTGGTGGCTCAGGGGCAGGTCAGTGAAGGCATTGGGCTTTTGGCTCAGACGGGCTACGTCAAAGAAGAGTCTCAAACTCAGGAGCGGATTCGGCAGGTCGCAGCCGACTATTTGGCGCTAGCGGCAGAGGAGCGGGAGAGCACGCTAGTGCTGGCGAGAACGAACATTGAGCGATTGGCCCTTACCCAGGCGATGCGATCTGGGTTACAGGAGCAGGGGATTTTAGGCGCAGATGGCTTTGTGTTGCAGAGTCTACGCCGCAAGGATTTAACTACGGCTCAGGCCAGTTACCTCAAGGCCTACGCACCGGGCGATGTACTGGTGCCGATTCAGGATTACCGAAAGCAGGGGTTGATCAGAGGGGAGCAATACCGGGTGATTGCGTTGAATCCTGAAGCTCAGCAGGTGGTGCTGGAGACGCCGAATGGCTCAATACTGTCAGTCGATCCAGCAGCGTGCCCTCGTAAGACGGTTTATACAGCGCAATCGATTCAGGTAGCGGTAGGAGATCGCCTCCGGTGGACACGCAATAACGCCAAAGCCGGAATCCGCAATGGTCAGGGGTTTGTGGTGACGGAGCTGGCAGCAGATGGGACGGCGACAATTCGGGATGGGGCGGGCCAAGCTTCCACCATCAATCTCAGCGGGAATCAGTATGTGGACTACGCCTGGGTGAGCACCACCTACAGCAGCCAGGGCAAGACGGCAGAGCGGGTGCTGGCGTTGTTGGAAGAGACCACCCATCGAGAAGCCTTTTATGTGGCGATTTCTAGAGCCAAGCGGGCGGTGACCTTGTACACCACCAGCCAGGCCGACTTGGTGCGGCTGGCCCAGGTGTCGCGGGCCAAGGAGAACGTGAGTGACTACGTGCCATTAACTCAACAGGTGATGACCTATGGACAGCATGAACAACGGGAACAACGGCAACCAGAACCCATCCCCAGCTTTGACCCCAGAGCAGTGGGAGAGCGTATTGGCCAGCGTGTTGCAGAGCAGCTTAGAGCCGCTGCGGGCGGAGATTTGCGTCAACACGCAGCGGGTGCTGCACCTCGAAGACCACGTCCAGACCTTGGGGGAGGATTTGGCGATGTGGCCGCAGCACTGGAACCAGAGCTTGGGGTGCTTGGTCGCGCAATTGCAGCGTATCGTCAGCGACGAGACCTCCTCCGATGCGCAGGCGACCTTGCAGGAGCAGTTGCGGCTGTTGATTGCGGCCTTGAGCAGTTGGAACGGGCAGCTCAAGACCGAGTTGGCCTTGCAGCAACAGTTGATCGACTCGCTAGAGCGGTTGGAAGGTCGGTTGGACGAGAGCGGAGACCCAGCCGGATTCAAGTAGAGGCATTCCCCGAGTTTGTCAACGCTGGAAGCCAAACTCTTCCAGACAGTCAAGCCCACGATGAGGTTCAGCCATCGCAACCTGTCGCCAAGCACAATCGCTATCGTCAGCTCTGGCAGCAGTATGCTGAGGGTCATGGGACTAAGAGCGAGACCGCACTAGATTTTGAGGTGGGTAGGCGGATCTTTCATGCCGGTTATAGCCAGAAAGAGGTGGCCCTGGTGCTGGTCTCAGGTAGCTCTACGGTTCGACGGCTGGCGAGTGAGCAGGGGAAGGAGAAAGCAAGGCTTTACGCTAACTGGGTCGCTGACCTGGTTGTGAACAACCGGCAGGAACGCCAGAAACCAAGCAGAACTAAGAAATCGTTGGGAATGGAATTGGGAGATTAGGAAGGCTCTCATTATCTCCTGGCAGGCTAGGGCAAAAATTTAAGGATCTGTGCACCAGTCAAGACTCAGGACGCCCAGTTTTTTGAAGGCAACCACCACTGCCGCCGCTCGGGTCTGAACGTCTAGCTTTGAATAAATGTGCTCCAAGTGCTTTCTAACGGTGCTGATGCTGAGGTGAAGAAGACTGGCGATTTCGGGATTGGTTTTGCCGTCCATGATCCAAAACAGAACTTTAGCCTCTCGTGGAGTGAGTCCAAGCGTTTCTAGGAGCTCGGGGGTAAGGCGGGGACGCTTTTGCTCGGATAGCAGTAATAGATATTGATCGGTAGCTGGGTCGGTCGCAAGACGAATATTGAGGAGGGTGTTAAGTAGTTAGACAAAATTAATGACGTACTCCTCGCCAAATTTGCGGAGTATT
>DAIUJR010000098.1:0-18456 GCA_036848635.1 Nodosilinea sp. CTOTU7336
GATCTAGATACATTACCCCAATGAATAGGGCCTTCTAGTTATTGTCAGATCTCCTAGCGATTCTCCGCCGCAATTTTGTAGACTTCTACCGTTTGCTGAGCGCATTTAGCCCAGCTAAACTGCTTTGCCCTAGCTAAACCCCTTTGAGATAGATCAGCGTGCAAGGTCTGATCTTTTAGAAGATTTAAGATCGCCTGACAAAACGCATCTTCATCGGTGGGGTCAACCATTATTCCGGCATCGCCTACGACTTCTGGCAAAGAGCTGGTGTTGGATGTAATCACCGGGATACCACACTGCATCGCCTCTAAGGGCGGCAAACCAAATCCTTCGTATAGGGAGGGGTACAAAAATGCGGTTGCTCCACTATACACAGCGCTCAGGTCAGAATCTGGGATGTAGCCCGCTAAAATTATCCGCGATCTTAAGGCAGAATCCTGACCCAATAATTCGTTAAAAAGCGCCTGGTTTTTCCAACCTATGGCACCGACTAAGACCAAATTAAGGTCAAAATTAGGGGTTTCAGCAACCAATTTCGAGAAACACTTGATTAAGAAAACTAAGTTTTTCCGAGGTTCTAAAGTACAAAGACTAAGCAAATAAGGATGTAGGGGTATGCGATGTTGATTCAGGACAGCATCAATCTCATGTTTATTATTGATAGGGAAAAAGTGATCGTCAGCCGCTAGTGGAGTGACAAATACTCTATTAGGATCAATAGAAAGATAAGAGCACAAGTCATTACGGGTGTTTTGCGAATCACAAATTACCCAGTCTTGAGCTGTGTCAAGACTACTTAATATGCCTTGAAAAGTTTGATGAATCTTTTTGCTAGTAAACTCGGGATACAGTACTGGGATAAGATCATAAATGGTCAAAATTCTAGCCAGATCGCCCGTTAAATTCTGCCCTGGTAACGCAAAGAATGGGGAATGATAGACTTGATATGCCGAGGCTGAAAAAACGTAACTGAGATCGACTTTTAAGATCGGCCACAAAATTTTCTTGGCGGCAAAAGCAAGGCGGTATAGCGGAAAAAATCGACTCTTTTGCACAAGAGTAATTAACTGTCGCTGATATTCGCTCAAGTCACCATAAAAATTACTGGCATTTAATCGGCTTGAATATATTGACATGTAGTGGCATAAGCCAATGTCGTCTTTATCTTTAAAGTATTGCCTGACAACGATATCATCCCAATAGTCTTGAGCATTGGCCAGGGCAACCGTCTCTAAATGGATAACTTCTTGCTCAACTAAGGCGTAAAGCAAAGATTCAATGGCTCGGAATATACCTGATCGAGACCGAATATCTAAATAGCCACGACCAAGCACAGAGGCATCATAGGCGACGGTTATAGCCTTAGCATTACCCATGGCTGGCAACGATTGTCTTGTAGATATCGATAGTTTCTGCGGCACATTTCTGCCAGCTAAATAGTTTGGCCCTGGCCAAGCCTTTTTCAATCATTTGCTGGCGCAAGCTTTCATCACTAAGGAGCGTGAGCATAGCTTGGCAGAGAGCGTCTTCGTCCTGAGGGTCAACCAAAATAGCCGCATTGCCGGTTACCTCAGGCAGAGAGGTGGAATTTGATGAAATCACTGGCGTCCCTGACTGCATGGCCTCAAGCACGGGTAAGCCAAAGCCTTCATAGAGAGATGGGAATACAAAGGCAACTGAGCCATTATAGATGGCGCTGAGGTCTTCGTCAGCTACATAGCCGGTGAAAATGATGCGATGTCTGTAGTCATCGAATTCTTGGAGAGCTTTAGTGACATCTTCTCGTTTAAATCTGAGCGTTCCAATTAGAACCAGGTTGACATCTAGGCTAGGGTTCTCACGAATGAGTCTGACAAAAGACTTGATCAGGTGAAAAATATTTTTTCTAGGGTCTAAATGGCTGGCTAGGCAGAGAAAGTAGGGCGCTTCGGGAATGTTGTTGGATTGTCTTACCCGCTCAATGTCATCCAGATTGTCTATGGGTGTAAAGATATCATCTGCCGCCAAGTAGGTGACATAGGTGCGATCTTCAGGAAAGCCAGTATACTTACAGAATTCTCTACGAGTATATTCAGATATGCAAGCCACCCAGTCTTGCTCATGACTCACACTATCTAATATTTGATAAAAATAGCTATTAAGTTTAGGATTGACAAATTCTTTGGCTGTAAGTGGAATTAAGTCATATATGGTAATTAATCTTGGTAAATCTTGGGTTAACTCACGAGGGGGAAGCTTATAGTAAGTCGAATGAAGTATATCGAAATCGTCTGGAGTAAAAATTCTGTAGGTATCAAGTCGTGCTAATTTCATTAAATCCATTAACTTTAAGGGCCCACGGATCAAAAGAGATTCTAGTGAACGCTTATTTTTCTTCTGAAAATCTTTTGAAAAATATCGATTATATATAGCTTCATAAAGCCATCTTAGGTGAATATGACTTTCATAGGTTGATTGAAAATTCACCTCACAAGATTTTGAGTTAGAGCTATTCTGTTCTTGCCAAAACTCAAAATATTTTCGGCAGCCAAGAGATGTAAAAGCAGGAGCCTCACCACAAAGACCTACCAGTGTAGTATCAAGCTCATCTGATTGGATAACTTGATTCAGTATTTCTTCAGCAACCCGATAGATGCCGGTTTTGGAATCCGGCCAACTGAAGTAAGTCCCCAATGAACTAATGTCATACGCTAGGCGAATTTTATTCATGTTTTGAAAATTCAAATTCATCACATTTTCAAGATTGCTTTAAGCGTGTCTATCGCTTTTCTCAGGAAGACAATTTGTTCATAGCTTAAATGATTAGCAGCCAAATTAGAATGGAATGATGAAGAGGCAATATCAAGATTGAATGATTGCTTTGGATTTAAATGTTCTGAAGACTTGGTAGCAATACCGATATAGCCGTGATTGAGTCCAACTCCTGGGTATAGGATGAGCTTTAGCCCTGCATATTCAAATGCTTTAGAGATGAATTTTTTTGACCATCCACTTTCGAACCACCCGAATTTTCTAATGCAGTAAACTGATAGAGGGTCTAATCTAAGACCCCAATTTTTCCAAAATAATTTGTTTATTGGCTCACCTGCAAAAGCAACCTTACCATTTGAATTAACAAACTTGGAAATGTGCTTTATTGTTTCCCAGGGCTTAACAGAGTGATGTAAGGATTCGTAAAATAAGACCAAATCATATTTTTGGTCATCTTCATAGCTATCAAAATTAGACAATTTTATCTCAACAGGAAGGTTAAGTCGAGTGATTCTTCGTTTATTTAATTCGATAAACAAAGGATTAATATCCACACAAGTTACATGGCCACCACAAAAAGCTATGATCTCAGAACTTAAGCCCCAACCGCTACCCATATCAAGGATTTTCCCACTAGGTGGAAGATTCGCCAAATACAGTGTTGTTAACACCGCTCTAGAATGCTTAGAAATAAAATTTATATCATTTGAACCATATGGATTGACTCCAAAAATACTCTTTTCTACTTCAACAGGAGCCTGTTCCCAAGTGCTTTGATCAATAGATCGGCCTGAAATTTCTTTATACAAGTCGATTTGGCTTTGATAATAGTCATTGGAAAATGGATCAAGGTTTTGATCAACTTTAGTGTCAAACTTTAGATAGAAATCTAAAAGATAATTCCTGGCGTTGGGGTTTTCAGGGCCGCCTAAGTTATCACACTCTTTAACAAAGTTATCAAGTTTAGATGTATGTATTTTGCCGGCACCCATAATGTCTTTTTCTCATCACAATACCAAGTGATCAAATTTGCAAAAAGCTCTTGGCTCAAAATAATTGTTTGTTTATTGTTGACTTTACTTAAAAGAGGAGTCGCTAGTTCCTTAGTTAAAGATTTTATTGTAAATCCAAAACAGCAACTAACCCCATATAAACTTCCCTGTATGAAATTCTTTTGAGAAACTTAGATATGATAGATCTAAACAGATTTTCAAGCCTCCTTCTCATGAATTTTTGGCTCTTATGGGAATGCAACCCCGACTGTTTTTCAAGCTGAATATTATCCATAAAATACTCTACTATGGATTTACATGGTAAATATCCTTCAGGAAAAATAAAAAAATCTGATGTCTTTATAGAGGAGCAAAGTTCCTCGAGGAGCCCTAGTGAATAATATCTTAAATGTGTTGGATCTTGATACGTTGAAAGCATTAATCCGAATTTTTGCAAATTTTTATCTTCATGGGGGACTGTAAGAATTATTCTCTTGGATGTAACTCTGGCAATTTCTTTAAGGGCTTTTCGATCATCTACATGTTCAAGAACATCAAAGCAAAAGGTGGTTTCAAAAGAGTTTTCCGAAAATGGGAGACTAGTAATATCGCCTTCTATATAGGATCCTAAAGTGCTATTGTTTTGGGCGATCTGCAAAAATTCTTGGTGGCTATCAATTCCTGTAACCTGCATTCCCTGCCTAGAAAGATACTCTACATAGGCCCCGCCGCCACATCCAGCATCCAATATTTTTGTCCCTACTAAATAATTTTTGAGATGTGAAACTCTTTCGGGAATAAGATTTCCGTTGACCGACGACCAGTTAAATTTTTTTGCATTTTCAAGAGAGTACATTTCTTTCACCTTAAATGACCGATATTTGGCTAATATGCCATGTCAGTCTTGGCCTAACTATTCCTGGTAGTTTTTCATGCATTGGCCCATGTCCTTCTACATCTTCAATAGTAAAGGTTAGACAATAGGGAGTTGTAGCTAGAGGTCGGCGATAAGGAGGAATATCTGCACCAAAATATATAGAATATCTCCCTGAATTTAAAACGTAACCTGGGAAATTGCAGTGACTTATATATTCACCTACATCTCTTTCTTGTGCAGGCCATGCCATAGGATCATTGGATCCGCAAATTGGAACTCCCTCAAGATTTTGCATGAAAAAACCAATTCTCAAATCTCTTAAAGGCTTTAAGATTAGGTATTTCACCAATATCGAAAATTGTTCTCGGCAATCTATAGAGGATGACTTTTCTTCTTTTTCATTTAAGATATAGGCCTCTAAAAAACGAATCTCAGCTGACTGAGGAGCATCGTCTATATTCCAAATCTTATGAGATTCAGATAATTCACCCTCTGATAGATATTCTTTAATAGCAATATCAATGCCGAATTTTGTATCTAATCTTCCTTTTTTCATTATTAGGGCATTGGTGCATAGTCCTCTAATTGCAGCCATATTATGGCTAACGAATAAAACGGTTCTACCCTCTTTACTGACCGCTTCCATTCGCCCCAAACACTTCTTCTGAAACGCCGCATCCCCCACTGCCAGCACTTCATCGACCACCAGGATCTCCGGCTCTAGGTGGGCGGCTACCGCAAACGCCAGCCGTACATACATGCCGCTGCTGTACCGCTTGACTGGCGTATCTAAAAACCGAGACACCTCGGCAAACTCGACAATCTCATCGAACTTGCGGTTAATCTCCGCCCGGCTCATGCCCAGGATTGCGCCGTTGAGAAAAATATTCTCCCGCCCCGTCAGCTCTGGGTGAAACCCTGTGCCGACCTCCAGCAGGCTCGCCACCCGGCCCCGCAGCCGTACTCGCCCCGTAGTTGGCTCGGTAATGCGGCTGAGAACCTTTAGCAGGGTAGACTTGCCTGCCCCATTGCGGCCAATAATGCCCACCACCTCGCCTCGCTTCACCTCAAAGGAAACATCCTTGAGCGCCCAAAACTCTTCTTGGCGGCGGCTGACCCTGGGCTGGCGGGGGTGGCGCAGGCGGTAACTCAGGGATTTTGCCCCATCGGCCAACACATCCCGTAGGGCTACGTAGCGCGAACCCCCGGCCTGCTGGTGGTCGATGACGTATTTTTTGCCGAGGTTTTCGACCTGGATAACCGTATCAGACATGGGCTAGGTGAAATTAACCGTGGGGGGCATCCGTTATCTTGACTATTGTGCCCATCGCCTCCGTGAAGCTGCCATCGTGCACATACTTAGTTACGCAGAATCGGTCACGCGGAATTGGTTATGCGGAGTCATCCCATGACTTTTTGAGCAAAATTGCCTCTGGGGTGTAGCCTAGCTTTTTGTACAGCGCCTGGGCTGCCCCATTACTGCTAAACACCTGTAGGCTAATCTGGCGATATCCCTGGTCTTTAGCCCACTGGTGGGCCAGGTTTAGTAAGGCCGTGGCCATGCCCCGCCGCCGATGGGCAACATCGACATAGAGCAGCAGCACGTAGGGATGCAGTCGCCCGGTGCGCTGGTCGGTGGCCTGCCCTAGCCAGATGCAGCCAACCGGCGCAGACGGTGAGATGGTGGTCGGGGTAGACCGCTCTACCCACCAGAGAGGAGTTTCGCGGCCCAGGTAGCGCTCAACGGTGGTGGCAATGTGGGCCAGGGGCTGGCCGGGGTTAAGTTCGGCGTAGTTGCGCTCCATGAACTTCACCAGGGTGGCCCGGTCGAGGGGCGAGCCGGGACGCAGTTGATAGCCAGCAATGGGGAAGTCAGACATAGGTCGGATAAGAGCGCCAATCGACAGCAAGCTTTTCCTCTGATCATGGCATCGGGATGGCGGCCAGTCTCAATTGTTATAGCGCTGGCCAGATAGCTGAGGACAGGGTTGGCGGATCGAGCCACAACTGGGAAGCTATCTGGCTCGCCATCGCCACTCTGATCGCGCCGGGTTGGCTGTGTCCTAACCGAGGTGGCGATGGCTATAGCCTTAGTCGATCGAAAATGAGTCCTTTGGCCTTGAACTTGCCCTCACCCCAAACCCCTCTCCCAAGCTTGGGAGAGGGGCTTTGAGCTTCTCCAGATCCCCTTCTCCCAAAAATCGGGAGAAGGAACTGGGAGATGTAGCTTGCTTCCCGCAGGGTGAGCTAGCGAGGACTTTGCGGTCTACTGAGCCATAACCCGAAGAAGGTACCCATAGATTCTCGTTTCTACGGAAATCCATGGGCAGCCCCATACTCTTGAAGGCCTTCCCGCCCGAAACCTGCATCTGTGAGGGCGGGCCCGATCGCCATTGACGCCTGCTCGGGTGAATGGCTCAGGTTAGGCCATATTGACGTACAAAATTTAATCTCAGCCCATAATAAAGTTGGTGCTGCAATTTTTGGGAGAGCGGTTCGTCATGGTTACCAGTCTTGATCCACAGCCTTTCACCCGCGCCCCGGCTGACCTCGGCGAAATGGATGCCAGCGCGCTCTGGCATGCCATGGTTCAGCATCAGCCCTTTGCCCAAACGCCACCCAAGTGCATGACTCGCGGCGTAGGCTGCACTGTCACCGATACTGATGGGGTAGAGTACTTCGACGGCATTTCGGGCCTCTGGTGCGTCAACGTAGGCTACGGTCGCCAGGAACTGGCGGCGGTGGCCTACGAGCAAATAGTCAATCTGGCCTACTTTCCCCTCACCATGAGCCACGAACCCGGTATTCGCCTGGCCCATAAGCTGCTGGAGCTGCTGGGTTATGAGGGCAAGGTGTTTTTCTCCACCAGCGGTTCTGAGGCCAACGAGACGGCCTTTAAGATCGCCCGCCAGTACCACGCCCAAACCGCCTCAACTGGGGCCGGCCCCCGGTTTAAAGTCATCTCTCGCTACCGGGGCTACCACGGCCACACCATGGGAGCGCTGAGCGCCACCGCCCAGGCCGAGCGCAAGCTCAAGTACGAGCCGCTGGTGCCAGGCTTTCTGCACGTCAACCCGCCCTACTACTATCGCTTTGGCGATGGGCAACCCGAGGATATCTACAATGCCGCCTGCCTGCGGGAGCTAGAGCAAACCATTCTCTACGAAGGGGCCGCGTCGGTGGCGGCGGTGATTATCGAGCCGATCATCTCGGGGGGCGGTGTGATTGTGCCGCCAGAGGGCTACCTGCGCGGGGTGCGGGAAATTTGCGATCGCACCGGCATTCTCCTGATCTACGACGAAGTGGTGAACGGCTTTGGCCGCACAGGCCGGATGTTTGGCCACCACCACTGGGGGGTCGAACCCGATATTATCTGCTTTGCCAAGGGGCTGACCAGCGGCTACATGCCCCTATCGGCTACGGTGGTGAAACAGCACATCTTTGAGGCGTTTTTAGGCGAGCCTGGCAGCGATAGCCACTTTCGCCACATCAGCACCTACGGCGGCACCCCCGTCTGCACCGCCGTGGCTCTGTGCAACATCGAAATTTTAGAGCGCGAGCATCTGCCCGAGCGGGCCGCTGAGATGGGAGATTATCTGCTAGGACAGCTCCAGCGCCTGCTGGAGCATCCGACCGTGGGAGACGTGCGCGGTCGGGGGCTGCTGCTGGGGGTCGAGCTGGTGCAGGACAAGGTCAGCAAAACCCCATTGGAGGAGGCCAAAGTAGCCGCCGTCGTCAAGCACTGCATGGATCAGCGCCTAATCATTGGCCGCAACACCAACACCGTACCCGGCCACGCCAACGTGCTGATTCTATGTCCGCCGCTAATCATCACCCCTGCGGAGGCCGACCGGCTGGTGGAGACCCTTGATCAGGCGGTCGCTAGTCTGGCGAGCTCCTAGCCTTAGATCCCAGGGGTGTAGGGCTGAACTCTGGGAATGGGCAAAGATTGGGCTAGCCCCCTGGGATCTGGCCTAATCCCCCAGGCAAATGCCCAGGCTTCTGGCGGTTTTCACCAGGGTTTCGGCGGGGTCAACCTCAACCTTGCGGTAGGTCTTAATCGCATCGGCAATCGGTACGCTGACCACCTGGCGATTTTGCCAGGCCACCATGTGGCCAAATTTTTCCTCGGCAATCAGATCCACCGCCGCAACCCCGAAGGCGGTGCCCAGCAGGCGGTCAACGGGCGATGGTATCCCACCCCGCTGAACATGCCCCAGGCAGGTCACCCGGGTTTCAGCCCCGGTGGCAACGGCAATTTCTTCCGCCAGGTGTTGGCCGATGCCGCCGAGCCGGTCTTCGCCAAAGGCTTTGGCCTGGCTGAGGCGATCGCCGGCCTGGGTCAGCACGGCTTCGGAGACGATCACCAGGCAGAAATGCTTGCCCTGGTGCTGGCGCTGCCGAATTTTCTGGCCAATGCTCGCGATCTGGTAAGGAATTTCGGGAATCAGAATAATATCGGCTCCCCCGGCGATGCCAGCGGCCAGGGCAATGTGGCCCGCATCGCGACCCATGACTTCAAGAATCATCACCCGATTATGGCTGGCGGCGGTGAAGTGCAGCCGATCGAGGGCTTCGGTGGCAATGTTGGTGGCCGTGTCAAAGCCGATAGATACCTCTGTGGCCCCGACGTCGTTATCGATGGTTTTGGGGATGCCGACCAGGTTGATGCCCCCCTGCTGGGCCAGCCGCTGCAAAATCGCCAGGCTACCGTCGCCGCCAATGCCAATCAGCGCCTCTAGCCCCAGGCTGTGGTAGCCGTCGATAATTTCCTGGCTGCGATCGCGCAAGGCACCATCTGCCATGGGAAAGGCAAAGGGATTGCCCTTATTGGTGGTGCCCAACACCGTTCCCCCCATCACCAGCAGCCGATCGACCGATTCAACATCAAAGGTCATCACTTCAGGGGGCCGACTCATCAGCCCGTGGGTAGCGGCTTTAATGCCTACCACTTCCCAGCCGTAGGTGCCTATGGCATGGCGAACCACGGCCCTAATGGCGGAATTTAACCCAGCACAGTCACCGCCGCTGGTTAAAAGGCCAATTCGTTTCTTATTTGGCATAGATTTCGATCAATCAATCATTGAGAACGCTATATTGCGAGTTCTAAACGATAGAATAGCCGTGTTTGTACCCTCTGCATCACGGCCCATGACCCTCAACCCTGGCGAAGCCGCCCCCGAATTTACCCTGCCCGACGCCGAGGGTAATACCCACAGCCTGGCTGACCTCAGGGGCAAGCGGGTGGTGCTCTACTTTTACCCCCGCGACAACACCCCCGGCTGCACCAAAGAAGCCTGCGGCTTTCGAGATAACTACGCCGCCTACCAAGATAAAGAGACGGTGGTTTTAGGGGTCAGCACCGACGATGCCAAATCCCACGCTAAGTTCATTCAAAAATACGACCTGCCCTTCCCTCTCCTGATTGACGAGGGTGGAGAAATGGCCAGCCGCTACGGTGTCTACGGCCTGAAAAAATTTATGGGTAAAGAGTATATGGGGATTACCCGCAGCACCTTTATTATTGGCCCAGACGGTAAGCTAGAAAAGGTTTACCTGAAAGTCAAAGCCGAGACCCACGCCGAGACCGTGCTGGCGGATCTAGACACCCTATAAAATCGCGCTTTGCGACCGCCCTATGGCCTACGTTGCCCACGCCTTCCGCACCCTGATCGGGCTGATCCTGCGTCGTCCCATCCTCGGCACCTGCGTGATCCCGGTACTGCCTGACGGCACCGTTGTGCTGGTGCGCCGCCGCGACAATGGCCGCTGGAGCCTGCCCGGCGGCATTGTCGACTGGGGCGAAGATGTGATGGCCGCCGCCGTCCGCGAACTGCGTGAAGAAGCTGGGCTGGAAACCGCCAAGCTAGAGCGCCTGGTGGGGCTCTATTCTAAACCCGGTCGAGATCCTCGCTTTCATTCGGTGTGCGTCACCGTGGCAGTGCGGGTTGAAGGCCACCCCTACGCCGCCGACCCCCGCGAAATTCTGGAGGCCCGATCGTTTGCGGCGGATGCTCTGCCGTGGCATAACCTATCCCATGACCATGCCCAGCATTTGCAAGACTACTTTAGTGGCGAAACGGTTTTAGCCTAAGCTTTGGGATAGCCCCATTGACGAGGTTAGGGTAGGATGGTGCCTCGCTGGAGCAACAGGTTGTATCTATCCTGAACGCTGCTATGGCTACCTCACCCCTCGCCCCTCTTCCCCTGCGCACCGGTCGGCTGCGGCTGCCCCAGGGAACGGTGTTTTGGCACGAGGCCGGGTCGGGCGAAACCCTGGTTTTTCTGCATGGGTCGTGGGATGACAGCACCCAGTGGCTGGCGGTAATTCAACCCCTGGCCGCCGGGTGGCACTGCCTGGCCCCCGACCTGCTGGGGTTTGGGGAATCTTCTCGGCCAAAGGTGGCCTACTCCGTTGCCCTAGAGGTTGACTACCTCCGACAATTTTTAGCGACCCTGCGGATTACTCGCTGCGTGCTGGTGGCCCATTCCCTCGGTGCTTGGGTGGCCCTACGGTATGCCCTCAGCTACCCAGAGCAGGTGCAGGGCCTGGTGCTGCTGGAGCCAGAAGGGGTAGCCACGGCGGCGGAGCGGGGCCGCTGGCGGCAGGATCGGTGGCTGGCCGCCCGGTTTTCGCCCCTGCCTGGATTGATCACGCTGCTGGCCCCGATCCTATCGGTGCTGGGGCATAAACCCCGGCTCAGGGAACTGCGGCGACGGCGGCAGCGCCTGCGCCGGGCTCCCGCCGCCTGCCGCATTCTGTTTCAGCGGCGGTGGGCCGACATCGAGGCCGAGCGAGTACGTCTGCCGCTGCCCCGAGCAAATCTGCCCATTCTAGTCTTAGCCGCCGCCCCCGACCCCGAGGCCAATCAGCTGACCCAAACGTTTTTGCAGGGTCAACCAGAGGCTCAGCACCACCGCCTGCCCACCGCCCCTACACACCTGGGGGTAGAGGCTCCAGCGGTAGCGGCAGCGATGCAGCATTGGCTAACGGAGGTAGACCCACTCCCCTAGCAGGTCAAAACAACGCCCGACCCACCAAAGGCCGTTGGCGACGCTTGACCAAAGCCGGATCGATGTTGATGACCGCGTCTCGGTAAGGGCGAATTCTGACCGTAGATTCAAACACGTTGACCTGGTAAACCAGCTGGTAATCCCAGTCAAGGGCGGTGAGCCAGCCGCTGCGGGGGTGGTAAACGCCGGTGTCGATATCGACCCAGCCGCGCCCGGCGACAATCTGGCCAGGCTCAACATCTGGAAAGGTAAAGGTAATGGTGTGGCCGGTGACGATTAGCTTGTCTGAGAAAAAGGGGGTGGGGCTGCCGTGAAAGGTCTCCCGAATCCAGCAGAGCTCGTAGCTGTTTTGTTCGGTAATGGGCAGCGTGGGGTTGACCCCGGCGTGAACTAGCCAAAGGTCTCCCAGGTCAATGTAGAGGGGCAGTTTTTGAATCCAGCTGAGGTGTTCTTCTAGGGCATCGGCCGCGCCCCTATAGCTGCTCAGGGTGGCCTGGCCGCCGCTATAAATCCAGCCCTGGAGCATGGGCAGATTCAGCTTGCCGTCTACAAAGGCATCTAAAATCAGCTGCTCGTGGTTGCCCCGCACGCAGCCGCTGGCATGGCGGCGAATAAAATCTACCACCTCGGCACTCTTGGGACCGCGATCAATCAGGTCACCTACGCAGTAGACTTGATCCTCAGAACTCGGGTCAATGGCATCCCAAAGCCGCCTGAGGCCGTCGTAGTGGCCGTGAATATCGCCAATGAAAATTCGTCGGGGCATGAATTCAAACGGTATAGACTGGGGCAACGACGCTGCGCTCCCCCCTTAGTGAACCCGAAATAGCCCTAAAAAGTAATTGCCCCAGGAATTGCCCCTAGAATCTACCCTGAAGCGTAGGCTGGGCCATGGGCTTTGCTCGTGCCCAGCGACGGGACACTAGGTATTAATTAATACCGGCGATAGACGTTAACAAATATAACATTTTGCCGACACTCAGGCATAATTGGACTTAGCCTTAGGCGCTTTACCGTCTGCAAACAATCTGCTGCCGCCTTTTGGCCGTTTGCAGCATTACTTCCTCTGGAGATTGTGTTCTATGCCCGCCCAGGCTACCTCTACCCTGAAGTCTGCCCGCCCCACCTCTACCCGTCGTCGACGTCGCCCTGAAGGGGTAACCCAGCGACTTAGCAAACATACTGCCCTGCTGGAAATTAGCGCGCGCTTAGGGGTGAATGGGCTGTTGACAGTGGTGGCCCTGGGGGCCTTAGGGCAGCTCGTGCCCCACATTCAAACCCAGGCCCAGCGCCTGCAAGCAGTAAATAGCGAGGTAGCGGTGGCCGAGGTGGCCCACGCCAAGCTCAAGTCTGATTTTGGTCGCTATTTTGACCCCTGGCAGGCGGGCAAAATTATGCAGGAACAGTCGGGCTACAAGGTTTCTAACGAGCGCCAGGTGGTTTGGACTACCCCCATCCGTCCCGAATAGGCCTAAATAGTCAGGAACGCACGCAAACGCCTCCCGCCGGACGATCGGCTGAGCCAGTCCTGCGGTTGGGGCTGAAATTGAACCTGGCCAAACAAAACACACTCAAGATCCTCTGGGTTATGCTTTTACCTAACTCCGACGGAACTCCCCATGCCCGCCATCGACTATCTCCGGATTAGCCTGATCGATCGCTGCAACTTTCAGTGCCAGTACTGCATGCCGGAGGGGGTTGAGCTGGCCTACGTGCAGCGGCAGGACTGGCTCACCCGTGAGGAACTGGGAAGACTGCTGCAGGAGGTATTCATGCCCCTGGGGTTTTCGCGCTTCCGCCTGACCGGTGGCGAGCCCCTGATTCGCCCGGGGGTGGTGGATATTGTGCGGGATATTGCCCATTTGCCGGGCACGCAAGATCTGGCCATGACCACCAATGCCTTTTTGCTCAGCCAAATGGCCCAGGATCTCTGGGACGCCGGGTTGCGGCGGCTCAACATTAGCCTGGATTCCCTCGACCCGGCGATTTTTCAGCAGATTGTCGGCGGTCGCGGCAAATCGCGCTGGGCCGAGGTCTGGGAGGGCATTCAAACCGCCCATCGGATTGGTTTTTCGCCCCTGAAGCTGAATGTGGTGGTGATTCCTGGCGTCAACGACCACGAGGTGCTGGATTTAGCCGCGCTAACCCTAGACCGCCAGTGGCACGTGCGGTTTATTGAGTTTATGCCGATCGGCAACGATAGCCTGTTTCAAGCCCGCGGCTGGGTCGATTCAGACACCCTGCGCCAGCGCATTCGTCAGCGCTGGGGGCTGGGGCCGGGGGCGGTCAAGGGCAACGGCCCGGCGGATGTCTTTCAAATTCCGGGGGCGCTGGGAACGCTGGGGTTTATTAGCCAGATGTCGGAGTGCTTTTGCGATCGCTGTAACCGTATGCGCCTGTCGGCGGACGGCTGGCTGCGCCCCTGCCTGCTCAACGAAACTGGCCAAATTGACCTCAAAACCCCCCTCCGCCAGGGGCAATCCCTGGACGGCCTGCGACGGCAGGTGGGGCAACTGTTGGAGGCTAAGCCCGAAATCAATTACAAAATGCGGGAGTCAGGGGCTACCGGGGCCTACAGCCGCACCATGTCCCAAATCGGCGGCTAGGGGCTGCAGCAGAATCCAGTCGGCGGCGACCACCGCCACCAGCCCCCCCGGAAACGGGTCAGTTTGGGTACGATTGGGGGCGTCGATCAAGGCCACTAGCTTTTCGATGTGGCTAAAGCCCACTTCGGCGGTCATGACCTGCCCCAGCACCTGACGCACCACCCGCCGCTGTAACGCCAGGGGGGCGGTGCGCAGCGAGGGTCGATGCAGCTGCCAGGAGGCATGTTCCGTAGGGAACTGCACGGCGGTGGCATAGAGGGCCTGGGCCAGGGCATCGAGGCAGGCCACATCGGCCATCAGCAGCTCGGCGGTGTGGGCCAGGGCAGTTTCAACCCTGGGGTTGAAATGCTCTCGCAGGTAGGGCATTACCGCCAGGCGCAGGCGGTTGCGAGCGTAGGTCACCTCCTGATTAGTGGGGTCGGGCCAGATTGGCAGGGCAAACCGCTGGCAAAAATCGGCGGTGTCCTGGCGGGTCAGGTCTAGCAGGGGGCGTACCACCGTCATCTGGGGTAAATCCTCCCCCAGAGGGCGCTGCCAGGCTAGAGCCTGGAGGCCATCCGCCCCGCTGCCCCGAATCAGGTTATAGAGCAGGGTTTCGGCCCGGTCGGTAGCCGTGTGGCCAGTGGCGACGTGGGTGTAGCCGCCTTCCTGAGCAATAGTTTCAAAGACTTGATAACGCCACTGGCGGGCTGCCGCTTCGGTAGCCGGAATATCTCCAGCGGTGACGACCCGGCAAGGAATGCCCCACCCCTGGCACAGGTCTTGCACAAAAGCCGCATTATCGGCGGAATCGGGCCGCCAGCGGTGGTCGCCGTGGACGACCTGCAGGCGCCAGTGCCACTTGGGCTGGAGATCAAGCAGCAGCCGTAGCAGGGTAATCGAATCCTGGCCACCAGAAACCGCCACCACAACCGCCGCGCCGGGGGGGAGCAGCGATCGCATCCGCAGCCCGCGATGCACCTGGACATGAACGTCGCTCCACAGCGGCTTTTCCACCGTTAGCCATCCTGTCTGGGGTTATGGTCAGAGATTCGGGTTCATGCTCCCTACACCGTTGGTTAGAGGACATAGTCTCTTCAGTTTACTAAGGTTTTACTAGCCCCAAATCCCGTTGGCCAATTTGGTCGCGAGATTCAGACTATGGACGACGGCACCTGAGGACAATTACCATGGCTAAGCCTTTCAATCTGGGCGATCGCGTTGAGTGGCACTCATCGGGGGGCACCAGCCAGGGCGTGATTAAAGAAATCATCACCGCACCCAGGGATTTTAAGGGGCATCATTTTGCGGCCTCCGAGGAAAATCCTGAATATTTAGTGGAAAGCGACCAGAGCGGCAAACAGGCGATTCATAAAGCCGAGGCGCTCAAGGCGATCGGCGGATAGTAAGTAGGTGGTGGAATCAAATGTAGGATGGGTTAGCGCAGCGTAACCCATGCTGTCAAAGGATTTGATGCTTTGTGAAGAGCGCTCTTCATCTTATAAATAATCCCGCCTCCCTAATTACCCCATTAAAATGGGCTAATTTGAGTCCCCAAAAACCGATCTAGAAGTTTGTTGCGCCACACAAAGCGCACCACTACGGCCCAAATCAAGGCCACAGCAATTAGGCCCGCCAAATCGGCAGCACTGAGCGGATAAATTTCAAAAAAGTTGCATAGCCCTGGGGTGGCCAGAATTACAATATAAGCTAGGAAAATCAGCGCCGCCAGCAGGGTAAAGCGCCAGTCTCGGCTCAGGGGTTCGCCCCCCACCCAACGGCGGGTGGGGGGCTTAAGAAAGGGCAGCAGCAGCAGCCCGCCAAAAATTTGCAGGCTAATCATGCCGGTTTCAGCGATCCGCTGGGCCCGTAAAAACTCCGCCAGGGTAATGCTCTGGGACACTTCCGCCAGGGGAATTTTGCCGCTCAACCAGGCCAAAACCGGGGCGATATTGTCAGCCAGAAAGTAGAGGTAAACCAAAATGCTGACCAGCGACAGGGTCAGGGTGGCGGGCAGCACGAAATGCAAAAACGGACGGCCCTGGGTAGCCGTGGGCTGGGTGGGCTTGGCCCAGAGGGTGACAAAAAAGGGCGGAATGCCCACGGTAAAGAAGGTGACCAGGGTACTGGTTTTGATCGCGAAGGGAAACGACAGCGTCACCATGCCAATGGCCACGATCGCCACCACAAAAGAGAAAATTCGCACCATGAACAGCTTGGTGATGTCGGCTACGCCGTTGCGAATGCGCTGCCCCTCTAGAAAGATCTTAGGCAGGGCGCTAAAGGAATCGTTGAGCAGCACGATGTCGGCCACGCTGCGGGTGGCCTGGCTGCCGCTTTCCATCGCCACTCCCACATCGGCCTGTTTGAGGGAAAGCACGTCGTTGACCCCATCTCCCATCATCGCTACGTAGTGCTGGCGCGACTGCAAACTGCTGACCAGCCGCGCCTTTTGCTGCGGGGAAATGCGGCCAAAGATAGTGCCGTCCAGGGCGGCTTGGGTAAAGGCGGCATCATCCATTTGGGCCAGTTCCGCCCCCGACACCGCCAGAATGTCGTCGCTCAGCCCCGCCTGCTTGGCCAGGGCCGCCACCGTGGCCGGGTTATCGCCAGAAATCACCTTGATTTCAATGCCGGTGCGGCGAAAATCTTCCAGGGTTTGGCGAGCATCGGCCCGCAGCTCATCGCCAAAGAACAGCAGGGCCAGGGGCTTGAGGTCAGGGGGCAAGAGCGGATTCCCCGCCGCGTCGGTCTCGGTGGCCAGGGTGGGGCTGTGGGCGGCCATCAGCACCCGCAGCCCCTGGTCGGCCCCCGCCTGGAGGTGGGTGTGCAGGTCGGGTTGGGGGGGCATGGCGGCGAGCAAGATTTCCGGTGCTCCCAAAAACACCATGCCGGGGTGGTGGGCAAAGGCGATCGCGCTCCACTTGTGGCCCGAGGCAAAGGGCACCTCAATCTTGACCGGACGGGCCGAGCGGGGCAGGCCCGCCGCAATCGCATCGTTGGTTTTGTTGCTGCTGGCGGCGCTGGCGGCGTATTCCCCCAGAAGAGTTTCTAACTCAGCTCGGCCCATGCCGATGGGGTGCAGAGTTTGCAAAAAAATGCGGTTAGCGGTCAGGGTGCCGGTTTTATCCAGGCACATGATGTCTACATTGCTGATCGACTCCACTGCGTTAGCCTGCTGCACCAGGGCGCTCTGGCTGGCAATGCGCACCGCCCCCAGGGCATAGGTGAGGGTAATCATAAAAAACAGGCCAATGGGCACCAGCCCCACAATCACCGCGATGTTTTGGATCCCGCTGGTCAGGGAAGTGACTCCCAAAATCATCCGCAGGGCGGTAATCAGGCCCAGCACAATGGCCACCCCCAGCAGCAGCCGAATGATCATATTGATGCGCTGCTGGAGGGGGGTCAGCACCTTACGAAACTTGCGGGCCTCGGCGGTCATTTTGCTGGCCAGGCTCTCGGCCCCGACCTTTTCGGCCTGGTAAGCCACGGTGCCGCTGACGCAAAAGCTGCCGGAGTAGAGTAAATCTCCGGCCTGTTTGGTGATCAGATCCGATTCCCCGGTCAGCAGCGATTCATCGATCCTGGCCTCCCCGTCACTGACCACGGGGCCATCTACCACAATCTGATCCCCCGGCCGCACCAGCAGCACGTCACCCACCACAATGTCGCTGAGATCGAGGGTTTGCTCCTGGCCATTGCGAATGGCGCTGGCCTTGGGGCGGGTGAGCAGGGCAATGCTGTCGAGCTTGCGCTTGGCGCGAATTTCTTGGATTACGTTGATCACGACGTTGAGCAGCACCACAAAGGCCAGCACCACCACGTCGCTGGCCCGGCCCAGGCCAATCAGCACCAGGCTGAGAAAAAAATACACCCCGTTAATGAACGTAAACAGGTTATCGCGCAGAATATCCCAGTAGGTGCGGCTGGTTTTGAGGGGGACGTTGTTGCCTTGTCCTGCCGCACGACGGCGAGCCGCCTCGGGCTGGCTGAGCCCCTGAAGCTGGCTGATGGGGGTTGACATAGAGGGCGGGTCCTTAGAAGGGCGACGGATAGCGGCAGCGGGCCGTGACGGATTAAGGCGCTGCAAAATCACCCAGAACTATATCAAATTCCATCCTGCCTTTTGGGGTTGCGGCGGTTGTGAGTGGCCCGCTTCGGCCCCAGCCCCAGTCAAAGCCATTAGACTTTATCGGAAATAGGAGAAAACCTGGAGTGGGTCAGCATCTCTCCT
>DAIUJR010000099.1:0-18390 GCA_036848635.1 Nodosilinea sp. CTOTU7336
GGCATGCCTGGCCCTAAATCCCTAAATCTTCTTTAAAGTTTCTGGGACGGTTACTTTTGCTTGGATGGTAGTGGAAGCGGCAATGGTGGAGGTTCTGGTAGTGGCGGTGCTAGTGACACATTGTCAGTGTCTTCAGGATCTGTTTCGCCTATTCAACAAGGAATAGCTAAAATAGTAGAATTTGGGGATCGTATTCAAACTTTCATTGATGCACATCTAGCATTCTTTGGAAATGATAAATGGCTCGAAGTAGAGGATGAAACTGCCTTCGGCAGTTGGTTTGCCAGTTTTTCAAACTTGATCCAAGGGTCAACGGCAGCAGAAGCTAAGATCACGGCAGAAGAAAGAATACAATTACTCACTGTTCCTGTTCCTGCTCCACTAACTGGTAGTGATGTCAACCAGTTTATTGATCGCTGGAATCGAACAGTTGAGTATTGGGACTCAGGCATCTTTAACTCTTTCGATGTTCAAGATGGCCAAAGTCAAGATTTTCTGGCTATTGATAACTTGAAGAAAGTTAATACTGCTTTAGTGAACGCTATTGAAAAAACTGAAGCAGAAGGCTATGTCGATTTCATTGATGGAGTTACTAAGACGGCTCAAGAACTTCAGAAGGCTTTCGAGGGGAATGGTGGAGGTGTTTGCGCGACAGTCAAAATTAGAATTGACCAAGATGCAATCATGACTCGCTCAGCTTTTCTTGGTGAGTTAGAGATTGACAACGGCAATCTTTCCAGTCTTGAGAATATTTCTGTTGTTCTTCAGGTCAAGGACTCACAAGGAAATATTGTTAATGACCTGTTCGGCATCACCGATCCTCTCCTTAAAAATATTACCTCCGTCAACGGCACCGGCATCTTAACCACAGACGACCCAAACACTCCCCAAGACGAAGGCGTCGGCTCTGCCAAGTGGACCTTCATCCCCACCAACCTCGCCGCCCCCGAAGTGCCCACCGAATACAGCATTGGCGGCACCCTCAGCTACACCGAAAACGGCCAGGTTATCACTGTTCCCCTGCTCTCAACCCCCGTTACCGTCTACCCCCAAGCCGAGCTCTACCTCGACTACTTCCAAGAGCGCAACGTCTACGGCGACGACCCCTTCACCGACCCCATCGAAACCTCCGTTCCCTTCTCCCTAGGCGTACTCGTCCGCAATGAAGGTAAAGGCGAAGCCAAAAATCTGCAAATCACCTCCGGCAAACCCAAGATTATTGAAAACGAAAAGGGCCTACTGATTGACTTTCAAATCATTGGCTCTGAAGTTAATGGCCAAGGGAAAACACCTTCGCTAACCGCTAATTTTGGCAATATTGGGGCAGGTGAAACCGCCGTAGCAGACTGGCTCTTCAAATCCAGCTTACAAGGCAAATTCATTGAGTACAGTGCTACCTTCGAGCACGTCAACGGCCTCGGCAAACCCGAACTCTCCCTCCTCAAAGAGACCAAAATCCACGAACTCACTCGTAAAGTGCGGGTCAACAACCCTACCGACGACGGTCTCCCCGACTTCCTCGTCAACGATGTCTTTGACGCCAACTTTGCCCCCGATACCCTCTACTTCAGCAACGGCGGCACCGCCCCCGTCAACGTCAACACCACCGCCACCGCCGATGGCCCCGCCAGCCTCAACGACCTCACCGTACAAGTCACCGCCACCACCGAGGCCGGTTGGTCATACCTGCGCCTAGACGACCCCGCCGATGGCCTGTTCCAAATCAAAAGCGTCCTGCGAGCCGATGGCACCGAACTGCTGCTCGACAACGTTTGGCGCACCGATCGCACCTTCCCCGCTACCGGTCGCCCCATTTACGAAGATATTCTCCACGTTCTCGACTTTGCCGCCACCGCAGGCCCCCAAACCTACACCGTGGTCTACACCACTGGCGACCAAACCCCGCCCAAGGTGCAAGACATCGTCGATGTCGCCCCCGACCCTCGTACCACAGCTGTTAACACCATCGATGTCGTCTTCACCGAAGTCATCCAGTCCGATACCTTCGACATCAGCGACCTCACCCTCACCCGCAACGGTGGCCCCAACCTGATTACCAGCGGCGTCACCCTCACCCAAATCGACACCGCCACCTACCGCATTGGCAACCTATCTGGCCTCACCGGCAATGCTGGGGAGTACCAGCTCAGCATCAACGCCAGCGGCGTCAAAGACTTAGAAGGGCTCTCAGGTACGGGCACCGTTACCGAGGGCTGGGTCTTTACCGGTGATGGCCCGGCTATTACCGCCGTTACAGGCTTGCCCTCCACCCTGCTTAAAGCCCCCATTGATACCCTCGATGTCGCCTTTACCGAAGCCATCGACCCCACCAGCTTCGATTTCAACGACATCCTCTTAAATCGTGACGGCGGCGGCAACCTGGTCAACAACACCATTACCATCACCCAGCTCAGCGGCCTCACCTACCGCATTGGCAACCTCAGCGGCCTCACCAGTGTCGATGGCAGCTACACGCTCCTGGTCAACGCCAACACCATTGCCGATACCGACGGCAACCAGGGCACCGGCAGCAAAGGGCTTACCTGGAGCCTAGATACCAATGCCCCCCGGCTCACCAGCATCACCGACGTCACCAGCCCCCGCAACACCAAAGTCTCCAGCCTGGATATCACGTTCTCTAAGGCCATTGACCCCGCCAGCTTCGATCTCTCAGACCTGGTGCTCACCCGAAACGGCAGCACCAACCTGCTCACCAGCAGCGCTACCCTCACCCAACTCACACCCACCAGCTACCGCCTGGGCGGCCTCACCGGGCTTCAGGCTATCGATGGCACCTACACCCTTGGCGTAGTCGGCAGCGGCATTCAAGACACCGCCACCAATGCCGTGGCCAACACCCTCTCCGAAACCTGGACGCTAGACACGGTAGCCCCCCTCGCTCCCATCAACCTCCAGGTCAATGGCAACGCTGCCATTGTTGGCAGTAACCAATTCAAAACTAACGCCACTACGGTGCAGGTAACCGGTGCCCTTGGTGAATCGGGCCTGCGAGTCTTCATTCGCGACAAGGCTCTCAACCAAATCTTGGGGCAGGCCACCGTGACGGGCACCAGTTTTGAGAGCACCGTCCAGCTCACCGGCCCAGGAGCGCGGGAGCTGGAGCTTCAAGTCGTCGATGCCGCAGGCAATGCCACCACCACACCCCTGAGTCTCTTTGCCGATGTCACAGCGCCAGCAGTGGTCGAGTTCCTCGGCGTGCCCCAAGCCCCTACGACCACGGCGCTCAACACCATTGATATTCGCTTCTCAGAGGAGCTTAACCCCGCCACCTTTGACCTCAGCGACCTCATTCTGACCCGAGACGGCGGCAGCAACCTCATCACCAGCGCCACCACCCTAGAGCTGATCTCATGCACCACCTACCGCCTTAGCGGCCTGGCTGACCTGACCAACACCCCCGGTGCCTACACCCTCACCGTTAACACTCCCAGCATTCAAGACCTGGCGGGCAATGCTGGGCTAGAAACTAAGAGCGCCTTATTCACCATTCAGGCACCCCCCACCCCCGGTGTCATCTTTGCCCAATCTAACGGCAGCACTGCCGTCACGGAAGGCGGCACGACAGACACCTACACGGCAGTGCTCAAGACCCAGCCCACCGCCGATGTCACCCTGACTCTGGCGGTGGGCGATCAACTCACCACCGACCAAACTACCCTCACCTTCACCCCAACCAACTGGAATATTCCCCAGACCATTGCGGTTTCGGCCCTCAACGACACCACCCCAGAAGGCGCACACAGCAGCACCATTAGCCACACCATCGCCAGTCCAGACCCCAGCTATAGCGGTCTATCGCTGCCTATCCTTTCCGTCGCTATTGTTGACAACGACAACGCCCCGGCCAAATTCCACACTGACTTCAACAGCGATGGCTTCTCCGACCTGATCTGGCGCAACCCAACCACCGGCCAAAACTACCTCTGGTTCCTCAACAACGGTACTCCCGTCGCCAGCACTAAACTCCTGCCCGATGTCTATGACCCTAGCTGGAAAATTGAAGGCACTGGCGACTTCGACGGCGACGGCCTGGAAGACGACCTGGCCTGGCGCAACCATGCCACTGGTCAAAATTCCATTTGGTTCACCGACTTAACCACCAATGGCGCTGAAGTCGTAGGCGGTGCGGCCCTGCCTGCCGTCCCCGACCCAGCCTGGAAACTTCAGGGCGTCGGCGACTTCGACCACGATAGCTTCCAGGATGACCTGATTTGGTTCAACCCCGGCAGCGAAGACCTGACGGTCTGGTTCTTGCAAAACGGCCAGCCCACCGGCAGCACCGAAATTAACGTTGGCAGCCCCATCGGCTCCGGCTGGGAAATTGCCGGGGTCGGTACCTTTGACGGCGGCACTCACCAAGACGACCTGCTCTGGCGCAACGCTCTCACGTCAGAAACCCGCGTCTGGTTTATGGAGGGCACCCAGCCCACCGGCTCGGCGGCGATTTCGCCCCAGGTGCTGGACGCGAACTGGCGCATTGAAGGGGTTGCGGACTTTAACGGCGACACCGTCGCCAGCGACATTCTCTGGCGCAACTACGCCACCGGCACCACTACCCTCTGGTTTATGAACGGCACCACCCTGGCCGGGGGCGTTGGGGATATTCAACCGGCCCTCGACCCATCCTTTGTGGCTGTAGTTTAGTTTTCCTCTGCCTCGGCCCACTCGGCAAAACACACCGCAATACGCCCCGCTAGGAGGTGACCTATGACTACGCAAGATTGGGATTTTTGGGTTAACAACGATTGGGACGAAGCCATCCCCCCGACAGGGGATGCGCTGCTGAGTGCCGATAGCACCGTTTTAGCCACCCCCGCCCCCGAACTGATCAGCATTACTAATGTTACGAGCCCTCGCAATACCAAAGTCTCCAGCCTCGATATCAGCTTCTCGGCCCCCATTGACCCTGCCACCTTTGGCCTCGACGATATCCTGATCCTGCTCAGTGTTCCTTTCCTAGACGTTATTTACGTCATCGAGCCGACAGGCGCTACCCTCACCCAGCTGACTGAAACCAGCTATCGCTTAGACAACCTTGACGCACTCCAGTCCACCGAGGGGACTTACAGGTTTATCGTCACGGGCCGCGGCATTCAAGACTTCACTGGCAATACCGTTGACAATGAAATCTCCAGCACCTGGGAACTCGATACCCTCGCCCCGCCTGCGGCTGATCTTTTTCAGGTTAATGGCAACCCGGTGAATGGGTTGGCGCCAGTCACGGTCAGCTCCACTACCCTTCAGGTTATCGGCTCTGTCCATGAAGCCGGGCTGAGAGTCTTCATTCGAGACAAGGGTCTGAATCAAGTCTTGGCAGAAGCCACTGTAGTTGACTCAATCTCCCAACCCGTGGTTATCCTTGACTCCGAAGACCAGGGACCATTTGTTAGGGATGTCAGGGGCACCTTTGCTAGCACCGTCCAACTGAGTGCAGCCGGGGTCAGCGAGCTAGAAATTCAAGTCGTTGATGGGGCTGGCAACACTACAACAACGGCCCTTAATGTTGTGGCCGAGGTTACCCTACCTGAGCCGTCGGCGGTCACTCTGACTCAAATCGGTAACGGCCTCATCGTTACAGAAAACGGCCAGACCGATACTTACTCCCTGGTTCTAAATAATCAACCTGCCGCTGATGTCACCCTTACCCTAGCGACTGATGGCCAGGTGACGACCGACCAAGCCACCCTCACATTTACCCCCGAAAACTGGGCTACACCTCAAAACGTTACCGTTTCGGCAGTTAACGATACGGTTTTTGAAGGGCTCCATAGCAGCGCCATCGGCCATACCCTCATCAGCTCAGACCCTAACTTCAACAACTTGTCGCTACCGGCGCTCTATGCCGCCGTTATCGATAACGATGCCGAAATTCGCAGCATGACCTGGCATGACCTCAATGGTGATGGCGTTAAAGATGCGGACGAACCAGGGTTAGCCGGTTGGACGGTTTATCTTGATCGCGATGACCAGGGAGTGCGAGGTCGGCTGGACCCTGACGAACTCGCGGTGCAAACCGATGGGGATGGCGCTTACCGTTTTAGCGAGCTTCGTCCTGGTTCCTATACGGTTGCTCAAGTCAGGCCAGTTGGTTGGCGGCAGACCTTTCCCCAGGGAAATAACACGGCTTTTCTTCCTGGTGAGCACAGGACTTTTCTGCTGGAAGGCGACGTCGCTACAGATTTAAACTTCGGCAACCAGTTGATTGGCTCCCCCTTACCATCCCACACCGACTTTAACAGCGATGGCTTCTCCGACCTGATCTGGCGCCACCCAACCACCGGCCAAAATCATCTCTGGTTCCTCAACAATGGCAGTCCCGTCGCCAGCGCTAGACTCTTGCCCGATGTCGCCGACCCCAGCTGGAAAATTGAAGGCACTGGCGACTTCGACGGCGACGGCCTTGAAGACGACCTGGCCTGGCGCAACTCCGCTACCGGGCAAAACGTTCTCTGGTTCACCGACTTAACCGTCAATGGCGCTGAACTCGTGGGCGGTGCGGCCCTCCCCGCCGTCCCCGACCCAGCCTGGAAACTCCAGGGCGTCGGCGACTTCGACCACGATAGCTTCCAGGATGACCTGATTTGGTTCAACCCCGGCAGCGAAGACCTGACGGTCTGGTTCTTGCAAAACGGCCAGCCCACCGGCAGCACCGAAATTAACGTTGGCAGCTCCATTGGTCAGGGCTGGGAAATTGCCGGGGTCGGTAGCTTTGACGGCGGCACTCACCAAGACGACATTCTCTGGCGCAACGCTCTCACTTCAGAAATCCGCGTCTGGTTTATGGAGGGCACCCAGCCCACTGGCTCAGCGGCCATTTCACCTCAGGTGCTGGACGCGGACTGGCGCATTGAAGGGGTCTCCGACTTTAACGGCGACACCGTCGCCAGCGACATCCTCTGGCGCAACTACGCCACTGGCACCACCACGATTTGGTTTATGAATGGCACTACCCTGGCCGGGGGAGTCAGCGATATTCAACCGGCCCTCGATTCGTCCTTTGTGGCTGTAGTTTAATTTTCCTTTATTGTAGTTTCACCCATGTCTGCAAGATTTCCGGCTTCTGACTCCTGGCTCACACCTAATGTGCATAACCTCAACGCTATCTTCTCCTGGTAGCTTTTTTGAGACCTCTCTATGCTGAGCGTGGGGATGTTTCCAGTGGCGCTCCGGCGCTTAGTCTTTGGCGGACGCTGGAGCGTCGGGGAGTCGTGTCAACGCCGGAGCGTTGGCACGATAAGTAGGGGCAAACGGCCGTTTGCCCCTACCCAGATTCATGCCTCAATTCAGCAACACCGAAAAATGGTATAAGTCATGGGGTTGTGGCATAGAGTTTTGGGTGAAGCCATGGCGAAACGTAAGTCTGCGGCTGAATCGGGCGATCGCAACGTCTACCGAGAGTTTGGCCCCGTCGATCCGATGGCTAGGGCGGTGCCCGACCGACCGCCAAGCCAACAAAACCTACGGGTTCAGGTCAGTCGCAAGGGGCGCGGTGGCAAAACGGTGACGGTCGTGAGCGGCTTTCAGCACCGGCCTGACACCCTGACTCAGCTGGCTAAGCAGCTCAAGGCCCAGTGCGGCAGCGGCGGCAGCGCCAAAGCCGACACCGTCGAAATTCAGGGTGACCACGCCCAAACTCTGGTAGAACTTTTGGCGGCGAAGGGGTACCAGGTTAAGCGCAGCGGCGGATAATCCTGGGGTGGGGGCGTGGTAAAAGCCGGGGTGGTCTGGGTTTTGCCCCACCGACAGAACTGACATAGCGAGGAGCAGGGCATGGGCATAGGGTGGATGAGGCGGCGGTCAGGCCTAAAAAGACTGGGCTACTTTTTGGCGGCCTTAATGTTAGGGGTTGGTCTCCAGCAGCCCATGGCGCTACGGGCGCAGACGGTTCCAGGCGAGTCGCCTGCCGTCTATGAGCGGGGCAATACCGCCACCAAGCAACTCCCCAGCGAAAGTGATTTCCCTGAGCTGGAACCGGGAGCGCCATCGATAGTTCCAGCCCCCTCAGTGATACCCACCGATATTGACCAGCACTGGGCCGTCGACTGCCTAACCGCGCTGGCCCAAGCCCGTGTGATCGCTGGCGATCAAAACGGTCGGTTTTACCCCGATGAGCCGATTCTCTGGGGCGATTATGTCGCCCTGCTGAACCAGATGGTGCCCCCCGGCCTGGCTGACGGCGGGGCCAATGCCTTAGAACGAGCGCTGGGGGTGACCCACACCCCCAGCGTAGCCGCCCACTACCCGGGTCAGTATTACCAGGCCGACCGCCCCCTGGTGCGGGCCGAAGCGATGATGGCCCTGGCGGCCAAGCTCGGGGCTGACTATGCCATTGCCGCCAATACCCTAATTAATGACAGTCTGCGCGATGGCCCCCAGGTGCTTGACTACACCCGTGAAGGGGTCGCTGCCGCCCTCACCCAGGACGTGGTGGTCAACTATCCCCAGGCCGACCAGCTCAACCCGACCCAGCGGCTCACCCGGGGAGAAGCGGCGGCGCTGGTGTGTCGGGCTTCCCCCAGCGGCGACCTGCGGCGATGGATTGAGCCGAGCTGGGTGGCCCAGGCCCAGGTGCCTGAGACCGTAGCGGCCGCCGATCGCGAGATGCGCGGGGTCTGGCTGACCAACATCGACAGCCAGGTATTGTTCTCTAAAGACGCCTTATCCGCCGCCGTCGATCGGCTGGCCGAGCTGAACTTCAACACCCTCTACCCCACCGTCTGGAACTGGGGCTACACCCTCTACCCCAGCCGCACCGCCGAGCGTGAGCTGGGGGATAGCCAACACCTCTACGGCGAACTCAGCACCCCGAGCCTGGAAGACTCCCAGGGGGAGCGCGACATGCTGCAAGAGGCGGTGGAGCTGGGCCACGCCAAGAATATGGCGGTGATTCCCTGGTTTGAGTTTGGGTTTATGGCCCCGGCCAACTATGAGCTATATCGTCGTCGCCCCGACTGGTTTACCCAAACTCGGGTAGAGCCAACGATTCTACCCATCCCCCAGCCGCGCCCAGAGGACAGGGATGCCCCCGCCGATCTCCTCAAGGCGGTGGATAAAGTGCGGGAAAAAAACCGCGTTGAGCACTGGCTGGGCCAATCCGACTTGGATCTTCCCCCCGCCCCCGACCCCGGCATTTGGCTGGAGGGCGACGTGCTGCCCCGGCGCTGGATGAATCCGTTTCATCCCCAGGTGCAGAAGTTGATGCTGGAGCTAATTAACGACCTGGTGTCGAACTATGAGGTGGATGGCTTTCAGTTTGACGACCACCTGGGCCTGCCGGTGGAGTTTGGCTACGACCCCTACACCATCAACCTGTATCGGGCCGACCACAACGGCCAGGAGCCGCCTGAAAACTACCAGGATGAAGAGTGGATGGCCTGGCGGGCCAACAAAATCTCTGACTTTTTAGCCGAGGTATACAAGCTGGTCAAGGCGCGACGGCCCCAGGCGGTGGTGTCGATTTCTCCCAACCCCTATCCCTTTGCCTATACCAACTACCTGCAAGACTGGCCCACCTGGATCAGCCGGGGCCTGGTGGATGAGCTGGTGATTCAGATCTACCGCAGCGACCCTAACCGCTTTATTTGGGAGATGAACAAGCCCTCGGCCCGGGGTGCCCTCGACCAGATTCCCACCAGCGTGGGCATTCTCAGCGGGCTGCGGGCTGACCCGGTGGGCGTTGAGCCGATTACGACCCAGGTGATGGCGGCGCGCGATCGCCGCTACTCGGGGGTATCGTTCTTTTTCTACGAATCCCTGTGGATTTCTCCCCCCCGCGAAACCCTGGATGACCGCACAGCGGCCCTGGGGCAGGCCTTCCCCACCGCCGTGGCTCGACCAGAGGGGTAGGGGGCTAGCTATAGGTATGAATCACAAAAACAGTGACCCTCGGAAGGGCAAACGGCCATTTGCCCCTACCCTCTTCACGCCATCATTCAGCAAACCCGGCTCGGCGAGAAACCGGTGCGGCCCGCTAAACTATGGCACAGTGTAGGTAGCCTCAGCCCTGGGCGGTCAACCCACCCGGCACCGAGGGATGGGGGCTACTCATTCCACCCGTTCACCATTCTGGCTGAACGCTAACTACCACTGCCTATGCCCTGGCCTCGAATTATTAGTGGACTGATTGCCATTGGCCTGGCCCTGGCCATGATCATCCTCGGCGGCTGGTACTTTACCCTGGGGTTTGGAGTCATCGTATTTCTGGGGCAGCTCGAAATTTTTGAGTTAGTCTACGCCAAGGGCATCTTACCCGCCGCCAAAACTACTCTGGTAGTGAGCCAGCTGGTGCTGATTGCGGCCCATGTATCGCCACCCCTAGCCGATGCCCTACTGCCCCTGGGCGGCACCTTCATCTGCTTTTATCTGCTGTTTCAACCCCAGGTGGCCACCATCGCCGACGTGGCCGCTTCAATTTTAGGGTTGTTTTATGGCGGCTACCTACCCAGCTTTTGGATTCGCCTACGCGATCTGGGGGATGGAGGCATAGCCAACCTACCCCTGGGAGGCTACTGGCCCGATGTCTGGCCACCCCTGCCCGGCAGCCTGCCCCTGGGGCTGGTGCTCACCCTGCTGGCCTTTGCCTGCATTTGGGCCGCCGACATTGGGGCCTATACCGCCGGTAAACTGGTGGGCCGCACGCCGCTTTCCAACATTAGCCCTAAAAAAACCGTAGAAGGGGCCGCGTTTGGCATGGTGGGTAGTATGGTGGTGGCCCTAGTCGGCAGCTACTGGCTGAATTGGCCCTTCTGGCCTCTGTCGGGGGGTGCCCTGGGGCTAATGATCGGCACCTCTAGCCTGCTGGGTGACCTGACCGAATCGCTAATGAAGCGCGACGCCGGGGTGAAGGATTCCGGCGATCTCATCCCCGGCCACGGCGGCATGTTAGACCGCACCGACAGCTACGTGTTTACAGGGGCGCTGGTGTATTACTTCGTGACGTTGCTGCTGCCGATTTTGCCCCAGGGGTAACCGGTGGTTCGGGGGCGGGCGGGGCCTCCTGATCGCCTTCTAGGGTAGATTTTTAGCCTATAACTTACCTTGTCATTCCCGCGCAGGCGGGAATCCAGCCTGAGAGTCTGTTTATATCGGGTCTCTTCTTTTCCAGAAATCGCCTAATCCCCAATCCTGCTGGGTTACCCCCGATTCAATCGGGCGAATGCCATAAAGCCGCTGGCTAGGCTGCGCCAACGCTCCCACGGTTTGGCCTGGGAGAAATCGGGGCTATACGACTCGGATTTGGTATAAAACGACATCTTCGTATCCAACCCCATTCGTATCCAACCTAAGTATAGTGCTGGCCAGATAGCTTAGGACAGGGTTGACGGATTGAGCCACAGCTGGGAGGCTATCTGGCTCGCCATCGCCACTCTTATCGCGCCGGGTTGGCTCTATCCTAACCAAGGTGGCGATGGCTATAGCACGCTGCGCTACCCCATCCTCCAGGGGCTTCATCGTCAATGGGTTCAACCTGCTTAAACCACCTCCACTGTCTTCACTCGATGCATTCTACGCCGCTTCCACCAGGCTTAGCGCCACCGCCTCCGCCACCTTGATGCCGTCGATGCCCGCCGATAGAATGCCGCCGGCGTAGCCCGCCCCTTCTCCAGCGGGGTAGAGACCCCGGGTATTCAGGCTCTGGTAATCCGCTCCGCGCTTAATGCGAATGGGGGATGAGGTGCGCGTTTCTACCCCGGTCAGCACCGCATCGGCCATGGCAAAGCCCTGGATCTGCCGATCAAACGCGGGCAGAGCCTCGCGGATGGCTTCGATGGCGTAGTTGGGCAGGCTGGTGCCCAGGTCGCCCAACTGCACCCCCGGCGCATAGGAAGGCTGCACGGTGCCAAAGGCGGTAGAGGGGCGATCGGCCAGAAAGTCTCCCACTAGCTGGCCCGGTGCGTGGTAGGTGCCGCCGCCCAGCTCAAAGGCTTGGGCTTCTAGCCGCCGCTGCAGAGCAATCCCGGCCAGGGGATGACCAGGATAGTCATCGGGGGTAATACCAACGACGATGGCGCTGTTGGCGTTGCGCTCGTTACGGGAGTACTGGCTCATGCCGTTGGTGACCACCCGTCCCGGCTCCGACGCGGCGGCGACCACCAGCCCCCCAGGGCACATGCAAAAGCTGTAGACCGAGCGGCCATTTTGGCAGTGGTGCACCAGCTTGTAGTCTGCCGCCCCCAGCCGCTTGTGCCCCGCCTGGTCGCCAAACCGCGCCCGGTCGATCAGCGGCTGTGGATGCTCGATGCGAAAGCCGATGGAAAAGGGCTTAGGCTCGATGTACACGCCCCGCTCAAACAGCATTTGAAACGTATCCCGGGAGCTGTGGCCCACCGCCAGCACTACGTGGCGGCTGGCAATGGTTTCGCCGCTGGCCAGGGTCACCCCCTGCACCTGGCCATTTTCAATCAGGATATCGGTAACCCGGCTTTGGAAGCAAATTTCGCCGCCCAGGGCCTCGATCCTGGCCCGCAGGTTCTGGACGATGCCGACCAGCTTGAAGGTGCCGATGTGGGGTTTGTTGACGTAGAGAATCTCCGGGGCCGCGCCGGAATTAACCAGCTCCTCCAGCACCTTGCGCCCGTAGTGCTTGGCATCGCGCACCTGGCTGTACAGTTTGCCGTCAGAAAAGGTGCCCGCGCCGCCTTCGCCAAACTGGGCGTTTGATTCGGGGTTGAGTCCGCTTTTCTTTTTCCAGAAGGCGAAGGTGTCGGCGGTGCGATCGCGCACGGCCTTGCCCCGCTCTAGCAGCAGGGGGCAAAACCCCATCTGGGCCAGCAGCAGCCCGGCAAACATGCCGCACGGCCCGGCCCCAACCACGATCGGGCGCTGGGCGGGTGGGCCAGAGGCCTGGGCCACCGGCCGATAGCGGATATCTGGGGTGGGCATCACGTGGGGATCTTTTTTCAGGCGCTTGAGCAGGGCCTGATCCTGGGTGGTTTCCACGTCCAAAATGTAAACGAAGGTGATCTCCCCTTTTTTGCGGGCATCGTGGCTGCGCTTGAAGATGCTATAGCGAATCAGGGCTTCAGGGGCAAGGTGCAGCTTTTTAAGGATAGCCGCCTCTAAGGCGGCTTCAGCGTGGTCGAGGGGCAGCTTGATTTCGGTGAGTCGTAACATGGGTGAGCAGCTAAGCGGTGGGCGATGGCATGGGCTGAGAGCATCCCAACCCTTTACATTGTCACCCATCCCCCATCGTGCCAGCGCTTTCTGCCTATCGACCCAGAAGGGCAAGATTGAACCGAAAATGATTCTGTGTTATGCCCCAAACTGGGAGATTAAATAGATTATTTCTTGCCCAACGGTGAAGTTGTGCGGCGGCAGGTAACCTAAATGCTCACCGATAACTTCTGTTCCGTCCGCACCAACGCAGTGTTGGGCTGCTCATATGCATCAACGAGATCGCTTTAACACCTGTTCCCAGAGATCGAGTCGGGACTTGAGCGGGTCGGTACCAACAGTCACCCCTGAGTTTGTGAACTGCATCAACTGATTTATGGTTGGGTTATGTCGAGACCAGATAGGCCGATTGTCACCATTGGGATCACCGGTTTTAGCAAACTGTACCCAATAGGCACTGGTGAGATCCGCCATCATCTTGTCTGTCGGCGTTGCCCTCATGCTTGGATCGTCCGGAAAATTTCTGTCTATCATCCCTGGGGCATTGATGGCAAAAGGAATCTCAAAGCCATGCTTAGACCCTAGCCCTAGACTGTCTTCAATTCGTTCACTGGTTCGCGTGTTTCGCAATGGCTGAACCACGTAGGCAAATCGATAGAGCCAAACAGGTTGCCTCGCCCGCGCCATTTCGTTAGCAAAGTGCCGTGCAGGTTCCACTAGGGTTTTGTCTGCAAAGACTTGCTGCTTGAGTTCAGCGAGAGTCTGATCGCCACGCGGGTCGTAGAGGAGTTTTGCTTCCTGAGCATAGGGCCCAAACTGGGCAAATAACTGCTCCTTCGTGTCGGCACTGCCAATACCCAGGTCGCGATCGTTTGCACCGACGATGGTGGGCACCATTGCCTGCTGTCCTCTAGCCAGAACCTCTTCGGGGCGTGCCACCAGAAACTGCCCATCAATAATCGACATGGCCATTCCGGCGGGCGTGCTGCCGGAGGCTAGAATTGCAAGGGTTTCTTGGCTATCCGTTCCTTCCACCGCCTGTTCTGCTGATAGTGCCCGCAATGCTGTCAGGGCATTGGCACCTGTGCCTGTAATTCCCTGAGATCGTGTCCATTCGACCGCGATTGTCTCAGCTTCTGCAAGGTCAGTAGAAGGAATAGATCCCGCGCGTGCGCCAGGAGTTCCAGGGGACTGCATAATCGCCCGGTGGAAGAGCCCACGCGACATGGGCGAAGTGATGTGAGCGATAACGGAACCCCCTCCTGCCGACTCACCAAAAATAGTGACCTGGTTGGGATCGCCACCAAAGGCGGCAATATTGCGCTGTACCCATTGCAAGACAGCCCGCTGATCTAGATAGCCATAATTGCCCCTGGCTTCATTGGGATGCTCGGCAGCCAAGGCAGGATGGGCAAAGTGGCCTAGCCGACTCAGCCGAAAGTTAGCACTAACCGCAACAACTCCCTGTGCGGCTAAACCATCCAACGGATAAATAGCCGAACTGCCATGCACCATTGCACCCCCATGAAACCAGACCATCACGGGCAGTGGTTGGGTCGTGGCGGTAGCGGGTCGCCAGACGTTGACAGTTAGGCAATCTTCCGACTTGGGGACTTCGTCGGTTTGCATACAGGCGGGTCCAAACTCTTCTGCCGCCAACACGTTAGACCAGGGTTGTAAAGGTTGTGGCACTCGCCAGCGCAAGTTACCAATGGGTGGGGCAGCATAGGGAATCCCCTTGAAACTGATGAGGTTATCTGTCACCACACCACGAATCAATCCGCTGTCAATTTTCACTAGGGACGGATGACTCATCTCAGGCTGTCTTGGTTGGGCACGAGCTAATGTGCTAAAGCTAATAACGAACATTCCTACGATAAGGGCGATCACCGTAGCACGTATGCGATTCCTGAACATAAAGTTCCTTTTCTCTAGATGTAAAAGTCTTACTCAAAACTCAACAAAAGTAGCTAATTTCAGCACACTCTACTGAGTTAATGAACACTGCTTCAAGACTCCTGTAGATATACAGCATGTCTCATAAGTGTCAGCCCTTAACACAAGAACTCTTAACATTTTTTGTCTTAGAATCTCTTTACTATTCCACTATCAATTGCTGATTGATTACAAGGATCATAAATCTGACTTAAACTCTCAGATATCAAGGCTAAAGGCAATAGCCAACGCAATGAATAACCCTACCGACCACTGTAAAGCAGTCCAACGGTTGCGGTCAGCGGCTGCCAAAACCTCGAACTCAGCACCAGCGGCTTCCTTCAGTCCGTTGCACCGCAATTGTTATACGGCGATCGCCTAATTTTCATATCACATTGATTTATATGTGACAAAGGCGACGTGAGCTTGTGGTAACTTGTAATCACCGTAATTACTCATACTTTCGACAGTAAACCCGACTTGTCTCAACTTCTCAGTAACGTCTGCGGCTTTATACAATCGTAAATAATGTAACTCGTCATCTCGCCTATAGTATTCTCCCACTTTGCGTAAAGTGACAATGCGACGGCTTAAGACTAACTTCTCCTGATCCTCCTCCTTTTCAACTAGAACAATCCAATCCTTCCCCTCAGTAAAACTTTTAACCCTTTTGCCGTCTATCACTTGACCGGGTTCCGCAATATCAAAAACAAAAACACCCCCCGGAGCTAATGCGTTGTAAATACGCTCAAAAAGTTGAATGAGCATTTGACACTTATTATCACCATCAAACAGGTAATTGAGACATTCACCGATTGAGATAACAGCATTACAAAATGGGATATCGATCTTGAATAGTGACTCAACTTGAAATTCAGCACTTGGAACTCTGGTTCGAGCAATTGCAATCAGAGACTCAGAAATATCTACTCCAAAAATCTGATAATGTGCTTTCGTGAGTTCTAATGCTGATAATCCACTTCCACAGCCCAAGTCCACTACTAAACCATCTCGAATGTTGTTTTGAACCAAAATTTCGAGTATGCCAGGGGCTGACTTGAGGGCGTAATCGCTATGACCAACATCATGAATGTATGCAAGGTCTTCCTTGTACCACTCTTTCATTATTTTTCTCCAGCAGATGATCTCGAAAACTATTTACGATTGCATCCCACCAATAGCTGAAGTGTACTGTCTGCATCAAAAACTGAGCCGTATAACGTCAAAATTGGGCGGCCGCCAGGGACTTGACCTCAACGCAGGCGGCTTTCGCCTGTCCGCTCCAATGACGTGTTAGCTGGGAGCCGCACCGATCGCCTGTTTGTACCGCCCCAACCCCAGCCTTCTGAGCGTGCCGCGACGCACCACCCACCTCTCGCAACGGCCTCAACCCCAGTCTCCTGAGTGCTTTTGGGCACTACAGAAAACCGTGAGTGGCGGTCTCAACCCCAATCTCCTGGGTGCTTTTGGGTTGACCAGTCACCTGCCGGGCGAGTGCAAGGTCTGAATGCGGAGCCAGCTAACGCCCCGCTTCACCCGCCGCAGAAAACCTTGAACGCCTAATAGATAACCTCTCAACGGTCGGGTGCAAGCGGATTGTTATGCCGCGCTATTTCATCAACGCCCGAATTACGATCGCCAGTGCCCCTAACCCTAACCCAACAAGCGCTGGCACCAAACGGCTGCCCAAAATTCGCAATTTTGCATTCATCGGTAGCTTCCCTGTTTCCCAGTAAACCCAGTCATCCCCTAACTGGCCTGCCAACTCTAGGTTTCCTGAAATTAGAAGGACGATACCATTGCCTGTAGCAGGATTAACCCGCACCGTATGTCCTAGTGCAGGCAAATTTCCCCCATCATGACCTACAGCATACCCATCAGCCCCATTAGCCACATACAAGGTATGTCCTAAACCCCAATCTTGATGCGCTCCTGGCTGAGGCTGCATCATTTGCTTTAATGTTTCTTGCTTTAGAACCAAATTCTTTCGGCTATAAGCTTGAACAAAGCGGGCCATGTCTTGAGGCGTTGCGTAAAGGGATGCCGCTGCTGTAGCTGTATATCGACGGTGAGGACTCGGTTGAAGTTCTTCATCAAAGCTGGTTGCTAGCTTATCTGTGCGACCAGAAGCAGCGATCGCTTCCCAGTCAAAGCTTGATTCTCCCATGCCCAAAGGCTTCAAGATAACCTCTTCCATGTAGTCTGAAAAAGACTGTTGCGTAACTTCCTCAATTAATAACTGCAAGACTGTATAACCACCGCCAGAATATAGCCAGTTTTGTCCAGGCTCTCTAGCAACTGTGACACCACGAGATTTTCCTGACGTAGAGTCCTGGGTCAAGGTTAGCGATTCTTCAAGGGATTGAATCGATTCACCTGGCAGAAAACCAGCGTAGCCGAAAAGATCATCCAATCCCCCTGTGTGACTTAACAGATGTCGAATGGTTACCTTATCACTATATTGACTCACTGGAAATTTCCAGCGTTTCAGGTACTGATTAGCAGGCTTATCTAGAGCAATCTTTCCATCTTCTACGAGCTTCATGATCCCCCAAGCGGTCACCATCTTACTCACGGATGCCATCTGGTAGAGCGTCTGATCAATCTGAACGGGATTTTTTTTTGCGGCATTTGCAATCCCAAAAGAATGGGCTGCAACCATTTCACCATTTTGAATCAAAATAAGAGCCGCACTACCCAGTTTCGGCTCACCCGACTGACTCAACTTTTGGATCAAATAGTTCTCGATGCTTCCCAAATCCCCGCGCGGTACTGCTGGGCGGGCGATCCAAAATACTTCAACAATGACAATAGCAATGACAATCACAACCCAAAGTGCCATCCAGCCTATCGTCGTGAAGATCTTGATACTCATGCTTTTGAAGAAAAATTGGGTGGGGGAAGAAGTGAGAGCGATCGCTTCAATCGCGGTCTAAGGTTTAGCATTTTATCTCTATCAAGGAGTGAGCGGCATAACGTTGCCCATCACCCGCCGCAGATAACCTTTGCCACAACCCAATCAACTTCCGGCGGTCGGCGTGCATGGGCGTTGTTATGCCGCTTTTCAGTAATCATCGTCTTCACCCATCCAATCTGGCTCAATCTCGCCAAAATCAACTGCATCAAGTTTTTTGATCTCAATTTCAACATCATCCACCTCAATATCTGTTCCAAATTTATCCAAACTTCCTAAAAAACTCCCTACAAATGAAACTAAAATATCTACGTCTAAATTAGTTTGAATATTTGCACTACCACTTCCAAGTGGTAACCGTCCCAGAAACTTTAAAGAAGATTTAGGGATTTAGGGCCAGGCATGCC
>DAIUJR010000100.1:0-18148 GCA_036848635.1 Nodosilinea sp. CTOTU7336
GGCTCATCAGGAGCCTCTCTCCTTAGCTTAAAAGTTCGTTGAGGGACGGTTACGAGTTATTTGAGTTAATTGGAGAGACATCACGATGGCACATTTATTGCATATTGATACGAGCCCCCGGGGCGATCGCTCGCGCTCCCGTCGCTTTACCCGAGAATTCACTGAAGCCTGGAAACAAACTCATCCCGCCGATACCGTTACCTATCGCGATATTGGCCGTAATCCCATTCCCCACTTAGAAGCATCGTGGATTGCCGCCGCCTACACTCCTCCAGCGCAGCACACTCCCGAACTACAAGCGGCCCTTCGCATCAGCGATCAGCTCGTGGATGAGATGCTAGCGGCGGATCTCTATGTGCTCGGCGTACCCATGTACAACTTCAGCATTCCTAGCGTGCTCAAGGCTTACATTGACAACATTGTGCGGATTGGGCGCACTTTTAATTTTAAGCCTGAGCAGCCGGAGTATCCCTATGAGCCGCTGGTGCTGGGCAAAAAGATGGTGATCATTGTCGCCCGCGGTGCCTCGGGCTACGGGCCAGGTGAACGCTTCGAATCATTCAATTTTCAAGATCCATATCTCAGCACAATCTTTGGCTTTATTGGCATTACTGATATTACCTTTGTGCCGGTGGAAAATGACGAAATGGAGGGCGAAGGGTTGGCCACATCCATGGCGGCGGCCCAGGCCCGTATTGCTCAACTAGTGAGGCCGTAAAGTCATGCTGAAAGATCTGATCACCCCCCAGGTGTATTTCGTCCTCAAGCTATTGGCAGTTCTGGGTTGCGGGCTGATTGCAGGGGTCTTTTTTGCCTTCTCATCGTTTATCATGGGCGCCCTGGGCCGCCTCTCGCCCCCGACGGGGATAGTCGCGATGCAGTCGATCAATATCACCGTGATCAATCCATCGTTCATGGTGGCGTTTATGGGTACGGCCTGTCTTTGCATTTTTCTGGCGATTGCCGCTGGGTTTAACTGGCATCAACCAGGCGCTCCCTACCTGCTTTTGGGCAGCCTACTCTACCTAATCGGTACGGTTGGAGTAACAATGGCAGGCAACGTGCCGCTCAATAATGCTCTGGCCATGGTCAAACCCGATAGCCCCGCCAGCGACAGCGTTTGGGCCCGGTACCTAACCAGCTGGACGTTCTGGAACCACCTTCGCACCGCTGCCGCCCTGGCCGCCGCGGCCCTGTTTTCCCTCGCCCTACGCTGACAAACCCGATACCGCTACTACCCCCGCCAAGGCCGCCACCCTACCCGACCGTCGGCCCCCCAAAGCCGCTGTGCTTAGTTACCTTCACATCCCCCCACCTGGGTTTGGCAGGCTAACCGCAGGTTTCGGGCCGGATTATGGGGCGGTAACGAACGCCGGGCCCGATCCTTCCAGTTGGGGGCTGAAACCTCTCCTTCTACGGCCACGGCGCAGGTGCCACAGGTGCCGATGCCGCGACAGTTAATTACTTTCGATGGACCGTTGTGGAGATTAATGTCGTTGGCCAGTAGCACCTGGCGCAGGTTCGCCCCCAGGGCACAGGGGATAGTTTTTCCCTGGGCTAACACCGTCGGCATGAATTTCCCCCTATCCTAGGGATAGGTATGGTTATAACGCTACCGCCAAAAGGCGTTTAAGGTGGCGGTATCCACCCGCTAAGCTAGGAAATTGCACCGACCTGCATCTAGCTTTAGTTCAGCCCGCTTTTGGTACCCCCCGACTATGGCGCAGCACGACTCGCTTCCCCAGGCCCATCGCCCCATTCAAATCTACGACACCACCCTGCGCGATGGCGCCCAGCGGGAGGGGCTGGCTCTTTCCATTGAGGATAAACTCCGCATTGCTCGCCGTCTCGATGCCCTGGGGGTGCCGTTTATTGAGGGGGGCTGGCCGGGGGCTAACCCTAAGGACGTACAGTTTTTCTGGCAGCTCCAGGAAGCTCCCCTGAGCCAGGCCAGCATTACCGCCTTTTGTGCCACCCGCCGCCCCGGCAAAATTGCCGCCGAAGAGGCCATGTTGCAGCCGGTGCTGGCCGCTGGCACCACCTGGGTCACCCTATTCGGCAAATCCTGGGATTTGCACGTCACCACTGGGCTGCAAACCACCCTGACCGAAAACCTGGCCATGGTAGACGACACCATTCGCTACTTCCGCAGCCAGGGGCGACGCATTATTTACGATGCTGAACACTGGTTTGACGGCTACAAGGCCAATCCTCAATATGCGTTGCAAACCCTGGCCACCGCCCTGGCCGCTGGGGCCGAGTGGCTGGTGCTCTGTGACACCAACGGCGGTACCCTACCTCCAGAAGTAGGAGACATCGTTGCCGCCGTACAGACCTGGCTGCGGCAACAACCGGCTGCCGATTCCCACCCTCGCTTGGGCATTCACACCCACAACGACAGCGGTACCGCCGTCGCCAACGCCCTGGCCGCCGTCGCCGCCGGGGCCGATATGGTGCAGGGCACAATCAACGGCTATGGGGAACGCTGCGGCAATGCCGACCTCTGTACGCTAATTCCCAACCTCCAGCTGAAGCTGGGCCACCCCTGCATGGCCCCGGCCCGGCTGGCCACCCTGGCAGAAACCAGCCGCTTCATTAGCGAAGTGGTTAACCTGGCCCCCGATGACCACGCTCCCTACGTGGGCCGCTCGGCCTTTGCCCACAAGGGAGGCATCCACGTCAGCGCGGTGGAGCGTGAGCCTAAAACCTACGAACATATCGTCCCCGATGCGGTGGGTAATAGCCGCCGCATTGTAGTGTCTGATCAGGCCGGGTTGAGCAACGTGTTGGCCAAGGCCCGCAGCTTTGGCCTCGACCTCGACCGCCACCACCCCGCTGCGCGGCAGTTGCTCAGCCGCCTCAAAACTCTGGAGCACGAGGGCTATCAGTTTGAAGCCGCTGAGGCCAGCTTTGAGCTGCTCATGCGTGAGGTTCTGGGGGAACGGCCTCGTTACTTCGACCTCAAGGGATTTCACATCAACTGCCAGCGCCAGGCCAGCGGCACCGAGCACAGCAGCCAATCCCTCGCCACCATCAAGGTGGCGGTGGCGGCGGAGGATATCCTGGCCGCCGCCGAGGGCAACGGCCCCGTGGCCGCATTGGATACAGCCCTGCGGAAAGCCCTGCTGAATTTTTACCCCGCCATTGCCAACTTTCACCTGTCGGACTATAAGGTAAGAATTATCGACAGCGGCGCAGGCACGGCGGCTAAGACCCGGGTGCTGGCTGAATCTAGCAACGGCCACCAGCGGTGGACCACCCTGGGGGTCTCCACCAACATCATTGAGGCCTCCTACCAGGCGGTGACGGAGGGTCTAGAGTATGGGCTGATGCTCTACCAAAAGGATCGCTGCCCTTTGCCCAGGGCCAACGCCGACGCGCATTGTACCACTACCACCTAGCAGAGCCCTCGGACGGCTGACTGGCCTGCCACCGCTATAGGATGGAAGCGACCTCTCTCAATCCCCCCTACCCAAGTAACTTTAAGGAGTAACTGTCGTGGCGCAGGTTAAGCAGGTTTCGGGAACCGGAATTCCCCTGGCGGGTAACGATGTCGATACCGATCGAATCATTCCGGCCCGATTTCTCAAAGCCATTACCTTTGACGGTCTTGGCGAGCAGGTCTTTGCCGACGACCGGGCGGCCCTGGCTGGGCAACACCCCTTTGATCAGCCCCAATACCAGGGGGCAACGGTGCTGGTGGTGAACCGCAATTTTGGCTGCGGGTCATCCCGCGAGCATGCTCCCCAGGCGCTAGCCCGGTGGGGGGTTAAAGCGATCATTGGGGAAAGCTTTGCGGAAATTTTCTTTGGCAACTGCGTCACCATCGGCATTCCCTGCTTGACCGCGACGACGGCGGTGGTGGAGCAGCTTCAGGCAGCCCTAGGGGCTGAACCCACCACCCGGCTCAACCTCGACCTGACTGCCCTCCAGGGTAATTGGGGGGACGCAACGGTGGCCCTGGCCATGCCGGAGGGGGTACGGCAGGCGTTTTTGGCGGGTACCTGGGATGCCTGTGGACAACTGGTGGCCCAGGTCGAAGCGATCCAAGCGACGGCGGCTCAGCTGCCCTACCTGACCTGGTAGAGGCACCTTGGCAGAGTTACTTTTCGTAGATTTACAACGGAGCTGTGGCTTTTTAGTTCAGGATAGGCATTCTCTAGGGGTATTCTCCGCTTCCCCCTGAGGGCCGCTGAACCACCATGGTTTCATCCGTCGCGAATGCTTTACCCCGCTGGCCCCTGGTTGGGGAAATGCCGCTGGCCCCGGCAGCGGCGTTGCAGTCTATGGTCTGCCAACTGCCCCCCCTGGCCCCACCCGCTGGGCTGGGCCAGGTGCCCGCCCTAGCCGAGGCATTGCGGCCCCTCATTCAGCTGATGATGGCGCTGCGATCGCCCATCGGCGGCTGCCCACCCGACCTGGCCCTTACCCCAGAAAACCTGGCCCCCTACATCAGCGAGGAAGTGGGAGAGGTACTGGCGGCCCTGGATCAGCTCCAGGATGGCTGGACGGCCCCCGCACCCAGCGCAATTTTTTCGATACCGGCCCTGGGGCCTTCCCTGCTGTGGATGCTGGCTAGCAGCAGCTATGAGGTCATGCATCTGATTGAAGGGGGGCGGGCCTACGTTCACCTGAGCCAGGGTGAGCACCCCCTGGACATTGTTCGCCTGGTGCCGGTGCTGGTGTTGACCACTGCCGAGGTCAGCTATGCCCTCGACCTGGTCACCCAGACCGATCCAATCCCCTCGGATTATCTGCCTGAGGCCGCCAGCATTGGCCTGGCGGATCACGATTTCGACCGTCAGCTCTGGGCCTGTGGCGATTTACTGGGCCAAATTACTACCCAGATCGGTCAAACCCAGCCGGGGCTAACCCGCCTGCTAGGGGAGGGCTGCGCGGCCAGGGTGCTGCGGCCATTCCAACCGTGGCAGTGGGGTACCCTGCGCCTGCATTTGCACCTGGCCCAGGTTGGCCGTCGGCCATCCCCACCGCCTCGCGCCCTCGCCTCAATCACAGCGGCCGCCCCCGGGGAATCACAACTTCACAATGCAGCCCAGTCCCCATCCTCTACCTTCACCCTGGATGACTTTGCCGAGAGTCTCACCACCTCGTCTGGGACGGCCACCGAGGGAATCTTGGGGGACTGGCTGACCTTTACCGACGACACCTGGATTCATCTATTTTTAACCAGCTATGCTCAACAGGTGATGGGGCAGGGCCTAGGGTACAAGTTGACCCAGCCCCCAACGGCGCAGACCAGCCGTGAGCTGACCTGTGTACAGATGGTCTACGCCGCTACCGACCTGGTGCAGGGCACCCATGGGTTATTCAAGCAGACCTTTGTTCACGCCCCGACCCTGGTGGCCGATGTTTGGCCCCGGCTGCGCTGGTGCCTGGCCCAAAGCTCGGAACGCATCATGCAGCTCATGGGCGGGTTAGACACCCAGGTGCTGCCCCCCGGGCAAAACTGGCAGCAAGGCCGCCTCTACCTGCGCCCGCTGCTCTATTTGGCCACCACCACCGGCACCTGGATCATCGATCTCGGCAGCGGCAGAAGCCTGCCCGCCGCGCCCCTAGCGCTGTTCCCTGAAACCGTAATCGAGCCAACCGATCAGGCTTGGTCACCCGCTCTGACCGTGGCGGAACTAGCGGCCCTGGTGAACCAGGATCTTACCTGCTATGCCCCGGCCATGGCCATCCTGCGCCAGGGCACCGACATCAACCTCCACCGGCTGGAAACCGAGGAGGGCTGCCAGTCAGCCAGGCTTAGCCTCGACTGGTGTTTTACTCTACAAACGGCGCTGTAGGCTAGTGAGGAGACAGCTATGAGATCGTATATCAACATCATGCCCGCAAAAGGGGGTATTCCTAGCGACCCTCTCACGTAAGCTGGTAGCTGATCTCAGCCCCAGGTTCTGATTGTAGGTCGCTCCCACACCCATGCCTCCCCCAGACTCCAAACCGCCTAATGACTCTAAAGCCCCCAGCAACCTGGTCTACGTCTATGGGGTATGTCATGCTGCCGTGGCCCTGCCCCCCTGGCCCCAGGGCTTTAGGGGGGCAGTTAGCCCAGTGGTTGGGGGCGACATTGCCGCCATTGCCGAGGCTGGCCTGGGGCTAGAGAGCCTGGGGGAAGACGATCCGCAGCTGCTCAACGCCGTGCTCAGCCACGATCGGGTGATCTGCGAACTGGCCCAGCGGATGACGATTTTGCCCATGCGGTTTGGCATTCAGCTGGCCTCCCTAGACCAGCTGCGGCAGCATTTAGCCAGCCAGGGCGAGACCTACCGAGCGCGGCTGACGGCGCTGGCGAACAAAGCCGAATTTCACCTCAAGCTGAGCCCCGCAACGACACCCTTGGCTGCTCTCCCTGATGGCCTCAGGGGCCGGGAGTATTTTCTGGCCAAAAAACAGCGCCTCCAGGCCCAAACCAGCGCCCAGCAGCAGCAACAAACCGAGCTAGCGACCTGGCTAGGGCACCTGCAAACGACCTACCCGATCAGCGTCAGTGACGTTCAGCCGGGGCAAACCAACGTTTATCTACTCTTAAACCGAGCCGAGGCCGCCGCCCTACAGCGGTGGGTGAACCAGTGGCAGGCCCAGACCACCCACTGGCAGACGATCCTCAGTGGCCCCCTACCGCCCTATCATTTTGTCTAGGGCAGCGCGAGCGACGGTAATCTGGCTGATATCGTTGCCGGTCATCAGGATGATTTACTCCCTGGAATCCGCTTGGTGAGTTGTCTAGGCCCATGACCTGTGAGCCAATATTAGCGGTGCAGCTCTAGCTGCCCGAGAGCCAGTTTGGTCAGCGTCCAGCCCTTCAGGACTGTTTGCCTTAAACGCACGAAAGGCGCAGCTGGTGCTACGCCTTTCATTGGGGTTGAGGCAATCGTGCCTTAGGCCTAAGCGGCTTCCATCCAGTCATAGATTTGCTCAAGTTGCTCTAGGGTGACTAAACCGTACTGCCAAAGAATCATAGGCAATGGCCCAGGATCTTGTTCGCGGTGCTTAAGGGCAACGTGAAGCGAGGCCGCTGAAATGGCTAGCTCGTCTTGTAAAAACTGAATTAAGCTGGGCTGAATAGTTCTCGTCATGTAGTCTCACCTCCTTTCGGACGATAGTATTTGTAGATATTGCCCACGATTCTACACAAGGATGCTCCGTTGGCAACATGAATTCTAGGCCGAGTTAACCGAACTTTTAACTTCAGGGTCATGTCCTAATTCTGGGTTAACCCGTAGTGCTCAGCTTAGCGTCGACATAAAACCCTCAACAAGGCAGGCTTTGCGGATTTTCGGAGAATAGCATCTGAACCGTGGTCGGTCAGAATATGTAACAAAAGACGCCCCGATGCGTTAAAAAAACTTTAGGATTAGCTTTACGTAACGTTGGGCAGCTTAACACTGGATTTACTATAGCGCAGGTTATTTTATCTGGCTGAACCCTTAGCAACCGGACAACAGCCTGGCAGCATCGGCTAACTTGATTCCCAAATGCCGTCCCAGGGGCCGCCGCCCACCTCTAGGCCACACTGGTTGCTGGTGGCGGTTAGTATCAGGTCTAGGGTGTTGACCTGTTTGCGCCATAGGTTAAGGGTGACCTGCCCCAGAGCCGTATCGCGACAGCAGTAGATTAGCCCCTGCCGGGTGGGCGCTCGCAAAGCTGTACCAGATAAGGTGGTGGTGCCGCTCAGGTCAACCACATAGTCGGGGCGTTCGGCCCGCATGTACCAGTGGCCCCAGGGTTTAATTCGCCATCTGACCCGGGCATTCCAGGGGGCAAACTCGTAAAATTGGCCCCGGCAGTGCAGGCCCACCATGGCGACCGACTCCACCCAACTCAGCACCTGGCGGCGACCGCCCCCTGCCGTCAGGGCCAGGTCGGCCATGCCGTCGAAGGCGTTGCAGTTAAACCAAAACCACTTTTGGGGGAACGACCCGCCCCAGTTTTTTTCGCTGTAGGCAGGGGCGTTGGTAAACGCGTAGCGTTGCCCCTGCCACTCTACCCAGCCGGTGGCATAGCCATGGGCCATCAGCACCTGCCAGCCCGGCTCAAAAATTTGGAACTGGGAGAGCCACCCCGCTGTAGACTGCTGGGCTTGGGTAGGCTGGCCCCAGCCGTACTTGGGTTCGGTGGCGTACTGCCAGGCTACGATCTCGCCGCTGCCCGGATCCTGGAGCTGTCCCTGATGCCAGGTGGCGGTAGCCTGATAACCCTCGGGCACCGTAGCACTAAACTCGGTAGCGGCCAACAATCGCGGCGGCCCCTGGGTGCTGGCACCGCGCCAGTGACCTAGCCCCAGCCCCTCAGGCCAGGCCCAGAACGCTTGGGTATCGACAAAGGTGCGGCAGAAGTAGCCGTCGTCGGGGCCTAAAATTTGCGCCGCCCCGCCGCTGTGGGGTTGCTCCCCCGCCGGGTCTTCAATGGAATACATGAAGGCAAAGGTGTGGCCAGCCTGGGGCAGGGTAATCCGAAAATACCAGCCCTCAAAAAAACGGCTGGGGCGACCGTCCCAGTGGTAGCCGCTGTGGGGGGTTTGCAGCGGATGGAGGGGGGTCATGTCTCTTCTACCCAGCGGGGCACATACTGCCAGCCCTGGCGGATCTGGTCGCGGCGAGGGCCATAGTCGGGCTGCTTTTCGCCCACCAGCTGCCAGAAGGCGCGGGAATGATTCATATGCACGGTATGGCAAAGCTCATGGACAAACACGTAATGCACCAGCTCGGGGGGCAAAAACAGCAGTTTGTAGTTGAGGCTAATATTTTTTTGGGTCGAGCAGCTGGCCCAGCGGGTTTTTTGACCGCGAATGGAAACCTGGTTAAAGGGTAGGCCAAGATCAAAACTCAGCTCTCGCAGCCAGGGGGCAAACTCGGCCCGGGCTTTACGGGTGAGCCACTGACCCAGCAGGTCGGCGCAGGCCCCGGGGTGGTCGTAATTGCCCCGCAGCAGCAGGGTTTGGGGAGTCGGCTGGGTGAGCTTTGGGGGGTGGGTGCCAGCCTGGTACTGCACTGTCCAGGTTTGCTGGCGCGATCGCAGCTCAATCTGGCTGGGCTTAACCTCGAAATGATCGGGCTCTAGCCGAGCATTTTGGTGTGCCAGCTGCTGCACCGTTTTCCATAGCCAGGCCTGGCGCTTACGCAGCAGTTCTGGCACGCGGCCCTGGTCAAACCCGAAGGGCACCACCACCTCAATGGTGCCGTCCAGGTGCACCTTAATCGAGACGTGACGCGCCCGACGACTCTCGCGGATGCGATAGTCGGGCAACCCCTGGGGAGGAGATTGAAACAATTGAAGCTGTTCGCTCAGGTCAGCCATGGCAGGCGGAAAATCAGATCGCCTGTTCTATCCTACGGTGCTCTAGGAAAGACAGCAAAATTTGCTGGTGAGGGCGACCTAGGGGCCGCTGCTGCTGAGCTTTGGCAGAGTAGCGCTGGCCCCGGCGAATGTCATCCACCGTCCACAGGCCCAAATCCCAGCCCTCATTGAGTTCCAGGTGGTCTACGGGCACCTGAAGGGGGCCGTAATAGATGTGGCGAATCACGTCCTCCGACTCAAGCCGCTGGAAGAAGTTCAGATGGGCTGGGGCATAGCCGATTTCCTCCAGCAGCTCCCGACGTACCCCAACAGCGGGGGGTTCGTCGGGTTCTAAATGCCCTCCAAAAAAGGCCCAGTGGCCGGGATAGGCAATGCCGGGAATGTCATCCCGCAGCTGCAGTAAAAACTGGTTACCCTGGTGGAGAATGGCAATCGCCACCTCGTTTTTTGCGCCCATGGTCAGCTTAGGATGAAGGCTCACCGCAGTGTAGCCCGTTTCGATAAATAATTGCAGTACCCATCCTACTGACTACTAAGGAATGGGGATTAAATAAAACCCAAGTTTTGTAGGTTAGGCATCCTGCCTGACTATGGACAGCCGGGACGACTATCCTACGTTACTTAATTCTTGATCCTTAAATTACCTTAAAAAGGTCTACCTAGAAGAAATCATTGTGGTTGTCACGGTACTGGTCTCTTAAGAGAAGATGAATCGCCATAACCCTTGCTGAACAAGGGTTATGGCCAATTAGTCTTAGAATCCAAAAAGTGCTTGCCGGGCGAGGCTTTCAGCTACCTATCACCTGTTAGCAGACCAGTGCCGGGTTTTGGGTAATGGAGCGGATGATGGCATGATTTTTGAGGCGATAGTTAGTTTCCTCGTTCCAACGCTCTGCCTGGGCATCAACTCATCCATAAAAGCCGTCTTTAAATTTAGCGATATGATGAGATTCGCCCTACTCAACCTGTGTATCGGGTAGCGGTTCACGGTTCTCAGCCCTTTCTTTTGCCCCAGAATTCAGTATGGAGCCCGACATCCTCATTCTGACGGTGTACTTCATCTGCATGATCTATGTGGTCTACCAGATGGCACTGTCGGTAGAAGCCGAGCTAGAGGATCAGGTGGTGCTGGTGCCCGAAAAAGAGAGTCTAGAAGCCTCGGTGCGGGCACAGCTGGAGCGTCAGGGCCTGGCCCCAGACATAGCCGAGGTGCTGATGCTCGCCCCGCCCCCCCTTAAGCCCGCCCTTGCCCTTCGTCTGGTCTTGCCGGAGCCCAGAACCTTTGGCCCAGAGCCGGAGGAGGAGGTAAAGGGGCAAATCATGGTCCAGGTTTGGCCCCAGGGTCCCCATCCGCTGCAGCCCGTCCAGGGGCTCATGGTGCAGGTTTTAAACCAGACCCAGGCGCTACAAATTACCGTAGATTGGGATCGCAGCTCAATTACCCGGATGAATAATCAAATCCTACGGGTGATTCGCCACACCCCGGGGATGCGGTTGGATCTGGCGGTTCCCCAGGTGACCAGCGAAGTTCACCCCAATCAATTGCTCAGCACCGCCGTGACCAGCGAAGATGCCTTTGGCCGCAATCCTGAAACCCAGGTGCTACAAATCACCGCTCCTCTGATCGATGTCGCCAAACTGGCCAGCCTGCCGGCTCCAGTGCGAGGGTATTCCTTAGATTTGGTGGTGCAGCTAACGCCCCTAAACGGTCGAGGGGCAAGGCAAATTACCCTGCTGCTACCCTTTCGGTTTAAGGTTGAGCCGTTGCCCGCCAGGGCGGCAATTCCCCTGGTTAACTGGATTGCCAAGCGGTAAAGAGAGGTCTAAAACTCAACAGTCGCGTTGTGGATGCCCTAAAGCATTGGGCTCACCAACGCGACACCACGCTACGGAACCCCTTAAATCTTGAATCGATTCCTGTCGTTGACAGAACCCTATTCACACGATAAGAGATCTCTATGGCGCTTCAACAGACACTTCGACCCGCCGCCCCGTTCAGCACCGTTACCCCAAACTGGAACCCGGTTTGCCACATCACCTACACCCGCGACACCTGGGTGAAGCTACTCCAGCGGCCCAGTTCCTAAGCCGCCAATGAAGCCAAGCTGCTGTGCCAGTCCTCCGGTAGCACCTGGGTGGCCTGGGTGCCTGACCACGGCGAAGTGTTGCTCGATCGCAGTCATTTTTACTGCTAACGATCAACACTCAAATCTCTGGATGCGCTGGCGCTAGGCTGGCGCATTTCCTCTGTGTTCTCTATTCTAGTGGATGTGGCCAGCCCCCCCAATCAGGGGGATCGGATTATTCAGGGGCAAGAGTCGAGGACGATTTGACAGGTTTCTCCTGCCAAAAAAGAGGAATTGCTACAATCGCCGCCAGCAGTTGCACCCCTGCAAAGGCCGCTAAGGTTGGTTCAAAGCCCCAGCGCAGGGCTTCCCCAAATAGCCAACTGCCAATGCCAAAGCCCGTGAACAAGGTAAACACCTTTAGCCCCATGGTTTGGCCCAGGTTAGTCGGGTTAGACAGGTCTGTGACGATGCCCACAAACAAGGGCTGAGTCAGGTCGTAGCCGAGGGACAGCACCAAAATGGCACCTGTCGTCGCCAGGGGGGGAATAAAGGGAATCATGGTTAACCCTGCCAGGGCCGCCATACCCAGGCCCGGTGGAATCAGCCAGCGGCGGCCCCAGCGATCAACCGCCTTGCCAATCAGCGGGCTCAATATCAGACCGGGAATGCCGTACCCCAAAATGGTCAACCCGATGCGAAGGGCATCCATCTCATAGCGCTGGAACATGTAGAATCCCAGCCAGGTATACACTCCCGAGTGATAAATACCATTCCACAGCACATAGGCATAGGTGCGGGCACCGCGAGAGTTGGAGAGCACGGCGCGGTAGCCCGCAAAGACCGTCTGTAGCGAGGGAAACTTTGTTATTTTCGGTGCATCAAAGAGCGAGCCGTACCGCCGCAGTCGCCACAGCACCAGCGCCGCTGCCGTTGCGGTGCCCAAAAACAAAAATTGCCAGCCAAAAACGGGCTCTAAAATTGCGCCCCCCGCCGAGCCAGCGGCCATGCCTCCCTCCATGGCGGCAAATATCAACCCCAGCTTGGCTCCTCGTTGGTTGTAGGGAAACATATCGCCGATGAGGGCAAAGGTGAGGGGAATGACGCCGCTGGCTCCCAGCCCGGTAAGCAACCGCCAAAAACTCATCTGGCCAGCGGTCTGAGCTGTGGCCGTGAGGGCCGTACAGAGGATGAACAATACCATTGATGCCTGAATCACCGGCCAGCGGCCAAAGCGATCTGACAAGATGCCATAGGACAGTGCTGCCACAGCGTAGGACAGCATGTATGCCGGAACAATAAAGCCAATTTCTTGGGGAGAGACGTTAAAAATTTCGGCCAGGCGGGGAATCAGGGGGGCAATCATATAGCCCTGGAGAAAGATCAGGCCCGCCGAGATCGCCAGTAGGGCAAACAGGTGATCATGCTGGCGCATCCGCCGGGCGTAGTCTGCGTCTTCCCAGTGGGGGAAGCCAAGCTCGCCGGACTGAGGCTTAGTCATGGGATTAAGAGGCTCGGTAACGACAGGGCGTCTCCGCTGGCACCAGTTTGGGGAAATGACGCTAGGGCTGGCCGCTAGGTGAACGAGTAGCATCATTCGCAGAACTGCTACGAGTCAAAGAGAAGCTTTTAAGCTATGTAAAGCTTAACAGATTGTATATTTAGATACAAAATGAGCTCTTCACAATGCCTTATGCCTACCATCAGGCCGTAGCGATGTCATGCTGTGAGATCGCGCTGCCGCAGCTTTTCTCGCCAGTTGTCGGACAGCAGCGGACACTGGGCTAGCTCAGCCGCCGCCGCTTTGTCGTTGAGGTCATGGTGCATGATCTGGTGGGCGCGGGCGACAGTCCACTGGGGGAAGGGGCGATGGCCCACTGGGCTGGTCTCTGACCATCGCACAGCCGCAGTTCCTGCCCCGGTGCCACCTGCCCCTCCTGGAGCACCCGAAAGTACCAGCCCGAACGACCGTTAGTTAGCACCTGTTGAGCCAAGTCGGCAATGCGCCGGCGGCGGGAGAGCTGCCAGCAGGGTTTGCGAGGTTGAGACACTTGGACTGTCACCTCCCCAATTCGATAGACATCGCCCACGCAGGCCTCGGATTCTGTCTGGCCGACGATGGTGAAATTTTCGCTAGCTGGGCAAAGTAGCAGGCTCAAAGCGACGGAAAGCGGTTAGGAAACTTAGGCTTTGGTGCGCTCCAGGGCGATCGCCCTGGGAAACAGCAGGTTATTTCCCTTGTGGACATGCTGGTGCATATCCTGCTCAAAGGTGCGGAGGGCATCGAACAGGGCGCGATAGGTATTGCAGGCCCACTCCAGCGGAGTATAGTCTTCGGTAAGCTGCCGCAGTTGGGCAAGCACCTCTCCCGCTTCGTCGTGCTCAAACTCCATGCGGTGAATAGGGTTGGCCACGCTGCTGCAGTGGGACATGGGCCGGGTAGCGCTCGACTCGATGCGGCGAATTAACGGAAACAGAACCTGTTCTTCCTTCATTAGGTGGGTGGCCAGATGGGCCGCCAGGGCCAGGAACAGATCCCGCAGCTCGACTAGGCGGGACTCTTTGTCGCCGTGTACTCTGGCCACCTTGGCGACCATTTTTTCTAGGCGCGGCAGTTCTTCGTGCAGGTAAGCGTGTTGAATACGGGTGCATAGCGCTCAGGCGCGGCTCCGCCAACGCGAAGCAATGCACCGCAGAGAGGCCAAGACAAAATTAGTCACACCCTAAATTTCACCATTGCCAGAGCAATAGTGCAGCGTCAGCACTAGGAATTAGGGTTAGCGTTTCCCGAAGGTCTTTTTCGACGGGCTTCCCAGAAGGGGGTAACCCTAAAATTAAGTCTTGACAGAGTACTAGGCTCTCGGCTTAAGCAGATATGTAGGCGTATTAAAGCGGTAGCCTAGATGTAGTGGGTTCAGTGGGGCATGGCTAGTGGATAAACTCAGGCTAAACAGGCTAATTCGAGGGGTGCTAATCGCCCTGCTGTGTCTGTCCCTGTGGGGCTGCGGCATGGTTAACCCCAAACCGCCCCAGGCGGCGGTAACGGCAGCCATCGCTCAAAAGGTGGCCCAAACCCAGGCGCTGCTGCAAACCCAACTGGCCTCCCCCGCCGCCGTCGAGACGTTTCAGGTCAGCCAGGTGAAAATCGCCGACCACCACTGGCTCACCATCGCCGAGCAGCCTGCGGTCTTAGTGCAGGGCACCTACAAGCTTCAGGGGGGTGGGCTGGCTCGGTCCCAGCAGCGCCAGGCTAGACCCTTTGAAATTTACCTGCGGCGGGGCGATACCAAAGATCAGTGGCAGCCGCTTGACCCCGGTTCAACAACCCCCGATCAGACCCCTAACCCAGGCTTTTGAAAAACCGCAGGATGGTTTGGGGCAGGTGGCTGACCTCGAACCAGAGTTCCTGAGCGCTAATGCCAAAGACATAGTGCAGGATCAGGAAAATAGCCAAAATACCTAAAATTGAGCCCAGACCCACATTGAGGATTCTAAAAAACAGCTTTGACAGCAGCACAACCACGGCAATGGCCGCAATCACCAGCACCAGTTGAGAATCAACTGATCCAACTAAAGAATCCATAGATAACCAGCTATCACTTCGTGGGAACGTTTACGGCAAACATCAGAGACGCGACGCTAGTAAACCAGACTTGACGAGGAAGATCTGTGATGTCAATTACGAAAACCGGTGGGGTTTAGGGTAAAACCGTCTAGATTGGCCTGATTCGAGCACAATACCCTGGAGAGTTATAGTGCAGAGGATAGGTTCATGGCGCTAGATACACAGTTACCACCGAAGCTACATCCAACTATCTCCCATTGCCTGTTTCCACTACGTAATCTTTGTCACAGTGAGCGACTCACCAGCTGAGGGACCAATGCCGGAAGTTCACGTCCTATCAAGAGGACTTTGGTTTTGGGTTTCAGGTTCTAGGTTCCCAATTACGCCACAGCGTTGAAGACGACGACCATCAGCCCCATCGCCGCCATGGCAAAGGCCGTGCCAACCACCTCAATGCGCACCGGCGCCCGACGATGGGCAGGCTGTAGCCAAAAGCCCAATCGCCGCACCACCACCGGCATCACCACCAGGGTCAAGATACAGGTGGTAATCAGGTTTTTAACCAGCATGGCGGGGGCCGGGTCCCAATCCTCTAAAAGATTGAGATGCTCAAGCACATAGTCTTGGATCATAATCACCGGGTACAGCCCCAGCACCACCGAGAGAATTTGCTTCCAGGCTGGGGGGCCTAACCCCCTTAACTCAGCCCCCGCCTGGGGCGAAAACCACCCTTCTAGGCCAGTTTCAAACGACTTAAACCGATAGTCCTGAAAAACTTGCCGCCCCTTTTGAAAGATGGCTTCCCGCTGGGTAGACATTAACCACTGGTTTAGCCCCTCAGGGTGCCTAAAGTGAATGACGGAATACCATTTCAACAGGCCGTCTTGGCAGGTTAACGGCCGATGGCGGTCGGCCCGCACAAAGCCGGCAAAGGTACGGGCGTTGCGCACCAAACCCCAGTGCCATTTCCTAAACGCCCAGCTGTTTTCTTGGGGCACCGTGTACTCGATCACCACGCTTGATGGGGTAGTCTGTTCGCGGTGAGTGAGCCCCGTCAGAAAGTGACCTAGGGAGCTTAAAATCTGGCGCAGCCATGACCCTAGCCCCGCCAAGAGGTTAGTTACCGCCAGCTTTAAAGTCATTTCTCCGCAGAGCCCCCAATGGCACAATACTCTAATTGTATTCAGTATGCAGGTAAATGGCTTTAGGATTCTTAGCGCTAACGGACTTATACCCTATGGCATAGGCCTCCATGCCAGGCCAGAACCAGGGTTGCCGGTCCCAGTCGCCGGGCCTCTGGTGTGCTGTAGGTGCGTTAGGTTCCGTCCTTCCTTATGGGACGGTTCTGAGGGGTTGGCGGCTAAAGCTGCAAAAAATTAAAAAGGCTGACCATAAAGCCCAGCGCCGCAAACACCAGTATGGTGCCGATGGCGTTGGTTTGTAATGTGGTCAAGCGATAGGCAGGGCGTAGCCAAAAGCTCAGGCCGCGGGTAACGATCGGCATGACCACCCAGGTCAAAATCGAGGACGTGATTAAATTGTTGACCACCAAGGAGGTCGGCTGAGGCCAAGACTGCATTAGCCCCAGGGCCGAAAAGATGACTCCCTGGATGATTAGGGTTGGGTAAAGTCCCAGCACTACGGCGAGTACCTGTTTCCAAGGTGGTGGTCCCAGGCTACCCTGCTCAGCGCTACCGGCTTGCTGAGAAAACCAGCCCTCCAGGCCAGTGGTAAAGGACTTAAATCGATAGGCGGAGAACACCTCCTGCCCATCCTCCATTAAATATTTGCGGTCGTCAGACTGCAGCCAATGGTTGAGGTGAGCGGGCGTGGTGAAGTGAATAATGGAGTACCACTTCACCACGCCGTCCTCGCAGTACAGGGGCGGGCAGAGGTCGGTGCGAAGGTAGCCTTCGTAGCCCTTGGCCATCTGCACTAAACGCTGATACCAGCGTTTAAAGTGGTGCTCCTCTGGGTTAGGCACAATGTACTCCACCACAAAACTTGAGTAAAAATGCCGATCGTCGGTGGATTCGGAGGAAGTCGCCATGGGGGCTAATGAGTAGTGAAAGAAAAATGAGCGGGCTGCGGAGAAGACTGCGGCCACCAAAAACCACAGCAGGTTTTGTTCAATGCCCTGAACTTCAGCCAGCAGTTGTTCAGCCTGCCCCTAAGTCATTGGGGCCGTGGTCAGGTCGTCACTTTGAGGCTGAGACAGCAGGGTTTCGGTCTTAGTTTCTAGGACTGGATCCGAAGATTTAGCGTCAGTCGCGTTGGGGGTTGGGCTGGCCATGGTTCTTGGTTTTCGGTCACTGCCTAGAGGATTACCACAGCAGCGGCCGAAAACCAAGTTGAAGATGGTTGGGGTCGGGGACAATCCTTAAGATTCTGTCGCAATATCTCAGGGGTTTCATTAAAGTGCGTAACATTATATTTATATAAATGAAACGCCTGCTCAGTCACCCAGCCCAGTAGCCTTGACCCCAGAGACCTTGGAAGAACAGACCGAAGACCTCAGCGGCCTGGCGCGAAGAGCCGCCCTGGTGTTGGCCGCGCTGCTTTTAGCGATCGGGGTCAGCGTGGCCACGGTGCGCTATATTCAGGCCTCAGATCCCTACATCCACGACGTCCTTGTCCTGACGGGAGATAGCTCCCGTGGACAGGCCATTTTTCAGATGAACTGTGCGGTTTGTCATGGTATCACGGCGACGGGCGCGGTTGGCCCGACCCTGTTAAGGGTCTCAGATCATCGCACCAAAGTCGGCTTGATTAAGCAGGTCACCAGTGGCCAAACCCCACCCATGCCTCAGTTTCAGCCGGGACCGCAGGACATGGCTGATCTGCTAGCTTACCTAGAAAAGCTTTAGGCTATGCCCCTCCACCGGTGAGCGTGGGTTTATGAGAGTGGCTAGCTTCCCTAACTCAGGCTTTTAAGAATAGTCCCAAGGGCTTCCTAACCAGCCCTAGCCCTTCAATGTCAGGGATAGCGCCGCTTAGTTCTAGGCTAGATCGGTCTACCGATGGCGATAAAGATTAAATTACCAAGGAATTTTTGTTTACAAAACTCCATGCCTGCTGTAATGTAGGTTCATGCGGGTTACAAATCTAAACGAGATGTCCCTGCATACTCTCAATAAATACCAAGGACTAATACATCATGACGACAACTCTACAGCAGCGCGAGAGCGCCAACCTGTGG
>DAIUJR010000101.1:0-18121 GCA_036848635.1 Nodosilinea sp. CTOTU7336
GGCGGTGGAGGAAGCTTACGCCGGGTCGGAGGAATGATCTTTGGCGGTGGAGGAACCTTTTCGGTGGGCGAATGAAAGGTTTTGACCTGCTGAAAAGGCTTTCGAGCAATCAACAGAATCTTTCAGCGAGTGAGACAAAGGTTTCACGAGGGCGAAGCAAGGGTTTGCCGGGGCTAATGAAGTTTGTAGCGTTGCGAGTAAACCTTAGGGATTTGCGTTGAAATAAAGTACCGACTCAAGCAACAGACTCGTCATGGATTCCCGCCTGCGCAGGAATGACGGTGGTACTTTATTTGTTTGCCAGCCCCTTACCAGTCGCGAACGTAAAGGTATCGAGCCAGAAACCGGGCTTCTCAGGGGTGTACAAAGGTTAAAACGACCCGGCAAAGAAACCCGGTTTCTAAACTCAGGGTTTCTGGCAGACGGTAACAATTCTTACTTGCGCTTGGGGCGCGATTGGGCTAGATTACTGAGCTAAGGCTGTGTGCGTGCAGTCTGAGCTTCCCAAAAATTTGGTCAAACGCCACTGGCAGGTGTTACCAGCACCAACCAGCGGCTGACCCCCAAGGCAGGAACGAGCTGTCTCGGAGGCTGAGGTAATTATTACCCAGGCCGCCCCGAACTGCACCAGTCTGGGGCGGCCAAGTTTTTGGGATTCCTTACCCGTCGTTAAAAAAGGAATCCCTGAATTATGGTGTGTTTTACTCGTCCAGATCCTCGAGTTCTTGAAGAACTCGGGAATCTAAATCCGCTGTACTTGAAAAACCCTAGCCCCCAGCCGGGGCGAGAGCGATTGCGCCATTTGGTGATTGGCTCGCCGGAGGGGGTGCGAGAAACCATCCACCGGCTGCATGTGTTGACCTATGCCGAGCAAATGACCTGGAGCCAGTTCATTACAATACCGGCCTCGGGGATTTTGATTACCCCAGAGCAAGGGGAGGTGTTTAGCCTGCTCAAGCGCGATAGCCAAAGACCGGCCCTTTAGGGCCATCATACAGATTCGGCTCAGTGCTGTAGGATGCATTCGCGGCCTAGACCTGACTCTGCAAGAGGCAGGTCACCCCCTGGGCCGCAATGCATCGCCCATCCATCGAGGGTTTCTCGGTGTAGGGGCTTTAGGGCATGGCTTCGCGTTGGCAGAGCCTCGCCCTAGCGTTATGCATCCTACGGCGGCGGCGAGAGCACCAACAGCAGGTCAAGGCTGCGATCGTAGAGCTACAACGGGCCCCGCGCCATCTCGCCTAGTTTTGAGAAGCCCCTAGGCCTGACTTCAGCAATGCGATCAAACCCCTGTGGCACAATAGGGGCAAGTGTCACCCCCACTCATTCCTATGCCTGCTGCCACAGACCTGCGATCGCTGAGCGTGCAAGATTATCACCGCATGGTAGCAGCGAAAATTTTGGCGGCGGATGAGCGGGTGGAATTGATTGAAGGACAGATCTATAACATGGCAGCCAAGGGAACGGCCCACAGCGCAGCAGTGACGCGCATTGACCGGGTGCTGTCGCGGCTATTGGCGGGGCGGGCGTTGTTGCGGTTTAAAGACCCGGTGCAGCTCAGCGACTTTTCTGAGCCAGGGCCGGATGTGGCGGTGGTTCACATTAACCCGCTGGACTATGAAGACCACCACCCCAAAACTGAGGAAATCTTTTGGCTGGTTGAAGTGGCCGACAGCACGCTGCGGCGCGATCTCGATCTCAAGGTGCCGGTGTATGGGCGATCGGGCATTGCCGAATACTGGATTTTAGATGTGCAGGAGCGCTGTCTATACGTCTTGCGGCAGCCAGAGGCAGGGGGATATGGGATGGAGCAAAAGCTCTATGAGCAAGAGACCATTGCACCCCTGGCGTTTCCCGATGGCGAGATTGCCGTGCGGGAGTTTTTGAGATCGCCCCAGTTGACCCAGACCATCTGAACAGTCGCCTTGCTCTAGTCCTATGCTGATAGATTTCCTAGACCTTTGACACCAATGACCCTAGATGAGTTGCGAACCCACCTACTGGCGCTGACCTCGGCGGAAAAGGCTGAGGTCGTTCACTTACTGGTGCAAAGCTTAGGCAATATCTGGCCGGGGGTTGAAAAGGCCGCAGGGGTCGTCGGGGGAGATGCCTGCATCGCGGGTACGCGCATTCCCGTGTGGGATTTGGTTCAGTACCGTCACATGGGAGCGTCCGATGCCAAGATTTTGGAAGCCTATCCGCAGCTTACAGCTACTCATCTGGCCCAGGCCTGGAGCTATGCAGAGTCCCATCCTGAAGAAATCCAGCTGGCCATTGAGCAAAACGAGGCGGCCTGAGAGTGGTTCGTCTCTATGCCGATGAGCAGTTTCCTTTACCTGTAGTTCAGCGGTTGCGACGGCTTGGGTATGACATTCTTACGGCCCAGGAGTCAGGGCAGGCCAATCAAAAAATCCCTGATGATCAGGTTTTGAGCTTTGCAGCGGCAAACAAGAGAGCTGTCATCACTCAGAATCGTCGAAATTTTATCAGGCTCCATCAGCAATGCCCGGCCCATACAGGGATTGTGGTCTGCTCAAAAAATCTTGACTGGGATGCCTTTGCAGCAGCGATTCACCGAGAGTTAACAGGTTATGAGAGCTTCGCAGGCGAATTGATACGCATTACCAAAACGTAGCTGGTTGTCTGGTTTATCTTGGAAATAACCATAGATGATATCGAGCCGTAGGTTGGGTTAGCGCTAGCATAACCCAACGAAACCGTTGCTGGAGTTGGGAAGCGAGCTACGTCGCCTCAACCCAACCTTCGCGAGCAACGTTTGTCGGTCAACCAAGGGTCAGATTTGCCTCAATACCCAATTGAACCCTAAAACTTGAAGGTAGCTCGAAGCACGCCATACAGGCTAGTGTCATCGGTGCGGGTACCCCCGTCGTTACGCAGGTTAGCCTCGCCGTAAACAACGGCGGGGGTAATGGTTAGAAACTGGTTGACCGGAATCTCAAAATATCCCTCTACTAAAAACGCGTTGTTGGCATAGTCTTCTAGCTGGGGCAACTGCCCGCCGTAGAGGCCCAACTGCGACCCTTCTAATAAAAAATCCTTCACCCCCAGGCCCACCGTCCAGCTAACGTCGGTGCCGCCATTAAAGGCTTGGTAAGCGCCGTGGCCCGCCACAAAAAAATTGCCAAAGTCGAAGCTAACTAACCCCGCATAGGTATTGGCAGCGCCCTCCTCACCGTCAGCAAATTCGGCCGATTGGTCACTGTGCATGTAGACTAGGCCCGCATTCAAGACGCCATCGCCTAGGTAGCTGAGCTGAGCAATGTAGCTCTGGCTTGCCGCCGCAAAGAGCCCGATTGCCGGATCCGTTGCGCCCCCTGAATTGGAGGCGGTGTAGCCAGCATCTAGCACCAGGTCATCGGTCAGCTCTAGGCTAATGCCTAGGCCAGAACCATTGCCAGAACTACCGCCCGCATCATAAAACCCTGGGGCCGAGGCGCTGGCCACCGCCGGGCCATCGTAGGGCAAGATGGTGCTGGTTACCCAGTCGCTGCCCTGTAGCCCCCGGGCCGACACGGTAATATCGACTCGTTCACCCAGGGGGAAGGTGTAATAAAAATCGGTGAGATCGACTTCGTAGTCGCCGTCGCCACCATCAGCTAAGCCACCGAAAGGCTGGAGAAATTCACCACTGCGACCCTGGAGGCGGAGACGCAGGCGGTCGTCGCCGGTAAAGCTGGCATCAAAATTGAGGCGCGCTCGGGCGGCAACGCTGACCCTGTTCTCAACCACCTCGGGGGTGTTGTCATCATCAAAGACCTCGGTGGAGTTTAGAGGAATACCCAGGTTAAAATCGGCCTGACCCTCAAGCTTAGTGGTGGTCGAAAATTGCTGGGCTTGTAGGTCAGCGGTTTCGGCTTCTAGGGTGGCGATGCCAGTACCCAAAACCACGAGTTCGGCCTGAAACTCTGCCTGCAACCGGGTCAGGGTCGCTAAATCCCCCGGAGCAACATTCCCTTGGGAGGCCAGCCCAGCCACGACATCTAAGCAGGCGTTGAGCCCCGCCGCGAATTCAAACCGGGTAAGGGGGCGCTGACCTCGAAACGTTTCGTCAGGGTAGCCCTGCAGGCAACCGTAGGTCTCAACGAGATGCTGAAGAGCCTGAAACGCCCAGTCGCTTGGCAAGACATCGCTGAGTTCAGAAATGCTGGTGCTTGGGGCCAGGGGCACCGTTGTCGCAGCCCGCCCCGCCGTATCAATATCAATGGGGGCCGCCACAGCGACGCTAGACACTGCGCAAACTGCCCCCAAGGGGGCAAAGGGGGCTAACCACGTCAGCCACAGGAGCTTAGACATAGGTTATCTACCGCTGGATAGAAGAAAAAAAAGGGGCATCTTGGCAGTATCCAAACTGTACTCGTGAACTATTTAGGGCTATGCGTTATTTCATCATCTCAACCGGGCTGACCCTGGGCTTGGGTGTGGGCCTACCTCTTCTTGCTCAAACAGTTCCGATCCAATCGTTGCAGCAGCCAGATGGCATCACCATTGCTGGCACCGTTGGCAGCGTGGTGGGCAACGACTTTACCCTGCGTGATGATACCGGAGAAGTTGTCGTTGATGCGGGGCCCCGCTGGTACCAAGAGATCACTGTTACCCCTGGGGAGCAACTGACGGTCGTCGGGGAGTACGACAACGGTGAGTTTGATGCCTACCGCATTACTCGCGCCAACGGCGAGGTGATTGTCATTCGCAGTGGCCCGGGTCGGCCACCCTGGGCTGGCGGCCCTGATCGCGCCCGTCCTGCATCTCGCTAGCCGCCCCATTACCCTCAAGCTGCGCTGGCCCCTGCCAGCCGGTGGGAGCCGGTGATTTTGGCACCGTAATATTGGCGATACCAGGCCACAAACTGGGGAATGCCGACCTCAATTGGGGTATGGGGCTGAAACCCGACTGCGGCGGTAAGGTCAGCAATGTCGGCATAGGTGGCGGGCACATCCCCCGGCTGCATGGGCAGCAGCTGTTTTTCGGCGGTAACGCCCAGGGCGGCTTCTAGGGTTTCGACGAAGGTGAGCAGGGCCACGGGGCGGTTGTTGCCAATGTTGAAAAGGCGGTGGGGGGCCGGGGCAAAGGCTACGTTCTCAACCGCCTCCTCGGAAGCGGTTGCAGGGGTGGGGCTGGTCTGGGGCGGGGTGGCCAACACCCGGATGATCCCATCCACAATGTCGTCGATGTAGGTGAAGTCGCGCTCCATGTGGCCGTAGTTGTAAAGCGGGATGGCTCTGCCCTCAAGCATTGCCTGGGTAAACTTAAACAGAGCCATGTCGGGTCGGCCCCAGGGGCCATAGACCGTAAAGAACCGCAGCCCGGTGGCGGGAATGCCGTAGAGGTGGCTGTAGGTGTGGGCCATGAGTTCGTTAGCCTTTTTGGTGGCCGCGTAGAGGCTGATGGGATGGTCTACATTGTGATCGGTGGCAAAGGGCAGGGTGCGGTTAGCCCCGTAGACGGAGCTAGAGGAGGCATAGACCAGATGCCCTACCTCTTGGTGGCGGCAGCCTTCGAGCACATTCATGAACCCGACCAGGTTGCTATCGACGTAGGCGTGGGGGTTTTCGAGGGAATACCGAACACCAGGCTGAGCCGCCAGGTGGATGACCTGCGACGGCCGATGGCGGGCAAAGAGCTGTTCGGTGGCGGTGCGATCGCTCAAATCCAGTTTTTCAAAATTAAACCCTGGGTAGAACCGCAATTCGTTTACCCGAGCGAGCTTCAGGTTGACATCGTAGTAGGCGTTGAGATTATCGATGCCCACCACCGCTTGGCCCTGGTGCAGCAGCGCCCGGCAGACGTGAAAACCAATGAAACCAGCGGCTCCGGTGACGAGAACTGGTGCGGGGGTGTGGAAGTGCATGGTACGAGTTTCCGTAGGAGATGGATGAATGGATGGGTAGGGGGCTGTGCCGTGAGCTTCCCACCTGAGCTCACGCATTCGGCGAGGCTCACTCAAGCTGCCGAAGGGCGCGCAGCCGAACGGTGGAGGGGTGGATAGCGGACGATTGAGTTAAGTCACCCCCAGCCCCGATTAAGCGGCGCAAACGGGTCGGCTGTTGAGCGTCTGGAGAATGGGCCGCAATCCCAAACCGGGATAGTGCAGAACCGTGAGGGCATCCGACAAGAGCGGCAGGGGACGACCCATCAGCCCCTGCAAAAAAGACTCAGCATGGGCCTGGTGGCACACCGCCGCTACGGTGGTTAGCTCAGTAGCAGGCCTCTGGCCTAGGGATTGCATCAGCGATTGCTGCCACTGATGCAGAAAATCGGTGCGCCCCACCGACAGCGTTACGGTTTCAGGATGGTGGGTCAGGAGCGATTGCTGGCTGGGGTAACAGCAGGGATGATCTTCGACCACGCAGGCCGCGATCGGATGCCCCTCTACCATCTGCGCCAAGGCCGGGCTGGGGTCACTCTCTACCCGACAGGGCAAGAGCAGCAGCCGTAGCCCCTGCTTACCGGCCTTGAGCTTAGGGAGTTGCTCACCAGTGGGAGTGGTCAGGTTGAGCAGGTGCAGGTGGCCCGCACCCAGGACGGGGGCGACAAAGTCTAGCACTGTCAGGCCACTGTGGGTTTGCTGCATTTCGTGGTGCTGCATCATCGGCAGGCCCAGAGCCGTATTCACTAGAGCTTGCAGGGTGCCGCCGTGGCTAACTACGAGCAGCGTTTCTCCCTGATGGCAGGGCAGGGTCGTTGTCCAAAATTCCCTGGCCCGCCGATAGACATCCCGCACCGGATAAATCAGAAATTTGGAGGACTCCGAGGACTGATTGTCCTCGTCTCCGGAGGCTCTGCCGCAGCGCTCCATGGCAAACTGCCCCGGTGCCGTCTGCCAGCAGCGATAGGCATCGGGAAAGCGAGTTCTGACTTCGTCGTAGAGCAGCCCTTCCCAGGCGGGCAGATCAATTTCGCGCAGCCCTGCGATGGTGCTGATCGGAATGGAGGGGTTCGCCGCGAGCTGGGGCAGCAGTTCCTGGACGGTCTGCTGGGCCCGCCGCAGGGGACTGGCATAGAGGTGGTTAATCGGGCAGTAGCGCAAAAACTGCCCCATCTGCCGCGAGGCCAGTCGTCCCTTAGCGGTGAGGCTAGAGCTGTCAGAACTACCTTGATAGCAGCCCGCATCGTTGAGGGTGCTGCGCCCGTGCCGCAGCAACATAACGCGCGTCCCCCCGGAGGGGACTGGAGGTAGCTTGTACCCCGGTAGCATGGGCTTGGTTTGGGCTATGGCCAGTTGTGTAGTCATAGGGTGCTAAGGGGAGGGCGTGGATGGGTGAGGGGGTTACACGGCTGAGCCCGATGGGATCGGGGACTGGGCCTGGACGGAGTCTGTTTTAGTCAGATTGATCAACAGATCCCGCTGGTCGGGGGTGAGGGTGGAGTCGCCCGCCAAAGCATTCATTGCGGCCTGGGCGGGGGATTTGGCCCCTGGAATGGTGACCGGCTGGCTGGCGTGGGAGATGACAAACTGGAGCGCCGTGCTGACCATTTCATCGCCGGGGGTGAGGCTGGTTTTAAGCCGTTCGACCTTGGCCAGCTTGCTGGCCAACTTCTCGCGATCGCTCTCACTGGCATACCACTCAGAGCGCACCGTATCGGTAAAGACCGTATCGGCGGCATACTTGCCCGTTAGCAGCCCCTTGCCCAGCGGCCCCCGCGCCACCACGGCAATGTCGTGCGCCTGGCAGTAGGGCAGCATGGTTTTTTCGGGTTTGCGGTTCAGCAGCGAATAGTCGAGCTCGACTACGCCACAGGTCCCCCGGGCGTTGAAGCGTTCTAACACCTCCGGTTTGTCGGTGGAAATGCCGTAGGCGCCGATGGTGCCTTCCTGTTGCAGCCGATCAAAGGCTTCGAGATAGACACTGGGGTCTGTGATTTTGCCCTCGTGGCAGAGCAGCACGTCGATGTAGTCGGTGCGCAGGCGGTAGAGGGAGGCGTGGACGCACAGTCGCACCATGTCCACGGTGGTCATGGGCACGGTCTGGCCCGTGCGCCGACCCCAGCGCCCAATTTTGGTGATGATATGTACCTGGTCGCGCTTACCCTGCAACGCCCGGCCTAGGCGCTCCTCCGACAGCCCACAGGGAATGCCGTAGGACTCTGCCGTGTCGATCAGGTTGACGCCGTGGTCGAGGGCGGCATGGACGGTGGTGAGGGCCGTGGCGTCATCGATTTCGCCCCACTGGTTGCCAATGTTCCAGGTGCCCAGGCCAATGGCCGATACCTTGAGACCAGTCTTACCAAAGTTGCGATAAAGCATGGGTTTTCCTCGTGTGAGATAAAAGTTAAAGATGCCAGCTCAAATTGACCTATGGGGTGGCGGTGCCCACCATCCTCAGTGCCGTGATTTAGCGCTTCAGCGCCAGGGTTTCTGGGTTTGTAATCGCCAATTTCTCCGGTCTTACCGGCTGCAGGGGCCACTCTAGGGGTGGATAATTACGGCCGGTGGCGATCGCTTCAGGGTCACAGCCAAGTCGTTGTGCCGTGCGCCGGATGGTGCGATCGCACCACCACCTGTTCAGCTTTTTCTCCCAGGCCGTCAGGGCTTTCTCCACCTGCTTGACTCGCAGCGGCCCCAGCCAGGAAAAAGCCCCCAGGCGCGGCTTAATCAGCTCCTCCCAGCGTCGCCAGCCCAGCTTTTTATAGCGTTTCTGAAAGTATTTGCTGTCGGCTAAATTCCACTTTTGTTGAAAGTGTTGCAGGCTGGAGCGTTCCCAACCATCGCTCCAGCGCAGCGAGAAATAGGGCAGGTCGGCCCACCGCAGCCGGGGGGCTGGGGGATGGGTGAGAAAGGTCACCACCGAGGCCGGTTCCAGGTAAATGGTGCCCCCGGCCCGCCGCACGTGTAGGGCAAAGTCCAGGTATTCTTTGGTGCAGCAAAACCCTTCATCCAGGAGGCCATGCTGGCTAAAAAATTCCATTTGCACCAGCATAGAGTGGAATTCGACAAAGCCCGTCGGCTGGCGGTAGAGCTGGTCTTTCATATCCTCCACCGAGCGATTTTGCCCGTAGGTTTTCTCATGGATATGCCAGCCTCCAGGTTCGCTGGCTGGCGATTCACGGCGCACCAGTCGCTCTAAGTCATCGGCGGCCATGCATTCGCCTCCGGCACAATGAATCGTTTGGTGTAGGGGCCGGTACTGACACACCAGGGAGCCAACCACCGTGGCATTGGTTTGCTGCCCGCAGTTGACCAGCGCCCCCAGCCAGCCCGGCGCAAAAATCACGTCGTTATCGACAAACACCACGTAGCGGCTGGTGACGGACTGCAAGCCAACGTTGCGGGCGGCATTGGGCGACAGATAGCGATCGCTGCGCAACACCCGAAAGCCTCTTTTCTGCGCTTGGTCGGCCAAATATCGCCGTAGCTTGGCTGGGGAATTGTTGTCAACGTAGATCAACTGAAACGGATATGCCGTCGCCGCGTAGAGACTCTCTAGGGATGCTTGGGCGAACTGATACCGCTCCCGAGGTACCACAACAATCGTGACCTCGGGCCTGGCTTTAGCCGGGTCTAAACCTTGGTTTGATCTAGGGTTAAAGGTTGTCATCGGAGCATCCTCGTGGGTGTGGGTTAAATGTGAGGAAAGGAGTAGTGAGTGTTGAGTGGAGAAAACAATTCAAAGTTCAAAGTTCAAAGTTCAAAGTTCAAAACGGCCTTACAGACATTCCACATAGGGCGAGGCACTGTCATTCGCATTTGAGAGCGCCGTCTGAATTTGGTACAGGGCGGCGTAGCGCTGGCCCAGGTGCATCAGCTCGCTGTGGGTGCCCTGCTCTAAAATTCGGCCCTGTTCCACATACAGAATCTGATCGGCGGAGACGGCTCCTTGCAGGTTGTGGGTAATTAGAAACGTGGTGCAGCCCTGGGTCAGGCGCTCTAGGGCATCAGAGACGGCCTGCTCGTTTTCGTTGTCGAGGCCCACGGTGGGTTCGTCGAGAATGACAATGCTGGCCCGGCGCACGGCGGCTCGGGCAATGGCAATCCGCTGCCGCTGCCCCCCCGAGAGGGTAGCCCCCCGCTCACCCATCAGCGTGTCGTAGCCCTGGGGCAGGGCCATGATGAAATCGTGGGCATTGGCCAGCCGTGCCGCCGCCTCAATTTCGGCATCGGTGGCCCCTAGCGCCCCGTAGGCGATGTTATCGCGCACGCTGACGGCAAACAGTACGCTGTCTTGGAGCACAATGCTGATCTGGCGACGCAGCGACTCGACCTGGTACTCCCGCAGATCGTGGCCGTCGATGCGAATGTTGCCCTCAATCGGGTCGTAAAGCCGCAGCAGCAGGCTCACCAGGGTAGACTTGCCGCCCCCCGATGGCCCCACCAGGGCGATCCGCTGCCCCGGCTGGGCCTCAAAGGAGAGGCCGTGCAGAATGGTTTTGCCCGGCTCGTAGCCAAAGCGCACCTGGCTAAAGCTCACCTGCCCCTTAAAGCGCGGCGCGGCGATCGCCCCTCGCCCATCGCGAATTTTGGGTACCGTGTCGAGAATATCAATGATCCGCTCCCCCGAAGCGGTGGCCTTGGCAATCTGGGCCATGTGCTTGGCCAACTGCTTGGTGGGCTTAAACGAGGTCTTGAGGTAGGTCATAAACACCAGCAGATCCCCCGGTGTGGCGCCCCCCTGGGTGACGAGCTGCACCCCCCGCCACAGCACCACGGCGGTAGCCACGGCCACCAGGATCTCTACGGTACGCTGCAACCCGGCGGAGAGCTGCTGGGTGCGGGCCACATCCTCTAGGCTTTTGGTGTTGTCGCTGGCAAACATACTCTCCAACATGCCTTCTAGGGAGAGTGCCTGCACCACCTTGATGGCATTGATGGCCTCCGAAGCGGTGGCCGCCATCGCCCCCTCGCGTTTGCGCTGTTGCCGTGCCACCTGATGAATTTGCCCGGTCAACTTGGTCGCCGCCAAAATAAACAGGGGAAACACCAGCAGCCCAATGAAAGCAAGCTGGGCATTCATCCAAAACATTACCCCCACCATGCTGACCAGGGTGAGTATATTGACAATCAGCGGCACGGCGGCGGTAATCGTCACCTCGCGCAGGCGGTCAATGTCGTTAATAATCCGCGTGATGAGGTCACCGCTGCGGGCCTGGCTGTGAAACGACAAAGAGAGTCGCTGCAGGTGGCCGTAGAGCCGGGCCCGAATTTGAGCAATAATACGGCTCGACGCGATCGAAAGGCTGACCAGGCTCATGTACGATGCCCCCGCCTTGAGCGCCGTCGCTAGGATGATGGCCACCGTCAATATCGTCAGCAGTGCCAGTTCGGGGATGTTGTTGAGCACCGGAATAGGCAGCGGTCGCGTAGCGGCACCCGGCACAATAATGTGGTCAAAAATCAGCTTCAGCGGCCAGGGTTCTAAGAGCTGAGCCAAAATTTCGCCCAGCAGCCCTACCCAGGCCAGCATCAGCAGGAATTTTTCCTGGCGAATCTCTGGCCAAAACCGCGTCATAATTCGACGCAGGCCCGTAAAGGCCGCTTTGGCGGTCTTAGGGCGTTTACGTTTGGTTAAACCTGCACTCATCTGTGGAGATCCTCAATCTGTTGTGTAGGGCGTAACGCCATTACCAAAACCGGTTTCCAGGTGGAATACACAGTGGGCGATCGCAGCTGAGACCGCCGATCGCTCGACATCCTGGGCCGATGCCCTAGCTGGCTACATCGGCTAACTGCGATGGTTCAGAAGCGGTCTTGAGGGGCCAGCGCGACAACACTCTTTGATAGACCTTGTGCCAGTTCTGCTGCTCTACCCCTGGGGCCAGCTGTTGCAGCACCTTCCGCCGTGCCGCTAGGCCCAGCTGCTGGCGGTGGTCAGGCTGGTCAACCAGGCGGCCCAGGGCGGCAGCCAGGGCTGAGCTAGAGGCCGGGGGCACCAGCAGGGCCTCGACTTCGTGGTCTAAAATTTCGCCGATCGCATCGACGGGGGTGCCCACAATGGCACGGGCGGCCAGCATGGCTTCGAGTAAGGTGTTGGGGCACCCGTCGTGAATCGAAGGAATGGCAAAAATATCCATGTGGGGCAGGTAGGCTAGGGCTTCGGCCCGGCTGACCTTGCCGGTAATCACAATGCGATCGCCCAGACCGCTAGCCGCCAGCTCTTGTTCCCAGTAGACTCGCTCTTTCTCCACAAAGTCACCGACCAGCAGCAGGGTAATGTCGGCCTGGGCATTGAGGATTTTGCAGGCATCCAGCAGGTACTCTAGCCCCTTCTTGTCGCGAAAGTTGCCCGACGAGCCAATCACAGTACCCCGCAGCCGATGCACCAGGGCAGGCTCGGGCAGCGCCTCAAAATCAATTGGCGCAATGGAGTTCCAAAAGGCCGATGATTGGGTGCCAATCGAAGGCACCAGCACCCTGGCCCGATGCATCAGGTCTTGGCTGACAAAGGTGACCCAGTCAGAGTTGGTCAAAGTCCAGGAAATTTGGCTGAGCTGCGCCGGACTAAACAGGTGCTTTTGCAGGTCGGCCCCGCGAATGCTGTTGATCACCGGCAGGTTATTTTCCTGGGCCAGCAGGGTGGTGAGAAAGCCCATTTCGTTGATAAAAAAGGCGTGGAGCAGGTCAAAGCGGTACTGGGTATGAAGGGCGGCGAGCTGGTCGTAGAGGTCGCAGAGGTAGTCTTGCTCTTTGGCCAGGGGCGATCGCACCGCTGGCTTCAGTCGGTGCACCGTTACCCCATGCACCGTTGTGCTCTGGCTGCTGGCGCGACGAAAAATGCCCGCCTCGGCGTCGGCTTTTTCATCGCGAAACACCGCGCGAAACACGGCAACATGTACCTCAAACCCCAGAGAAATTAGCATTTGAGAAATGCGAAAGACCGACTCTCCCACGCCCCCGACATCGGGCGGAAACTCCAGAGTGGTCATACAAATTCGTATCGTCATCGGTTCATCCTCAACTGTGGAAACTTTTTTGCGTACGGAGAGCTGGCACAGATCCCAGGGTTCTACTGGGGCATAGATCGAGATCTGTGGCCTGCACCCAAGAACCCAGGGACTGACTTCATTCAAACCGCAATTTTGTCATCGACCGTTGCCTCTATGGGCAAGCCAACTGGCTCGGTAGCCAAAGGTGGCCGCTTGGCCAAAACCTTAGCGCGGTGCTTGAGATGGCGCTGATAGAAGATGTCATTCAGCAGTTGCTCGATCGCATTCATCTGACGCTCTAGCCAGGCGTTGCCCCGGCCCAGGGTCAGCCGTTGCACCAGGGGCTTGACCAGCAGCTCGCGCCGTCGATTGCCAATGATGCGGTAGCGCTTTTTGAAGTAAGAATCCTCCGCCAGGTTCCACTTCAGACGCAGGTGGTCGAGGCTGGCTCGATCCCAATCGTTGCACCAGCGCACCATGAAGTAGGGCAGGTCGTACCACTTGAAATCAGGCAATTGGTTGGCCCCAAACAGCTCAATCAGCCCGGCTTTGTTCTGGGCAATGCCCACGGTGTCGGTGGTCACGATCGCTTCGCGCTCACAGTAAACCTTGCCGCCCGCCGCCGTCACAGACAGGCAAAAGTCGATGTGTTCCCGCGTCGCCAGCATGCCCTCGTCGAGTAGGCCAATTTTGCCAAACACATTGGTGCGCGCCATCAGGCAGTGAAACTCCACATAGTCGCACTGCACTCGGTGCATTTGGTCTTGAACCTGGGCAATCGCCTTGCCGGTCAGGTAGGCCTCCTGGCGCAGCCGCCGCTTCACCCGGCCATCGGGCTTGACATCACTGAGAATGTAGGTGGCACCGCCCGCGTTGTGAATAACGCCATGCTCGGGCTTGCCAATGCAGGTGAGGGGGCTAACCACATCGGCTCCGGTGGCTTCGGCGCACTGCACTAACTGGGTCAGCCAGCCCGGTTCAACCACCACGTCATTTTCTAAAAAGACCACGTACTGCGCTTTAGCCGCTTTTAACACGTGGCGTAGGCCCACATTTCTGGCCTGGTTCGGCGAAATGTAATAGTCGGTGCGAATTAGCTCAAACCCTTTTTCTTCAGCCTGAGCATTGAGATAGGTTTGAATAACAGGCGGGGTATAGACATCCACATACACTAAATCAAAGGGGTAGCGAGTATTACGGTAGACGCTTTCCAGCGAGGCCTGGGTGTGGCTAAAGCGCTCCCTGGGGCCGACCACAATGGTGACCTTGGGCCTAGTTTGCGGATTGACAGTTGATTCAAGTTTCATTTTTATCTCCTAGATCTCTCCTCTTGAGCTGTTGCAAATCACAACGGTCTAGTCGTAGGGTGGGCCGTGCGCACCACCCGTCATTGGGCCTAACGCCCATCTTCCTCACCCTCTAACCCCCTCTAAAGCGGCATAGTCTGATGCCGATGTTGTCGATGTCGCGGCCATCGCCGGACGGCTAGAAACGCCTTCGGTCGCTAAAAACTGCTGTAATTTAAGGGCCGACTGTCGGGCCCCGGCCAGATTGAAATGGTGCGCCACCGGGGATTGTTTGGGCGCAGTTAAGATCCGCTGGAGCAGCCGCTCTGGGGCTAAATCAGCCGCATCCAGTACGCCCAAAAGACCTAGGCTTTCTAGCTTGCGGGCGCGTAGGCTTTGCTCCCCAGACTGATCCTCCGAGGGGGAGGGGTAGATGAGCGATCGCACCCCTGTCCACAGCACATTCATGGTGGTGTTGTAGCCGCCCAAACTAATCGACAGATCGGCCCCGGCCAAATAATCCATCAGGCGCGGCGTAAAGCGACGAATGACTAAATTTGAGCTCTGAGTCGCCCGCTGCCGAAGCCTCAAAAAATCAGCTTCGGGTAGGTAGGGGCCAGCGAAGGCATAAATTTTGTGGGGAATGGTTTGCGCCAGCGTGGGGGCCAAATTGGCGATCGCGTCGAGCAGCTCATACCCATGACGGCCACCCCCAACACTCACCACAATCCTGGGTTGAGGCTGGCTCAAATAGTGACGATCCTCATCGCCCATGGGCGGAGCTGCCGCCATGGTCTGCGTCACATACCCGGTGTAAAAAATCTCAGGCTTGAGCTGGTCTACGGGAGGGAAATTTTCCTCTAGCCGCTGTAGCTGCGGGTCTGAGTGGTACAACACCAGGTCGTAGTAGCGGTTGATCCACTTGCAGGTGCGGGCCTGTTTTTTAGCCCGCACGCTATCAGTCATGGCCTGGGTCATAATAATATCGCGCAGACAGCACACCACTTGGGTGGGATGGCCCAAGGCTTCAATATGTTTTAAGAGCGGAATCAGCTCAAACTGGAGGGTGTGTTTGCTAAATGGAAACCCTTCGGTCACTAAGCAGTCGGGCCGAATACTGTCATAGACTTCTAAAAGCAGCGCTTTACGGTGTTCCTGAACCACATCTAAGGCCTGAGACTCATCCACGACTTTGAGCACTGGCCCCGTCATATAAAGCCCCGGCAAAGGCACCTCGGTGACCCCAGCAGGAAGCCGAAACCCCGGCACCGCCTGTCCACCGTGGACAAAGTAGACCTCAAACTGCTGGGCCAGACTGCGCACAATTTCAGTGCTACGCACCAGGTGGCCAATGCCCGCTAGGTGCTGACTGTAGAACATGATCTTTTTCATCGCCATTCCTTCTAAAAATTCAGGGGATGCCACTGGTTCAAACTGAACTGATGTCGCATCCGATTGGCTCTTGCCCAGCAGGTGGGGCAAACGGTGTTTACCCTGGCGTGGGCTGACGGTGCACCCCTCTCCTGGCTGGCCCTCAAACCGCGACCTTGGGGTAGGCCAATGCCCTCAGGTGGGCGGCGGTCTTTTCGACGCCTTGAAAATCAAACGATCGGGCCGGGGGCTGCTGCTGTAAACAGGCCATCACCCCCTGGGCCAACGGCTCGGGCTGCAAATCGTCGGGGCGAATAACTCGCACTATGCCCAACTCCGCCAGCCGTTCGGCCCGCAGGGTTTGCTCCTGGTCGTCGTTGCCGGTAAAGGGCAACACCATGGCCCGCACGCCGCTGGTCAACACATTCATGGTGGTGTTATAGCCCGCCATGCTGATCGACAGATCCGCCTGGTGCATGTAGGCAAGCAGGCTGGGGGTGTAGCGCCGGAGCAGCAGATTAGGGCGATCGCCCACTTTGGCCTCCAGCTCGGCGAACACCTCTGGGGGGCAAAACGGCCCGGTGAAGACAAGGATCTGGTGGGGCAGGTGTTCCAGATACTGGGCCGCTGCCACCACACTAAACAGCAGTTCGTGGCCAAAGCGCCCGCCGCCGACGCTGGTCAAAATTAAAGGACGATCTGGGTTTAAGCCGGGTATATCGACCTCACCCTGAGGGGATGTCTGCACCACATAGCCGGTATAAAAGACCGGGCAGTGCAGGTCTTGCACCCGCGAAAAGCTCAGCTCTAGGGGCTGAAAGGCCGGGTCGCCATGGATGAGCAGCAGATCAAAATACTGGTTCATCAGCTGGCAGATTTTTTCTTCGTGGCGGGTTTGGTCTTGCTTGGTGACCACAATATCCCGCAGGCTGCACACCACCTTGGCGCCCCAGGCCCGGGCCTGTTCCAGGCAGGGAATCAGCTCTGCCGAAAAGCGCCGCCGTCCGAAGGGGAAGAGCTCAACCACGACTACATCAGGCTGAAAGGTCGCCACTAGGGTCAGCAGCTGTGCTTTGCGCTGCTCAAAGCTGTCCTCCAGGGTTTGGTCAGGGTCGATCGCCCGGAGCGACTGAAACTCTGGATCGGTGGCAATCGCCGGTAAATTTACCACCTGCACCCCCGCCGGAATCGGGAAATCTTCGATCACCCGCCCTCCGTTGACAAAGCAAATGTCAAAGTCAGCCAGCAGCCCCCGCACAATTTCCATACTGCGAATCAGATGGCCAATGCCCAGAATGTGCTGGCAATAGAACAGCAGTTTTTGCCTTTTCATGAGACGACAACCTCCACATTAGGAATCAACGGAGCACCGGCGGGCCAATCGAGCCAGCGCGGTTCTGGCCACAACAGCCCTCGCATCAGCTGGGCAATGCGGGGTAATGCCCCCATATCGAGGGCAGCAGGCGGCTGACTGGCATGGGGGGCGAGCTGAGCCAAGAGGGCCTGGGCGAGCCCCGCTGGCGTCAGCTGGTCGGGGTGAATGGCGTGAAACAGACCCATCTCAGCCATTCGCTTGGCCCGCATCCACTGCTCCTGCACCGGTTCGGTACGGGGCACCACGATGGCCCGCTTGCCCAGGGAGAGAATTTCGCAGACGGTGTTGTAGCCGCCCATCGACACCACCGCATCGGCGGTGGCCATGTAGCTAGCCAGGTCGTCGGTGTAGTCGAGCCACTGGGTTTGGGGATGCCCCGCAATCCGCTCTAGCAGGGCGGGCTTCTGATCTGCCGGTAGCTCTGGGCCGCCAATGATCAGGCTGCTGAGGGCCATCGCCGGGGGCAACAGATCTAAAGCCTCCAGGTAGGTCGTCAGCAGGTGGCCGCCGTCGCCACCGCCGCCGGGGGTAACCAGCACCAGCGGGGTAGTCGGGCTCAGCCCTAGGGCCTGCCGCACCGACCGGGGGCTGCGCAGCCCGCAGCCCCGACGCACATAGCCCGTAAACCGCGTCTTCGCCCGCAGGGCCGGGGGAAACTGGTACTGCTGCGGGGCATCGAAAATATCGGGGCTGCCCACAATCCACACCTGGTCGTAGTGGGTTTGGGCGATTTCGTAGTAACGGTGGTGCTGCCACTGGGCCACCGTGGCCTCGGGGTGGTCGAGAATATCTCGGAGCAGCAGCACCCGGCGGGTTTGGGGGCGGTAGCGCTGGAGGTCGTCTAGGGTGGCCTGAAGCTCACCCTTAAGACCGTCGGGCTTTTTATCGACGAGCACCACATCGGGCTGAAAATGGGCCGCCGTCGTCCGGATCAGGTGAGATCGCAGCTGCACCGTTTCCTCAACCTCGGCATTGAGAAAACGCACGCCTAAAGTGCCCGCTTCATCGCGGCCCAGGCAGGGCAGCTTGATGTAGTCGAGCCCAGTGGGCAGCCGCAGCTGGTGCAGGGCCGGAGACCCCGACACCACCAGAATAGAAAGGTCTGGCAGCGCCTTAAGCAGGTATTCGCAAATCGCCACCATGCGGCGAATATTGCCCAGCCCAAAGGCATCGTGGGAATAGACCATGAGTTTCATAGAGGTATCCCTGG
>DAIUJR010000102.1:0-17305 GCA_036848635.1 Nodosilinea sp. CTOTU7336
CATTTGAGACTCCTTGCACAGCAACCCTCTCAGGACTTTTCTGCACCACTAAGCTACCTGAACCAGGTTTGTGCAGGATCTCACTGCTATTCATCGTGTTTTATTGTTGCAGGAGCTTAATTATGAAACCCCCCGTTGCGATTGAGTTTGCCAACGAAGGTACCGCCGCCAAAATTAACTACAGCATTCCCATGCCCGGAGCCCATACAGGCCGTCGGGTTATGGAGGTTGAACTAGATCTGAGCAAAAAGCCTGAGCCCTTCAGACCCGGCTCGTTTACCCTGGGGGAAGCCCTTGACCAGGCTGTTGGGGTAACTAAGACAGGCGATCGCCTCCAGCTCAACGAAACCATTGCCCAGCAGTTCTTTGCCAAGCAGCTCTCTCAAGCCGGCATTCGCCGCAATACAGCGGTTCAGGGGCAGCCCATCGAGCTACGCAACAGCCAATCTGCGGCTTTGGGCACCGCTCGCTCTAATCTGCGAATTGGCCAGGCCCTTGAGCAAGCTGCCAACGTAGGGCCAGTCAGCACCTTCGATGCCACCCTGATTGACCTGGATACTTCCATAGTGCAGGTGCCCGTGAAAACCTGGGCCGACGAAATTACTCTGGTTCCACGCCCCCTCTTTCCCGCGCCCCAGCCGCGCTTCTTTATTATCGAGCGCTACGGTATTAGCTCCTTTCTAGGAGACTATGGCATGGGTCGCACCGTCAAAACCTTTACGCTGCTACCCGGCGAATCTACCACCATCAGCCTCAAAACCTGGCAATCGACTAAAGAAAGCATTGAACAGTCCTCCAGCATTATTGACAGCCACGAGCAGTCGGCACGCGAGCATTTTGCCGACAAGGTGCAAAACGAAACTACCGATAAAGCTACTAAATCCAAGACCGAAGAATGGCACGTTGAAGCCGAGGCTAAAGCCAGTTGGGGGTTTGGGTCAGCCAAAATCTCTGGGGGTGGCTCAGGGGAATACCACTCGGGTCGCGAGCAATTTGCCCGACAGGCATCTGAGGCCGTGACCGAACATGCGGCTGAAGCCTCTAGCAAGCGAGAACTGTCGGTATCTTCTGCCAGTGAAAAAACTGCTGAAAGCGGCTCAGAATCACTCATTGAACGCACCATTACCAATGTCAACAAGCGTCGGGTGCTTAACTTTGTCTTCCGTGAACTCAACCAAACCTACATCACTAAGCTGCATCTGAAGGATATTCGCATTGGGTTTACCAACGGCCGGTTGAATAGCTGGCGGGAAGTACCCCTTTCGGGTCTGCGCACTCTGCTGACCGAAACGCTGGATGCAGACCTGGTAGATAGCGCGGCCCAGCAAATTCTACGGGTGGCCGGTACCGTTTTTGATGCCGACGATACTGCCGTCCAGGTGCTGGAGCAGGTAACCATCAAAAGCAGCGGTGATGGCGTGACTGTGGCACCCGCTAGCCGCAACAGCAGCGGTAACTTCGCCCCCCCCACCGACGATATGTACTACCGCTTTAGGGTTGGCCCCCTGAACCAGGAGAGTACCTCAAACCCGGTCGATGGCGTGCTGCTGCAGGAAACTCAAATCACCATGCGTACTGACAGTGTGGTAGTAGAGGCCCTACTGGGTCAGGCTGATGCCCTCGACAACTACGCCATGGAAATTCAGGTAGCGGCAGCCCACAAAGAGACCCTTGCCAACCGGCGTGAACGGTTGATTTTGGAAACCCTAGCGGCGATTGAAGACCCAGTACAGCGGGCAGAACTGGGCGCCAGGCTGCTGGGCACCTGTTGCCCAACCGCACCTTAAGGAGGCAACCATGGCAGAAAATGATCCCGTGATCGATACGCAGGCTATTGTTGACCGCGCCCCATCTACGGCTACCGCCGTAGCAGACAAAACTGGCATCACGAAACCCGCCAACCAGGCCGCCCAAAATAAAGCGGCAAAACCCACGGTCGATAAACTCTTTCTTTACGATGCCAGTCTGGGAGATGACAGCCCCACCGCCCTGCGCGATGCCTACTACAACGGTGCAAAAATAGTTAAAGTCAAGACCTGGCCTGATATTCAGGTGGCCCTTAGCAAGTATTCTGAAATCGGCACGCTGATTTTCGATACCCACAGTATTCCAGGCAACCTGCTGATTGGCGGCAATAGCCCAACCCTGTCTGATCAACAATCGAAGCTTGCCGCTACGGGTGCTAAGGTTACCCAGGCAATTGTTTTTGAGGGCTGCTCAATCATGGCTGACCCCGCCAGCACCGCAAGGCTGGTGTCAGGTATTGCCGGGGCAAAAACCCGGGTATCGGGTTATACCTTCTTTAGCGTCGTGCAGGCAATTTTCTTAGATCTGTCTGGGGATGAAGACGCCGATGGCATTCTCACCGCGCTTGAACCCCACGAGCCCTACCTGCTGCCCGGCAGCAAAACCCCCCAAGAACTGGCTGGTAAAAAAGGAACCTTTGCGTTCTATAAGCGCTGGTTCCGCTCTGACTACGATGAAACACCGGTATCAGGCTCGCCGCCCCGGGGCATCAAGCTCCGAGATGACATGACTCCAGTCAAAGTCTCTACTCCAGAAAAGGCGGCTGAAGTCAAAGCCGATACCCAGGATTCGCCGGTGCCCCAGGGTTACTTTGTCACCGTAGAGAATATCACGGCGGTAATTGGCTCCTGACTATGACTGCTCAAGGTCAATTCTCGAGGCTTTCATGGATGTCTTAAGCCATTTTAGTACTTGCTCGGGCTGCTGATTCGCCTACTGTGGACTCGCCTCAGCTGAGCTAATCAGGGAACAACGGGGGTATCAAGTACCGTTTCGGTGCAAACCCCCGCTGAAGTTTCTATGTCATGAAGTTCAGGTCAGGTCGGAGAGATCAGGAGTCAGGATCAGGGGCCAAAAATCAGGGGCTAGGTGTTAGAGTTTTCGGCGTCACTCAAAATCCAAAACTCTCGCCATGTCCCCTTCTCTCACCCTCACCCACCTCTATCCCGACTACCTCAACCTCTACGGCGATACCGGCAACCTGATCGTGCTCCAGCGGCGCTGCCAATGGCTGGGCCTAGACTGCACCGTTACCCCCCTGACCATGGGCGATGTTCCTCGCTCTGGCGAAACCGACCTGTACTTTATGGGCGGTGGCCAAGATAAGGACCAGGTCGCCGTGGTGGATGATTTTCATCAGCTCAAGGCCGAGACCATCCAGACCGATACCGAGGCGGGGGCGGTATTTCTCGGCGTCTGCGGCGGCTATCAGCTGATGGGCAACACTTTTTTAATGGGGGACGGGCAGGAGACGCCAGGGTTGGGGATTATCAACGTCAACACCCGCGCCCCGGGCACGGAGGTCAAGCAGCGCTGCATTGGCAACCTGGTGGTAGAAATTAGTCCTGCCATTTACCAGCAAATGCAGGGTATGTATGCCGTCCCTAAGGCCATCCCTAAAACCTTGGTTGGGTTTGAAAACCATTCTGGGCAGACTTTTTTAGGGGCTGGGGTCGAGCCTCTAGCCAAGACCATCGCTGGTTTTGGCAACAACGCCTCGGCGGAGTACGAAGGGGCGCGGTACAAAAACGTTTTTGGCAGCTACATGCACGGGTCGCTGCTGCCCAAAAATCCGCACTTCGCGGATTACCTGATCTGGCTGGCCCTCGTCCGTAAGTATGATGATCCGACCATTACCCTGGCCGCACTGCCCGATACCGAGGAACTTGAGGCCCACTACTACGCTGTGCATCGCTACGGGCCGTAGCTTCGACCGTTATTCATGAAAGCAACTCCACGGGTCTGGGTGGGCAGGCGATTCAACCAAAGCCCCTGGCTAGCGGTTAACTTGTCGGCGGTGCTGCCGGGGCTAGGGCAGCTTTATAACGGGGCGACCGCAAAAGGCCTCACCATCGCCGTTGCCCACCTGGGGTTAATCGGGTTTATTTTCTGGTCGATCTTTGCCCCCCAGGGGAACACCCTGCGGGGCCTGCTGACCCTATTTCCCCTGCTCGTCCTTTACCTGGCGAACCTTTGGGATAGCCACCGCCACGTCCGCCCCGGCCTCACCCTGGAGGCGGTTAGCCCCCTCCGCTATCGACCTGCGGATCCCTGGTATCCGGTGCTTTTATCCCATGTGCTGCCGGGGCTGGGGCAGCTTTTTTTGCAGCAGGCGTTGGCAGGCGGGCTGTTGCTAATGCTGGGGATTGGGACGGCCTATCTCGCTAATTTTCATCCCCTTCTGCTACTCATTCCCCCCGTCATTTGGGCTGTGGGCTGCGGATTGGCCTATGCCGCCGCCCCCGCCAGTCGCCGCCAGTGGGGGATGCTGGCCGGGCTGTTGATAGCCATCATCATCGTCCGGCTGATGGTGGGCGCGACCCCGGTGCTGGTGCGGCAGGGGGTCGAACAGTGCATCGTGCCCAGCGAGTCGATGCAGCCAACCCTGGAAGTGGGCGATCGCACCTTCGTCCGCAGGCAGCCCACCTATCAGCCCCGCTCCGGCGAGATTGTGGTTTTCCACAATCCTGAAAGGCCCCCGCCAGCGGCGGGGGCAGATAGCGATACCCTCATCGTTAAGCGAGTAATTGCCCTGGCCGGTCAGCGGGTGGAGGTGCGGCAAGGCCAGGTTTGGCTCGACGGCAGTGCCTTGGCGGAGCCTTGCCTGACGGAGTCTCCCGACTACCAGTGGGGACCGCAGACAGTGCCCAAAAATCATCTTTTTGTTTTGGGAGATAACCGCAACAACAGCCGCGACTCCCATGTATGGGGCTTTTTGTCCCAGGTCAACATGCTGGGGCCGGCCTACAAAATTTACTGGCCACCCCACCGCATCCAGCCATTGTCTTGAATGGCCAAGGTGATTTCCAGCGAAGCACTTACCTTGTCATTCCTGCGCAGGCGAAAATCCAGCCTCAGAGTCTGGCTATATCGAGTAGCTGCTCTTCCAGAAATTACTTAAACCAGGATCCTCTTGCCCTAGTCGCCACATTCTACGGTCGATTAAATCATCCCCGCAATCTGTAGTAGCGCGGGGATTTTTGGGCATAACTATAGAGTCATGTCGAATTTACAGGGTTTTTACATAGGAGTGAATCAAATTCACCTGAGGCTTATGACGCTGTACTAACCGCTTGATAAGCTACTGGGTATCGCTTAACGTGTGCGGTTAAACTACCAAGCGCAGATTCACTCAGCTTGGCTAGTTGGTTTTAATCCATCAAGTGTTACTTATTTAAGTGGGGGCTACCAGCTATAAAATTGACCAAATATTTGATTTTCTTAGGGATTAAATCGGTCTAATTTTTATTCTTCTTTTGAGGGCTATATGAAAGCAGTCATCTTTGCAGGCGGTCTAGGTACACGATTAAGCGAAGAAACCAGCATCAAGCCAAAGCCAATGGTCGAAGTGGGTAATCGGCCAATTTTGTGGCACATCATGAAAATTTACTCGGCCCACGGGATTAATGACTTTATTATTTGCTGTGGCTATAAAGGCTACGTCATTAAAGAATATTTTGCCAACTATTTTCTGCACATGTCGGATGTCACCTTCGACCTGCGCTTCAACCAAATGAACGTGCACGCGGGCAACGCCGAGCCCTGGAAAATCACCCTGATTGATACCGGCGAAACCACCATGACCGGCGGGCGCCTCAAGCGGGTGCGCGAGCACATCGGTTCAGAAACCTTCTGCCTCACCTACGGTGACGGCGTTAGCGATGTCAATGTCACCGAGCTAGTCAAGTTTCACAAAGAGCAAAAGTCCCTGGCTACCCTAACGGCGGTACAGCCTCCTGGACGGTTTGGGGCCATTGCCCTATCCGAAGAGCAAACCCAGATCTCCTCCTTTCAAGAAAAACCCGAGGGGGATGGGGCCTGGATCAACGGCGGCTATTTTGTTCTAGAACCCCAGGTGATTGACTTTGTAGAGGGCGACGAAACCGTCTGGGAACAGGAACCGTTGAAGAAATTAGCCAACCTCGGTCAGCTTTCGGCCTATAAGCATGCCGGTTTCTGGCAGCCCATGGATACCCTGCGGGACAAAAATAAGCTTGAAGACCTCTGGGCCGAAAACAAGGCTCCCTGGAAAGTTTGGTAATTTCTGAACCGCAACGATTAGGCCGCGGCGTCCCCTAACTAAAGCCAGATTTAATCAGTAGCTTGCCGTGGGTAAGCCTCCGGTTCAAGTCCAAAATCGGGACGGGTACCGCCGCTGTCACTTTAACCTAACCTTCACACTATACCAACAACCACTATGGATTTGAACTTTTGGCGCGGTAAGCGGGTGTTTATGACCGGGCACACGGGCTTTAAGGGCAGCTGGATGGCCCTTTGGCTGCAGCAGCTCGGAGCCGATGTCGTGGGTTATTCCCTGGCGGCCCCGACTCAGCCGAGCCTGTTCGAGGCGGCTCAGGTGGCCCAGGACATGACCTCCATAATTGGGGATGTGAGAGATTTAGCGGCCCTGCAACAGGCCATGGCTGAGGCCCAGCCTGAGATTGTTCTGCACCTGGCGGCTCAGCCCCTGGTGCGGTATTCCTACCAAAATCCGGTGGAAACCTACGCCACCAACGTGATGGGTACCGTTAATTTCCTAGAGTCAGTGCGCCACTGCCCGACGGTGCGCGCCGCCGTGGTGATTACCAGCGACAAATGCTATGAGAACCGGGAGTGGGTCTGGGGCTACCGCGAAAATGAGGCCATGGGTGGCCACGACCCCTACTCCAACAGCAAAGGCTGTGCAGAACTGGTGACCGCCGCCTACCGGGCGTCCTATTTCTCTCCCGAAACCTATGGCGACCATCGGGTGGCGGTGGCTTCGGTGCGGGCGGGCAACGTCATTGGCGGCGGCGACTGGGCCTTAGACCGGCTAATTCCCGATATGATCAAGGCATTTCACCAGGGGCAGTCAGTGCTGATTCGTAACCCCCACGCCATTCGCCCCTGGCAGCACGTGCTAGAGCCCATCGGCGGCTATTTGCTGCTGGCCCAAAAGCTCTGGGAAAGCGGTCCTGAGTTTGTCGGCGGCTGGAACTTTGGCCCCCACGACGAAGATGCCCGCCCCGTCTCCTGGATTGTGGATCGGCTGACCACCCTCTGGGGCGACGGCGCCACCTGGGAACTCGACGGCGGCTCTCATCCCCACGAGGCCAACTACCTGAAGCTCGACTGCTCTAAGGCCAAGACCCGTTTAGGCTGGGAACCGCGCCTTACCCTTGGCGATACCCTGGAGTGGGTGGTGGAGTTTTACCAGGGCTACTACAACGGCCAGCCTGCTCGGGATATTGCCACCGCCCAAATTCGTCGCTACCAAGATCGCGCCACCGCAACCACCGCCTGGGTGGCTCCCCCCCTGGCCATGCCGGTACCGGTGGCGGCGGTTTAGGTCTTAGGTGGTAACGGGGTGCAGGCCTGCGCCCCTACCGATCGATTTTCTCTGTTGATGACTCGCGTTACGGAACATAGTCTATGGAGCAGCTCACCGGTCATAGCCAACCCGAACTTTAGAAGCCTCGATTAAAAACGGCAACTCCGTAGGGGCAGAGTAAGGCTCTGCCTCTACCGTTCGGGGGTATCTAACTAGGATGATGCCTTCGTCTTTGCAACACCCCAAGCCCAGGCCAGTCAGCCCATAAGGATCAGATGATTTTTACCAAAACGCCGCTCTCCGGAGCCTACACCGTTGATATCGATAAAAAAGCCGATAATCGCGGCTTTTTTGCCCGCGCCTTCTGTGCCCAGGAGTTTGCAGAACTTGGCATTAAGCCCGAGGTGGCCCAGATCAACCTCTGCTACAACGGTACCCAAGGCACCCTGCGAGGTATGCATTTTCAGGTGCCCCCTGCCTCTGAGACGAAGCTAATTCGCTGTACCCGAGGGGCGATCTACGACGTGATTGTGGATCTGCGGCCCGATTCGCCCACCTACCGCCAGCATTTTGGGGTCGAACTCACGGCAGATAACTACCGAGCGCTATACGTGCCGGAAATGTTTGCCCACGGCTACCAAACCCTGACTCCCGAGGCGGAAATTGTCTACGTCGTTAGCGAGTTTTATACCCCCGGCTGCGAACGCGGTCTGCGGTACAACGATCCGGTGCTAACAATTCAGTGGCCGTTGCCGGTCAGTCTGATTTCTGACAAAGACAACAGTTGGGAGCTACTGGACGCTTAGGGAGCAGCCACTAAAGAAGAGCCCAACATTATTAATAGTCCAGCGTCATTCCCGCTTGTGGGTGGCCATTTGTTGATTGAAACAGGCGGGCATTCCATGTTCGGTCAGAAAAACGGAGAATGCTCCAGAGTCCTGATAGTACGTTGACTCAGAGCTGAAGCCGAAAGCTTAGAGCCTGGAGCCGCAAGGCTTGATCTGAGAGGCTGTTGGGCACGTCTTCGACGAGAAATCAGGGGTTTATGAGGCAGTCAGGTCGTCTGGGCATTTCCAGGCAAAGCCTGGGAACGAGTGGGTAAATTACTCACGTTGCTAGGGGCTGAATGCAGTCGGGGCTGTCGTGGCGGGGATTGTTGACCGCTGTACTAACCGGAAAGCTAACCATGATCTTGGCCTGGTAGGGCCGCAACAGCGCCTGTAGATGCTGACCCTTCTCCACCGTAGAATCGAGCCAGTCGTCATAATCCTCGGGCTCCAGAATCACCGGCATGCGCTCGTGGATCGGATTTAGCACCTCGTTCGCCACCGTGGTGATGATCACGGCGGACTCGATCACATCACCGTTGCCATTTTCCCAACGCTCCCAGAGGCCTGCAAAGGCAAAAGGGCGGTGATTTTCAAGCTGAAAGTAGTAAGGCTGCTTACCCTCTGGGGTGCGTTGCCACTCGTAGAAGCCATCTGCCACGATCAGGCCGCGCCGCCGCTTAAACGCCGCCCGAAAGGAGGGCTTTTCGGCTACGGTTTCGGCCCTGGCGTTGATTAATCTAGCTCCTATTTTGGGATCTTTTGCCCAGGAGGGCACCAATCCCCAGGTTAGATAGGTAAACTCTCGCCTAGATAGCTGTTCAGGGTCCTGGGCTGGGGCGCGAATGACGGCGATCGGCTGGGTGGGCGCAATATTGTAGCGGGGAGCAACCTGGGGCGGGTCAGCCAGGTTAAACGCGGCCGCCAGGGTCTCAGCCGATTGCGTCAGGGTAAATCGTCCGCACATGGGCGTTGCCTAGAGTTCAGTCTAGCTTCAGGGTAGCCAATCCTAAATAGCGAATGCCTTGAGGCGTGACCTCAAACCGGCAGGGCAGCACTTTTACCCCCGCCGCCACCGCCTGCCGCAGCAGCAGGCCGTAGGTGGGGTCGGCCTCATCACCGGGGGCAAAGGCGGTGCAGTCGCCCCGGTTGATAAAGTACAGCATGACGGCATTGGCCCTGGGGACTAGGGCGATCAGTTCCTTCAGGTGCCTTTGGCCACGGGTGGTAACCGTGTCAGGAAACAGCGCCAGAGTGCCCCTAGCCCAGGTGGTGTTCTTCACTTCAATGTAGGTGGGGAGAACGTCTTCCTCCCCAGCAACGACAAAATCAATCCGGCTTTTGTTGTCACCGCCGTAGCGCACCTCTGGGCGAATGGTGGTGTAGGAACCTAGTTCTGGCATCAACTGGGCGGCCAGGGCGGCTTTAATCACCCGATTGGTCTGGGCAGTGTTGACCCCTGCCCAGACCGGCACGGTGTCGTGTACCTCCGCTAGTTCCCAGGTGTAGGCCAGTTTGCGCTTGGGGTCGGCATTGTGGGAGACCTGCACCCGCCCACCAATCTGGCAAACCCCCGTCATCGGCCCGGTGTTAGGGCAGTGGGCGATTATCACCTCACCGGTGTCTAGTTCAATGTCGGCAAAAAACCGCTTGTAGCGCTTCAGCAGGGTACCAGAGGAAAGGGGCGGAAAGGGGTAAAACCAGTCGTAGGGCATGGGAAAAACCTAATCACTCTTGAATTTTAAGGCCTTCCCTGCTGACCAGAGGCTAACGATGCTTGGGGTTGATAGGCAAAGTCCTCAACGGAAATGGTCGGCAAAGCGCCTTGCCCTACGGTGAATGCGTCACCTATTATGAGAAGCTGTTCTTTGATCTGAAGTTTAACTATGGTCAGCATTCGCCATGCGCTGGTGGGGAGTATAACAGGGCTGGCGCTGCTGCTGCCCCTGGGGGCCTGCTCACCCGGCCAGGAAACTACAAGCAATACCGATGCCCCGGCAGAGCAAGCGGCTGTTCCCCTCGCCGTGGGGGCCATTCCCGATCAGGATCCAGAAAAGCTCCAGCGCCTTTACACCCAGCTGGCCGATTATCTCACCGCCGAGTTGGGAGTTCCTGTTGAGTACAAGCCTGTGACCGACTATGCGGCGGCGGTAACCGCCTTTAAGGTGGGAGATTTAGACCTGGTGTGGTTTGGCGGGCTAACCGGGGTGCAGGCCCGGCTCCAGGTGCCGGGGGCCAAGGCCATTGCCCAGCGCGACATTGATGAGCAGTTCCACAGCGTTTTTATTGCCAACACCGGTAGCGGGCTAGGGTCATTGACCAATGTTAACGATCTGGCCAATCTCAAGGGGCGCACCTTTACCTTTGGCAGCGAGTCGTCTACCTCGGGGCGGCTGATGCCCCAGTATTTTTTGCAGCAGGCGGGGGTCAACCCTGATCAAGACTTTAAAGGAGACGTCGGCTTTTCGGGCAACCACGACACCACCCTAAAGCTAGTGGAAGCGGGCACCTACGAGGCCGGGGCACTGAACGAGCAGGTCTGGCTTGACCGGGTAGCCGAGGGGGCGGTGGATGAGAGTAAAGTAACGGTGATCTGGCGTACACCCCCCTACTACGACTACCACTGGGTAATTAGCCCAGGGGTGGAGGAGCGCTACGGGGCCGGGTTTACCGAAAAAGTGCAGGCGGCACTGATTGGGCTTGACCCCAGCGTACCGGAGCAGCAGGAGATTCTAGAGCTATTCGGGGCCGAGGGCTTTATCCCCACCCAGGACGGTAACTACGCCCAGATTGAAGCAATTGGTCGTCAAATTGGCAAAATCCAGTAGCGGCACGCCGATTCTGCAGCTGATTGGGGTGAGTTGCCAGTTTGGGGCGGTGATCGCTCTGCAGGATTGCCACCTGACGATCTATGCGGGGGAGCGGGTGGCGCTGATTGGCCCTAGCGGGGCGGGTAAGAGCACCCTGCTGAGTTTGCTCAACGGCAGCCTGGTGCCGTCTTCCGGGCGGGTAGTGGTGATGGGGCAGGATGTGAGTCGTCTTAGTTCCGGCCAGCTACGGCGGCTTCAGCGCCAGGTGGGGACGGTTTACCAGCAGCACCATCTGGTGGGTAATTTGGCAGTGGTACATAACGTCAACGCTGGGCACCTGGGCCGCTGGTCGCTGGCTAAGGCGGCCTGGTCGCTGGTGTGGCCCCAGGGGGTAAAGGCCACCGCTGCCGCTCTGGCCCAGGTGGGCATTGCCGACAAACTCTACGCCCGCACCGACCGACTTTCGGGAGGGCAGCAGCAGCGGGTGGCCCTGGCCAGGGTGCTGGTGCAAGACCCGGCCGTGATCCTGGCGGATGAGCCAATTGCCAGCGTTGACCCGGAGCGATCACGGGAGATGATGGATCTCCTTCGCCACCTCAGCACCGCCGGCAAAACCCTGGTGGTGAGCCTGCATGAGGTAGGATATGCGGTCAGCCACTGCGATCGCGTCCTCGGCCTGCGCCAGGGCCAGTTGGTGTTTGATGTACCCGCCGCTGAGGTTAGCGACACCATGATGGCGGCGCTCTATCGCCTACATAGGTAATGGTTCTGAAGAGATAATGTACCCCCCAGCCTAACTAGTACTCCATGGCGTAAGTTTATACCCCATCGCAAGCATCTGGGTTGCAGGTTTTGGGGAGGCTCAAGAGTTGCGTTACTGGTGCCCTGGAGTACTAGCCAACTCGCCCAGGATATAGGTGGCGGCCACGGCGCGGTCGTCGCCCATCATCATTATGGCGAAGGTGAGGTCAGCCAACTCGGGCAGCGAGGCGGCGGTGGGGTTAGGGTTGCGAAAGGTCATCAGCCGGGTAGCGTGGGGGTTAAGCACCACAAAGTCAGCCTCTTTGCCGATATCAAAGCTGCCCAGTAGGTGATCCAAGCACAGGGCTCTGGCTCCGCCCAGGGTGGCTAAAAACAGCGCTTTAAAGGATGACAGCTTTTGCCCCCGCAACTGGGCAACCTTGTAGGCTTCGTTGGCAGTTTGCAGCATCGAAAAGCTGGTGCCCGCCCCCACATCGGTGCCCAGGCCCACCTTAACGGGGCGGTGGGGGGACTTAGCCTGCTCAAGCTTAAACAAGCCGCTGCCCAGAAAGAGATTGGAGGTGGGGCAAAACGCGATCGCCGCCGCCGCCTCAGACAGCCGTTCAAACTCCGCCTCAGTCAGTTGCACCCCGTGGGCAAACACCGACCGCTCTTTCACCAACCCCATCTGGTCATACACATCTAAATAGCCCGTACTGTCAGGGAAAAGCGTTTTAACTAAAGCCACCTCATCGACGTTTTCTGAGAGGTGGGTGTGTAGATAAACGTCGGGAAATTCCGCTAGCAGCTGACCTGCCCGCCGCAGCTGCTCTGGGGTTGAGGTAATGGCAAAGCGAGGGGTAACGGCGTAGAGCAGGCGTCCGTTTTTGTGCCATTTTTTAATCAGGGTTTGACTGTCGTGGTAAGCCAAGTCGGCGGTGTCGCAGAGGTCGGCGGGGGCGTTACGATCCATCATTACCTTGCCCGCAATCATCCGCAGGCGGCGGGCCTGGGCGGCCTCAAAAAACGCCTCGGCAGACTGGGGAAACACCGCCGCAAACACCAGGGCGGTGGTGGTGCCGTGGCGCAGAAGTTCATCTAGAAACAGATCGGCCACCTCGCGGGCATAGTCTTTGTCTTGAAACTTGCCCTCGGTAGGGAAGATATACTGGTTCAGCCATTCCAACAGCTGCTCGCCATAGGCGGCAATCATGCCGGTTTGGGGAAAGTGGATGTGGGTATCGATAAACCCTGGCAAAATCAGGTGGTCGGGGTAGGCGGTAGTGGGTACCGCCGCGTATTTTTCCCCCAGGTCGCCATAGGCCCCAAAGTCATGGACGGTGCCATCGGCATTGAGAACCAGCAGACCGTCGGCCAGATAGCGCACGCTGTCGGCCTCGGGCACAAAGAATGGGTCATCAACGAAGTCTAAAAACGCGGCCCGAAAAGCTTTGAGGGAGTTTGCCATAGGTCGTCAATTTCTCAGTAGCGCCAGGGCCTTTGTAAAGGGGGTCTAGATCCCAGGGTTCTGCGGTGAACTGTGCCTCAAACCACTGGATTTTGGCTCAGAACCCTGGGATCTGAACCGGCAGTCTAGTCAGGGTTGTTGAGGATATCCACAGGGTTGGTTTTGCCAGCTAGCTCAGGGCCTGTCAGGGGATCCTGGGCTTCGCTGAACGCCCCCCAGGCGCTGCCCTAGGGCGGCGACGGCGCGGCTAATGGCCTCTCGCTGGTTGACCAAATGGTTTTGGGCTGGGGTAGCTTTAGCACCACCGCCACCGCCAGAATGAGGATACCAGCCGACAGTAGACGAAAGGCCGATAGAACGAGCGGGGTGGTATTGGGCAGAATAAACTTCATCGCCACCATCGCCGTTCCTAGGGAAAAAACGGGGTCACCCAAAAAATTGGCGATTTAGCCAAACTGGCGGATAAATCGGGTTTTGTTGCTTAGATTCCATAGACGTATCCCCACAGCTTTGCCATAGCAACCTACTGTGGGAGCCGTGCTTGAGATTGTAGCCAGCACTACGACTCCGGCCTCCGTCTGTACGGTTTGACGAATTGGGGCAGATTTTGGCGGTCGATGCGTCGAGACTGAGGAGCCTTGTGGAAAGTCGATCAACTCAGCTAAGGGCTGGTGGGCAGTGCCTGCTCCAGGGTAGTTTCTATCAAAGAACATCCCACTTGAATCGGTGCACGGGCGTTAGCAGAGCTAGGCTGGAGGCTTTAGGACTGTTCGCCGAATACAGGGATTTTCTTTTCGAGCAATGGCCCCGTCAGATTTTGCTAACAGCGAAGGTAGTACACTAGCCTCTGCATAGCTGCCGCCGAAAACCCCAAACGATTTTGTAAATCAGCCATGGTTTGAAACCGGCCTTGGCGGTGGCGATCGCTAACAATCGCCTGGGCGATCTGGGGCGTTAACCCTGGCACCTGGCACAACTGCTCAACGGTGGCCTGGTTGGGGTTAAGCGCTAGGGGTACCAGGGCGCTATCCGGGTCGTAGTGGCGAAACGACAGCACATTCTTCAGCGGCTGGAGTTGGTTGACCGATACCCCCAGGGCCGCCGCCAGGTCTTCTAAACAGTGAAGTTGCACGCCGTTTTGGCGCAGACGCTCTAGCCCCTGGGCCTGGCGAATTGAAATACCCGGTAGCCGCAGCCAGTCATCCACCGCCGCCTGATTGACATCGATAGCAAATCCCAGTTCTGCCGCCAGGTTAACTTCTGTATAGGACGTGAACCGACAGTGGGGCTCCTGGGCTAGGCGGCTGGCCACGGGATGCAGCTGAGCCCTGAAGGTTTTCCACCGCTTCAACCACACGATTGCGCTACCCTGCTTGATGTATAAGGAATTGCCCCAGCCCACACTACCCGATTTGATCCAGCAGCTGACGGCGCTTTTGCTCAAACTCTAGCTCTGAAATCAGCCCTTCCTGGCGGAGGGTGTCTATCTCCCGCAGCGCCGTTCCCAGCACATTGATCTGTTGGGGATCCAGGGTTGGGCCTGTTTCGAGGGCCGCCTTGCCCCACCCGCGCCCAAAAGCGTCCTGGGACCGGGTCAACAGCCAAACCCCCTCAATGGCGCAGGCCACCCGAGGAATCTGCGTCCACCCCAGCAGCAGATAAACCATCCCCCAGCCGGGCTGGCCCAGATAAAACTTGTGTAACCCCGACAGGGGAATTGGGCTGGGGGCAAACGCCCCCAACCAAGCCAGGGCGACGGCCATACGGCGGCTACGCAGTTCTGATGACATGCCAACCCAAGTTTAAACTTGGCATCAATTTCTACTGATTTAGTATAGGCCGACCATAAAGAATTGACCTCTATTCCTGGTCAGTCGATCCTTCCGGAGCGGAATAGGCAACAATATTTTCTAGATTCAGTCTCTAAAGTCTGTCTAAGGGCTAGGGCGAAAACCACCAGGGCTGTCGAATCGGGAACGTTGCTCTAAGCCTAAGGGGCCGCTCTATCAGCCGAAACCGCCGAAGTTAGCCTGGGGTTTGCCAAGGTCTGCCCAGTTCTTCTGAGGCGGCCAGCCATGCCGAAGGGGCTGATTAAGAGCCCTAACCTGGATCAGAGTCGAGCGCGCTGATTTTACCCAGGGCAGAGTTGGTCTTAGCCCGCTCTGCTGACTAGCCATCTTTACCGTTACCCTCTTCCTTTCTCCCCGTCTGCTTGGATGTCTCAACCCGCCTTTTCCCCCAGCTGGCTGAACGATTTCACCGACCCCTACGCGGTTTTGGGTGTGTCTGTGGCAGCGGATGAGCGTCGTATCTTGAAGCGTTACCATACGGTGGCAAAGTCTCTACATCCGGACGTTCAGCGTCTGGCTCCCCCGGAGCAGCGAGCCTTTACTTGCCAGGTTCTGCCTAAGCTGGTTAATCCGGCCTACCAGCGGCTTAAGCAAAATAAGGGGCGCAGCGAAGTGCTAGCCACCCTGCGGTTTAAGGTGCGCCGCCTCAGTCGCGAAGACAAGCTGCCCGCTACCGAGGTCCAGAGTCGTCACCTGCTGCGGGTATCAGAGGCGGAGGTTGATCTATTTTATGAACAGGCGTTAGAACAGCTTTGCCAGCTCCAGTACGAGTCGATTGTGACCTTTGAGACCTATACCCGGCAAATGGGTGAACTTAACCTGGTTTACCTGCGCCGCAAAATGGGAGACCTGATTATCCGCGAAAAGCGCACTGGACTGGTCGCTGCTCCTACCGTGAGGACAGCTACGGGAAGGACAGCGGCGGTATCGCCGGATCCTACAGCAGAGGCTAAATCTAGCGCCGCCAGCTATGCCGATCGCCACTTCAAGCGCGCCCAGGAATACCTTCACGCCAAACGCTACTCCGCTGCCATTCAAGAACTTAAAGACGCCCTGCGGCTCGATCCTCAAAACAGCAACTACCACTGCTTGATTGGCCAGGCCTATTTGCTTAACAAACTACCGGGTATGGCTAAGGTGCATCTAAAACAGGCGCTGCGCTTTAACCCTAACAACGCCATCGCCCTTAAATATGCCCGCCAGCTCAATATTGATCTGACCCAGCCCGCCCCTACTCCTACCAAAACAATCTCCGCCCAAAGCCAGGTCGTTAAAAAAGGAAACTTCTTGGGGGGAATGTTCTCCCGCCCCTAATGGTTAGCGCAACCCATTGAGGGAAGTAGGGTTATCTCCCCTTGGCCTGGTGCTGGGGCAAACCCTAGTCTGTATAAATAGACCTTAGCCCAACCCAGACGCGGGGTCGCATCAATGGGTGAAATTCTAAAGCCAGCTCTAGGTCTGGTTTTCAACGGTAAAAATCACGTTAGCTAAATACAGAACAATGGGATTTTTTGACTCTGAAATTATTCAGCAAGAAGCCATGCAGCTGTTTCAGGATTACCAATCGCTGACCCAGCTCGGCAGCAACTATGGCAAGTTTGACCGCGAGGGCAAAAAAATGTTCATCGCCCAAATGGAATCGATGATGGAGCGCTACCACATTTTTATGAAGCGGTTTGAGCTATCGGAAGACTTTACCGCCAAAATGACTGTAGAACAGCTCAAAACCCAGCTGGGGCAGTTTGGCATGACCCCCGATGCCATGTTTCAGCAAATGCACCAAACCCTGGAGCGCATGAAGGCCGAGGTCGATAGCTGAGGATGTTTAGAGCCCAGGGTTCTCCACATATCCGCGTTTTTTATGATGGGCTAGTTCTCGTCCCTCAGGCCCCGCCTGGGAACGGTTTTCGAGGCTCGGCCTCAAGTCAGTTAGGCGGCAGAGTCGCCAGAGGGCGTCCCCAGCCGGAGGTTGGGAACGAGCGCCTAGGAAGCCGTACTTCGTGAAGTCGCCGAGTTTTGCCTTATAGGACATCAGACTGTAAGTCTAGATCCCAGGGTTCTGGCCACAGCCTTTGATTTTTAGGCAGGTTCCCGGTTAGAACCCTGGGATCTGAAACAAGCGTAAGTCTAGATCCCAGGGTTCTGGCCAAAATCTATGATTTTTAGGCAGATTTCCGGCTAGAACCCTGGGATCTGAGTCGGTCGTTAGACCGCTCGTCCGCGAATCGACTCGTAATTTTCCACAAACCAGGCATAGGTTTTTTCGATACCCG
>DAIUJR010000103.1:0-17115 GCA_036848635.1 Nodosilinea sp. CTOTU7336
CCAGTGTTACAGCAGCCGTCGCGGTAATACCCGGTCATGGGGTCGGTGCTACAGGTACCCAGGGGGGTTCCTAGCACGTTTCTGGCATCGGCCATGGCATGGTGCCCTCGCTGAGAGTGGAACTTTTCTTTGTTGTACTACGGCGGCCAGGATTTTGCTATAGCCAATCAGACGATGTGGCAGGGTATTCGCCTAAGCCGAGGTGGCCACAGGCCCAGGCACCCAAAAGCCAGGCACCAGGAACTAACCATAGCTAGGCTTTTGGGTGCCTGGGCCAAACAATATCCCGCCTTACGTTAATTCCTGTGCAGCAGCCTCACCTGTCGTCACCTGTAACTACGGTGAACAGAGCGGGCCACAGCATAAGGCAGAGTTAACTAAGCTCGCTCTAGGCGAACCTCCACTTCGCGCTCGACAAATTCCCACTCTTTGCTATCGCGCATTCGCACCAGTAACTCATCAAACCCCTGGATGTGCTCGGGGGCAAATTCAAACCAGGTGAGAAAGTCAAACGGCTCGCCTAAATCGCGACAGTGCAGCAGCCGTCGGGCCACCCCCGGCAGGTACTCCATCCCCACCGCCGTATGGTGAGACTCTTCTTCAAAAATTGCTCGTCGCTCATCCTGGGCCATGTCCCACCACCGGGCCGATTTTTTGATTGGAATCAGCACCGCCGAAACGGCTTCGGCACGGTTGAGCGTGGGCTGAATGGCGCGCAGCATAGTCAACTCATCACGTTTAGAGTAGCGAATATTGCTGCTAAAACTTTGCAGCACCCACGCGCTCTCTAAGGGCGGGTCTATAACGGCCTCGTTAACCACATTGACGCGCTCAACCCGCTCTAGGCTGTCGCCAAAAATACTCCGTATTTCTGTCACCTGCCATATCCCCTGGTTGCCGCCCACAAAGGAGTATCGGTTGTCCATGGTCTTTTACCTATTAGCTCTTTTGCTTACACTATGGGGGTCAAGTCCTAGTTAGATGCTTCCAAACTGTCGAGGCAGAGCACTGCTCTGCCCCGACGAGATTGCCGTTTTTAGTCGGGGTACTTAGGGGTACTTAAATTAGGACTTGATATCAGTCTTCTAGATGAAAAGCGACCTGCTAGCTAGGCTAAACCACCAGAATGAGTTTTAGCTGAAAAAATCTGTCCTTGTGGCGGGGAGATTAAGAAAGGACACTTTAGCAAAGATCCCAGGGTTCTGTCCTGGAACGCGTTCAAAAACTTGTGCCCGCTCAGAACCCTGGGATCTAGACATGCTGTATGCTGTTGAGCATCTAAATTGCATGTTGACTTCTGCGAGGCCTTTGTCACAAGGCTTTCAGGCCAACTGTACTAGTGCAGTTTGAATGCCTAACAGCTTACCAAAACAGTTGACAGTCTAAACTTCGACGGTGATTACTGAATCCGTTGCATTTGCATTTTCGGTTGCATTCTTGCCGTTAGCCTGCTTGCGTTTGTTCAAAAACTCCACGGCAATCTGCGACATTTCAGTCACCAGCAGGGTCGCCAGAATACCATCATCCACCCAGCCGATTAAAGGCAAAAAGTCTGGCGAAATATCTAGAGGAGAGATCAGATAAATCAGCGTTCCTAAAACAATCACCCACCGATATTTGGTGTTGCGTAGGGTCTGCTTATACCAGGTGTAAAACGATTCGATCATGGTGGTTATAGGGCTACCTGCCTAGACTTGACATCTTAGATGATGCCAAGAACTGCGGCGATACAACAGGGTAGAAACCTGATCTATCTCGGTGGAAAACCGCCCCAACTTAAAATTGGCCCGAAAGTCGTAGGGTGAGTACTGTCTGTCGGCCCTAAGTCAGTGCGATTGCACCCCAATGCTGTGTCACGGGATGACCTAAAACGCCTTGACCGTTCCTCTAAAATCCTAAGTTCTAGCCCTAGGATATCAAGCCCTAGGATATCAAGGCTCTAGTCCGCCCAAATGCTAAACTGCATGGGTTCGACTTTATTAAGGCAACGGATAACCATGACCGCCAGGGTACCCCCCCTCGCCCCCGCTCCAGCCGCGGCGATAGAAGTGCCCCTCAGCGTTGCACCGATGATGGATCGCACCGACCGCCACTACCGCTACTTGATGCGGCAGATCACCCAGGGTACTTTGCTGTATACCGAAATGGTGACGGCCCAGGCGATTTTGCATGGCGATCGCGGCCATCTGTTGGGGTTTACCGCTGCTGAGAAACCGCTAGTTTTACAAGTCGGAGGAGATGACCCCAAAGCCCTGGCCGTTTGCGCGCGGGTTGCCGCTGAGTTTGGCTACGACGGCATTAACCTCAACGTGGGCTGCCCCAGCGATCGCGTTCAATCTGGCCACTTTGGAGCCTGCCTGATGGCCCAGCCTAACCGCGTGGCCGAGGGGGTAGCGGCGATGATGGCCGCCAGCCCCCTGCCCGTCAGCGTTAAGCACCGCATTGGGGTAGACGACCTCGACCACTACGACGACATGGCTCGGTTTGTGGCTACTGTGGCCCAAGCCGGCTGCCACCACTTCACCGTCCATGCCCGTAAGGCCTGGCTGCAAGGGCTTAGCCCTAAGGACAATCGCACCATCCCGCCCCTGCGCTACGGCGACGTGCACCGCCTGAAGCGAGAGTTTCCCCACCTGTGGATAGAAATTAACGGCGGGTTCACCACGGTGGCAGCCGTCGCCGAGCAGCTGGCCCAGGTGGATGGGGTGATGGTGGGCCGCGCCGCCTACGACAATCCCTACCTGTTTGCCACGGTGGATCAGCGCCTGCTGCAATTCCCCCGCGCGGCTCCCTCCAGACTTGAGGTGGTGGAGGCCATGCTGCCCTATATCGACCACTGGACCCGTCAGGGGCTAAAGCTGAATAAAATTACCCGCCACCTGCTGATGTTGTTTACCGGGCAGCCCGGCAGCCGTCTCTGGCGGCGCATTCTCACGGAAGAGTCTTGCCGGTCAGGGGCGGGGGTAGCGGTGGTGCAGCGGGCCTTAGCCGAGGTCATGGCCGCTGCACAGCTAGCGGCCCTAACGCGGTCAGGGGCGGGGGTCTAGGTTCGGGGTTTGCGGTTCGGGGTTTTCGGTTAAACCCAATACCCAAACCCCTTATGGAGCTGGTACCCAGGCAAAAGGGTAGGCATATTCGTTGGGCGCGGTCAGGGCCGCCAGTTGGGTGCCATCGGGGCGAACGACATGCAGCACCTGGTTACCCACGTCGTCGCCGATGGCGATGGCGGTAAAGGCAATCCAGTCGCCCTGGGTCGACCAGCCGCTGTCTACCACTTGCTGAAAGGGTTCTGGGGTCAGGGTTGTAAAGGTAGTGGTGGCTAAATCCAGCAAAAATAGTGCCTGGCGCTCGAGTTGCTCACCAGCGGCCAAAATCAAATGCTGACTATCGGGCGACCAGTTCAGGGCGCTGTAAAAGCCGGGGCGGGTAATGGTTTGAATCTCGCCAGTAGCAACGGTGATGAGCATGACCACCTCTTGGTTACTAAAGGGTGGGCTAAAGGGAACGTAAGTAGCCATGTAGCGGCCATCGGGAGACCAACTTAAGCGGCTACGATAAATTTGAAAGTCGGGGTCAGGGGTAAGTAAGCGGCGATTGGTGCCGTCCACACCTACCACGTTGATGCGCTGAAACGGGTAAGAGCCTTCATAAAAGGCGATCTGTTGACCATCGGGCGACCAGACCAGGGGGCTACCGGCAGCGCCGTACAGGCCGGGTTCCTGGGTAATTTGCTGGGGCGCGGCCCCGTCTAATCCGGCAACGTAAATATGCTGGCTAGCCACGTAGGCGAGGCGGGTGCCATCGGGAGAAATGTAAACGTCTGATTCAAGCTGGGGGGGCAGCGGAGGCAGGGCGGTTAGATTGCCGTTGGCATCCACTAAAAATAGGTCGAGCTGAGCCGGGGCATCGAGAGTAGCCCCAGGGCACTGCTGCTTAATCAGCAATGTGGCGTTGTCGCCCTGCCAGGTCAGGTCTAACGTAGGCGATTGCTGACAAGGGCTAGAAAACACTTTGGTCTTGCGGGTGGCGTCCCAGTGCAGGCGGTACACATCGGTATAATTTTCTACCAGGGCCAGGTGTTGCCCATCCGCCGACCACACCACCGGATTCAGAAACCCCTCAGCGCTCTCATCCAGGGGCTGGCGCACTCCCCCCTGGGGCGGCATCACAAACAACCCGTCGGGGGTGGCAAAGGAAACCTGGGCCGGGCTAGAACCGCCTTCCTCTGGGGTCGTACCGCCGTCACGACCCGGGGCGGCCCACCCTGGAGCCATCGTCAACAGCCCGATTGCCAAGGCTATGGCAGCTTGCTTGATCATGGCTTCATGTCCTCACACATCCCCTTTGCCATGATAGCGGTGGGTGATGTAGATACCCTCGACGATTTTGCCAAACCGTGATTGACTCCGGCTAAGTTTCTGCGATGCTGAATGCAGCTAAGGAAATTTCCAGCCCAGAACTTACCTCGTCATTCCCGCGCCGGTGGGAATCTAGCCCGAGAGTCTGCCGATATCGGGTATCTTCTTTTCTAGAAATCGCCTAAACTCGCCAAATCGTGGCTACAGCGGCGACCGGAGTGGCCCCTGATGTTATCTCTTTCCTAAACCCATGACCTTGATCAGCATCTTTTTTATTTTTTTAATTATTTCGTCGGTGCAGCCAGCGATTCAGCGCCGCATTGTCGAGTCTCGGCGGCTGACTGCGATTCGCAGTCTTGAGCAGCAACGCGGCAGCCGCGTCATTCTGCTGATTCACCGGCAGGAGTCAATTAGCCTGCTGGGCATCCCGATTACGCGATTCATCAACATTGAAGACTCAGAGCAAATTTTGCGGGCGATTCGGCTCACCCCATCGAATGTGCCCATTGATTTGATTCTGCATACTCCTGGGGGCCTGGTGCTGGCCACCGAGCAAATTGCCCGAGCGCTGATTCGCCACGTCGCGAAGGTGACGGTGTTTATTCCCCACTACGCCATGAGCGGCGGCACCATGCTGGCCATGGCCGCTGATGAAATCGTCATGGATGAAAACGCCGTACTGGGGCCGGTGGATCCCCAGTTGGGCAATGTGGCGGCGGCCAGCATTCTCAAGGTGCTGGAGGCCAAACCCCCGGAAAAGATCGACGACCAAACCCTGGTTACCGCCGACGTAGCCCGCAAGGCCATTAACCAGGTACAGCGGTTTGTGCGCACCCTGCTGGAAGATACGGTGCCCCGGCGCAAGGTCAGCCCGGAGGATATCGACAAAATTATCGACCGCCTTACCACTGGCCAGGTCACCCACGACTACCCCATTACCATCGAAGAAGCCACCGATATGGGCCTGCCCGTCACCGCCGGGCTACCTCTGGAAATCTACAGCCTGATGGATCTCTACCCCCAGCCGATGATGGGGCGACCCACGGTGCAGTATATTCCTATGCCCTACCAGCCAATGCCGACGCTGCCAGCGGGTCAGGGACGAAGCGATTGATTAATTTATTTTGGATCGTTGGAGATCACCTGCCCCCGAACACTTAATGACTAAATCCTGCTTGGCTACCCCCTCCTAGAAGCTAGATCATCGACAATTGCCCTGGCAATGGTCAAATTGCCGTCTTTAGGCAAAGGCTTTGTCGTCCGGGGGGCATGCAGGGGCTCCCGCAAAAATTCCCAGCTGCCCTGGAAAAATTCCGCTGAGGTTAGCACCCGGTGCCAGGCGTGGTTTTGCATGGCGTTGACCAGCACGGGGCCTTCGGCAAAGTCGTCGCGGGTAATGGTGATGATCGGCAAGTCCAGGCGGCAAGCTTCAGAGAAGGTGCTGAACCCTGGCTTTGACACCATCCGACTGCACAGGGGCATGACATCCACCGGGCGATAGTCCTGCTTCGGCACTTTAAACAGGTTGGGCAAGTCCGGCGCGCTCTGGTCAAAGGTGAGAAACTGCCAGTCAGGAAAGTTCCCCAGCTGATCGTAGGGAATAGCCTGGAGCCCCAGCCCGCCGAAGGTGAGTAGGACGGTTCGCTCGGGGGGGGTGTCTAGCTGCCAGCGCTGCCGGAGTTGGTCGGGGTCGTAGCGGGGGGCACCGCCGGTTAAGCCGACGTCTTCCATCACCGGGAAGGCGGCCATGGGCTCATGGAAGGGGAGGCGAAAGAGGCGATCGCACTGCCGAAACCAATCCGCCACCCAGTCGGCCACCGCCTCGAACTCGCCTCCCATGGCCCGGTAGATAAAATCCCAGCCAAAGTTGCTGACCATCCAGCCGGGCACCCCGGCGGCGTGGGCAATGGCGATGGATAGGGGGGGGATATCCCCCAGCACCAGGTTCACCCCCCGCTGCTTGAGAAACTCAGCCTCGACGGCGATGGTTTCGGCCTGGTGGGCCTGGATGTGGTGCAGCTTCGCCAGGGTAGCGGGCAAATCCATGCGCAGACTATCGGGCTGAATAATGCCGATATCAAAGGCCACCGGTCGATGCTCAAAGGCCACCGGTAGGTAGCCGTTGAGCAGCCAGCGGGGGGCGGTGGTGGCCAAGATTAAGTTGACCTCAGGCCACAGGTCTTTTACCGTGGCGGCAATGGCGGCGGCGCGGGTAGCATGGCCAAAGCCATGGTTGGTGATGGCGACGTAGAGGGTGGGGGAGGGCATTACACGACTATATCGATGGGCTGGCGTTCTGTCAGGTCGACATTTTTTAATTCACCGCAAGTTTGCATCCTACCAGGCACGTTTAGCCATACCGTTTAGCGAAGTCCATATCCCTGGCGTATTCTTTGCTATGATTTGCTCTGAATAAGTACCCATGTTCTCCCAGGCTCGCCGATGGATGTGTTTTCCGCCGCCCCCCGCTGCCGGATTGGCAAAGTGGTAAAGTCTAACTCCCACTGCGACTACGTGGTGCAGGTAGACGATGCCCAGGATGTTACCTCGCCCCCCTGCCCGGAAGACTGCGGCTTTGGCCAGTTTGTTAGCTTTGACAACCCGGCTCGCCATTGGGCGGTGGGGCTGGTGTACAACTCCCAACTGTTTAATCCCATGTTTTTCAACAACGGGCCGCGCCTGTCGAGCGAGCCTGACCCTATGTTTACCCCCGACCTGGTGCAAGAAACCCGCACCCTGCTGGGCATTGTGCTGGTCGGCCACCTAGATGCCGAGGGATATGGCATTCACGGTATCCCCAAGGTCGTGGTGCCCGCCAATACTCCGGTCTATCAAATGACCGCCGATCAGGTACATCGCTTTCACCTCAGCCCGGCGGGCCAGCCGCAGTTTAGCTACTACAGCCACCTGTTGCGCTCGGGGGGCATGTTTGCAGCCCAGTTAGCCCAGCAGGTGCTGGCCGAACTGGTAGATAGTCAACTGTTCAGCGGGGCCGACCAGCGGGCGCTGATGGTGCTGGGCAAAGAGCTGAGCTGGAAGAATACTTTGGGCGCAATTCGCTGACGCAGGGGTCGGAGACCTTCAAGGCACCCGGTCCCTCTGCGGCGAGGCATCCGCTCCCTTGTTGCCACCCACCCCGCGCAAAATGCCGCGCCCGACTAGCCCAATGCCGCGCCCAATCACGTCGGTGAGGATGTAAACAAGGCCGGTGCCCACCAGCGCCACCGCCGCCCGAAACCGTGGCGCCACCGCATCTCGGGCCTCCACCACCAGGGTGATCGAGCGCTGTAGCCCGGAGAGTTGATCGAGCTCATCCCGCCGGGGGGCGTAGATGGTCTGGCTCTGAATGCCCCGCTCGGTAAAGTTAAACAGGCGGTATTGGCTCTCAAAAATGGCCCTAGGCTCGTTGATGAGGCCGTCCCAGCGATAGCGCCAGGAAAGATCGTTGCGAAAGCGCTCGATGTCGCGGCTGGTGACCAGGCGACGCTGGTAGAGGTTTTTTTTGATCAGCTCGACATCGGCAAAGTGGTTGAGCAGGGGTTGAATGACGGCATTGGCGATCTGAATCAGCAGGTGCTCCAGCAGTTCCTGGCTGCGGTTCAGCGCTTCGGGGGTAGAGGCGATGTAGGTGCTGCCATCGACAATCACCGATTCCTTAAACAGCAGATGCCCTAGCAGCATCGGCACCAGAGGAATGCGGTCGAGGATAGCGGTCTGGACAACCGCCGCCTCGGCCATTAGGGTGGGCACCACCGGCTGCTCTAGGTGGTCAACCTGGAGGGTGTAGTAGCGGCCAAAAAAGTCGGTTACGGTAGCTTCCCAGACGTCTTGCAGCACCAGGGGGCTAGTTTCGGGCAACTGCCCCGGCGGCACCTCGGCCCGGCGCAGGTTATCTAGGGCAGCTTCAAACTGGCGTAGGGTGAGGTAGAGCAGCTCACGCTTTTTGTCGTCGCGCAAAACGTCGATTTCAAGCGGGGTGCCGCTGGTATTGTCGAGGTTGCCCTGGAGCTGGCGAAACACGCGCTCAAAAAGAATCGTAGCCACGTCCCCCTGCTGGAGGGCCAGGCGATCCCGGACGGCGAGGGCGGCGAGGGCGGCACCGGGTTCAGGATCCCCCGCTCGACCCTGGATATTTCCAGCTAGCTGAGGTCGCCCTGTAGTCGTGGAATCCATCCCCGCGACTGTAGGGCCCTGGGGGGGAGGCGCGGGGAGCCCCTGGTCGGGAAACTCAGGGGTGGCCAAAATCTTGCCGATCAGCCACCGGGCCGCTCGAAGTTCACGGTAGCGACCGGCCAGGGTGGCCTCCGCCAGCAGCGACCCCCGCCCCCGGCGCTGCTCGGCCGCAATGGCCGCCATTACCGCCTCAATTTGCTGTACCGATGACCGTCGCAGATTAATCCGCACCGCCGCCCACGGCCCCGGTGTCGGGGTTGACCGCACCCTGACCTCAGGGCCTAGCGCTGCGCCTGGCCTGATTTCGGCAGAGGGGCTGCCCGACAAAGCTTCCAGATTGGCGGCGGGAGAACTCAGCTGCTCAATCAGGCAGCCCAAATCGCGCACGGCCATGCTTCTGGCCCCAAAGCCATCAGCCCCCATCTGGCGGGCAGCGGCCGCTAGCACCGGCTCCACCAAAATGCTCAGCACCAGTACCGGCAGGGTCGGGTAGCGAGCTTTAATCTCGGCACAGAGCTGCAAACCCGGCAGCTGGCTGGGGCGACCTGTGCCCAGGCCCAGGTCTAAAATCACTAGGTCGAGGTCGGGGCGGCGCGGCGGCGCAGCATCCGGGCTTCCTTCACCATTGGGATTACTCAGGGTCGTGCGGGCGTCTAGCATGGCCAGGGCATCTTCGGCCTGGCTGGCTTCGGCCACCACCCGGTACCCCGCCGACTGCTCCAGCCAGATCCGCAGCCCCAGCCGAAACACTGGGTCGTCGTCTACCAGCATGAGTCGCAGGGGGGGCTGGGTCATTCTGACTCCGTCGAGTTAGAACTACTGTCGGCGGGGGTGGGCTTACCCTGGCTTTCCCAAATTGACCAGATATAGGCCCGCTCGGCGGTCCATAGGGCAATAGCGGCCTTGGCTTCGCCGTAGAGTGCCCGGCCCGGGCCAATTTGGGAGGCCATGTTGATGGCGGCGCTGAGGCTGCCTTCGTAGGCCAGATCCTTGGCTTCGTCGAGAATGGGCTTATCCTCGGCAATTTGGATGGTGGCGGTCCAGTCTTGTACCAGGGTCTGGGCGCGGCTATGCAGAGCGCGACCCGGCTCAATTTTAAGGGCCTCGGTGATCGCCTCCTGGAGTTTGCCGTCATCGGCCAGGGCGATCGCGGCCTCCAACATGGGGCGATCTTCAATCACCTGAATCTCTTGCTGCCACTCGGCAATCAGGGTTTGGGCTTCGATCCGCAAGGGCCGCCCCGGCTCGACCTGCCTCGCTTTAGCAATAGCGGTTTCTAGGGCTAGAATGGTGCCCGGACGCGCCAGCCCCCTGGCCTGAGCCAGCAGCGGCCGATCTTCAATACGTTCGATATTGGCTTGCCAGTCGGCGATTAGAGTTTGGCCCTGAATCCGGCGGGGCCGTCCCTGCTTGACTTGCTGAGCTTGACTAATGGCCCACTGGTAGGTAGGTCGATACCCCACCTGGGCGACCAGGTTACCAAACTTAAGCCACCGCAGATCATCAAGCTGCTCCGTTAGCTGTGTCACCGAAGGGGTACCTTCAATTTCACTCCCAAAGGCCGCTGGCACCGGGGCTGAAGGCGCTCCAGGTGGCGAAGGTTCAAGAGTCGGACTGAGCGCTCCAATCGCCTCTATTAGATAGAACATATGGCCATAGCGGGGGGACAGGTCGGCCCCGGCAGGTAAGGCTTTGCTGGCTAAGGTTTGGGCCTGGCTGAGGCGGAGCAGATCCTCAGCGGCGGGCACCAGATGCAGGCTGGGGGGCACCTCATTAACCAGGGCCAGGGCGGCTTCGTGGTTACCGGCCTGCCACTGCTCTAGCCCAGCCTGGAGTAGGGTCTGGCTCCACTGGTCAACCTCTTTCTCGGCAATCGGCCACACCTGGCTGCGCAGGTTGATGCTGCGCCCCAGGGCCACCGCCTGCTGTAGGTCTACCGCCTGACCTGACGCCGCTAGGCGGCGGGCGGCCAGCAGCTGATCCCAGGCCTGCTGCTCAATGAGAATCTGCTGCTGCCAAAACACCGTGCGGGTGCTGAGCCAGTAGTCGCTCTTCAGGGTTTTGAGGGCTTGTAGCTGGGCTTTGGCGCGCTCCCAGTCGCTGGCGGCCAGGGCGGTTTTAATTTCGGCTTCGATGGCCTGGCCCTGGGCCCAGTCTTGCCGCCATTCGTAGATTACCGACTGGGCGGGCTTGCGCAGGGGGGTATTGAGGGGGATTTCCTCGGCCAGCGCCACGGCATCATCGAGCTTGCCCGCCTGGGCCCAGCGGTTGGCTAGCACCAAAATTTGCTCCGATGAGTCCGTCAAAATCTCCTGGGAGTCTTCATAGCTGTCGCTGGTTTTGGGCCAGTTGGCGGTCAGCAGCACCGACTGCACCAGGTTGTTGGGCTCGCCGGTACGAGCCTGGGCCTTGGCGCAGTAGAGCAGGTCGCTAGTGGAATGAAAGGGCGTAATCTGTTCACAGTCCGGCAGGGGCGGAATCCGTGTTAGCCACCGCAGCGCCCAGCCGCCAAAAATACCCGACCCGGTCAATAACACTACCCACAGCAGCGGCCAAACCCACTCCCAGGGCTTAAACTGGCGCAGATCCTGCGACGGTCGCCGGTGGCGAGAACTAGCTGTTGAGCGTGCCGAGGTAGATGCCATGAAGTCGCGTCACAGGGGCCAGAATAGAATTACGCATTTGGGGATAGGTGGAGGTTACGGGCCAAGCTCCCTAGATTGGGGTTGAGGAAACCCAGAAACCTAGTAGCTTACGGGATCGGCCACCAGGGAAGATGCTGACACATTGTAGAAGCAATCCTTAAACTTGATATCAGATTTTATACAGGTTGAAGGCAATCATGGGTTTAGCGATGTCTAAATGGGCGGTCAGGGGTTGGGTGCTGGCGGTGCCGTTAGCTGCCCTGGGGCTGCTGACCCCGGCCCTGGCGGTTAACTCTAGCCAGCTGCGGCAGCTCTTAATTAGCCGCAACTGCGTGGCCTGCGACCTGAGCGCAGCGGTTTTGGTGGGTGCGGCCCTCGATGGTGCCGACTTAACCGGCGCTAACCTGGCCGGGGCCGATTTGAGGGAAGCTCAGCTCTCCAGGGCCAAGTTGGACATGGCAAACCTACAGCAGACCGACTTTCGTGAGGCGGCGCTTAACGATGCCACCCTGACCAGGGCCGATTTATCCGGGGCAAACCTGAGCCAGACCGCCCTCAACCGGGCGGATTTATCCGAAGCCGTGGCCCCCGGCCTAAATCTGGAGGGGGCGGCGGCCAGGGGCAGCCGATGGTACCGGGTTAACCTCCAGGCCGGGCGCTTTAGCGCAGCCAATTTGTCTGAAACTAACCTGAGTCAGGTCGACCTCACCGGGGCGACCCTCACCAATGCCCAGCTCTACCGTGCCAACCTGATCGGGGCTAAGCTTGGGAATGCCGACTTCACCGGCGCGAACCTGCGCGAGGCACTGATTCGGGATGCCGATGTTACCAACGCCAACTTTACCAATGCCGATTTGAGTGAGGCCAACCTGGTGCGTACCGATCTGAGCACGGCGCGATTTTGCAACACTCGCATGGCCAGTGGCGATATCAATAACGACCATTGCCCCTAGGGGTAAGGCTTTGAGGTGAGGGCGTGGGATCCGTAGCGGTTTCCAGAATCGCTACCGGAATCCCCCGCTCATTGGCTCCATACTCCACTAAAATTTTACCAAGTTCTTTACCAAACCCCTCTAGTCGTCTCGACCCTTATCCATGCGCGGCTCAATGTCTGATTCGGAGCAAATTCCAGAAATTCTCAAGCTAATTGATATTCTCGACGGGTTAGAAGCCTTAATTGACAGCGCTCCAACCACCGACATAGAGGATATTTTAGAAGAGGCCTGGCTCCAAGTTAGCGATACATTTCCGGAGGATTTCAAGGCCGCCACCCAGCACGATGCCGGGGCTGAGGGGCTACGGCGCTACCTGAAGGTCAAAACGTTTTTTGAAAACCCCTCCGAGCGCTCCATTAGCGCCGCCGAGCTGGAGGAGTACTACCGCAGCTACATCGCCTCCGAAGAAGACGAAGAATCCACCGATTTCTTCTTTCCTGAATAGGCCGTCAACCTCACGGGCCTAAAAGCTAAGCTCCCCACCGGCCTAAAATAAAGGAAAATCCTCAGGATCAAGGTAATTAGATCCCATGGCCACCTATTTAGTTACCGGGGCAAATCGCGGCATTGGTTACGAATACTGTCGGCAGCTCAAGCAGCGGGGCGACCAGGTGATTGCCGTTTGCCGCCAGCCCTCAAACGACCTCACAGCCCTGGGCCTTCAGGTCGAGGCCGGGGTTGATATTACCCAGGGCAAGACCATTGCCGATTTGGTCAGGCGCCTGGGGGGTAGACCCCTCGACGGGGTCATCCATAATGCCGGTATTCTAGAACGAGTTACTCTGGAAAATCTCGACATCGACAGCATTCGGCAGCAGTTTGAGGTAAACACCCTGGGGCCACTGCGGCTGACCCAAGCGCTACTGTCTAATCTCAAGGCCGGGTCAAAATTGGTCTTGATGACCAGCCGCATGGGGTCAATTGCCGACAATACCTCGGGCGGTTCCTACGGCTATCGCCTGTCCAAGGTAGCGCTATCGATGGCGGGCAAATCCCTAGCCCACGACCTCAGGCCCAGGGGGGTGGCGGTGGCGATCCTCCACCCTGGCCTGGTGCAAACCCGGATGACGGGCTTTACGGCTGGCGGCATTACCCCGGCGGCCTCGGTGGCAGGGCTGCTGGCCCGGATTGACGGGCTGACTCTGGAGAATTCAGGCACCTTCTGGCACGCTAACGGCGAGGTGCTGCCCTGGTAGGTATATCCCTGGTGGCTTGGCTATGACCATTACCCTGGGTCGCGACCTCTGCGGCCACTGGCAACCCGCGACCCGGCGCGAATGGCTGGTGACCAACGGCATTGGCGGCTATAGCTGCGGTACCGTGGCCGGCATCCTCACCCGCCACTACCATGGCCTGCTGGTGGCAGCCCTCAAGCCGCCCCTGGGTAGGACGCTGCTGGTCACCAAAGCTGATGAGACGATGACCTACCTGGGCCAATCCTACGACCTCCACAGTAATCGTTGGGCCGATGGCAGCCTTCATCCCCAGGGCTACGCTTACCTTGAATCCTTTCGGCTAGATGGCACCATACCCGTCTGGGTCTACGCCATTGGGGATGCCCTGGTCGAAAAGCGGATCTGGATGGAGCCGGGGGCCAACACCACCTACAGTCGCTACACCGTCACCCGCGCCAGCGCCTCCCTCGACCTGGTGCTCAAGGTGCTGGTTAACTACCGCGACCACCACCACAGCACCCAGGCCGAGGGCTGGCAAATGCAGATTGTGCCCTGGGCGAGCGGTGCCGAAGCCGCTGGCGCTTCTCCCAAGGGCCACTGGAGCCTACAAATTACCGCCAGCGAAACGGCCCAGCCGTTCTACCTGTACTGCGAAACCGGCACCCTCGTACCAGCCCATACCTGGTACCGAGGCTATGCCCTGGCCATGGAGGCGGAGCGAGGCATCCACCCCGATGATGACCACCTCCACGCCGCCACCGTGACCACCATCCTGGGCGTGGGGCAGTCGTTTACCCTGGTGGCCAGCACCGAGGCCAAGGCCGATCGCTCGGGTCATAGCGCTCTGCTGCGGCGACAGGCCTATGAGCATCATTTGATTCAGCAGTGGCAGGCGATGCCGGGGAATGAACCGTCACCGGCCTGGCACCAACAGCTGGTGCTGGCCGCCGACCAGTTTGTGGTCAATCGCTCAGCCCAGGGCGAGGCCGGAAAAACCATCCTGGCTGGATACCCCTGGTTTGGGGACTGGGGCCGCGACACCATGATCGCCCTGCCCGGGCTAACTCTGGCCACGGGTCGGGCCGCTGTGGCCAAGCCCATTCTCCAGACCTTTGCCGACTACCTTGACCAGGGCATGCTGCCCAACCTGTTTCCCGAAACCGGAGAGCCCCCCCACTACAACACCGTAGACGCCACCCTTTGGTACGTGGAGGCGGTGCGAGCCTACCACCAGGTCACCGCCGATACCGCCCTGCTGGCGGCACTGTTTCCGGCCCTGCAAGACATCATCACCTGGCACCACAAGGGCACCCGCTACAACATCCATGTCGATCCGGCGGATGGCCTGCTCTACGCCGGGGAGCCAGGGGTACAGCTCACCTGGATGGATGCCAAGGTCGGCGACTGGGTGGTTACCCCCCGTCTAGGTAAACCGGTTGAGGTCAACGCCCTGTGGTACAACGCGCTGCTGACCCTGGGCCACTTTGCCCGCATCCTGGGTCAGCCAGACGAGTTATATATGACGCTGGCAGCCAAGACTCGGCAAGGGCTGCAGCGGTTTTGGGACGATTCCCTAGGCCACTGCTACGACGTCCTCGACGGCCCTGACGGCAACGATGCCGCCCTGCGGCCCAATCAGATTTTTGCGGTGATGCTACCCCAGCCGGAACTCGGCCCGCCCTGCCTATCCCCTGAACAGCAAAAAGCCGTGGTGGATCGGGTGGCTCAGCAGCTCGTTACCTCCCATGGGCTGCGCTCGTTGGCCCCCAGTCATCCCCAATACCAGGGGCGCTACGGCGGCGACCCGGTGCAGCGTGACGGCGCTTACCACCAGGGCACGGTCTGGGCCTGGCTGCTGGGGTCGTTTGTACAGGCCCACTGGCAGGTTTATCAGGATGCAGATTTAGCCTACAGCTTTCTGGCCCCCCTGGCGGAGCACCTGCGGACGGCGGGCCTAGGCACCATCAGCGAAATTTTTGATGGCGATGCCCCGATGGCGCCTCGGGGCGCATTTGCCCAGGCCTGGTCGGTGGCGGAGGTGCTGCGGGTGAGCACGTTGCTGAGGCCGTTTTTGAAGAACTAATCCCTCAGGGCTAAGCCATGAAACAACCTACCGGCGTCATTCCTGCCCAGGCGGGAATCCATAGCCGTCTTCTCGCGTTTTGCTGATCGTGAATAGTGAAGGCTAACCTACCCTTGGACATCCATGATGACCCGGTAAAAAATCATTGGTATGGGAGTCAGCCCATCAATCTGTTCATAATAGATCAGGCCCTGAGATATTCAGAGGTATTCAATTTTGTTTGCCGATCATGTCTGACCCCGTAACTATTCAGGATATCTACAACCTGTTTCGCACCTCCCAAGCGGAGGCCGACCGCCGCGCCCTGGAGGCCGACCGCCGCGCCCTGGAGGCCGCCGCAGAGGCTGACCGCCGCGCCCTGGAGGCCGCCGCAGAGGCTGACCGTCGGGCTCAAGAGGCTGACCGTCGGCTAGAACGGCTGGAGCAAATTGCCGCCCACACCAGTCGAGAAGTGGCCGGGCTGACCACCCGCTGGGGCCAGTTCGTAGAAAACCTGGTGGAGCCTGCGGTGATTAGGCTATTCCAGGCGCGGGGCATCGACGTGCAGGAAACTTCCCGGCGCATGACGTCTAAGCGGCCCGGGGCGCAGATGGAAATTGACATCTTTGCCGTCGATGGCGATGTAGCGGTGGCCATTGAGGTGAAATCGCGGCTCTCCCAGCGGGATGTGGATGACTTTATTGCCAAGCTGGGTCGCTTCAGGCAGGCCTTTCCCCACTATGGTGACTATTGCATCTTTGGCGCCGTGGCGGGCATCGAAATTGATGTCGGGGTTGACCGCTACGCCTACCAGCAGGGGCTATTTGTGATTCAGCAGAGCGGCGATTCAGTCGATATCGCTAACGATCAGTCGTTCAGGCCGACCGCTTGGTGAGGTCAGCCATTGATATCTCGCTGGGTAAAGGTTCACTCTCCCCCCGCTTGAACAAGGTTGCTCAGCCGGGGGAAGAGTGAACCTTTACGATTGCGCACCTTACCAACACCGTTAGCTTAGTCTCGAATAAGCTGCTGAGCATCTAAATTGCGTGTTCACCTCTACAAAGCTCTTGCCGCAAAGCTTTTATAGTGATTGTACTAGTAGAGCGCGGCGTAAATATGTACACCATTAGCGATGACTGAGGTATAAGGTTCACGGTAGGGAGTAGAGAGACTTCCGCCGTCGTGTACTAGCCCATAAATCACTTTCATAACTGATGAATAATGCTTCCCGCTTAATCGGAACCGTTGTTGGATGGCTCTAAATATCTTGATTCCACGAATAAGATGTTCAACGTAGATTCGGTTTTGAACAAATGCCTGATTCTCGTCCTTCTCCTCAGACGTTAACTTTCGGTTCTTCGCCTGCTGATGAGGAGTCTCAATATTAACTTCTCCCTGGTATCCAGTATCTCTTCTAAATCGTTGCCTTGGGCTCAACTTAGACTGAGCCTCACGAAACTGAGAAATATTGCTTTTAGGCCCCGGTTCACCCAGGATTACATCAACAATATCTTTTCTGTTTGGTAAAAACATATACATACTCTTAAACGTGTGTTTTTTTATCTTGAGTGGGATATCTCCTGTTCCTGATAGCCGCTAGGCCTCTCCCGCTCTTGCTCTGAGCTATCGATAATCAGTTCGTGCTGTTCTAGTATCCGACATTCCGCAGGTTGACAGGGAATAAAAGATGTGGAGTGGTCTAGGCTA
>DAIUJR010000104.1:0-16403 GCA_036848635.1 Nodosilinea sp. CTOTU7336
GCCCACCCCTATCCCCTCTCGTCATGGCCCAATTCATCCCCAACGCCGAAATCTACTCCCCACCACCCAGCGACTCCATCCCAGCCACGACCACCCGCGAACCCGTGCGCGTTATTCTGATCGGTTCCCTGGTCGGCATCAACCTTGTCATCACCATCCTCCACCGCCTGGGCTTTGCCGAACCCTGCGCCTGGAGCAAACCTCAAAAAGACCTCGCTACTGGCCAGCCCATGTGCATCCTCACTAAAAAGCCTCTGGCTAGGCTGCGCCAACGCCCCTACGGTTTGGCCGGTTAGGAATCGGGGCTATACGCCTCGGATTTGGTATGAGCCATTGAGCGCTCAGTACCCGAACAATTAGCGGTATCCGTCGCTACAAAAAAAGGCGGATGGCAATCACCATCCGCCTGCTTGCTAGCCGGAGCAAGTCTAAGGGCTGAGCTCAGCGCCAGAGACGCCTCCCGCTATTTCGATTCGGGTTCCGAGAACTCAGCGTCGATGACATCGTCTTCGCCGCCGCCGCTGCCGCCCTCGGCCTCGCCCTCGGGGCCAGGGGCGCTGGCCCCATCACCCGCCTGCTGATACAAGCTGGTGCTGATGGCGTAGAGGGTTTGCTGGAGCTCGGCGGTGAGGGATTTGATGGTGTCAAAGTCCTCAGCGGCGATCGCGTCCTTGAGCGACTGGATCTGGCCCTCAGCCTTCTCTTTGTCGGCGGCGGGCACTTTGTCGCCCATGTCGGTAATCTGCTTTTCGGCCTGGTAGGTGAGCGAGTCGGCCTGGTTCTTCAGGTCGATGCGCTCACGGCGCTCCTTGTCGGCCTCAGAGTTGAGCTCGGCATCCCGCACCATGCGCTCCACATCGGCCTCGTTTAGGGTCGAGGCGTCGGAAATAGTGATGGTCTGCTCTTTGCCGGTGCCCTTGTCTTTGGCGGTGACGTTGAGAATGCCGTTGGCGTCGATGTCAAAGATCACCTCGACCTGGGGCACGCCGCGGGGAGCCGGGGGAATGCCCGCCAGCTGGAAGGTACCCAGACTCTTGTTGTCGTTAGCCATTTCCCGCTCGCCCTGGAGCACCTTGATCTCCACATTGGTTTGGCCATCCTGGGCGGTGGAGAACACCTCCGACTTTTTGGTGGGGATAGTGGTATTGCGGGGAATCAACTTGGTCATCACGCCACCCAGGGTTTCTACCCCCAGGGAAAGGGGGGTGACATCCAGCAGCAGAATGTCCTTCACTTCCCCGGCCAGCACCCCGGCTTGAATAGCGGCACCGACGGCCACCACCTCGTCAGGGTTGACGGTTTCGTTGGGCTCTTTGTCGAGGGTGCGCTTAACTACATCCTTAATCGCCGGGATGCGGGTGGAACCGCCCACCAACACCACTTCGTCGATGGCGCTCTTACTGATTTTGGCATCCTTCACGGCCTGCTCGACGGGGATCCGGCAGCGGTCGATCAGGTCGGCGCAGAGTTCCTCGAACTTGGCCCGGGTGAGGGTCATTTCCAGGTGTTTAGGGCCATCCTGGGTGGCGGTGATGAAGGGTAGATTCACCTCCGCCTGGGTGACGCTGGACAGCTCAATCTTGGCCTTTTCAGCGGCCTCGGTGAGGCGCTGCAGGGCCTGCTTGTCTTTGCGCAGGTCGATGCCTTCTAGCTTTTGGAACTCACCGGCCAGGTAATCTACAATTTTCTTGTCGAAGTCGTCACCACCCAGGTGGGTATCCCCGGAGGTGGCCAGCACTTCAAACACGCCGTCGCCCACTTCGAGAATGGAGACATCGAAGGTACCACCACCCAGGTCAAACACCAGGATGGTTTCGTTGCTCTTGCGGTCGAGGCCATAGGCCAGGGAGGCGGCGGTGGGCTCGTTGATGATCCGCTTGACCTCGAGACCCGCAATTTTACCAGCATCTTTGGTGGCCTGGCGCTGGGAGTCGTTGAAGTAAGCAGGCACGGTGATCACCGCTTCGGTGACCTTTTCGCCGAGGTACTTGCTGGCATCATCCACCAGCTTGCGCAACACCTGGGCAGAAATTTCTTCGGGGGCAAACTGCTTGCCCGCCTGGGGGCAGTCAATTTTGACGTTGTTGCCCACATTGAGGACTTTGTAGGCCACTTCAGTGGCTTCGGTGCCGACTTCGTCGTAGCGGCGACCGATGAAGCGCTTGACAGAATAGAAGGTGTTCTCGGTGTTCATTACCGCCTGGCGCTTGGCAATTTGGCCGACGAGGCGATCACCATTTTTGGCATAGGCCACCACCGAGGGGGTGGTGCGAAAGCCCTCAGCGTTAGCGATGACGGTGGGCTTGCCCCCTTCCATCACGGCTACGACTGAATTTGTGGTGCCTAGGTCGATTCCGACTACTTTTCCCATAAGTTTCCTTACTCCGGCTTGACAGATATCTCTATAGTGCTTGGTAAGCCCATTTAGCTGAAGGGGGGGATACCGAACCGCCAAAGGCGGGGTTTGCGCTGGGGCGGGGCAAGGTGGGGGTGAGGGTTCGAGTTTTAGCGCTAGGCCAGAGCCGCGAGAGGACGAGACGATTCGCAGGCTAGCATAGTCCAATGAATACGCTATCGATGGGCCAGGCTATCCCCCCACCGGGTGCCTGAGCTCATGCCGAAGCCCTACGGACACCCCTCCGAGGCAGGCCTGTGGTCTTTAACGATTCAAACGATTCAATTTAGGCCGACTCGAACTGATGTAACCGCTGGTTCAACCTGGGAAGCGGTCAAGTCAGGTCTGGTTTAATTCCATCACCAACCTATCGATTCTCAGTCATACTGGATCGACCCCGGCTGGCTAAATACGCCTGGCCCAAATCGGTGAGGCGTAGCTCAACGACTTCCTGCCCATAAACCACGACCAAACCCTGCTCCGCTAACCCCTGCAGCAACCGCTGCCGCTCGGCTACCGGCACCCGGTAATGAATTTGCCCTGGGCCGATCCGTCCCCTAGCGCAGGAGCGCAGAATCAAAAGCTGGTCGGGGGTAACGGGCCATACGGAAGCATCGAGGCGAAGCAAGGTTTTGCCGATTACCGTCAGTCCAAATCGGACAATGGCCTCCCGGTGGGTGATCAGTCCCTGATCGCTCAGCTGCCGACAGATCCGCACCTGCTGCGGCATTGAGGTGCGTCCCCCCATGTCCAGGTCGGCCAGGGTGTTACAGCGCCCCCCCTGGGCTAACAGCTGCGTTAAAACCTTTAGCTCCAGTGAAGTAATGGTCATTCTCCAGGCATCCCCTCCCCCCAGCAGCCGCTACTGTGCGGCTGTGCCATGGTCTTGGGATTTGCTCCGTAAATAGCTTGAGCGCCGCTGATTCATTGATCAGAGCCGACTGACGTTGCGGAGTAACCTGACCCTATGGACGTTCGTATTTATTCTTGCCCATTTCGGACAGGATGGATCTACTGTGATATCCGTGCCCAGGGAGAGTATGTGCGTACGGTTCATGCCGATAGTCTAAGCGCTTACCAACAGCTTTTACATCTGAATAAATCTGGCGTTAACATCCAGGTTGACATAGCCGGAAAAAATCTGAAATCGCTACGCCAACAGTACAAGGCCTATATCGATCAGCTGTAGGCATCACTATCGTTACTATCGTTCACCATCGGTTCTACGCTTCGCGCAGAACCAATGGTGATGTTACTTCTGCGCCCCACGCTTTATGTGGCCGCCTTCATTCGCAGCGACGTTAGGGAATACAGCGCCAGGGCCGTCCAAATGCAGCCAAAGGTAACCGCGTGGGCCTGGGTAAACGGCTCCTGGTAGACAAAAACCCCTAGCACCAGGGCAATGGAGGGGGCTAAATACTGAAAAAAGCCCAGGGTTGCCAGCCGCAGCCGCTTAGCCGCGTTATTAAACCACAGCAGCGGCATCGAAGTCGCTACCCCCGCCCCCACAAACAGCAGGGTGGAAGAGACAGAACCGCCAAAGTGGCCGTCACCCGTGGCCGCCAGGTAGATCACAAACCCCAGGGTGAGGGGAGTAATCAGCAGGGTTTCCACCGCTAGGCCCACCAGGGGGGCGGCGGGCACCACCTTGCGCAGCAGCCCGTAGAAGGCGAAGGAAACCGCCAAGCTGATTGCAATCCAGGGCACCGTGCCGAGTTGCCAGATAAAGTATCCTACCCCAAACACCGCCAGGGCCACGGCGATTTGCTGACCCCGGTACAGCCGCTCCTTCAGAAAGATAAACCCCAGCAGCACCGTTACCAGGGGGTTGATGTAGTAGCCCAGGCTGGTTTCTACCACCCGGTCGCTGTTTACCCCATAGATGTACAGCCCCCAGTTAAAGCTCAGCAGGCTAGCCGTCAGCAGCAGCACTCGCACCTGCTGGGGCGACCTAAGCAGAGCGATTAATTCAGGCATGCGCCGCTGCACCAGCAAAATGCCGCAGAGAAATACTGCCGACCAGATCATCCGGTGGCTGAGCACCTCGACGGCGGGGGTGGGGCCAAAAAATTTCCAGTAAATCGGCAGCAGGCCCCAGGTGCCGTAGGCTAGAACGGCGTAGAGGGGGCCGGTTTTAGGGTCAAAGGCGGGCGGAGCTGGAGATGGGGCGGAATTAGCCAAGGGGGTAACGGGGTGAGACAGCTTATTCTAGCCGCTTTCCCCATATACCCTTCGGAGTCCGGCTCGAATTGGCCCAGGCCGGCCGATGCTTGCCCGCAACGTCTAGACTATTGCTCGGATAGGCTATCTCGGTGCTGGGCGAATAGCCATTCGCCCCTACGGAGAGACTCACCCATGCAGGTGGGAGGTTTTTGGGGCGCCATCACCTCAGGTTGGCGTTTGTGAGAAGCACGATTGTTCCACCTGGCTCGGTTTAAACCGATACCCTCCTGGCACCACCCGTTAGGCGAAAATGCCTGAGCCCTACCATTTCTGGTCAGCCATGCCATCGCTTATCCAACAATTGCCTAAAGCTGAGCTACACCTCCACATCGAAGGCTCCCTCGAACCGGAGATGATGTTTGCCCTGGCCCAGCGTAACCAGATTAAATTGCCCTACGACTCGGTGGCGGCGGTGCAGGCCGCTTATCAATTTGGCGATCTGCAATCGTTCTTGGATCTTTACTATGCCGGTGCCCAGGTCTTGCAGCAGGAGCAAGACTTCTACGACCTCACCTGGGCCTACCTGCAAAAATGCGCGGCCCAGTCGATTAGCCACACCGAAATCTTTTTCGATCCCCAAACCCACACCGACCGAGGCATTCCCCTGGCGGTGGTGCATGGCGGCATTACCCAGGCTTTAGCCGATGCCCAGGCTCAACTGGGTATCTCCACCGGGCTGATTCTCTGCTTTCTGCGCCACCTCAGCGCCGAGGCGGCCCTGGCGACCCTGGAAGCCGCCCTGCCCTACCGCGACAGCATTGTGGCGGTGGGGCTAGATTCCTCTGAGGTGGGGCATCCACCTGCCAAGTTCAAGGCCGTGTTTGACCGGGCCAGGGCCGAGGGCTTTTTAACCGTGGCCCACGCCGGAGAAGAGGGGCCACCCGCCTACATTTGGGAGGCGATTGACCAGCTCCAGGTGTCGCGCATTGACCACGGCGTGCGCTGCGTGGAGGATCCGGCGCTGGTGGAGTACCTGGTCAAGCATCAAATTCCCCTCACGGTTTGCCCCCTGTCTAACATTAAGCTGCGGGTGTTTGAGGACATGGCCCAGCATAACCTCAAACAGCTTTTAGAATGGGGTCTGTGCGTCACGATCAACTCCGATGACCCGGCCTATTTTGGCGGCTACCTGGTCGAAAACTTCGAGGCGGTGCAGGCAGCCTTAGGACTGGACGCCAGTCAGGTGGTGCAGTTGGCCAAAAATTCCTTCAAAGCCTCGTTCTTGAGCCCCGAAAACCAGCGAGAGCAGCTAGCGAAGGTGGATGCTGTGCCGGTTCCGCCATGGCCTGGGGTGTAGCCCCGAAAAATCCAGACCTCGGAGCCATCAAATCGCAGCGCCCCCCTCCTCAGCTAGGTTAGCGCCTTTCCTACAGCGGTTGATTGCAGCACTTTTCCTTGACCTGCCACCCCAGTCTGATACCTGGTACCCGATCCCCTAAATACTGTCGAGGCTACACTGTACTTTTTCCTGCTCATGCTGCAACTCCGTCTGGAATCATTTCTCAGCCGCAAGCGGGCCGCCATTGTAGAAGCCTGCATCATCGGGCTGGTGTCGGGGCTGGCAGCGGTGCTGCTGAAGCAGGGGGTCGAATCCCTGACCCTGTGGCGCACGTCGTCTACTCTGCCCCTGTGGCTAATTCTGCCGGGTATTGGTCTATCCGGCGGCTGGCTGTCGGGCTGGCTGGTAGAGCGGCTGGCCCCGGAGGCATCAGGTAGCGGCATTCCCCAGGTAAAGGCCGCGTTGGGGCTGGCCCCCGTGCCACTGAACCTGCGGGTGGCTTTGGTCAAGTTGGGCAGCACGCTATTGGCGTTGGGGTCGGGGTTATCCCTGGGGCGGCAGGGGCCGACGGTGCAAATTGGGGCGGGGCTGGCGGCCCAGCTCAGTCGGTGGGTGCCCACCTCGCCAGAGTATCGCCGCCAGCTGATCTCGGCGGGGGCGGCGGCAGGGCTGGCGGCGGGGTTTAATGCCCCCATTGCCGGAGTGCTGTTTGTGGTCGAAGAGCTGCTCCAGGATTTTTCGGGCCTGACCCTGGGCAGCGCCATTCTGGCCTCGTTCATTGGGGCGGTGGTTTCGCGACTGCTGGGGGGGCAGGGGTTAAACCTGGCCATCAGCGCTAAGCCGATTGGCCTCTCGGTCTACGATTTGCCATTTTTTGCCATTTTAGGTCTGCTGGCGGGGCTGCTAGGGGCGCTGTTTGGTCGGGGTATTTTTGGCAGTTTGAACTTTTTTCAACGGTTCAAGCGGCTGGGGCTGCCCGGTCGCATCGGCCTGGCGGGGTTGGTGACGGGCCTGGTAGGGGTGTTTTTGCCAGTGGCCGCCGCCGACAATACGGGTCTACAAGAGTTTTTAGTGACAGGCTCAGCGGGCTGGCAGATGGTGGCTCTGGCCTTTGGGGTCAAGTTTTTGCTCACCCTACTGGCCTATGGCTCGGGGGCTTCGGGGGGAATTTTTGCCCCCTCTCTGGTGCTGGGGGCGGCGCTGGGCTGTTTGGTCAGCTTTTTGGCCCAGGGAGTCTACGGCGGGTTTGGGGCCTGGCCGGTACCTGATTACTTGGGCAGCACTACCACCTATGCCCTTACCGGCATGGGGGCGTTTTTTAGCGCCGTTACCGGGGTACCCATTACGGCCATTGTGATTGTGTTTGAAATGACCGCCAACTTTAACCTGGTGCTGCCGCTGATGATTGGCTCTGGCATTGCTTACCTGGTGGCCGACCGGGCTAACCGAGGCTCGATCTACAGTCAGCTATTGTTGCGCCAGGGTATTCACCTGGCGCCGGTGCCCCAGGCTAATAACCCCTGGGTTAACCTCCAGGCGGCGGATCTAATGCAGGGCCGGGTAGAAACCCTGAACAGCCAGATGACCCTGCCGGAGGTAGTGCAGGCGTTTTCGAGATCGCACCACCGAGGCTTCCCGGTGCTGGAAAATGGCCGCCTGGTGGGCATCATCACCCAGAGCGATTTGGGAGAAGCCACCGCCCAGGGGCTCGATCAGTTTCTCACCCTGGCCGATGTGATGACACCTCACCCGGTTACCGTCGCCCCCGATGCTCCCCTATCGCGCGTGCTGCACCTGTTAAACCGGCTTAAAATTAGCCGCCTACCGGTGGTTGAGGCCAATAAGCTGGTGGGCATTATCACCCGCGCCGATATTATCCGGGCTGAGTGTGACCAGGTCAGCGGCGAGCTGATGGATCTGGGGCCTCAGGCCGAGCCTTCCTACGTGGTGTTTCAGCAGCGCGGCCCGGCCATTGGCCAGGGACGGCTGCTGGTGCCCTTGGCCGACCCCCACACTGCGCCAGACCTAATCAAAATTGCCGCTGCCATCGCCCAAAGCTTTCACCATGAGCTGGAGTGCGTACATGTGGTAAAAGTGCCCCGCAGCGTTTCGCCAGCAGCGGCCAGGGTTGATCTGCGGGAAATTGAGCCCCTGCGCCAGCTCGCTGCCGAGTATGACAAAACCAGTGGGCTGTCGGTGCACTTTGAGGTGCGGACTGCCCATGAGGTGGGTCGCACCCTACTGGAGGTGATTAAAGAACGCCACATTGACCGGGTACTAATGGGCTGGTATCACCCCAATATCACCCCTGGCCGGGTGATTAGTGGGGTAGTGGATACCCTCATTCGCCAGGCCCCCTGCCAGGTGCTGGTGGTGCGCCCAGGCCGCAATCTGACCTTTGACCATTGGCTAATTCCCACGGCGGGCGGCCCCAACGCCCAAAGTGCCCAACAGCTCTTGCCGGGGCTGCTCACCCTCGGGCAATCCCCTGACATTCAGCTCTGCACCGTCTGTCATCCCGAGCAGGGCAAATGCCTCGCCCCCCAGCACCTTGCCGCCATGGCCACTGAGCTAACCGAAACCCTACATCGTTCAGTGGATATCCACGTGTTGACCAATCCTTCCGTAGCGGAGGCCATTGTTACCCTGGCCCAGGAATGCCGCAGCGACGCCATCCTTTTAGGGGCCTCCCGAGAAAATCTGCTCAGCCAGGTCTTTAAGGGAAATGTGCCACTGGAGGTGGTGCAGCAGACCGATATTACGATAATCCTACTGCGCCAGGAGGAAACGCTGGATGCATAGGTTGTAGGGTCTTAGTCGGCTAAGCCCCTACAACCCTATCCGGGTATAGCCATGCCGCTTAATCACCATGGCCAGGGCTTTTTCGATCCCCATTAGGGCCTGCTGTACCTCATCGGCGCTGACGTTTAGCGGCGGCACAAAGCGCACCACCTGGGGGCCAGCGGGCACCAGCAGCAGCCCCTCATCCATGGCAGCCTTGACAATATCCACCGACTTAATCGTCGCATCGGGCTGGAGCACGAGTCCGTTGATTAACCCCCAGCCCCGCACCTGCTCCAGAATGGTCGGGTGCTGCTGCACCAGCCGCTGGAGACCAAAGCGCAACTGCTCGCCCCGCTGGTTCACGTTGGTGAGCAAATCCTCGGCCTCTAAGGTTTCGCACACTGTGAGCCCCACCTTGCACACAAAGGGGTTGCCCCCAAAGGTGCTAGCGTGATCCCCGGGCTGAAACACATCACAGGTCGCCTTGCACAGCATTGCCCCAATTGGAATGCCGCCCCCCAGCCCCTTGGCGGAGGTGAAAATATCTGGCTCGATACCCAGATTTTCGTAGCCCCAGAGGGTGCCGGTGCGGCCCATGCCCACCTGCACCTCGTCTAATATCAGCAAAATGCCACGCTCGTTGCAGAGCTGGCGCACCCGCTGAAAATACCCGCGATCGCCGGGGCAGACCCCCCCTTCTCCCTGCAGGGGCTCTAGCATAATCGCAGCCACCTGGGGTGCTTCGGCATCAAACTCGGCCACGGCCTGCTCTAGGGCGGCAATGTCGTTGTAGGGCACATAGGCAAATCCCGGCATCAGCGGGTCAAAGTTCTTTTGGTATTTAGGCTGGCCGGTGGCGGTGACGGTGGCCAGGGTACGCCCGTGGAAGCTGGCTTGGGCCGTCAGAATCAGCGGATTGGCAATGCCCCGCTGGGTATGGGCGTACTTGCGAGCTAGCTTAATCGCCCCCTCATTGGCCTCGGCCCCAGAGTTGCAGAAAAACACCCGGTCAGCACAGGAATGCTCCACTAGCCAGTGGGCCAAAGCTCCTTGCTCCGGTACGTAATAGAGGTTCGAAACGTGATGCAGGGTTTGAATCTGCTGGGTAACCGCCTCGACCATGGCCGGGTGGGCGTGGCCCAGGGTACAGGTGGCAATGCCCGCCACAAAATCCAGGTAGCGGCGGCCCTGGTCATCCCATACATAGCAGCCCCGACCCCGAGTCAGGGCAATGGGGAAGCGCCCGTAGGTGGTCATCACGTCGGCATCAAACTGGGCTGGCGAGAAAGCCTTGCTGCCGTTGGGCGAAAAGCTCAGGGACTTGAGGGAATTTTGGACGAGGGTTTTTAGGGTCACGGGATAACTGGTCTCAGCAAAGGTGTCAAAGCACATCCCCTTGAGCATACCGAAACCCCTGAGAAACGCAATGGGTATTTGATGACCATGATGAATCGATGCCCGTTTGATTTCATCCGCCTAGCTATTAACACGGCTTCGATCACGGCTCACCAGGCTCTGGGCTCAAACTGGCCATCATTGGCAATCTCCACCGAGTCGCCACACTGCCGAATGACAAACAAGCCTTTGCGATAGGCATAGCGATCGACGTTTTGAACAATCTCAATCGCGGCTACGGCTCCAAAAATCTGAAAGCTGGCGCGCTCGGGGAAAGCCTGCTTAAATTTCTTCAACTTCTCGCAAAAGTTATCCACATCCTCCTGTGCCAGGCGTGACTTTACTTCGACCGCCACGACCACATCGCCATCTACGGCCAAAATGTCAATCTCCATGGGGGCCTCAGGACGGTTAGACCTGGCTCGACGATAGGTGTATTGAATTTCAATGCCCCGCTCCTGGAACAGCCGCAGCACCGCCGGGGCAACCAGATTTTCAACAAACAACCCCCAGCGATCTCCCAGCCTTGCTACTTCCCGACTGGTGTTGGCGACTACCTGTCTTAATTCTTCCATGCTGCGATCGGCCTCAGCTTTAGCCTCGGCGGCACGGCGATCGGCCTCAGCTTTAGCCTCGGCGGCACGGCGATCGGCCTCAGCTTTAGCCTCGGCGGCACGGCGATCGGCCTCTGCCGCGCGGCGATCGGCTTCGGCCTGAGAAGCTTTGAACAAATCGTAAATATCCTGAAGGGTAACAGCGTCAGACATGGACACAGATAGCTGGGGTGGATGGTTCTATTATGACCGCTCCCTTGGGAGGCGAAGTCAGAGTCTTTGGCTCTGCAGCCGAGGCATCATCGGGCGTTGGTGATCACAGGTATGAACCGTAGGCTGTGATGTCTGGATCCTCATTTGTAATCAGACAAATTCATACCCTCATTCAGCAACGCCCATCATCGTCTTAACCCTTTTTGCCGCTGGATGACCCGCAGGTTATCGGCTAGAGCAGCCAAATTTTGGGGTTCTCCGCCGTAGCGCCAGCGCACGTAGGCGTGGGCGATTTCGTTCGCCGCCTGGGCCTGGGTAGCCTTGGTAATGGTGTAGAGCCGCTGACCATATTCCAGGGGAGTTTCGGCGCGGTATTTGGGGAGGCCTTGCTGGTCAAACCAGGCCAGCATTTGTTGATATAGGCGCTCGGTGGGGGCAAACCGCCGCCGCTGCCACCGTCGCCAGCCCCGCCGCAGCCCCAAAAAGGCCAGCCAGCCGACAAAGCCCAGGGCGATCAGGCTCGCCAGGGCCAGGGTAATTCCTACCCAGCCAAGCTGCAGCAGGCCCGCAAAGCCCCGCACTAGCTGGGCCAGGGCCTGGGTAAGCACCTCTAGACTGCCGTTGATCAGGCCGACCAGGGGGGAGGGCAGCCAGCCTGCTAGCCACTGCCAGAAGCGCTGGAGGGTACTGAAGGTTTCGTGGTCGCGAATGCTGGAAGGAAACAGCTCGTGGCCAGGAATAGGGTCAAACCCAAACCAGCCATACTCGGGGAAATACACCTCGGCGATGGCGTAGGCGTCGGTATTTTTAACGATGTAAAAGCCGGTGAAGGGGTTGAATTCCCCGGCTCCAAACCCGGTAACCAGGCGAGCGGGGATGCCGATGGAGCGCAGCATCACCGTCAGCACCGTGGCAAAGTGGTCGGGGTAGCCTCCCTCGGTGGTGAACAAGAAGGTTTCTACCAGATCGTCTTCGGGGTTGAAAAAGGGCAGGTCGGGTTGGAGAGTGTAGTTCTGCTTCAGAGCCTGGGTGAGATAGAGCGCCTTTTCGTAGGGGTCGGTGAGGGGGGTAGGGGAGCGGGCCAGCAGGGCTTCGGTCTGGGCGCGTACCCGCTCCTGAATGGCTTCGGGCACCTGCAGGTAGTGCTGCTGAATTTCGGCGGGGTAGCGACTGGGGGCCTGGCGCAGTAGGGTGCGATCGCGGTATGGCACCCTCGACACCGCCGTATAGGTTATGCCCTCCTCCAGGCCGATGGGCGATCGCAGGCTGCCCTCCGCATCAATAGCCACCTCACGGGTGGGAAAGTACAGCTCCCGAGGCTGGTACAGGGCCGGAATCAGGTTAGGAAAGTTGCTCACTAGGGTGTAGGTTTGCACCACTTCCCGCTGGCGCCCCAGGGAAGGCGTAAGGGGCAACAGGGTCTGGTTCGAGAAGGTGGAGCGGCCCAAGGTTTGCACCTCGTCGTTGCGGGAAATATCCCAGCCCTGGCCAGTGTAGTAGTCGAAGGCCAGCACTCGCCAAAACCCGGCTGCCTGGGAGCGCACCCGCATCGCCACCTGCGGGGTCATGGTGCCCCGCAGGTTCTGGTTCATCTGCTGGTTAAAGCCGTAGTAGGCGGTGGTATCCACCACCCCCGGCCCGGTCAGCTTGCCCTTGCCCTGGATGCTGCCCGCGGCCCCGTCTTCGCCAAAACCCTGATCACCCTGGGCAGAGCCGTCGGTAATATACCCAGGGTTGGTGATGGTTTGCCCCGAAAACCCCGCCGGGGTATCAAGGGTGGAACTGACCGGAAAGTTTTGAATTTGGTACCCTGGCAGGCGGGGCAAAGCGATAAAAATTAGCAGGCCCAGGCCTAGGGTTAACCCTAGCAGGCCAACGAGTTTGCGTAGCGCCACCTGGGGCTTAACCGGGGTCAGGGGCATTGTCCCCAGGTGCAGGCGCGACTGGTAATCGAGCCGCAGCACCGGCAGGGCCAGGGCTAAAAACAGCAGCAGCAGGGGGGCAAAGGCCAGGGTCTGACTAATGGTGGCCGCCACCCCCAACAAAATTAGCCCAATCATCATCGAGTAGCCCAGGTCTTTGCGCCGGGGCAGATCAAAACTGTGCAGCACCTGGAGCTGAATCAGCAGCTCGGCGAGCACAATGCGGGTATCCCCCGGCTGTTCGAGCAGCCGCGAAAAAAATGCTGCCAGGGCCATCAACATGCCGATGGCAATAAAAAATTTAATCGCCATGTTGCGATGGCGCCGCCGATGCCAGCTAAACAGCGCCCCCACCGCACTGAGGGGAATCGCCAGCAAGTTCAACAGCGAGGTCTGGGTGACCCCCGCCGCCGCCACCGCCACCGAGGCAATGCCCAGGGTAACTAGCCCCTGCACAAGCACCCGCAGCAGCAGAGAGTCTTCCACCTGTTCAGGGGAGATCGATTTTCCCAGGGGAGTCTTGACAAACCATCGGGCAACGGCCATGGGCGCAACTTTAAAGGAATCGCTCCCATGCTAGCCTCACGGGGCTTGGCCGTCATGGGTTACTAGGCCACCACGTGCTTTTGGGTCAGCTTATCGAGTTGCTTAACCAGCAGGCTCAAAAACAGGCCCACATCGGTGACCACCCCAGTGGATTCCAGCGAGCCGCGATCGGCCAGCTTGGTGACCACTGCCGGGTTGATGTCAACGCAGACCATCTTCACCCCCGCCGGGGTCATGTTACCGACGCCGATGGCGTGGAGCATGGTGGAGAGCATCAAAATCAGGTCGCAGCCTTCGATCAGGCAGGCGTAGTCGGCCTGGGCTTCCAGTAAATCCATTTTGGTGTCGGGCAGGGGGCCATCGTCGCGGATGGATCCGGCCAGGGAGAAGGGCACGTTGTGCTTGACGCACTCGTATAGCACCCCCTTGATCAGCACCCCCTGCTCGACGGCGTTGGCAATGCTGCCGCAGCGGCGAATGGTGTTGATCGCCCGCAGGTGGTGGCGGTGCCCCCCCCGTACCGAGGTGCCCTGCTTCATATCTACCCCCAGGGAGGTGCCCAGCATGGCCTGCTCGATGTCGTGGACGGCGATCGCGTTGCCCCCCAGCAGCCCCTGCACATAGCCCTCGCGAATCAGCCGCGACAGGTGGTCGCCACCGCCGGTGTGGATGACTACCGGCCCCGCCACCACCGCGACTTTACCCCCCTGATCCCGCAGGCGACGCAGATCCCACGCCACCTGTTCGACGATCAGCTCCACCCGGCGCTCGCTGGAAACACCGGAGCCCATAAAGCTAAACTCTTCTTGGGGGGCGCGATCGCGGCTGGTGGTACTACGCACGCTGCGAATGCCCTCGTAGCCGACAATCACCTGGTCGCCCACTTGCAAATCGCGCAGCAGCTTACAGGTGGCTACACCACCGGCAGGGGATGAGGTAATCACAATCACCCCGTCCATGCGCTGGTTTTGCACCCGCACCCACTGGCCCTGCACCCGCACCTCGGTGGGGTAAATGGTGGAGCTGTAGAAGTCGTCCGGGGCCACCCCCGCCTGGGAGATGGTCACCAGGTTGGCATCCTGCTGATCTTCTGGCAGGGCTACGGCCCCCAGGTCAATCAGCTGGGCCATGATTTCATCCATCACCTCGCGGTCGGGGGCCGAGACGCGAATTTCCGCTGAGGAGGTGCTCTGGCGCTGTTCCCCCAGGTCAAACTTCAGCACCTGGAAGCTGCCACCCCCTTCCATAATCAAATCCAGCGCCCGGTTCACCAGGCCCGAATCGAGCAGGTGCCCGGTCATCACAATGGTGCGGGAGAGAATGCTGGTTTCCGCCGCCGGGGCCGGGTGAACGGGCTCCGTCACCCGCAGGGTCAGACACTTGGCCGCGCCCCCGGCTTTCAAAAACTCCGTTAGCGGCGTTTCTACCACCTCAAAGCCCGCCGTCGCCAGCCGCACCTTGAGATCGTCGCTGGCCTTATTCATGATCAGCGTGTAGTCGATGTTAACGGCGTTGCAAGCAAAGGTAATGGCGTCGGCCTCGTCGATGGCGATGCGCTTGGCGGCGGGCACCCGTAGCTCAATTAGCCGGTTCGAGTAGGCATCGAAGGCGGGGGGATAGTACAGCAGATAGCCGTCGGTGAGGGGGCAGAAGCAGGTGTCGAGGTGGTAAAAGCGCTCATCCATGAGGTGCAGCGACAGCACTTCTACATTCAGCCACTGCGCCACCAGGGCATGGGAGTCAAGCTCGGTGCGGAACCCGTAGCCCGCCCACAGCCAGCGCCCTTCTCGATCCAGCAGGGCATCGCCCGCGCCCTCAAAGGGCAGCTCCGGGGGCAGGGTGTAGACGGTGTGCCCCTGGGCCTCAAACCACTCTTTAAAGTAGGGCTCTTCTCCCTGGCGCTCTTTGTGGAGAAACCGGCTGAGCACCACCTGGTCGCCCAAAATGAGCCCGGCATTGGCCGTAAACACCATGTCGGGCCAGCCCGGCTGCGGCTTAACCAGCTCGACATCAGCCCGGCTGGCAATGATTTGATACAGGCTCTGCCACTGCTCCTGGGCCGTGGCCAGGGAAGATCGGTGAATGTTGCCCTCCATCCAGGGGTTAATGACGTAGTCCACCTCGTAGTGGTGGGGAGAGCACATGAGAAAGCGAATGGAGGAAGTCATAGGATTGAGAGGGAGTGGATGAATCGATAGCCAACGGAAAAACGCCAGGGGCCAGCCTCATATTTTAAGCCCTTAGCGTGGTCAAATTAATTCGGTTGTGGTGAAGTCTAGAACCGCTGACCCGCCAAACCTAGGGCCTGAAGGATAGGTTAGTCAAGCAGTGCGCTTTGGTCAGGCGACCGCCAGTGAGGGTAAACCCCGTTAGGGATCCATGACCTAGGGATGGTTGAATGACCGGCGGCTCCTGCCGCCCTAGCCCCTCGGTGTTGGTAGATGTGCTGAGGGCGACGGTGGGGCTAGCTGGGGGCTGGAGATGCCCCATCACCATCACCGGCAGCGGCAGCGGCGCGGCAACCTGAGCAACGCGCCCGCCCAAGACGGCGGCGGCAGCCGGGTTACCCATCGAATCAAACCCGACGACCCCGAGAAAGGCCATCAGCCCAACGGCCAGAGCCAACCCGAAGCCCAATCGGCGACTGAGCTGAATATCCCAGTCCCACAGGTGACCCCAAAGGTTTGGGAATGAGTTCTGTTCGTAGGCCAAGGTAGCGTTCCTCAAAGTTTTGTCAGCCCCGTTGAGCTTTGGGGGCGGAGCGTTTTAGCCGTAAAGCCAGGGATAGTCCCAGTAGCGTGGGGAAGTCCAGGGTGGCCAGCCGACCTAAAACTGGGTTCACGTAAATTTATACATACAACCTCAACAAGTTACAAGGCGTTACAACAGCCTTGCAGATGCATCGAGGTGGTTAACCCCTGACTCACCTAGGTTTGAGCCTCAGTCGTAATTTCTATCTATGGGGCGGGCAAAAGCATAGGTTTAGATCAATATGACGACTTAAAAATCATCCCTGGTTGACTGACAAAAGGTTCTCGCGTAGGTTGTCCCTATGGTGGGAAAAGGAAGTGCGGTGGAGCTCAGTCATTCGT
>DAIUJR010000105.1:0-16280 GCA_036848635.1 Nodosilinea sp. CTOTU7336
ATCGACCAAAGCCCCAGTGTCTTTGGCTTTCGGCTTCCACTGGGGATCTTCTACGAATTGGCGGTTGCAGTCTCGGCACTTGTAATTCTGCTTGTCGCGTCTAGTGGTACCGTTTTTAGAGATGTCGTGAGACCCACAAGTTGGACAGGTCATCTGGATCTTCATCTGCCCTACTCCCTTAAAACTGCAGCGGCGATGTCTTATTTTTCTTTATCCTTTACATTAATGCACTACCTACCTTTGAATAGTCGTGAAACGCCCATAACAATGCCCATTGCGGAAGGTCTTCTTTCTTTGCATTTTAGTTAACGAGTCGCTCAAACCCCCTAATCCTCGTGAAAAGGAGCCAAGTCTGTTTAGACTGTAGATCCCTGAAACTCCCTTCCATCAAAAGGTTAGGGCTTGGAGATGTCTATTGGGGCGTCGAAAACAAAGTGCACCACGTTCGGGATGTGACCCAGGGAGAAGATGCTTCGCGCATCCGCATGCACCAGTTACCGCAAATCTTCGCCGTCGCTCGGAACTTCGCGCTTAACCTCTATCGCTCCAACGCGTTCTCCAATATGGCTCAGGCTGAACGACTCTGCAAAAATGGCCTAGATACCCTCAAGGCCATTTTTAGAATGAAATAGCCCTGAGTCTATGATGTGTCCTCTTGTCAGCAATCTTTGACAAAACTCGGGCAAGCGGTTTGATCGCCTACTCACAACTATTCCTACGCGACATCTCCTCTGCTCTCGCCAAAGGCTGAGCCGCATAGCAACCTAACTATTCAGAAAAATCTTGTTATCTACCGTCTACCAGGGAATCGCTACAACGCTATCTATGCGTCTCTTTCTAGCAAATAAAGACACCGTCAATTTTTGCATAGATTCCCAGATAGAGAAATTCCTTGGTAACTTTCTGTATCAATTCAGGGAAATGGCTAACCCGGTCAAACTTCGTTTGCAGCCCATTTGTCACCCCGCAGGTAAAAATCAGGGGTCTTGTGGATGAGCTGCTGCGATGCATGGCGGCCTTGGGTTGAGGGTGGGGCGTTTGCCTGAACGAGGGAGGCCGCAAATGCGTCCTTCGGGGCTAACCCGCTGCGATCTGACTACCCAGCCGTTTCAGTATATCTAAAATAGTGTATAAATTATTACTTCGATTAAGCAGCGAAAATAAATTAGACGTGGCGTATTGGGGCGTTTCCTTCTGGCTTAGCTTTAGAACCAAAAACTCACTGCCATTCAGAACAATGCCAAACGCTGGTTTTGCTGGATCAGGTGCGGCAAGCATGTAGGCTAACGCCTGGGGAATGGCCTTAGTAATCGACAACTCTGAATTTTTAGCCTCAATCACCGTGACCCACAGTTGGCCTTGCACCACCATCACGTCAATAGAGCCCTGAATGATATCCCCTTCATCCGCCGCCGAGACTTGAATAGTAGTCTCGCCATCGACTCGAAACGAGGGTTGATAAAATCCAGCTAAGTCGAGTAACGGCGAAAGCACCACCCTTTTGACGATACTCTCCATGACCGGATATTCCAGCAAATAGAGGTAGTTGCGCTGGATGCGATCCAGGGCTAGCTGGTCGGCTTCAGATAAGTCTGGCCGGTTACCCACCCATTCGGGGAAGAAGCCTTCGTCTTGAACCCGTTACAGCCCAAACGTTGTCTTCAAGTCGTGGAGCTTGCCCTTTCGAGCTGCGATCGTCTGGCTCATGGGTAAGGCTGTGTCGGCGGGGGATGTTTCTATTTTAAGTGGGTTAGAACGTGGCGGGGGGATAGGTTTCGGATTCTGGATTTTTGACCTTTCCGGTTGTACGTGGCAATGCCTTTGATACCTGGCACCTGATACCCGATACCTGACAAATACGGCCAGATCTAGCGCCCCATTCACAGAAATTTTCATTTGAAGCGCTACATCTAAAAAAGATCCGCTATGATAATCCACCATTAGGCCCGATTAGGCCAAGGCGAACCGAGTAACTTTAAGAGAAAGGCTGATTCCATGGTTCAAGAACTTCCCCGCACCCGGCCCCAGGGGCCGTTCCCTGAGGCGGCTCCGGCGGCGTTTCCCGTGTTTTATCGCACCTATAGCCGCCGGGGCGAGGTGGTCGAGGGGGAGCGGGAAACGTGGGATCAGGTGTGCGATCGCACCCTCGCTGGGCTGGTCGAACTGGGCCACCTCACCCCCGCCGAGACCGCACTGATGAACCGTATGCAGCGCCAGGTTAAGGCCCTGCCCTCTGGTCGCTGGCTGTGGGTGGGGGGCACCGCCTGGAGCAAGCAGCCCGAAAACTTTTCTGGGGCCTACAACTGCACCAGCACCAACGTCGTAGACTGGCGCGCCTTCGGCCTGATGATGGATCTAGCCATGATGGGCTGCGGCACCGGGGCGATTCTAGAGCCGAAGTACATTAATCAAATTCCCGCCATTCGTAACCGCCTCAGCATTACCCTGGCGGGCGGCATTGGCGAAACCCCCGTGGCCGAACGCCGAGAGGTTACCGAGGTGACCATCGACGGCAACCGGGTCACCATTCGCGTGGGCGATAGCCGCCAGGGCTGGGTCAAGTCCTACCAGACTTTGCTAGAACTTTCTACCGACCAGCGCTTTACCGGTGATGTAAAGGTGGTGATTGACCTGCGCGACGTGCGCCCCGCCGGGGAAAAGCTGAAGGGCTTTGGCGGTGTAGCCAACCCGGTGCGGCTCTCGCTGCTGTACGACCGCTGCGCCACCCTGCTTAACAAGGCCCTGGGGCGGCAGCTCAACTCCGTGGAGTGTTGCTTGCTGATCGACGAAGCCGCCGCCTGCGTGGTGGCCGGTAACATCCGGAGGTCCGCAGGAATGCGTCAGTTCGACAGCCAGGACGAGCTGGCCCTCAACGCCAAGGACAACCTCTGGCAGCAAGATGATGCGGGCAATTGGCGCATTGACCCCGAGCGCGACGTGCTGCGCATGGCCAACCACACCCGCGTCTTCCACGAAAAGCCCAGCCTGGAGGACTGCATTGCCTCGGTGCGGAAGCAGTTCTACTCTGGCGAAGGGGCGATTCAGTGGGCCGGGGAGGCCAAGCGCCGGGCGAATGGTAGCAATCGATACGGTTTGAACCCCTGTGGTGAAATTTTAGGATCCAATTTCCACTGCAACCTGGCGGAAGTGCACCTCAACCAGCTCGATCCAACCAATTTTCAAGAGCAAGAAGACGCCTTTACCGCCGCCGCCCTCTCCGTGGCCGTGCTGCTGAACCACCAGTTCAACGAACCCCGCTACCAAAAGTCGCGGCTGGAAGATCCCATCGTGGGGGTTTCGTTCACCGGGCTGTTTGACTTCTTTGTGGCCGCCTTTGGGGTCGAGTGGCTGCACTGGTGGGAGGAAGGCCGCCCCGACACCATGGCCGGGCTGGAGTTCAAAGAAAAAGAGCGCCAGTACCTCAACCGCTGGCGGGAAATCGTGCACCAGGTAGTCGGGGACTATTGTGACCGCCAGGGCCTGAAGCGCCCCAACCGCTGTACCACCGTGCAGCCCGCCGGTACTAAGTCTCTACTCACGGGGGCCAGCCCCGGCTGGCATCCCCCCAAGGCCCAGCGGTTCATTCGCCGGATTACCTTCCGCAAGAATGATCCGGTGGCCATGGCCTGCATCGACTACGGATATTCCGTCGTGCCCTCCCAGTCTGATAAAGACGACGCTGGCAACCTGTTAAACGACCCCTTCGACCCCCGCTGCACCGAGTGGCTGGTGGAAATTCCCGTGGAGGTGCCCTGGGCGAACCTGCCCGGTGCCGACGCGATTGCCATCGAGTCGTTTACGGCGGCGGCCCAGTTTGACTTCTACATGCAGGTGCAGAAGCACTACACCACCCACAACACCTCCGCCACCATCGAGTTCCGCGAGCCTGAGTTGGAATCCTTAGGGGAGCGCATTTACCAGGCCATCCAGAACGACGAAGGCTATATCTCCGCCGCCCTGCTGGCTCGGTTTGACGACCTGCAAACCTTCCCCCGGCTGCCCTTTGAGCCCATCGACAAGGCCACCTACGAGGCCCAGCGCCAGGCCGTTGAGGCCCGCCGGGGCACGGGGGATTTTCACTCGGCCCTGTCGCGTTACGATGCCGGAGAGGTGATTGAGGCTGGCCCCGCAGGCTGTGATTCGGATAAGTGCATGCTGCCGGAGCAAAAGCCTGACTAACGTGCCATTGGCGGAACCGGGCTGGGGGATGTGGCTTGCTTCCCCCAGCACATAGCTGAGGCGACCGGCTTCGCCAATAAAGCGCTCAACCCCCAAACTGAGAAAGCCATCGGGCACCAGGGGCGGCTGTTCAGGGTCAACGTAAAGGCCCATATTGACGCCAAAAAACCAGTCGGCCCGGTCGGGCCAAGCCAGGGCCAAAATCGCCTCCAGCAGGTTGGGAATTAGATTTTGCAGCTCATTGTCCACCGGCGTGTCATCTGAGTCGGGCAACTCAGCGGAGGATGGCAGGCCCTGGCGGGGGTCGTAGCGTAGAACCATGACTTTACCTTGCACGTAGCCCCATGCTACCTCAGGGTAGAGGTTAGATACCGTCAGCTACCGCCTGGGCCAGGGTATCTAAGTAACCGTTAATCAGGGCCGCCTCATCGGCGGGCAGGGCTGCAGAGATCTCGGTTTGCAACAGGCGGTAGGTTTCGACCACGGAATTTTGCTTCTGAAAGGCGCGCATGATGTTTTGCATCCACACCACATATTCTTCCATGAAGCCCTCAGGGCTGTCTTGCAAAATAGCTTTGCCAATGAACTGAAGGGTATACCGCATGTCGCGCTGGCATATGGCTCCATGCTCCTGAACTGTTTTACGGTGGTTCGTCTGCATCAGCTGGCGCAAGGCTTTGAGGGTTAGTTTTTCCTCTTCGTCTTTGATCCAGAGATAGACTTTAAGACGTTTATCAAAGGTGGTGACAAACTGAGCAAAGGGGCGCAGTTCCACATCGTCAAGATAACGACCATCGGATTGCTGAACGGATTCTAAAATGGCGCTTTTCATAGTGGCATCTCGGTGCTGTAGCACCGCTAATAGATTCCTTTGAGAGTGCCCAGGAAAAGAGGAGGGGTATCGGGTGTCAGATGTCGGAGATCAGGTTTTGGGCTTTGAGTGCTAGATTTCGGGCGTTGCTGGACGCAGGTATGAATCAAGCCTTCAACGTCCCTCGTAGGGGCAAACGGCCGTTTGCCCCTACCCAAATTCAGGCCTTAATTCAGCAACACCAGATTTCAGGTCCAGGTTTTGGAAGGTGGGTAAGGGCAGTTAGCTGGGGTTTGATGGTGTTGATAGAGGTGTCTTAATTGTCCTTAGCTGGGGGGGCGGGTTTGTTGATGATGTCGTCGATGACGGTGTCGGTGGCTACGGTCAGCCGTGAGGTAATGGCGTCGTTGGCTTGGGATACGACTACGATCTCGTAGTAGCCCGCCTGGGGCATTTCTCCGGCCCAGGTATTGTCTTGGCTGCTAGACAGAAGGTAGGGCAGGGCATCGGTGGGCACCGGCACATAGAGGGAAAGGCGAGTGGTCTGGGGCGGGGCCTGGAGGTTGAGCCGCATGAGCTGGCCTTCGGTGAGGTTAACAATGTAGACCTGGCCGTGGCCGGACGGAAGGGTGGCTTCGAACTGCTGGCTGAGGGCGCCGGATTCAAACTTAATTTCTGTCAGGGTGGTGCCAGATTCTAGGGCGGCGACCTGGTCTTGGGCCAGGGCAAACCAAATTTGATCGACTGGGGTCTCCACGAACCCGCCGCTGGGGCGGCCCGGAAACAGCTGACTAAAGCGGGCGTTGGTGAGATCGTTGAGGGCCTTGCTGCTAACGAAGAGGGCGTTGATCTGGCCCTGCCAGCGGTCGATGTCGGTGGGGCTGTAGCGGCCCAGTTTGGCCCGGGCGGCGGGGCTGAGGTTGGCTTCGAGCAAGTCGAGGTTGGTGGCGGCGATCACATCCCACTTCGCCCGGAGCTCGGCATCCTGGGGCTGGTCGGTGAGCTGGGTGCCTTGCCGGTTGGGGTTTTGCTCGTAAAAAATCTGGTCGGTGAGGCGGGTCAGGTAGGCTTGATCGACCTCCAGGGCCAGGGCGCGATCGCGCAGCTCCTGCTTGCGGACCTGCTCGGCTGCGCTAAAGGCTGGGTTAGCGGCATCGCCACCGGAGGGCGAAACGGCCTCAGTGCCAAACCTGGAAAATAAGGCCAGCGGCTCCAGCCACCACCACAGCCCCCCGGCTACCGCCGTTAGCACCATCAGCCCGGCCAGGGCTGGGAAACAGCCCCGCGACGATCGTCGGGTGGGTACGGCCCGGGTGGGCGGCGCGGGGGCCAGGGCGGGGTGGTAAGCTGCTGCTGTTACGGGGGGAGCTGCGGGGGCCACCGCCACGGTGGGGGTCGGGAAGGTTAGGGGCGGCGGCGGTGTCACCGGTTGCATCCGCACGGGCATGGAGGCTGACCAGTTGTTGGCGGCATAGCCAGGGCCACGGCTGGTGAGATTGAGCTCCGAGGGGGTCAGGTTCAGCGCTGCCATCACCGGCCCTGCCGCCTGAAATCGATCGGCCGGGCTATTGGCCACCAGCCGGGTGAGCACCCTTTGGAGCGGAGGGAAAAGGTCGATCTGGTCTAACCCCACCCAGCGCGACTGCCGATCGTCGTACAGCGCCTCGGGCTCTTTGCCGGTCAGCAACACCAGGGCCGTCACGCCCAGGGCGTAGAGGTCATCCGCTGGGCCAACCTGGCCCGACTCCAGCTGGGTGGCCGGAGCATAGCCCACCGTGCCTAAGCGGGTGATCTCTCCCGTGGTGGATTGGTAGGGCTGGGGCACCCCGAGCTGGTGCCGCACATTTACCACCAGCTGCTTGACGCCGCCAAAGTCAATCAAAATCGGGCGGCCATCGGCATTGCGCTGAATTAAGTTGCCAGGAGAAATATCGCGATGCACGATGCCCAGGCTGTGCAGGTATTGCAGCACCGGCAATAGCTGGGCCAGCAGCTGGGTAACTTCGGCTTCAGAAAATGACCCGCTATAGGCCCTGCGGCGATCGAGCAGTTCCTGATAGGTAGGGCCTTCAACATAGTCTTGCACCAAAAACAGCCGCGTCCCCTCTCGCAATAGCTCCCGAAACCGAGGAATTTGGGGATGGTTAAGCTGATAGAGAATGCTGGCCTCGCGCTCAAATAGGGCCTGGGCTTTGTCGAGGGCTAGCTTACCCTCCACCTGGGGGTTAAATTCCTTTAGTATGCAGAGCTCCTGAAACCGATGGGTGTCTTCTGCCAAATAGGTATCCCCAAACCCCCCCTGGCCGAGCTGCTGCAGAATCTTGTAGCGCCCCCCCAGCCGCCGTTCTGCCTGTCCCATTGCGTTCATAAGCCGGTTTGCTGAACTGTGTTGTGTGTCTATAGAGGATACCGGAGTTCTTGCCCCTTGGTGCGGTTACCCCCATGGCGATCTCACGAGCCTCAAATGAACGCCATTCATTCCTGGATTTTATTGATGAGGGCCAACAACCTTCAGCGATCTACCCCAGAGCCCAGGCATCTACCTGCACGGCATCGATGCTTTATACCAAATCCGAGTCCCATCCGCCCGATTCCCAAAGGCCAATCTGTAGGGGCGTTGGCACAGCCTGGCCAGAGGCTTTATGGCATTCGCCCGGCTGAATCGGAGGTAGCCAAGCAGAATTTAGGATTAGAAGGCCTGGGGCTTACCGGAACGTTGGGACACTTGAATAAACGCGCGTCCGGCCTGGCTAGCCTCGGCCTCGGTGGAGTGGAACTGCCGGTCATTCAGCACCCGGCCCTGGGGATTAACCAACCAGCACTGAAACCCAGTGGAGCGTTCGTGGGTAATGCCCAAAAGCCAGCCAGAAACGCCCACCAGCTGAACAAGGCGAGGGTAAGACATCGCTCAACTTAGTAGCTGCTTTTCCATTACAGCGGCCCTGGGCGGCTTTGCCATGACCCTCCAGGGGTACTCTTTGGCGATTGCGTAGGGGCACAGGGCCGACAAAGCATCGCCGTGCGCCCCTGGGGGTATCGTTTCGGGGGATAGTTCTAGCCAAATCGACCCGAAACGTAGTCGCGGGTAAACTGTTCTCTAGGGTTGTTGAAGATCACCTCAGTGTGGTCATACTCGACCAGATACCCTACTTTGCCCCCTTTTTCGGTGGGTTCAGCGTTGAAGAAGGCGGTGCGGTCAGACACCCGCGAGGCCTGCTGCATGTTGTGGGTGACGATGATGATGGTGTAGTCTTCCTTCAGCTGCTTCATGGTTTCCTCGACCTTGATGGTCGAGATGGGGTCTAGCGCCGAGCAGGGTTCATCCATCAAAATAATGTCGGGCTGAATGGAGATAGCGCGGGCAATGCACAGGCGCTGCTGCTGCCCGCCCGAAAGGGAAAGGCCGCTTTCCTTGAGCTTGTCTTTGACCTCGTCCCACACGGCGGCTTTTTTCAGCGAGTTTTCCACCAGCTCGTCCATGTCGCCCTTAAATCCGTTGATGCGCGCCCCCCAGGCAATGTTGTCGTAGATGGACTTGGGGAACGGATTGGCTTTTTGAAACACCATGCCGATCTTACGGCGCAGCTCGACGGCATCCACGCCATCGGCATAGATATCGTTGCCTTGGAAGGTGATCTTGCCCTCTACCCGGCAGGAGGAAATCAGGTCGTTCATGCGGTTGAAGCAGCGTAACACCGTGCTTTTACCGCAGCCTGAGGGGCCAATAAACGCCACGATTTCATTTCTGGGCACCTCCACGTCAACGTCGCGCACGGCCAGGTTAGAGCCGTAGTAAACGTAAACATTTTCAGTCCTCAGAGCAATATCCGCTGAGGTCGGGGCAAAGGTATTCGACATGGGGGCTCCAGGGTGGCGCTACAGTCCAAGCAAACTCACACCATAATATTGCAGGTCAGGGGGCAAATTGGGGTTAAGACAAGGCTAAGGGATCGGCCCTACTACCGCTGCCGCTGGAGCCGATTGCGCAGCCCAATGGCGACGCTATTCATCAGCACCAGCATCGTCATCAGCACGATGATCGCCGCTGCCCCGTTGACATGAAATTCCGGTTGGGGGCGGCTAATCCAGTTAAAAATCTGAATCGGCATCACCGTAAACGGGCTTTGAAACACCTCCACCGGGCAGCGCAGCATGTCCAAAGGGTTGAAATAGGGAAACGCTTCGGTGCAACCGGGGGTAAAGGGCACAAAGGTGAGCGCTCCAATGGTAATCAGCGGCGCGGTCTCGCCAATGGCGCGGGAGAGGGCCAAAATCACCCCGGTGAGAATGCCCGCGATCGCCGCTGGCAGCACATGGGCCCACACCACCTGCCAGCGGGTGCCCCCCATCGCCAGCCCCCCCATGCGAATGCTGTCGGGCACCGCCCGCAGGGCCTCGCGGGTGGCGACGATGATAATCGGTAGCACCAGCAGCGCCAGCGTCAACCCCCCGGCCAGCACCGAGCGCCCCCCGGTGAGGGGCTCTAGCAGCCGCACAAAGGCCGCCAGCCCCAGCAGGCCGTAGATGATCGAGGGTACCCCAGCCAAGTTGCTGATGTTGATGTCAATCAGCCGGGTGAGCCAGGTATCCCCGGCGAATTCCTCCAGATACAGACCTGCCCCCACCCCCACCGGAAACGCCACCGCCGCCACGATGATCATCACCCAAAAGGTACCCGCTAAGGCCCCGACAATGCCCGCATTGGCCGGGCGGCGAGAGGGAAAACTGGTCAGAAACTGCCCGTTGATGCGCCCGAGCCCCTGGCTGAGCACGTCGCCCAGCAGCCAGAGCAGCACGGCAATGGCGATGGCCGTAGCCACCCAGGCGGCCACCTGAAACACCCGGTCGAGGGTGTAGCGCCGAGGCAGGTTGGCGATAAATTGAGAGGGCTCCGCCGCCGGGGGGCGGGATGAAACCTGGGAAGAGGGGGCCGTCATTACTCGTATTTCTCCCGAAAGCGACGAACAAACCAGTAGCTGATGATATTCAGGGCCAGAGTCATGACAAACAGCGTCATACCCACGGCGAAGATGGTGTTGTAGGGCAGCGAGCCGTAGGGAGTATCGCCCAGGCTGACCTGGACGATAAAGGCGGTCATGGTCATCACTGGCCCCAGGGGGTTGAGAAACGACAGGCTGCCGTCGAGGGGCTGAGGATTTTGCCCCGCCGCCAGGGTGACGATCATGGTTTCGCCAATCGCCCGCGACGCCGCCAAAATAATTGAGGCCACAATCCCCGACAGGGCAGCGGGAATCACCACCGCCGTGATCGCCTCGCGCCGGGTGGCCCCCATGGCAAAGGCCCCATTGCGCAGATCCTGGGGCACGGCGTTAATGGCGTCTTCGCTCAGCGAGGCCACCAGGGGGATAATGCTCACCCCCAGCACCAGCCCGGCACTAAGGGCGTTGAACCCTTGCAGGGCCGGAATGATGGCCTGTAAAAACGGCGTGACCGTGAGCAGGGCGAAGTAGCCAAACACTACGGATGGCACCCCGGCCAGCAGCTCTAAAATCGGCTTCAGCACCTGGCGTACCCTGACGGCGGCATACTCACTCAGAAAAATTGCGATCAGCAGGCCCAGGGGAATGGCCACCGCCATGGCGATGGTGGAGGTCAACAGGGTGGCGCTAATCAGCACAAAAATGCCGAAGTCGGCGCTCTGAAACAGCGGCGTCCAGCGGGTGTCGGTAAAAAACCGCCGCAGGGCGTGGAGAAAACCGGCCACCTGGCTGGGGGGCTCCAGACCCAGCGCCTGGGCCTGGGCACCTAGCTCGCTAGGGTCGAGCCTTTGTAGTTCCTTCCCCAAGGCCTGAAGCTCGTCGCCGGAGGCGTCGGGCAGCAGGGCAGGTAGCCGCTCGACGAACAGCGAAAGGCGAAAAAACGGGTTATGGAAAAACTCAAAGGTCTCAAAAATTAGCGTCAGTACAATGCCAAAGGTGGTCAAAATTGACACCGCTGCGAACAGAAAGCAGAGCAGGCGCACCCCCTGCTCAATCCGCCGACTGCGGCGACGGTTGGGTTGCCACAGCGATCGCGGCGCCTCCGGCAATGAAGATGGTATAGCCATAGCATCACAGTGCTCGCCCCAAGGGGTACCGAGCGGAGATTACACTATGTAACCTAAACCGTTGTTGCCCCCAGAAATACGGCTTCACGAGAACTTATCCAGCTCTTATGGAAGCCTTAGGGCAGTCTTAATTTTTTCTTAACTGATGCTAGTCCGGCACTGGGGAGCCAAAATATTAGAATTTAGGGCCAGGTAGGTCTAAGGTCGCCATCGGGTGCATGGACGACATGAATGATAGGAAAGGGCATGAATGATAGAAAAATGCATGAATGATAGGAATGAGTGTTGGCAGATACACGCTGGTCGCCACCGGCTTGATTTACTGTAAAAGCTACCGGTGGCGGGGGTAATCCAGTTCTCTAAAGGTGGAGCATTACCTGAGGAGGTTTTGTTGAGCCGCCGGGCTACCCGAATTGGGCAAGCCCGGCCCGTAGCGACTGGAACCATCTGAGAATAAGGTGAAGTAACCGTTATGGCCGACGTTCCCCCCGCAAATTCGAAGATGACGGCTGCCGCTTGGGTCTCCAAGCCATTTTTAGCTCCTCGCTTCGATAGCTTTGCAAGCAAGGGGTGAAAAGCTGGGGCGAGCTTTAACCTGGCCCTCCCCTAGCCAGGTTTCTCAACTCTGTTGTGTCACCGCTGTTTGTTCCCTGCGATCGTGCCTAAATCATCCCTTTCGAGCGGTTTTAGCCACTTACTTCAGCGCCTTCCCCTGAAGACGGTCTTGGTGCTGGCGTTTGTGCTGCAAATGCTGGGGGCTTTGGGCTTGGTCGGGTTTGCGATCACCTACCTGGGCAACTGGTCGATTGCCGTGCTCAGCCTCTGCGCCCTCGGTGCGGCAGTGGTTATGGGGCTGGCGGTGGTCGATCGAATTTTAAAGCCGGTGCAGCAGCTTAAGGCCGCCGCCATGGCCATGGCCCAGGGCAACTGGCAAACGCCGTTACCGATTGATCGCGCCGATGAGCTGGGAGATCTGGCGCGGGCCTTCAACAGCATGGCAGCCCAACTCCAGAACTCCTTTACGGAACTAGAGCAACTGAGCCAGACAGTGCAGCTGAGCGAGCGCCGCTGGCGGCAGTTTCTCGATGTTATCCCTGTTGGCATTACGGTCTATGACCGCCAGGGGCGGCTGGTGTTTGTCAGCCATGAGGCCCGTCAGCTACTGCGCCTAGAGAACCTGCCCTCTACCCCCTACACCGGCCTGGAGGAGACCTTTGTGGCCTATCGGGCCGGTACCATCGACCGCTACCCCACCGAGGCCCTGCCCATTGCCCAGGCCCTGCGCGGAGAAAAGGGCTGGGCAGATGACCTGGAGCTGCACCACGGCGATCGCACCGTACCGATTGAAATGGCCACCACCCCAATTTTTGATCGTTCTGGCCAGGTAGAGTTTGCCATTGCCGCCTTTCGCGACTTTACCACCCGCAAGCAGGCCGAAACGGTGCTGGCCGAGTATAGCCAAACCCTGGAGCAGCAAATTACCGAGCGCACGGCCGCCCTGCGCCAGGCCGAGGCCACCCAGCGGCTGATTTTAAAGGCCATTCCTGACCTGCTGGTGCGCTACTCTGGAGACGGGGTTTGCCTGGGGGTCATGAGTCCTGGCACGATTAGTTTTTTGCATGATTTAGAGCCCCAAGTGGGGCAGCCCATGGCGGCCCTCTTGCCCCCGGCCATGGTGGCCGAACGCATGCACTACATTCGCCTGGCCTTAGCCACGGGGCAGCCCCAGAGCTACGAGTATCGGTTTAATGGCGCCTCCGGCTGGCGGCACGAAGAGGCCCGCATCGTGGTCAGCGGTAAAAATGAGGTACTGGTCATTGTGCGCGATGTGACCGAGCGCAAGCAGACCGAAAAGTCGCTGCGAGAAAGCCAGCTGCTCTATCGCTCGCTGACGGAGGTGCTGCCCCACGGGCTTTACCGCATCGATCGGGCGGGGCGGTTGACCTTTGCTAACCCGGCCTTTTTGAGCCTGCTCAATCGACCCCTGGAAGACTGCCTGGGAAAGCCCATCGCCGCACTCTTTCCGCCGGATAGTGATCAGGGCTACACCGCCAATGATGAGCAGGTGATGGCCACCGGCCAGGCAATTAGCCAAATTCAGACCTATCCCAGCCTCGATGGCGTGCACCAGAGCTACTTCCAGGTGACCAAATCGCCCCTGTACAATGCCGATAGCGACATCATTGGCATGCAGGGCGCGTTTTGGGATATAACTGACCTGAAGCGCACCGAGGCGGCCCTGGCCAGCCAAAAGCAGTTTCTCCAAAACGTGATCGACAGCATTCCCAGCGCCATTGTGGTGAAGGATCGCCACGATCGCATTCAAATTGCCAACCGGGCCAGCGCCGCCATGCATGGCCTTACCCCCGCCGCTATGCTGGGGCGGGTCGATGCCGAGTTTAATTCCAACATTTCGGCGCGGGAACACGACTATAACCGGCGCATTAACCAGCAGGTGATTGAGACCCAATCGACCTACCAGGCAGAGCAGGAAATTATCGATATGAGCGGCATTCGGCGCTGGTACCAGGTGGTCATCAGCCCCTTTCAGGATGCCGAGGGCACCATTGATGGCATCATCGGCAACTGTATCGACATTACTGACCGCAAGCTGGCCGAAACCGCTCTCAAAGCCGCCAACGAAAAGCTAGAGCGGCTGGCCACCCTCGACGGGCTCACCCAAATTCCCAACCGCCGCCGGTTTGACGAATACCTCCAACAGGAGTGGCAGCGCCTGGTACGCGAGCAGCAGCCCCTGTCGCTAATTTTGTTTGACGTCGATTATTTCAAAGCTTATAACGACCACTTCGGCCACCAGCAGGGGGATGAGGGCCTGATTGCCATCGCCCAGGCTGCCAGCCGAGCGGTGAAGCGCTCCGCGGATTTAATTGCCCGCTACGGCGGCGAAGAATTTGGCGTCGTGCTGCCCAACACCAATCGCGCCGGAGCCGAAATTGTGGCCAGAGCAATCCAGCGGCAGCTGGCCGACCTGCAGCTCCCCCATCCCCAATCGGAGGTCAGCGACTATCTCACCGTCAGCATCGGCATTGCTAGCGTAGTGCCCAGCGCCGAGCAGTCGCCCGAAGATCTGCTGGCCGGCGCCGATGCCGCCCTCTACCAGGCCAAGCGCCGGGGCCGCAATCGCTACTGGATTCGGTTAATCTAGTACCGCCCCCCTTGGGTGGGGTCTAACCCGAAGCCCCGGACAAACCCGGTCAACCCGCCTGGGGTGAGGTGCCACAGCCGCGCTATAGTCATCGCCACCCCGGTTAGGACACAGCCAACCCGGCGCGATCAGAGTGGCGATGGCGAGCTAGATAGCCTCCCAGCTGTGGCTCGATCCGTCAACCCTGTCCTAAGCGATCTGGCCAAAGCTATAACTAGGGATTTAGATGGAAATTCGAGCAGAGAAATCGAACGAGGTAGAAGCGGTTCGCCGCGTTAATGTGGACGCGTTCGGGCGAGAAAGCGAGGCGGATTTAGTGGATACGTTACGCGGTGTCGCCTCTACCTTTTCCTTCGTTGCTGTTCAGGCAGGGCAAATTGTTGGCCATGTTTTTTTCAGTCCAGTTGAGATTGCTGGGTCATGTACTGACGATTTACTGGTGCTTGGGCTAGGGCCAGTTGCCGTCCTAACCGCCTACCAGCGGCAGGGCATTGGTTCAGGACTGATTCAGCATGGCTTAAACGAATGTGCTCGCTCAGGGGTTAGCGCCGTTGTCGTACTGGGGTCTCCAGCATACTATCGGCTATTTGGGTTCACTCCAGCTCACGAGCAGGGGCTCGGCTGTGAGTATTCCGTGCCCGATCAGGTGTTTAGGGTGTTGGAGTTAAAAAGCGGCGCGCTGGCAGGATGTGTTGGCACCGTGAAATATCGCTCGGAATTTAATAACCTTGACTAGCAATTGCCCTACAAAGTCGGTGGGTGCAATTAAACGTAGGCTGGGCAAGGGCCAAAGCCCGTACCCACCATCAGGGCAATGGGCACTAAGTAGGTTAACCCAATGGCCGTGGGGTGCGTCATCCCTGCGTGACGCACCAAAAAATGACCTACCGCTGAATTTAGCTGACAAGCCCTACAAAACCCGTTTCGCGATCGCTCGCTGCATCCCCCACAGCCCCGCCGCCACCAGCGCTCCTAGCCAAAGGGTGCGACCCGCCTGGGCCTGCCCTTGCCACAGACACCAGCCCCCCAGCCCTCCCAGCCCCAGGGCACAACCCGCCACCGTCTTCAGCATGGCTCGCATGGCCTGGTTGGTAACCATCATTTGCTGCGCCAGATCTACGGGCAGTTGGGCTGGCCCCAGGGTCTTGGCGGCAGCTTGAAAGGACTCGTACCCCGTCGCATCCACCTGGTAGTAGGTGCCTAACTCGTCGTCCCGCAGGCTGGGCACCGTGTGCAGCCCAAACTGCTTAGCCTGGGCAATGGCCTCGCGAATCTGCCGCCGCGTGGCTACCGGGCGAAAGGTCTCAAACACTGACTGGCGATAGACTCCCGTTTTAGCCATGGACAATAAACGCCCGGTTAGCTCAGTGGCCGAAAGGCGGTGATGCTCTACGCTCATACTGACTCCTCGACGATGGCCCTGTCCTGATCCACCCTGAGAATTGACCTCCGTAATAGAGACAATGGGATGGATAGGAAGTCTGTACTACCCAATAGTAACGAGCCGAAGCGCATTATAGCGGTTCCTAGACGGGCGAGGTACGATCACAGTAGAGGGAATGCAGAACGACTCTACACTATTGCGTTTCCTGCCGGAGGGCATAATGAAATCCTACTCGCTTGATTTCCGAGAAAAGATAATTGATGCTCATTTTATGGAGCGGGTGTCAGTCCGCAAGCTGGCTAAACGGTTTGGGGTGGCGACGAGTTTTATTGAAAAGCTTTTGAAGCGTCTTCGGGAAACGGGAGATATCCTACCTAAGCCCCATGGGGGTGGCCCTCAACCTAAACTCAATGCCGAACAACTCCAGCTTGTGAGAGCCTTAGTTGAGGCGGATAATGATGCGACCTTGGCGGAACTCCGTGACCGACTAGCCGCCGAAACCTCGATAACGATTAGTCGCTCGACCATGGGCCGGATCGTGCAAACGCTCGAGCTTACCCGTTAAAAAAACGCTGCACGTCACCGAGGCGGGGAGCCCACGGGTACGACAAGCCCGAGTTGACTATTGGCAGTCCATCCGAGATGTGGCCCCGGAAGACTTGATATTTATGGA
>DAIUJR010000106.1:0-15648 GCA_036848635.1 Nodosilinea sp. CTOTU7336
TCGGCTCATCAGGAGCCTCTCTCCTTAGCTTAAAAGTTCGTTGAGGGACGGTTACTGGAAAATTGGGGCAGCGTGGCGCAGGTTGCTGCTGAACAAGGCATTTTGCCGAGCTTCTACAGGCCGCTTGAGCGCAAAATTCCGATGGTTTGCGCCGCAGATATCGGACGTGCCGCTGCCCAGGCGATGACCGAAGATTGGGCGGGCAAGCGCATCATCGAACTGCACGGCGTAGCAGATTATTCGCCAAACGATGTTGCCGCCGCATTTGCCGCCGCTCTCGGACGCGACGTGCAGGCCGTCGCTGTCCCCGAAAGCGAGTGGCAGGCAACGATTTCTAGCTTCGGCTTCTCGCCTGAGGCCGTCAACAGTTACAGCGAGATGATGCGCGGCTTTAATTCTGGTCACATTGTTTTTGAAGGGGGTAGCCACGTTCAAACAGTCAGGGGGCAAACTCGGATCGAGCTACTGCTTGCCGATAGCGGGCGACTGGTGGTGCTGTCGTCCTAGGCTCATTGCGTTGCCAATGTTGATCTAGAGGATCCTAATTTTGAACAACATGCATACGACCGATTTGTTGTCCATGGCCGATCAAAGGCAGAGACCTTTCTTTCGCCGCAGAATTTGACCCGCGCCGAGAGCGCCCAACCGAGACATTACAGGAGTTTGGAGACATGCCGAACAAAACATTCAGGGTCGGAATCATCGGAGCAGACACGCAGGCGAGCTGGGCTGGCGGGTCGCACATCCCCGCGCTGCAATCGCAACCCGCGTTGACCTTGGCCGCGGTGGCCACCCGCCGGGAAGAAAGCGCGAAGGCCGCAGCCGCAGCTTTCGGTGCGGAGAAATGGTTTTCCGACCCCTACGCAATGATCGAGGACAAAAGCATCGATATCATCACCGTTGCGGTCAAGGTTCCGGCACACAAAGACCTCGTTCTTGCCGCGCTCAAGACTGGCAAAGCCGTTTACTGTGAATCTCCGCTCGGTGCCACTCTGGCAGAAACCGAGGAGATGGCAGCGGCCACGGGCTTGCTGCACACGGCGATCGGCCTCCAAGGGCGGCATAACCCAGCCGTGCACACGTGACGCAATGACGAACCAATTGGCCATCCAACTGGTCGGATCTTTTCAATTCTTATATGGGAGATGCACGATGAAGATGCGCAGGCTAGGAAACAGTGGCCTATTTGTTTCAGAACTCTGCTTTGGGGCCATGACCTTCGGAGGAACCGATGGGATCTGGGGCAAGGTCGGACGGTTGGGGCAGGCCGAGGCAGATGCCCTTGTCGGCGCGGCGCTCGACGCAGGGATTAATCTCTTTGACACTGCCAATGTCTACGCCAACGGCCGCAGCGAGGAGATCCTCGGACAATCCCTGAAGAATCTCGACGTCGCGCGGGACAAGGTGGTGATCGCCACTAAGGTTGCCTCGGCCATGGGCGAGGGCCCGAACATGCGCGGGGCTTCGCGCCATCATATCCTGAGCCAATGCCGCGCCAGCCTGCGCCGCCTCGGTCTCGACCACATCGACCTCTATCAGATTCACGCCTTCGATCCGGCAACCCCCATGGAAGAGACGCTGGAGGCGCTCGACACGCTGGTTCGGGCGGGTGACGTACGCTATGTGGGTCTTTCGAACTGGGCGGCCTGGCAGATTATGAAGGCCATCGGAATATCCCAGGTTCGCCAGCTCGCGCCAATAACCTCTCTGCAAGCGTATTATACGCTCGTGGGCCGCGACCTCGAGCGCGAGATCGCGCCGCTCCTTACCTCAGAAAGGATTGGCCTCATGGTTTGGAGCCCACTCGCTGGGGGCTACCTAACCGGCAAGTACTCCGACGGCAGCAGTGCCGCGGGCGGACGGCAGACGGAGCTTGATTTCCCGCCCATAGACCGCGTCCGAGGCGAACCGCTGCTCGAAGTACTCAGAACCGTCGCCCAGAAGCACGGCAGCAGTCCGGCACAGATCGCCATCGCATGGCTCTTGAAGCAACCTGTAGTATCGACCGTAATCATCGGCGCGAAGCGGGTCGAGCAGCTTCGGGAAAACGTCCTGGCCACAGAGATCGCGCTGGATGACCAAGACATGTCAGACCTAGATGCGATCAGCCGTCTGCCGATCGAATATCCGGGCTGGCTTCTGAATCCGCCAAAAGGTGAGTGACTTTGGCCGGTGAACCTCTCTAAAGGAAGAGTACTGCCAAGCCACGTAATAGGAAGCTTTATCAATCGCGCAGTAACACCATAAGAATGTAACAAACTGTCATAAGAATCTGAAAGTAATCCGGTAGGGAGACTTACTAAACTTCAGACATATAGACCATTGCATAACTCGAAACTTTAGATTTCTCTCACATTATGGAACAAACACTTGAACAGAATAAAACATTTGTTAGCAATCATTTTGAAGAGATCGTGAACCGTAAAAATGCTACCATTGCCTACCAGAACCTTGTACCTGACTTTATCGATCATGAAGAACCTTTTGCAGGATTGGTAAGTCCTGAACTAGTGAAGCAGACGATGGAGAAGGCCTACGTAAAATACCCCGATTTGCACGTTACGATCAAGGATGCGATCGCTGAAGGCGACAAGGTGATGGTGCGGTGTCTGTGGCGCGGAACTGATTCTTTTACAGGCAGAAAGATGGAGTTTAAGGGCTTCGTGCTTTGGAGAATAGCCGGTGGCAAACTTGCTGAGCGTTGGGCAACGATTACACCACCAATCGGATAACATATTCCTTTTTCCAACCCAGGCACAAACGTAATCCTGAACAATTCGTCCTATTACTAGCTGGCAGATACAGCCCTTTCCAGCCTGGCGAGGTACAGCAAAAAGCCTGAACCCCTATCATATAGGAGCTTTGAGTTCTAATTTGTACCTCACTAGAGTGGGAAACGCTGTATAGGACAACCTTTGCTGGGGGTGCCAGGTGTCAGATTTCAGGAATAGTTGCTGACTTATGCTACAAAGTACTAGTCAACTCTACAATTTTAAGGTGGTGGATAACATAATTAAGTACAAAGATTTTACGCCTGGAATTACTGAACGGAGACCCTTGGCGAACCTGCCGAGTATGTAATTCAAATTCGGCATATTTCATCTTCAACTCATCACAAAGGAAACGCACAATGAAGGTAACCCGCCCGGCAATTAGGCAAAATGTTTCCCGTCGGTCGGTACTTGGATTATTAGGATTTGGTGCCGCCACCGCTGCCTTAACACCCACTTTTTTGAAGACGGCACGGGCACAGAATCAAAAGCGGGTTAGTTCGCCTGCCAAATCCACGTCCGATCGGTTGAGATGGAGTACTGCATTATGTTGCACAGATTTAGATTTAGGTGCTTGATTTTCCTGCCGCTGGTGGTCTTTTCGCTCATAGCGCTAGGTTCGCCCGGGCTCAGTCAAGCCCAAAGCCAGTTGCCCTATTGGACTGAAGCTACACCGCCAACAGTCGCTCGGCAAGAACTTTATCCAGAAGTTTTGAACGGAAAAATTTACGTGGTCGGCGGTTTACTCAGCCCAAACACCGGATTCTCAGCGCATTTCGAGTCCTATGATCCGGTTCAAGATGCATGGACAGCCCTGAGACCGATACCTGAAGCCCGCCATCACATTACACTGTCGGTCGTTAATGGATTGCTCTATGGTGTGGGCGGTTTCACAGGTGGGTTTCCAGACTGGCGGGCGCAGCCGACCATGTTCATCTACAATCCTGCCTCTAATACTTGGACTGGAGGAACTGACCTGCCAGCGGCTCGTGCCGAGGGCGTATCCGCGGTGGTTGATGACAAGATATACCTGATTGGTAGGCGCGTTCGAGCTACTGAGGAAGCTCGGCTGTTCAATGACCACATTGATAGTGTGCGAAACGAAGTCTTTGATCCCACAACTAGGCGTTGGTCAGCCCGTGCCGATGCACCCACAGCGCGAAACAGTGCAGCGTCGGCTGTCATTGACGGCAAGATTTACGCGATGGGAGGTCGCAATTTTGTCAGGAATGCTGATGGCACGACGCAGCAGGTGAATGTGCCAAATCTTGAGGTCTACGATCCAGAGCTCGATCGTTGGGAAACGCGATCGCCGCGCCTGGCGAATCAAGTTGACGCCTGGTCATCCCCGGCACCCAGAGATCGGGAGGTAACCCTGGAAGGCAATGAAGTCTACACTCGCGTCGGCGAAAACCTTCCCCCCCTATAGCTCAGAAGGTTGGACGATCCACTTTATCGAGCGTGATAGTCGTTCCTGGGTCTCGGCGATGGCGGGCCATAAGGACGAACTGTTGTTTCAGCGGGGAACGCAGCAGGCGTGGCAGTGGGCGCAATCCTGCCCGTTTATTCGTTGGTTCACTGACGGTGAACGGCGCTACGCCAAAGCGTTGTGGGACTTGGCTAGTGTCTATCTGGCGCTCCGCGATTGTCCCAGTCGTTACGGCATCCGCAAGGTCTGGCGAGAAGGCCTGGAGGTGGCGATCAAAATCAAAGGCTCTCAAGGTCAGCGGCGTGCAGTCTGGATTAAACCAGAGCATCCCTTTACCGCGATTAGCCCCATGGCAGAGGTGCATGCTAATCATAATGAGGCCCAGAATGTGGCCTTGAGGCGACGTTGCAGTGCCTATCGTCGGCGTCAGAACCTGTATGCAAAAAATCGAGCGGGGTTGCAGTGCGTCTTGGATGTTCTAACGAGCTTCTGAATGCCATTCGCACTATTCATCGTGGTCAGCAGTACATTCCGCCTGATGTGGGAGCAAAGTTAGTACAGCGGATGAGCAACCCAGAACTGAGTGAAAGAGAACTGATGGTACTCCGCTCAATGGCACAAGGGATGAGTAATGTCGATATTGCGGCGGCTTTGAGTATCGGTGAAGGCACGGTTAAATCCCACGTCAATCGGATTTTGAATAAGTTAGATGTCAGCGATCGCACCCAAGCTGTGATTGTTGCCGTTAAACGCGGCATTGTCAGTTTGTAGGGTGTACTTTCGGTTGAATTGAGATTCAAACTTAAGTTAGAGCCAACCTTCCACTCTGCGGTGGAATGATTGCTCTATCAATTTATACTGTAAAAATTTTAACTTGCTGTAGACGACGGCTTGAAGGCGATCGCCTATATTGAATTTATGCAAACAGTCATGCAAATGGATTGAGCAAGTTAATTGCCAGGTTTCATGGCTGATACCGATTTAGAAAGATGAGCGACGACCGTAGCCAAAGTTCCTTATTTGTACCCCCTTCAACCCAAGATCAGATTCAAGGTGTGCTGAGTGCCAAGGTAGTGGTGGTGATGTATGGAGACTATCAAGACCCTAGAAGTGCGGACGTTTACAAGCTGATTAAAGTCATCAAACAAGAACTGAGCGCTTCTTCTGGAGATGATTATTTGTGTTTTATCTTCCGTCATTTTCCGCAAACACAGATTCATCCTCATGCTCAACGAGCCGCCCAAGCTGCTCAAGCTGCCGCCGTTCAGGGGCAGTTTTGGTTAGTGCATGATGCTTTATTTTTCCATCAAAAGGAGTTAGCGAACGGTTATCTTATTGAGTACGCCAATAACTCAGGGCTTGACATGCCTCAGTTCCTCAAAGAGTTGTCTAAACAAGTGCATGTCGATCGCATCCAGGAAGATATCGAAGGCGGAATACAGAGTGGAGTAGTGACTGCCCCAGCCTTATTTATCAATGGAACTCGGTATACCGGACACTGGAACACGACGGAGGTGACGGCAGCGATTGTTTCTGCAAGTCATTAAGGAGGTTTCCAGCAAAGAACTTACCTCGTCGTTCCGGCCTGCGCGGAAATCCAGCCCGAGAGTCTGTTTGTATGGGGTGTCTTCTTTTCCGGAAATTTCCTAAGTTCCCCGATCTTTGATCTCAATTCATATCTAAGTTTTCTGTAAGCGCTGGTGAGCCATCTATTTTTGATGACTGAATCCTGCCTGTTTTTTTGAGCAAAATTACCACTTTTAAACCATGAAGATAGTACCAACAACTGAACTCAGGAGCAGAGGCCTAACGGGCACTCAATCGCAGCAAGTACTTGACTATATTCATGCCCATCTCAGCCGAGATTTATCCCTGGCAGAGCTGGCAAGCGTCATCAACATTAGTCCAACTTACTTTGCGAGTTTATTTAAACAGGGAATGGGGATTTCGCCGCATCAATACGTGATTCAGCAGCGAGTGGAACAGGCGAAAATAATGCTGGTGAAAACGAATCTAGAGATTGCAGATATTGCCTTACAAGTTGGTTTCTCTAGCCAAAGTCACTTGACACAACAGTTTAAGCGAATTACTGGAATGACTCCAAAGCAGGTTCGCTAACGCCCTAAGAATAAGTAAAAGCACTCCTCAGTAGATACAATTTTTTCCACTTGCCCTGAGCGTTCTAAGAACGCACCGTCTCCAGCCAATCACCAGCTAACCTTTACGTGCACCGGACGGATTGGCAACCTCTGGCTTCACTTCAGGGTTATATGCCGCCGGTGACGCCCACCGTTACGGATCAGGATAAGAGCTACTACCTGACACCTAACGCCTTCAGCTATACCAGCTCAACGTCTGTGTCTTCACCGGGTTCACAAACGGGCGACCCTCAGCCCTAGAGCGGGCAAACTCTCGCTTGAGTTGGTAGTACCACCGCACCGGAGTGTCGGCATCTTTGATAAAAATTTCTGCCCTAGACGATGGCCACGGGTGCTCTGGCTCTTGAATCACCGCTCGATCTTGGTTTAAGAACTGGTTAGCCAGCAACGAGAATATTGGCCTAATCAGCGGAACCCAGCCAAAGGTGGTATAGAGCAGGTTGGTCACCTCGGTGTGGGTCTCGGTCACGGGGGTCACCATCGTCACGTTGCATACCATGTGTTTCAGTGAAGTAATCCGCTCGACCCGAATGCCGGGCAGGTAAAACGAAATTTCTACCTGGGGCGCTTTGCCCAGCAGGCGGTAGAAAAAGTTGCCATCTAGCAGCCGATGTCGCCGCATGGTGAAGCCGTAGTGGCTGGGGTCAAAGGTTTTGACCTCTTCGGTCAGTTCTGGCTGAGACGCCCACCACCAGGCGTCGTGCACGAAAGGAATATGGGCTGGATCAACCAGCAGCACCACCGCCGGGTCTACCCCACAGTCGAAGGGCAGCTGGGTAATCAGCTGGTAGTCGCGGTCGTTGCCGCCCCACACCTTGGGAATATCAATCTTGGGCGCGGCCTGCGATCGCGGGTCTGAGGCCGCATAGAACCAAATATTGCCGTCAGCCTCTTGCACCGGGTAAGACCGAACGCAAAAATTCTTCAGATCATGCTCTGGGCAATCCTTCAGCGAGGGAATAGCCGTGCAGCGCCCCGCGATGTCAAACCGCCAGCCGTGGTAGCCACAGCTGACCTCTTTGCCATCAAACTTCCCCCGATCTAGCGGAATTGAGCGGTGGGGGCAGCGGTTCTCTATGGCAAACACCTCACCCGCTGTGGTGCGGCCAAACAGCATGGGTTCATTTAAGAAGGTTTTGGCCATGGTTTGCCCTGGCTTCAAAGCTTTGCTCGACAAACCGTAGTACCAAATGTCGCGCAAGAAATTTGTTGTGCAACTCATGTTTTATTAACTGCCAACCCTCAGTAAATATTTCCAACCAAAATGTCAGCCCAGGCTCTCAGAAGAAGCGCCTTGCTAAGCTTAAGGTCAAGTGAAAATTACAATATTCAGCGAAAAGCTGCTTCTGCTACGCAAATATAGCGATCCTGCGTGAATCGTGAAATCCCGTGGAGCCGACATCTCGTCTGCACGGGCAAGATGCCCGTCCTACCTACACGAATCAATTCGGATTGCGATCAGCTTTTTGATTAAGCCCTAAGAACCAAAGCCTAGACTTATTCTAGATATAGCGCTTGCCTATGGGGGACAACAGAAAATCTTTGACTTGAGTGCCATACTGACCGAGTTCACTTGTATTATTTCACTTAACATTAGCCCGTATCACTAACTATTAGAAGATACAAATTAAATAATAGGCTTCAAGACTTTCCTAGAATAGTTTAATCTAACTATAGATAAACCTTAATCGCAGCAAAGCGTCAACGATGTCTCCAAGCCAAGGCTCTAAATCAGTTGTCTGCGGTAGCCCCCTTCACGCTACCGTAAGCCCCCGTAACCTGAGATAAAGGCTAGCTGCAGGTTCGACTGCCGCCGTAAATCTTCATTAGCCGTAGACATTTACCTCATGGTAGCTCTACTTGGCCAAAAAGCACTCTGCCTAAAGATTGATCTGTATCAACATATTCGCTGCCCGCGCTTAACCGGAAAAGGGCTGGCCTCCTAGAGCCCTACTTCTCAGGAGTCATTCTATGACGTTTTACATTGCGCCACGTTTTCTGAAAAAGCTGGCGGTGCACATCACCAAAAACTACATCGACCTGCCCAAGGTCAAAGTGCCGCTCATCTTGGGGGTTCATGGTCGCAAGGGGGAAGGTAAAACCTTCCAGTGCGAGCTGGTCTACCCAAAAATGGGCGTTGAGGTCGTGCATATCTCAGCGGGCGAGTTAGAGAGCCCCGATGCAGGCGACCCGGCCCGGCTAATTCGGTTGCGCTACCGCGAGGCCGCCGACCTGATTCGCACCCGAGGCAAGAGCGATGGGGAGTGAGCCCAGTCGAACCCAAGACACCGGTTCAAATGGGGCATCGTCGGCCCCAGAGCCTTCAACAGCCTCTGCACCGGCTTCGTCAAACGGAGTTGGCACCCAGCTTCCTGCCGATGTGGCGCAGCAGGTGCAAAGTTTGGTAGCCCAGGGCTACCGCATCGGGGTGGAATATGTGGAACCCTGGCGGTTTAGCACCGGCTCTTGGAAAAGCTGTAGCTCCATTCAGGCGGCCAACACCGATGAGGCTATCAGCCATTTAGAAGCCTGTCTCAGCGGCAACCAGGGCAACTATGTGCGCGTCTTTGGGGTTGACCCCAACAAACGACGGGTGATGGAAACCATCATTCAGCGCCCTCAGTAAAGGTGCCAAGAAGAAGCCCCACCCCCGACTGAAAGAGGTGTCCAGTGGGTAGGGTACTTCGACTTGGGTAGATAGCCCCGCTGCAACCTACGGTTTTGGCGAAGCTATGCCCCAGATGGTAGCCTAGTCTGCCGCTGGGGCATGGCAGCGGGTGTAGATGGCGAGGTATTCGCCGTTGCGCCCGGTGGGGATGAGTCTCGACCAGCGGTCTGGGTCGGCGTAGCCGATTGCCCCCAATTGATGGATGGTGTCGCGCACGGCCCCGTAGTCGCCAATGGCGATCAAGCGCACCAGCTCTTGGTTGCGCACGGGAAGCGTAAATTCGTAAGTCATTTGAGTTCACATTCGGTAAAGAAAACGGGAACTCGCCTAGCGTCCCGTGAGGGTGCTGAACCGAAGGCCAGAACTACAATGGGTCTAGTCATTGCGGCTTAGCATGCTTGAGTCGCAATGATCAGGGGATTTAAGGAGCACCTCCTCCTCTCTTCCCCACCTAGAACCATTCCCCGCAAGTTGTAACGTACACTTACACTATACGCGCCCTGGAAGTTCAACCCAGAGTCATTTCATTCTAGATGTGAGTAACGGGTTTCTAGGCTTTCAGCCATCGTAAGCCCACAGCCTAGAAGCTCGAAATTATGTATCCTCGTTGATGCACAAAAAGCTGTAGTTGAGAATGAAGTAGCCCTGCAGACTCCCCCTTGCTCTCCTCCATCAGGGGGTACCTAGGGGAACTCATACCAAGTCCGAGGCGGATAGCCCCGATTCCCCCCAGGCCAAACCGTAGGGGCGTGGGCGCAGCCTAGTCAGAGGCTTGACGGCATTCGCCCGATCGAATCGGGGGTAACCAAGCAGAATTTGGTGTTAGACAGCCAGAATCTGTTTGATTTTCCTAATTAGTAGGGATGGAGCCCAGTTCCGTCGGGTTAGCCTGGTAAAATCTTTAGTTTACTGCGACCTAAACAGACGAAAGCACTCGACCGTTAAGATAGCGGCCCAGATCACGATACTCAGCCCCGCGGCGGCGGCCGCAATATCCTTAGTGGCTCGGATACCCTCATGGTGATTGGGCTCCACCACGTCGCACAACACTTCGATGGCGCTGTTAAACAACTCGGAGATCAGCATCAGCCCCATGGCTAACAGAATCAGGCTGAAATCAACCCACTGCCGCAGAAAAAAAGCAATCCCTAAAACCGGCACCGACAAAATTACCTTGTAGGCCACGCTAAAGTCGGTGACTACCGCAAGGTGAAGCCCCGACAGAATCACCCGAAGTTTGCGCAGGGGCTGATAGCCGGGGGTACGAAAGCGATTAGTCATCGCTCATTACCCCGCCCGCCCGCCCGTGAAGAGCACCTTTTGAATCAACCATGTCCTAACCTCTAACGAAGTTTGCCGGATCCTGATCGCGTCGATGGTTGGTGGGCAGTGGCGCGGGTTGGCCCTCCCCGGCCAGGGCGGCGGTGTGTTCTAGGGCTTCCCGCAGATGCTTGGCGGCGTAGATCGACATATCGCGGGGCACGTTGACGCGATCGCGCAGGTACCGCAGCCCCACCTCCGTCCCCGGCGGCGGCGGGCAGTCTGCGCCGGTGATTAGGTAGGTGAGGGCACAGCGCAGAGCCTCGTCGAAACGTTGGTCTGCCGCCGGATTGACCCGAATAATATTGTCGCGATGTTTCATTACCCGGTGCAGCGCTTCGGCCCGGGCGGTGGCGGGCTCTGGATAGGTGACATCGGGCAGGCCCAGCCAGGGGCCGGTATCCACCTGGGCCTGGTTTTGCTGGGTCTGGGGTTCAGCGTTGGCGTAGCAGCCCCCCATCTGGGGCGGCAGGTCGTGGGCATGGGTATGGAAGTCGCTCTGGGTGCCGCGATAGGTGGGGCGGCTCTCCATGGCATCAAACCAGGCCGAGAGGCGAGGGTTATCTTCCCTGAGGGAATACCCCTTGTAGTAATAAAGGCTGGCGTTCATGCGCTCGACATAGGGGGTAAAAACCACGTCGGCGGTGCCAAATTCCGCCAGAAAGTAGGGGCCGGGGGTGCTGGCTAGGGCCGCTTCGACCTGGGCCACCACCCCCACAAACTGGTCGCGGGCGCGCTGGTCGTCGCGGGGTGAGCGGGCCGGGTAGCACAGCCACAGGCACCAGGCCCGAAACAACAGCCGCTCTAGCTGCCGCAGGGGAATCACCTGGGGATCGCTCATGCCCGCTCCCAGGGGGCCAAAGGCCTGTTCCAGGGCCAGCAAAATGTCGTCACTTTCGGTAATCATCCGCCCGTCTAGCTCCAGGGCGGGCAGCATCCCTGAAGGTACCTTGCGCTTGTACCAGGCCTCTTTTTCGCCGTAGCAAAACATGGTGACTTTTTCGATCCGGTAGGGAATTTGCTTTTCCTCTAGCCACAGCCAGACCTTTTGGCAGTAGGGGCACCAGGCGTGATTGTCGCGGTAGAGGGTAACCCGCCCATGAGCTTCAGGCTGGTCAAACAGACGCAGTCGGGCCTGGGCATTGGTCGGGCCGTGGACGGTATCGGGAGGATCGAAGGGGGCGAGGGCGGCCAGGTCGGGCCAGGGGAGGGGGGAGGGGGGCATGGGAAATAGCAAAAGTGGCTAATTCCAGGATATCGTTACACACAGCGAATCCCTCATGATTAGGAGTGGCCAGGGTGCCCGGTGGATGGATAATTTGGCTGTGGTCAGCCCTACTGGGGGTCGGGTTGGTAATGGTTCCGGCCCAGGGGGTGGCGGCGGCGACGGCAGCTGTAGAGAGCCATCCGCCGCTAACGGTAGAGATTTTGCGCCAGCAGTTGGGGGCTCCGATCTCGCGGGATGGCAGCCCGGTCATTGACCTGCGCAATTTCACCGTTGACCTGCGGGCCGATAGCCCCCTGCGGGATCCATTTTACCGGCTGCTCAGTAACGGGCTGCAAAAGGCCGCCACCGCCCCGGCCCTAGATCTGAGCTATGCCATCGTTCAGGGGGAGTTTGACCTGCAGCGGCTGGGCCAGCGGGAACCTCTCTACGGCGATACCCTAGCCGCCTTGCTCGATGAGGATGGGCAGGGGCAGCTGAAGCGCGATCGCCAGCGGCTGCTGCAGCTGAGTCGTCTATCCCAGTCGCTGCTGATTCAGACCCAGGGAGCAGCCCAACAGATTTACCTGGTCAAAGGCCCACTGATTGCTCTGCAAACCCGGTTTGGGGGGCCGGTATTAGGGGGCGATACCTTTTTCCTGGGCCGCATCCTCACCCAAGGGGCGGTGTTTGACCAGGAGCTTTACCTTTCTGGATCCCGCTTCAACCAGACGGTTAATATTTCCGGGGCGGATTTTCGCCAGGGGGTGAAGGCTAAAAGCGCGATCTTTTTTCAGCCCGTTCGCTTTGCCCAGAGCCGGTTTCGCGATGGGGCCAATTTTCAGGGGGCCGAGTTTAGGGCTGAGGCCAACTTTAGCCGCTGCCAGCTAGCGGGAGAACTCAACTTTAGCCGCATCCAGTGGCGGGGCACCGCCGACTTTGCCGGTACCCTGTGGCAGGGGGCGGCCTTTTTTTTGCGCGACTCCTTTGCGAAGGCGCTGTTTTTTACCGAAGCCCGGTTCGATGCCCCGCTAATTTTGCGCCAGGCCCGGTTTAGTGAGCCGGTGAACCTTCGTAACGCCCAGGTGGAAGGGGACGTAGACTTTGGCGATGCCCTGTTTCAGCCCCCGGCCTATGTCAACGTGGCGGGGCTGGAGTTTAGCGTTGAGAAAACCCGAATTCTAGGCACCCCCGGCCGCATTGGCCAGGTCTTTTCGGTGCCGCAGCTGCGGGGTAACGAAACCCTGCTGCGCAACCTGGAGCGCAACTTTCGCGGGCTAGAGCAGATTAGCGACGCCAACCACATCGCCTACACCGCCGAACGGCTGCGGCTCAAAGACTGGCAGCGACGGCTGCTGGGGGCCAACCTCAACACCGCTCCGCTGACCACCCTGGTGCGGGCGGGGTTTACCGAGGCCCAGGCCAGCGCTATTATCAATCGGCGGCAGAATCAGCCCTTTTTTAGCATTGACGACGTGCTAAACGTGCCGGGAGTAGACCTGGCCGCCTACGTCAAAGCACGGGATCGCATCCTCGCCCGCAACTCGTTTTCCGCGCTTGGTCGGGTTAGTCTGGCCCTGCGCTGGTTGGGGGTTGGGGTGCTGGTGGTGCTCAGCCACTACGGCACCAGCTTTGGGCTGGTGTTTGGGGTGGGGCTGGTGGCGATTCCCACCTTTGCGCTGATGTTTTGGTTTGTGGATCGCTACCGTCGCCGCGTGCCCACCCCGATTCTACCGCCCCTGGAGGAGGGGCTGTGGCTGGCGGGCAGCGGCGGATTGCTGCTGCTGGCCGGGCTGAGCAATCTGCTGCGGCTGGCCGACTATCCGGTGCTGACCCTGGTTTCGGTGGGGCTGTTGATCCTGCCTGTGCCTCTGCTGCTGATTGGGCGGCTGCTTCAGCGGGGGCGCTTCCATGACCTGATGGATCAGAGCTACCTGGTGGAAGACGGTAGCCTGCGCCAGCTGCGGCTGCTGATTGCGCGGCTGCCGGTGATTCCGAAGTTTCCGTTTTACCGCGATCGCTACAGCCCCATTCTCCTCGACCGCCGCTGGAACTGGCTCAACTACCTGGACTTTAGCCTCAACAACTGGCTTAAGTTTGGGTTCAACGATATTCGGCTGCGAGATCAGTATGTTCCCGGATTGATTACCGCCTTGGTGTGGTATCAATGGGGGTTGGGGTTACTCTACGCCGCGCTGCTGCTCTGGACGCTCTCGCGCACCATTCCTGGCCTTAACCTGCTGCTTTATTTTTAAATTTTTTATTCTGCCCCTGTGATTGACCTCACCCCCTCCCAGTCCGACCTCAACCGTGAGGCTAAAGCTGACCTGCGCCGCCGCCTGATCAACGCCCGCCAAAGCATTCCCCCCCAGGTGTGGCGGCAAAAGAGCGATCGCATCTGCACCCACCTGCTGGGCTGGGAGTATTTTCGCCGCTGCCGGGTGGTTTTGGCCTACACCAGCTTTCGCCACGAGCCCGACCTCAGCCCCCTGACCCAGCACCACGGCCACTGGGGTCTGCCCCGCTGCGTCGGGCAACACATGCACTGGCATTACTGGTCGGCCCAGACCCAGTGGCCCTTGCAAAAAGGCACCCACGGCATCCTCGAACCTCATCCCCGCTCGCCCCTGGCGGATCTCAGCCTGGTGGATTTGATTCTGGTACCGGCGGTGGCCTGCGACGTGCGGGGCTACCGCCTGGGCTACGGCGGCGGCTACTACGACCGCATGCTGAGCCAGGCCCAGTGGCAGAACGTGCCGACCGTAGGGGTTGTCTTTGAGTATGCTCGCCTGCCCAGCCTGCCTAAAGACCAGTGGGATCAACCCATGGCCGGAGTGTGCTCTGAGAGCGGGCTGTTTCTGGCCCGGCGCTAGGCCGGTTACCCCCTGGTGGGGGCTTTTGGTCGCTGGCATCAGCCGAGCTTTAGCGATCGGGCTAGGGCTATAGACGCTATGTGCCCCCGCCGCTGAACCAGCGTCGGCACCGACCCGAGGGGGCAAGCCGCTTGATCGCCAGGCGCCGAATCAAGACCGCTGCCCTGAAGGACCAGCCCAAACTCTGCTAGTCGATAGATAGCTTTGGCCGCCGTATTGCCTAATATTCTTGCCAAACCCATAAATTAACGTACGGTGCCACTATGGAATTTGGAATCAAGGGAAAAGTAGCGGTGATTACCGGCGGCGATTCGGGCATGGGCCGGGCTACCGCCAAGCTGCTAGCCGATGAGGGCGTTAAGATTGCCCTGCTCGATCAAACCACCGACCAGCTTAAGGCCACCGTCGAAGAGGTGCAAACCGTCGGCGAAGCCATGCCGGTGCAGGCCGACCTACGCGACCTAAAATCGGTGGAAGCCGCCAAGCAAAAAATTGTTGACCGCTTTGGTACTGTTGATATTTTAGTCAACTGCGCGGGCATTACCGGGGCTACCGGTGAGTTTTTAGACATCGGCGACGACGCCTGGCACGAGGCCCTGGAGGTGGATCTGATGGGGGCCGTGCGGGTGTGCCGTGTCTTTATTCCCCTCATGCGCCGGTCGGGCTGGGGGCGGGTGGTGCTGATCGCCTCGGAGGATGCGGTGCAGCCCTACATCGACGAAATGCCCTACTGCGCCGCTAAGGCCGGGGTGCTAAACCTGGCCAAAAACCTGTCTAAGGCCTACGCCAAGGATGGTGTGCTGGTGAACTCAGTAGCCCCCGCCTTCATTGCCACCCCCATGACCGACGCCATGATGGAAAAGCGGGCCCAGGAAAAGGGGGTGAGCTTCGACGCCGCGATCGCGTCTTTCCTCAAAGAAGAGCGACCCCATCTAGAGCTGCGGCGCCGGGGCCAGGCCCAGGAAGTGGCCGCCGTGATTGCGTTTTTGTGCTCCCAGCAGTCGAGCTTTGTGGTAGGAGCCAACTACCGGGTCGATGGAGGTTCCGTTGCCGGTATTGGCACCTGAGCCTGAAGTTTGATGTGCGCAACTTTGACGCCTGCCAGGCCGCCGTAGATGCCACCCTTGATCGGTTTGGGAAGCTAAATATTTGGTGTTGCTGAATTAAAGGTATCCCCCTAGCTGAGCTCAACCACAGGTTGGTTGGTGAGTAAGGTGTTGCCGG
>DAIUJR010000107.1:0-15594 GCA_036848635.1 Nodosilinea sp. CTOTU7336
ATGCGCTACGTGCCCCGCGCCGTGATGGTGGGCTACATCAACGCCCTGGCGGTGCTGATTTTCTTGTCGCAGCTGCCCCAGCTCACCAATGTACCCCCGGCGGTCTATGTGATGGTGGCCCTATCCTTGGCGATTATCTACATCTTGCCGCGCTTTACCACGGCGGTGCCCTCGCCCCTGGTGGCGCTGTTTGTGATGACGGTGGCGGCGATCGCCTTCGGTATCGACGTGCCCACCGTGGGCGACATGGGCGAGCTACCCACGGCGCTGCCTATCTTTGCCCTTCCCCAGGTGCCGTTGACCCTCGAAACCTTGCTAATTGTGCTGCCCACGGCATTGACCATGGCCGTGGTAGGGCTGCTGGCCTCATTTCTGACCGCGTCGCTTGTAGACGAGCTGACCGACACCACCAGCGACAAAAACCGCGAGGCCAAGGGCCAGGGGGTCGCCAACATTCTTACCAGCTTTTTTGGCGGCATGGCGGGCTGCGGCATGATTGGCCAATCGGTGATCAACGTCCAGTCGGGGGGACGCGGGCGGCTCTCGACCCTAACGTCTGGGGTCTTCTTGCTGTTTGCCATTCTGGTACTGAGTCAGTGGGTGCAGCAGATGCCCATGGCGGCCCTGGTAGCGGTGATGATCATGGTCTCCATCGGCACCTTCCGCTGGGCCTCGTTTCGCGACATAGCCAAAATTCCTCGCACCGAGACGGCGGTCATGCTGACCACCATGCTGGTGACCATCTTCACCCGTAACTTTGCCCTCGGGGTGGCCACGGGCATTGTCATGAGCACAGTGTTTTTCAGCCGCAAGATTGCCCGGCTGGTGTTTGTCGATAAGGTGCTGTGCGCCGACGGTAGCCACCGCGTCTACAGCGTGTCAGGGCAAATTTTCTTTGTCTCGATCGAAGAATTTTTAGAGGCCTTTGACTTTGACGAGTTTGTCGATCGCATCACCATCGACCTCACCCATGCCCACCTGTGGGATCAAGGGGCCGTCGCCGCCCTCGACAAGATTGTCAACAAATTTCGCCGGGCCGGGGCTGAGGTAGAGGTGGTGGGCCTCAACGAAGCCAGCGCCACCCTGGTCAACAAGCTGGCCACCCACAGCCGTCCTACCAATGTGCAGGAGTAATCCCTCAATGAAACGCATTCTACTCTGTACCGATGGCTCGGCCTTTGCCCAGAGCAGCTACCCCTACGCGGCCTGGTTTGCCCAGGGCCTGGAGGCCAGCGTAGACGTGCTCTACGTCACCGACTCGCGCGGGCAGGCCACCGCTGAAGCCAGCAACCTCAGCGGCAGTATTGGTCTGGGGGCCGCTGAAAGCCTGCTGAAAAAGCTGGTGGAGGTTGAGCACGAGCGGGCCAAGCTCAACCTTCAGAAGACCAAGCTGATTTTGGCCGATGCCGAAGCGGCGATCTCCGCCCACGGGGCCACCACCATCAAACTGATCCACAAGACCGGCTTTTTGGTGGACTGCCTAGAAAATCTCGAAACCGATGCCGACCTGATCATTCTCGGCAAGCGGGGAGAAGCCGCCGACTTTGCCTCGGGCCACCTGGGGGCCAACGTAGACCGCATTGTGCGTAGCAGCCACAAGCCCTGCCTGGTGACACCTCAAAATGTTTTGCCGATGGAGCGATTGCTGGTGGCCTATGACGGCAGCCCCACCGGCCACAAGCTGCTGCGGTTCCTGGCCAATTCTCCCTGCCTGCGAGAGCTAGAGATTCACCTGCTGACGGTGGCGGGGTCAGAGTCTGATCCTGAGAAAATCCGGTGTCTGGCCGAGGCTGAGGCGGTGCTGCAAGAGGCGGGGGTGACTCCTCACGCGAGTTTGCAGGTTGGGGAACCGGAGAAGGCGATCGCCCGCTACATCGACGACCACAACATCAGCCTGCTGATGATGGGAGCCTATGGCCACCGCCGCATGCGCCACCTGGTGATCGGCAGCACCACCGTACAGCTGCTCCGCAGCAGCCAAATTCCGGTGCTGCTCTACCGCTAGCGTTGCTCCGTTCACGTCTTGCCCGTTCAAGCTTTTCCACACACAACAAGGATCACAGCCCATGGCGATCACAAATCGCATCAATTTTCGCAATACCAAAGGGGATGTGCTGGGCGGCCTCACTGCCGCCGTCGTCCGACGACGACCAGATTGTGCTGAACCCCGAAGAGAAGGCGGCGCTGGGTGCGGCCAACGGTCGGGTGCTGCTGTTTCACCTCAGCGGGCCGATGATTTTTGGGGTGGCCAAGGCGATTTCGCGGAGCACAATGCGATCTCCAACTACGATGTGCTGATTGTTGACCTCAGTGAAGTGCCGGTTTTAGGGGTTACCTCGGCGCTGGCGATTGAAAATGCCATTGAAGAAGCCATTGATGAAGGTCGAGAAGTTAGGGTGATCGGAGCTAACACCAAGGTCAAGGGTCGGCTAGAAAAGCTGGGCATTGCCGGGATTATTCCTAAGGATCACTGGATGGACGATCGCCTGCTGGCCCTCAATAAGGGCCTGGCGATTTCACAGCAAAAACTGTTCCCGGCCACCGACCTCGTGGTTCCCCAAGATCTTGAGGTGGAGGTTTAACTCGGCGGGAGCAGCAGTTCTCTACCCCTTAGGACAGGCTCCATTGTGAATTCTCAACAATCGCCGATTCAGCAAAGTCGTCTGATTGCAGCTTCCCCGGTGTACTACGGCTGGCTGGTGCTGGCCGCTGGCACCCTGGGCCAGCTGATGACCACCCCCGACCAAACCATTGGGGTGTCGGTGTTTCTTGATTCGATCATCACTGATCTGGGGCTAATACGATCGACGGTGTCGCTGCTCTACCTGCTCGGCACCCTCAGCGGGTCGCTCATCCTGCTATTTGTGGGGCGATTTATCGACCGGCGGGGGCCACGGGTGGCGGTAGGGGCGATCGCGGCTCTCTTTGCCCTCGCCTGCCTGGGCATGGGCCAGGTTCGGGGGCCAATCGCCCTGGGGCTGGGGTTTGTGGCCATTCACGGGCTGGGCCAGGGGGCGCTGGGTCTGGTTAGTATCAAATCAATGCCATCAACCTGTGGTTTGTGCAGCGGCGGGGGCTGGCCCTCGGCCTGTCGGGCATTGGCTTTGCCGTCGGCATTGGGGCTTTTCCGCTGCTGATCGAGCGGCTGATGGCCGCCTTTGGCTGGCGCTGGGCCTATGCCGCCCTGGGGGGGCTGGTCGCCGTCACCATTCTGCCCATTGGGCTGCTGCTTGATCGGATCTCGCCCCGGTTTTTGCTCTGCGCCATGCTGGGTCTGCTCTGTGGGTCCCTGCTGCTGGCGGTACGGGTCAACAGCCCTGAGCTAATGCTGACCTACGGCGTGGTGCTGGGCCTCATGCAGGGCAGCAACAGGGTGTTGCAGGCAGGGGTCTATGCCTACTACTTTGGGCGATCGCACCTGGGCAGCATCAGCGGCTTTGCCACCACCCTCATGGTCGCGGGCACCGCCTTTGGCCCGCTGCTGTTTGCCCTGGGGTTTGAGCAGTTTGGCCGCTACGCCCCCACCCTTACCCTGGCGCTGCTGGCCCCGCTGGCAGTTGGCACCACTGCTCTGTGGTTTGAGGTGTACTCAGCACGAATGTCGTGACCCCGAACGGGCCAACGTGGTCTTTAACTCTTTTCCAAAATATCTCTAGGGAGGGGCGAGGAATCCGACTGATCGCCCCTAGTGCTCTGTCAGCTCTTAATTTTAGGGTTGCTACTGCTCGAAAGCGCCACTATGCAGAGCTTTTGGAGATCGTCAACCCTAATTTTTAGTCTTGACGCTGCACTAGGCTGGGCAATAAATTAAAAGCCCAGCGGGAATGTAATGAATGTCTACCGCAGTAGTTCCCGCTAAGTCGCCATCAAGCATCACTTTTTGCGGCGGGTCTGCAAGAATCTTAAGGGTGCTAGAACGCAAACACTGGACGGCATCACTGTGGACTGACCTGTTCCTCACCCAGGAGCATACCAAATCGTAAATAGCTCTAGCCATCCCCGAATAGGTACTCGGTTTGACCACTGTAATATCCAACCGACCATCCTGGGGATGAATACTTGCAGGCCCCTGGGCCAAGAGAGAGCGAAAGGGGGCAACATTGGCCACGGCGATCGCCACGACATTCGTCTGCAAGTGGTCTTGATCGGTTTCTAAGAGCATTCCAGGGAATAAATCATTCAGCTGATTGCCCTCCCCCAAGCGTGGCTACTAAGTACACACATCTTTTGAATAAAGCTCGAACGCTGGATTTCGCTCCCCTAGCCCCCCGATTCCCGGGGGAACCGGAGTTCAAAGTCCCCCAGAACTGAGGGACTTTGGGGGCCAGTCAAGGGATTTTTCGTCACTAGTACACGACGGCGGAAGTCTCTCTATGCCCTACCGTGAACCGTGAGCCTTGTACCCGACACCTCAGTCATCGCTAATGGTATACATATTTACGCCGCGCTCTACTAGATGACTTATGTGTACTAAGTAGCCCAACCTGGCAGAAGGGGGGCCAGAACGGCTCAAAGCCTCTCTTCCAAGCTTGGGAGAGGGGTTTGGGGTGAGGGCAATGCTGCGGCTAGGCGCATCGTTTTCGATCTACTGAGGCTAAAACGCGGCTATTTATTTCAAACCCCTGGGATCTAGCTCTCCTGTACCAACGTCGTTGCTCCCCCGGAAAAGCCCGTATAGAAAAACCTCTGGCCAGGGAATAGACTACGACCCGATCTCAATGTCGCAATGTAAATGAGTATTTCAATCCGGTTACAACCCCCTGAAATGGCTCGAAATGCCGAAATTAGCGTGATACGATGCCCCTCGTAGCTTCATAGTGGATAGGAGATATATCCTTGGTACTTCGGGTAGCAGTGGTAGGATCGGGGCCAGCGGGCTCCTCGGCGGCTGAAACGCTAGTCAAAGCCGGTATTGAAACTTATCTATTTGAGCGCAAGCTAGACAACGCCAAGCCCTGCGGTGGGGCCATTCCCCTCTGCATGGTGGACGAGTTTGACTTGCCGCCCCACATCATCGACCGCCGGGTGCGCAAGATGAAAATGATCTCGCCCTCTAACGTCGAGGTCAACATCGGCAGCACCCTCAGCGACGATGAATACATCGGCATGTGCCGTCGGGAAGTGCTGGACGGGTTTTTGCGCGATCGCGCCGCCCAGCACGGCGCCCAGTTGATCAACGGTACCGTCCACACGATTGATATTCCCACCTCCGACCGCGCCCCCTACACCCTGCACTACACCGCCCACAGCGAAGACGGGCTGGTGGGAGAGAGTAAATCCCTCCAGGTAGACCTGGTGATCGGGGCCGACGGGGCCAACTCCCGCGTGGCCAAGGCCATTAAAGCGGGGGATTACAACTACGCGATCGCCTTCCAGGAGCGCATTCGCCTCCCCGCCGACAAAATGGCCTACTACGAAGATCTGGCCGAAATGTACGTGGGCAATGATGTTTCCCCCGACTTTTATGCCTGGGTCTTCCCCAAGTATGACCATGTGGCCGTGGGTACCGGCACCATGCGGGTCAACCAGGCCAAAATCAAGAGTCTCCAGGCGGGCATTCGGGCCCGCGCCGCCAAGCGTCTGGAGGGGGGCGAAATCATTAAGGTTGAGGCCCACCCCATCCCTGAACATCCCCGCCCTCGCCGGGTAGTAGGCCGGGTAGCCCTGGTGGGCGATGCCGCCGGCACCGTCACCAAGTCGTCCGGAGAAGGCATTTACTTCGCGGCTAAATCCGCCCGCATGTGCGCCGAAACCATCGTGGAGCGCTCCAACAGCGGCCAGCGCATTCCCACCGAAGACGACCTCAAGCTCTACCTGAAGCGCTGGGACAAGCAGTACGGCATGACCTACAAGGTGCTAGATCTGCTGCAAACCGTCTTCTATCGGTCTGACGCCACCCGCGAAGCCTTCGTGGAAATGTGCTCCGACATCGACGTACAAAAGCTGACCTTCGACAGCTACCTATACAAGACCGTAGTACCTGCCAACCCCGTGGTGCAGCTCAAAATTACGGCCAAAACCGTGGGTAGCCTGATTCGCGGCCACGCCCTGGCTCCCACCCGCAGCTGGTAGGCATCCAATCAGTCCACTCAGCAAGCCCATGGCCACTTTGGCCATGGGCTTGCTGTTTTAGCTTTATCGCAGCGCCGTTACCACTTCCGCCCGCCACTGCTGAGGCACCCCTGGCCCCAGCACCGTAGCCTCATAGGGAATCACGCCAGTAGCTTCGCTCCCCAAGCACTGGGCGGCGGCGTAGGATAAATCTAGCGACCGCTCCCCCATGTATGGTCCTCGGTCGTTGATGCGCACGACTACAGTTTTGCCGTTGAGCAGATTGCGCACCTTTAGAAACGTCCCGAACGGTAACGACTTGTGGGCGGCGGTCAGGTGATTTTGGTTAAAGGTTTCCCCGGTGGCGGTTTGGCGCCCGTGGAAATAGGGCCCATACCAGGAGGCTGTGCCGCCAAAGGTTTGGGGGGTTTCCCCCAGGCCGTAGGCCACCATTTGCACCTGGCTGGGGTCGAGGGGGGGCGCATCAAACGCCCGCCGGAGATTATTGACCCACTGGGTCGCCACTAGGGCGTCATTCTCCTCTCCAGGCCCGGCAGCGGTTTCAGGCAGAGTAAAGACGGTGCGCCCTTTAAGCTGAGCCGCCGCTCCGCTGGCCCCAATGCGAGGCTTGAGGCCAGCGGGGTCAGCCTCGATGGCGGGTATAACCTGGCGAATTTGACTGGCCACCCGATCGGCCACCGACTTGGAACTAACCTGACCGATCATGACGTCATTAACCTGGATGGTGAACAGGTCGGCGGCTTGATCCATCAGGTCGGGAGCCAGGTAGCGGCTATAGGCCGGGCAGGGAGTTGGCCCCTCGGCACTCCCATCCTGAGCGACATCTTTAGAAACGGCCGCCTCTGGAACGACCGCAACAGCGGCGGTGTTAAGCCAATGATGCCAGTTCACCATGGGGCCAGGCTGGTCGGCGAACTGGGGCTTAAATCCTTTCACCTGAAGGCTTTGGGATACTCCTCCCGGCTGGCGCGGGCGATAGTATGACGACAGCGGCGATCGCAAAGATGAGTTCTGAGTCTCGTCAGGCGGTTCGCCTACGCGGGCAGAGTAACTGACCGCATAGGGGTTAGCCGGGGACAGCGAAAACCGCGATCCAGCGTCGACATTCAGGTGTTGGTTGGGTAGAGAGACCGCCCAGATTAATCCAAGTAATGTCATGTATGCGCGTGCTGAAATCAACCCGCAAAACATCTTCAGCCCACCCTTAAAGGGAGCTGACGGCAAGTCGATGATTTGCGTAAGGAAGCTGGATGACCCGCCGCTTGGACTTGCTCAGTGACGAGGCCAAGTAAAACCCAGGCTTCTGAACATAGGCACAACTTGCGCCTAGCCTTTAACGCTACCATAATGTTGGTATAGGTCGTAACATTTTCCCGCTAAGGCGGGGAAAATCAGCCCTTTGGCAGGTAAAATAGCCTGCGGGCGGCTAGGCTCTCGGCGGATCGATGGCGCCAGTCTCACCCGTCCTATGGGTCGGGCCATCTCTATTCTTGGGGTTGGGCGTTACTCAATGAGCTAGTAGACTGCGGCGTAAACATACCACCATTAGCGATGACTGAGGTGTAGGGTAAAAGGCTCACGGTAGGAAACCCTCCCAAGGGTAGGAAGACTGCCGCCGTCGTGTACTGATGTCGTGTACTGGTTTAGATCATCGTCCACCGCGATCGGGTTCGGCCCCAGTGGAGTGATGAATAAACAGACGACCAGCGGCGATCGCGTCCTCACCGCTAGCGTAGATTTCACCGTCATTCAGCACCGTCAGCTCGGGGTTGACTACCCAGCAGCGGTACCCTTCTCCCCGGCGATAGGTGACTCCCACAATCCAGCCGGGGAACACCGAAACATGAATCAAACGATCGCTATTCATCGGTGACCCTCTTAAAATGATGCCGTCAGGGGGCTGTTCAAGCTTGGTTCAAGTGTACTATAATGGGTCAGGAAAACCAAGCTCCCAGCCTAACGGGTTGATGGTAGGGCTGGAGCTTTTTTCCCAAAACGATTACACTTCTGGACTTGGGCAGGATTGATTAGCACCCATTACCCTTCGCCAACCCGTTTATCCCTTGGCAGCCATGGCCTCTAAAAATGACGTGACCGAAAAGCAAAAGGCCCTCTCCCTGGTGCTCAACCAAATTGAGCGCAACTTTGGTAAGGGGGCGATCATGCGGCTGGGGGAAGCCAGTCGCATGCAGGTTGAGACCATCCCCACCGGGGCACTCACCTTAGATTTGGCTCTAGGAGGCGGGCTGCCCAAGGGCCGAGTAATTGAAATCTACGGCCCGGAAAGCTCGGGAAAAACCACCGTGGCCCTCCACGCCCTGGCCGAAGTGCAAAAGGCCGGCGGAGTAGCCGCCTTTGTGGATGCCGAGCACGCCCTCGACCCGGTCTATGCTAAAGCGCTGGGGGTGAACATCGACGAGCTGCTGGTATCCCAGCCCGATACCGGCGAAATGGGGCTGGAGGTGGTCGACCAGCTGGTGCGGTCGGCGGCAGTTGACATTGTGGTGATTGACTCGGTGGCGGCCCTGGTGCCGAGGGCCGAAATCGAAGGGGAAATGGGCGATGCCCACGTGGGTCTCCAGGCCCGGCTGATGAGCCAGGCGCTGCGCAAAATTACCGGCAGCATCGGTAAGTCGCAGTGTACGGTAATTTTTCTTAACCAGCTGCGGCAAAAAATCGGCATTTCCTACGGCAACCCCGAAACCACCACCGGCGGCAACGCCCTCAAGTTCTACGCCTCCGTGCGGCTGGATATTCGTCGCATTCAAACTCTCAAAAAAGGCACCGAAGAGTACGGCATTCGGGCCAAGGTCAAGGTGGCCAAAAATAAGGTGGCTCCACCCTTTCGCATTGCTGAATTTGACATTCTCTTTGGCCAGGGCATTTCGACCCTGGGCTGCCTGGTCGATTTGGCCGAGCAAACCAGCGTGATTGTGCGTAAAGGGGCCTGGTACAGCTACGCTGGCGACAACATTGGCCAGGGCCGCGACAATACCGTGCTGCGCCTGCAAGCAGACCCCGCCTTTGCCGCCAAGGTCGAAGCCGAGGTACGCGAAAAGCTGGCTATCAATGGTGCGCCCGTCACGGTAGAAGAGGATGAGGATCTCGACGACGAAGATATGGTTTGACCCACCCCTGGCCCTTCGCAGCGCGGGCGTTGCCTAATACTAATTCTGCTTGGCTACCCCCGGTTCAGCCGGGCGAATGCCATAAAGCCTCTGGCTAGGCTGCGCCAACGCCCCTACGGGTTGGACTTTTGGGAATCGGGGGTATGGGACTCGGATTTAGTCTCGGGTGATGGGTAGACAAGAAAATACCCGATATTACTAGTGGCCTCTCTGCGGTGCATTGCTTCGCGTTGGCGGAGCCGCGCCTGAGTGCTATGCACCCTACAAGACCCTACAAATTAAGCTTGATGCTGGACTAGACCCCAGGCTAGATTCCTGCCTGCGCAGAAATGGCAGGATACGTGCCTCGTTGTCAATCGCCTAAAGCCCTGGCGCGGCTCCATCGCTGCGGGGGTCGCAACCCGCCGTCAGCGCCTGGGTCATCGGGTCAATGCGAATCATGTGGGCGTGGCCCATTTTGTCCGTCCAGTCGGGGGCGACGTTGACCGGGTGCCCCCGATGGCTTAATTCCTGCCTAACGGTGGCAGAAATTCGCCCCTCCATCGTCAGCCCAGTGTTAGCCTCGCCCCAGGTGCGGCCCCACACCCAGCGAGGTAGCTCAACGGCGGCTTGGGGAGTAAACCCGAAGTCTAAAACGCGGGTGAGCAGAGCCAGTTGGGTTTGGGGCTGGCCCTCGCCGCCCATGGTGCCCAGCACCAGGTAGGGGGTGCCGTCGCCGTTGAGCACCAGCCCCGGTATCAGGGTGTGGAAGGGGCGCTTGCCCGGCTCTAGGGCGTTGATATGGCTAGCCTCTAGAGAAAACAACGCCCCCCGGTTTTGCAGCGCAAAGCCCAGCCCCGGCGGCACCACCGCTGAGCCAAAGTCAAAGTAGAGGCTTTGGATCACCGAGACAGCGTTGCCCTCCCCATCCACCACCGCCGAGTAGACGGTATCGCCGCCGATCCTCCCTGCCGGGGGATGTTGGGCCTGGGTCATGGAGATACGGGGACGACGACGATCGCTGTACCCCTTCGAAATCAGCTGGTCTAGGGGAATGTCGTGGAAGGCCGGATCTCCCAGCCAGCGATCGCGGTCAGCAAAGGCTAGCTTGGTGGCCTCCACCAGCAAGTGATAATAGTCGGCGCTGCCATGGCCCATGGCCTGCAGATCAAAAGGCTCGATCAGGTTCAACATTTGCAGCACCGTAAAGCCCTGGGTATTGGGGGGCAGCTGGCCCACCGTATAGCCCCGATAACGGGTAGTGATGGGATCGACCCAGGTGCTGGTGTGGTCGGCAAAATCCGCCTCGGTCAACCATCCGCCCAAGGATTTTAGATAGGCTACGATTTGCCGGGCAATATCGCCTCGATAAAATGCTTCAGGGCCGCCGGTCGCGAGTTGGCGTAGGGTAGCGGCCAGGGTAGGATTAGTAAGGATTTCCCCCGCCTGGGGCGGCTCTCCCCCCGGCAAAAACGGCAGGAACCGATCCGAATAGTCCCTCAGCAGTGGGGCATTTAGCCGCGTCCAACCCGCCTGAGAGGCGGACACTGGATACCCCGCCTCCGCCAGCTCAATGGCGGGCTGCAGCAGTTGCGCCCAGGGCAACCGGCCAAACCGGCCCTGGGCCGAGGCCCAGGCGCTCACCCCCCCGGGCACGGTAATTACCGATTTGGGCCCTCGCTGGGGAATGGTCGTCAGCCCCTGCTCCGCAAACCGCTGGCGCGTCACCTGGCCCCCGGCCCGGCCCGACCCGTTTAGCCCGTAGACCCGGTTGGTCTGTCGCTGGTAAATCAGCCAAAACCCATCTCCCCCCAGCCCCGTCATGTGGGGGTAGACTACGCTGAGGACGGCATTCACGGCAACGGCCGCATCGACCGCACTGCCTCCCTGGTGGAGGATCCTTCGCCCCGCTGCCGAAGCCAGGTAGTGGGGGCAGACGACGCTGCCCTGGTGGGGTTGCGTGGGGGTAGGCATGGGAGGGGAGGGGAGCGTTCAAAATTCAAAGGGCAAAATGCGGAGTTCAAAATTTTGAACTTTGAATTTTGAATTTGTTTTTCACCGCGCCATCCCAAACACCCCGCTTAGCGATCGCACCATATTCTGGGGCTGCATGGCATCTAGTGCCGCCGTGGGCTCATAGCCGCAGTGCACCATGCAGTCGGCACATTTGGGATTGCCGCTCTTGCGGCCGTAATGATCCCACTCGGTATTGTCCAGGAGTTCTTGAAAGGTGTCGTAGTGGCCTTCGTTGAGCAGGTAGCAGGGCTTTTGCCAGCCCAACACGCTGTAGCTAGGGCTGCCCCAGGGGGTGCATTCGTAGTCTTTTTCGCCGGTCAAAAAGTCCAGGAACAGAGGGTTGTGGTTGAAGTTCCAGGCTTTTTGGCCCGCCCGAAAGGGGCTAAGAATTTCCCGAAACAAGGCGCGGGTTTGCTCCTGCCGCAAAAAGTGATCCTGGTCGGGAGCCCACTCGTAGCTGTAGCCAGGGGAAACCATCATGCCGTCTACCCCCAGCTCGGTCAGGTAGTCGAACAACGCCTGAATCTCTTTCGGGTCGGTGCCGTCGAATACGGTGGTGTTGGTGGTCACCCGAAACCCCTTGGCCTTGGCGGCGCGAATGGCGCTGATGGCCAGATCAAACACCCCCTTACGGTCGACGCAGTGGTCGTGCAGGTCGCGCGGCCCGTCTAAATGCACGCTAAAGCTGAGGTAGGAGGATGGCTCAAACTTATCCAGGCTTTTTTCGAGCAAAATGCCGTTGGTGCAGAGGTAGACAAATTTTTTGCGCGCCACCAGCCCCCGCACGATTTCGTCGATTTGGGGATGCAGCAGCGGCTCGCCGCCAGGGATAGACACCACCGGGGCACCGCACTCTTCCACCGCCCGAAAGCAGTCTGCGGGGGAAAGGTTTTGCTTCAGGATTTCTTTGGGATGCTGAATTTTGCCGCAGCCGGTACAGGCCAGGTTGCAGCGAAACAGCGGCTCCAGCATTAGCACCAGCGGAAACTGCTTGCGCCCCTTGAGCCGTTGGGTGACCAAATACTGCCCCACCATCAGCGCTTGTTGTAGATGAATACCCATGGTTTTTCCTCCTCCAGGTTGCGGCGTAGCTGTATTGACCAAGCCCAGCCGTAGAACGTTCCAAAGCACCACACTTTGAAGATAGTTTATACGGAATTTCTCTGACTTGTAGACAACCTGGCCTAGATGTCGCTGTTAGTAACTCAGTCTACAAAATCAGGCTGGCTCACAAGACCTGGCCGCTTGGCTTACCTTTGGGTAAACCATAATGATTAGCCATGCTACTGGGAAAAGCCAGGATGGCGATGAGGAATGGCTGAGAAAAGCTGCTGAGGCGATTTTCGGGAAAGAAGATACCCAACATAAACAGACTCTCGGGCTGAATTCCCCCCTGCGCGAGGATACCCAACATAAACAGACTTTCGGGCTGAATTCCCACCTGCGCAAGGATGACGAGGTGAGTTCTGGGTTGGAAATCTCCTGAAATAGTTTCCTCTACAAGGCGGGCAGGGCGGGCTCTAAGGATTCACCGCCGTGACTCGCCACGGCCCCTCTGCGGTCTGCTCATAGCGAGTCCGATTTTGCGGTTCGCCCCGCAGTTCCAAATGGTCCACGGTAGTCGGGGTGAGCAGCACTAAACAAAAGTTAGGGGCTGGGTCAGGGGATGCAGTCGCGATCGCGGCGGTCTCAAAGGCGGCTTCATCAGAACTACGGGTCTGGCCGGGGTGGGGCCAGTAAAACGACTGGCGGCTGGCCGCCGAGAGGGCATCCCAGGTCTGGCGGCGGGCCTGGGGCATAGACGAATCGGCCGCATCCGGACCGACCCATACCAGCGACCCGGCCAGCCGAAACTGTTCGCGGGTTTGGGTAAAGTACCAACAAATTTCAGCCCAGGGGCAGTTGGTGAAATCGACCATCTTCTGGCTGCGTCGGTCGGTAACCATGATCAGCTCATTACGGTCGGGCAAAAATCCGCGAAACACCACCGTGCGGTTGGCCGGGTGGCCCTGGGGGGTCACTGTAGCTAACTGAAAATAGCGGCTGTAGGGGCGGCTACGGTTGCGGTGCAGCGCCCGCGATAAAGGCTCACGCCAGGGGGCCAGGGGCACAGGGTTAGAACCGGATGACACAGAATCAGACATACTAATAGACTGGAGCTCAAATGCGGAAACTCAGCGTTTGCCGACAGGGTAGGCGGCAGGGGCCGGGTTCATCCTAAACTTGAACTCATCCTGTTGGGCTCATTTCATCTGACCATTCCAGTAGCGTATTACCAAGTGAGACTGCAAGCATGATTGTTGCCATCCTTTCGCTGATAGCCGGAGGCGGGCTTTTACTGGTGGGGGCCGAGTCTCTGGTGCGGGGGGCTTCTAAGCTCGCCGGGCTGTTGGGTATTTCGCCGCTGATTATTGGTCTTACCATTGTGGCCTACGGCACCAGCGCCCCAGAAATGGCGGTTAGCGTTCAGTCTAGCCTGGCCGGCCAGGGGGATATTGCCCTGGGCAACGTCATCGGCAGCAACATTTTTAATGTGCTGACTATTTTAGGATTGTCTGCCCTCGTGGCCCCGCTGGTGGTGGCCCAGCAGCTGATTCGGCTGGATGTGCCGATCATGATTGGGGTCTCGGGGCTACTGTTTTTGTTTTCTCTAGATCATCGCCTTCAGCCCTCTGACGGCATTGTGCTGCTGGTTGGCGGAGCCACCTATACACTCTCTTTGATTTATCTCAGCCGCAAGGAGACCAATGTCGAGGTTCAGGCTGAATATGCCCAGGCCTATACCCCCCCCGCTACGAGTAGCCTATGGACATTGCTGATCAACCTGGCCCTGATGCTCGTTGGCCTAGTAACGCTGGTGCTGGGGTCAAGGTTGTTTGTGACGGGGGCCGTCAGCATTGCCCAGGCCATTGGGGTGAGCCAGCTGGTGATTGGCTTAACCATTGTGGCGGCTGGCACCTCTCTACCGGAGCTGGCTACCTCAGTGGTGGCCACCCTGCGCGGCGAACGAGATATCGCCGTGGGCAATGTAGTGGGTAGCAACATCTTCAATATCCTGGTGGTTTTGGGCGTAACGACGCTGACTTCGCCAGCCGGGGTGATTATTCCTGACTCGGTGCTGAATTTTGATATCCCGGTCATGGTGGCTGTAGCCGTGGCTTGTATTCCCATCTTTGCCACCGGTAACTTGATTTCTCGCTGGGAGGGGCTGCTGTTCATGGGCTACTACGTGGCCTATGCCGCTTACCTAATTCTCCGAGCCGCTGATCATGAAGTTCTGCAAATCTATAGCCAGGTTATGCTGCTGTTTGTCATTCCCCTCACCGTCATTACCCTGCTGACGGTGGTGGTCAGGGCGCTGCCCAAGAAGCGCAACCCCGCCGAGCCGTAATCGCCCCGCTATTCTCTACCCATGGCTATCGCTATCGATTTTGGCACCAGCAACACCGTGATCGCCCGCTGGAATGCCGCCACCCAAAGCCCAGAAACCCTATCTCTATCGGGGCTGAGCCTGGCTGTAGGCGACGATCCGCCTTTGGTACCCAGTCTGGTTTATGTGCAGCGACTCGAAGCCGGTGGCGTGGTTGCTGGACAGGCGGTGCGCGATCGCGGCCTGGACATCGCCACGGATGCCCGCTTTTTCCGCAACTTTAAGCGCGGCATTGGGACATCACTCCAGGGGTTTTTACCGGAGATTGATGGCCAGATTCTCTCCTTTGAGCAGGTGGGGCAGTGGTTTTTACAGGCGGTTTTAGCCCAGGCCAAAGCCGTCGTCGGGAATGACGACAGCCTGGTGCTCACGGTGCCGGTGGATAGCTTTGAAGCCTACCGCCTGTGGCTAGGGGAACTGGCCGAGAGCCTAGACTTTAACCAGATCCGCCTGATTGATGAGCCCACCGCCGCCGCCCTGGGCTACGGGCTACAGGGGGAGCAAACCCTGCTGGTGCTCGACTTTGGCGGCGGCACCCTAGACTGGTCGCTGGTGCAGCTCACCACCCCCGCCGACCGACCACCCCTGGGCTTCATGCTCAAATGGGGCAAACGGTCGATGGCTCAAAATTCTGCCCAAAAGCCCCAAAAGGCCAGGGTGCTGGCGAAGGCGGGGGAAAACCTGGGCGGGGCCGACATCGACAACTGGCTGGTAGATTACTTTCACCAGCAGCAGGGTCTGCCCCCCAGCCCGGTGGTGCAGCGGCTAGTCGAACGGCTGAAGATTCGGCTCTCCCAGACCGAAACCGCTGAAGAAGCCTACTTCAACGACGAAACCCTAGAAACCTACGACCTCGCCCTCAACCGCGACCAGTTTGAGGCCATCCTGCACCAAAACCAGTTCTTTGAGCGCCTCGACCAGGGCCTGGCTCAGGTGCTGCAGCAGGCCCGCCGCCAGGGGGTAGGGCCA
>DAIUJR010000108.1:0-15544 GCA_036848635.1 Nodosilinea sp. CTOTU7336
GCGTCCCTGGCGGCCTACAACATCACCAAAACCAACCTGGCCACCACCGACCCCGACAACCCCGACTTCAGTATTCCCATTGCTGAGCAACGTAGCCGAGGTATTGATTTGAATCTAGCTGGCGAAATTCTGCCCGGTTGGAATGTGATTGCCTCCTATGGCTATATCGATGCCGCCTACACCGAGGAGTTTTTTGACCTACCCCCAGGCAGCCGGGTACAAAACGTTCCCAACCACACCGCTAGCCTATGGAGCACTTACGAAATTCAGAGCGGCGATTTGCAAGGGCTGGGCTTTGGGGCGGGGGTGTTTTACGTCGGCGACAGGGCCGGAGATTTTGAAGATACCTTCGACCTGCCCAGCTACCTGCGTACTGATGCGGCTGTGTTTTACCGTCGCAACAACTGGCGGGCCGCCATCAATGTGCAAAATCTATTTGACGTGCGCTATTTCAAAGCGAATAACTTTGGCCGCGTGGCAATCGAACCGGGGGCACCTCTGAGTATTGTTGGCAGCATATCAATCAATTTTTAGAGCCATATTTAAGGGAGAGGATAGTCAGACAAGAGATGAGGCAACAATATCGTCAATTGCTTGTAGCCCTCGCTGCGATCACTACACTGGTTTTAGCCATCGCCTGTGGAAGGCGTTCTTTAGAGCCTCCTCCACAGGCGATGGCTGGGGGAGAGCATACAGTTGCGTCGTGTCACATGGTTAGCCATGCTGCGGGCAAAACCTGTGTGCCAAATTCTCCTGAGCGAATCATTGACTTGGCAGGGTTGGATTACGCGCTGAGCCTAGGTGTCCAGCCAATTGCGAGTAATGGTGTGTATGATGTAAGCCTTTATTGGCCAGAAGCGGCTGAAGAAATTGAGGATGTCAAAGGAAATGAGACTCCTAACCTAGAGCGGATTTTAGAACTAAAACCAGACCTTATTATCGGAGTTAGTGATGCTAGCTTAAACTACAACTTATTATCCGATATCGCTCCGACGGTGCTCCTTTCCTATGACTATGGCGCTCAGTGGAAAGACTACTTGCAACGGTATGCAGCAGTCCTGGGAAAAAACGAGATAGCTGAGCAGGTGCTTAGCCGTTATTACGAACGGGCAGAAGAGTTTCGGCGGCAAATGGGATCGCGCGCTGCCGAAATTGATGTCTCAATTGTCCGAGTGTATCCAACCCATATCAATTTCTATCTAAAAGACTCATTTTGCGGTTCAATTGTCGCTGATGCAGGCTTATCTCGTCCTTCGTCACAGAATTTTACAGCATCAGAAGCAAATAGCCTGTTTAGCGATCCGATTCAGTATGAAGTTAGTCGGGAAAAAATACAGGACGCTGATGGAGACGCCGTTTTTCTCTGGACTTATGGACATCTAGATGAAATTGCTCAACAGGCGCAGTCTGCCAAAGAAAGGCTAACGGCCGACCCACTGTGGTCAACCTTAACGGCGGTACAGCAAGCCAAAGTCTATGAAGTTCCCGGTGAATACTGGATTGGTGAGGGACCAATCGCCGCCAATTTAGTACTTGACGATCTATTTACCTACCTTGTGGAGCCATCCTAGCCATGCCAGACCAGCTAATTGTGTGCCAAAGCTGCGGCTTTGCTGCCGATGAAGAAAAGCGCGACGGGGAGACCGGCGGTGGCCATTTGCTGAAACATCTGGAAGCGCTGCACGCCGACTGGCCCCGCAAAGATGAACTGGCAGTAGAAACAACGGGCTGTCTGTGCATTTGTGCGCAGCCCTGCGCAATCGCCTACGTGGGTACCGGCAAACCCACCTACCTGTTTGCCAACCTTGACCCCACCACCTGCGCCGCCGACCTGCTCACCGCCGCCGAACTCTACCTCGACAGCGAAGATGGCATGGTATCGGCCTACAAATTGCCCAAAGATATTAAGGGCCGTCAAATCGCCCGAATTCCGCCCGCCCAAGTCGGTTCAGCCCCAGATGGCAGATCCTGTAACCTCAGTAGATCGAAAACTCATGCTGCCATAGGTAGAAATACAGCCTGGATGAGGGAAAATGTCGCTCAACCGTCTGGCGGATGAAGGAGAGCATGGTTTTGAGCGGGAAGCGCGCTTGAAAGACCGTCGCCCGCCTCGTCGGGTCGCACTAACCGCATGCCACAACAGGTAAACCCAGAGATTGACCAGGATAAGGCCAGAGCGATGTAGAGCAGCCGCAGCACGGGATTCTTGGTGGTAGAGCAGATGCGGGCCTGATTTTTGAGGCGATAGCTGGTCTCAATGCCAAAGCGGTCGCGGTAATGACGATGCACCTGCGACCAGGCCACGTTGGCTCGATAGACGACTAGAGCAGGTATTGGATGCCGTGCTTCCCGTGAGCACCGTTGCGGTAGCGACAGATGACGACCATGGGGCAGGTCACCGAGCCCTGGGCGGCGCTGCTCAAAGTGTAGTCGGTCTGATCGCTGCGTCGTCCGTGGCAAAGTGCACGGGTGCCACCCGTTTTGCCTCGGACAACGGCAGGCATGATGAACGGGAGCGTCAAGGCTATCAACCCGCGAATCACCGGCACACGGGCTCAAAGCCGCTCTCAATACTTTTCAAACAGGTTCTCAAGGTCGCCTCGTCGGTCAACGCTGGCGTAGGGGATACTGAAAGGGGCAGGTCATCATGGCTTTTCATCCAATGGTTTCTAGCCTGACCCTACCCCTTTTCTACCGATTCAGCCCTTGCCTCACTTCTTTGTGATCTACTGAGATTGGGTAAGTCGAGATGACTGGCATCATTCTAGATCCGGTCGCTTGCTTTACCGACAAGGGATCTGGATAGTTCCCCGTTTTCTTTACCGAAAACGGAGTGCCCCGACTATGTTTCAATCATCCAATTCTGAAGAGACCCCCGTCTCCGTCCCCTTTACTTTGCCGACCTACCGGCAAGAGACCATCCGCCACATCCTCCTCGGCGACCATGCCGCGCTGGTGGAGGCGATCAACTACCTGGCGGCACTGGGCTACTGTGTTGGCGTAGCTTGCCCAGAGGGCAAACACCTCGCCTGGAGTGAGCCGATCCCCATGGGTCGCCATGGTGAGTTCATCAGCGTGATGACCCGACGGCGGGGGTAACCACAGGGTAAACAGCACCAGCGCAGACCCCAGGGATTTTCAAAAATCCCTGGGGTCTTGGGGTTGATAGCTACAGGTGCTAACTCCTAATTTTCGTGAATTGTTCGGGCTAAGGAGACACAGCAGACTTGTCCTCTGGACGAATCCTGGCTTCCACCAGAGCCAGGGTGCGGGCGACCACCGCTTCAACCCCATCGCTGGCTTGAATTTCAACCCGCACATCAGCCTGGGCGTAGAAGGGCTGGCGCTGTTCGAGCAGGGTCTTCAGCCGAGTTTCCCAATCCTCTCCCTGGAGCAGGGGTCGCCCTTGCCCTCTCCCTAGCCGTTTGTGTAAAAGATCCAGGGGAACGTCGAGCCACACGACTACCCCCTGGTGCAGATAGCTCCAGTTCTGGGGCCGGGTAACGATGCCGCCGCCCGTGGCAATCACCAGCCGCTGGTAGGGGCAGAGCTGGGCCAGCACCTCGGTTTCAAGCTGGCGAAAGGCCGCTTCCCCCTGCTGTTCAAAAATGGCCGGAATGGATTGTCCTGCCGCCGCCTCGAGCACCGCATCGGTGTCAAAAAACTGGTAGCCCAGGGCCTGAGCCAGGGCCGCGCCGGTGCTGCTTTTACCGGCTCCCATCATGCCGATGAGGTAGAGGTTGAGGCCCTTGAGTCGGTCGGGGAGGGGCATGGGTAGGTGGATGGGTAAAGGGTGGGTAAAGGGTGGATGGGTAAAGGGTGGGTGGGTAGAGGAGGCTTGGTCTACCAGTCTTAATTTAAGACGTTGGGTGGGCAATGCCAGCCCTGGCAAGGTGGGGCAGATTTAGGGGTCGCTCCTTTAGATTGGCCGCTGAGCCCAGGACTAGACGTCCAAGGTGCAAAGCCAAAATCCTCTGAAGAGGGTTGGAAGCCGAGTTTCCCAGTCTGCCTTAGCAGACTTTTGCGATCAGTCAGGGAGTTCACTCCCTGGTGGTTGTGGCCAGAGTCCCTAGCCTATGAGTGTTCCGGGAATAGTTTGGTCACCTTGACAGGCTGGGTGGGTATTGCCCACTAGCTGTTATCTAGGGGGTCAGCGCATCATCAGCTTCATCCCAGTCATCGTCATCGGGGTCAGAGGGGTGAGCGGGTTCGGCGGCGGGTGGGGAATAGGGGGGAATGATGACGCGGTAGTCGGCATCGACGACGCCGTCTTCGGCGATCGCGGGTTCCCCCAAATCTTCGTCGGGGGCCGCAGCGGTGAACGTAGCCTCTGAACCAGGCCCCTGCCCAGGGTTGATACCGTCATCGTAGGGCGGGTAGTAGGTCGCACTCACCTCAGGATCGTCATCGGTATAGTAATTTTCAGGGTCGTCGGGGGGAGCGTAGATGTTGTCGCGCTGTCCGGCGGCGTTGCGATCGCGGTAGCTGTAGGAATACACCGATCCATCCCGATACACCTGCTGGGGGGCCTGGGGCGCTTCAAAGTCGCGTTGGGAGTAGGCATCAGGGCCATCGTCATAGCCGTCCCAGCCCTGGTTGATGTCGTCTAGGCTATCGTCCACCGGGCTGGCCCCAGGGGCACGGTAGGGGTGACGGTCTACGTCTCCCCAGTTGCCCGATAGCTCTTCGAGGGACTCGTTTACCCGTTGCTCCTGGGCGACTTTTTTCTGGCCGCCAAACCAGCCGGTGCTTCGGCCTGGGGTGGGGGCGTTTTCTGGCCTGGGGGCGTTTTCAAGGGCTTCCCAGTTATCCCACTGGGCCGGAGACTGAAGGCTCGTCCAGGCTTGCCACTCCCCACCACCAGCGGCAGCAGCAGTAGCAGCGGCGGCGGGTCGGGGAGTGGCCTGGGCAAATCCGGTGCTACGGTTTTGAAACCCACCGGCCCACCGACCCGCGCGATTATTCTGGGGCGGCGGCGCAGGCGACGGGCCATTGCCGGGGGGGGAGCCTGGCCCAGAATCGGGCTCATAAAAGGGCTGGGGCTGATACTTGTAGGCGTTGGTTCGACTGCCGCCGCCGCCGCCAGTTGACCCCAGCAGCCCGGTTAAAACTAAGGTGGTCAACGCCCCCAGGCCCACCGCACCCAGCAGCCAGACGGCCAGGGGTAGGGGCTGAAAATTTATCCCCAAAAATACCAGGGGCAATGCTGGAGTCATATTTTGCAGCGCCAGCAGCGCCATCGCTCCCAACACCAGCAGGACGATCACAAGGCGCACGGTAGCCATGGGCGGAGTCCTCGACGACGGGTCTTCCTGCCCATCCTACCGCGAGTCGGGGTGGAGGTGTCCGGCCCAGCGCTGCAGCGGCACGCAGTCGATATCCAGCTGGTCGAGGGCGCGGGCTATCACGAAATCCACCAGATCGTCGATGGACTGGGGATTGTGGTACCAGGCGGGGATGGCGGGCACAATCCGCGCCCCGGCCTCGGCCAGGGCGGTAAGGTTGCGCAGATGAATCAGGCTGAAGGGGGTTTCTCTCGGCACAATCACCAGCTGGCGGCCCTCCTTAAGCTGCACATCGGCGGCCCGCTCCAACAGGTCGCTGGCCATGCCCACCGCCAGCCGCGCCACGGTGCTCATGCTGCACGGAATCACCAGCATCCCAGCGGTGCGAAACGAGCCGCTGGCGATGGTGGCCCCCACGTCTCCCCAGGGGTGGCAGCACAGCTTACCGGCGGTTTCGACCCCGGCCTGGTGCCGCCAGAACTGCTCTTGACGGTCGGGGTCGAGGGGCATGGGTAGCCCCTGCTCGGCCTGCCACACCATTTGTGCTCCTTTAGAGGCGACTAAATCGACCACCCCGTCGGCGGTGAGCAGATGCTTGAGGGTACGCACGGCATAGATCAGGCCCGATGCTCCCGTTACGCCAATGATCAGGGGTCGGTGTTGGTCAGCCATCGGGATGCTCCGGTGAGGGGGTGTTTTTAGTGTGGCAGAGATGGGGCGGGAAGCGAGAAGCGGGAAGTGGGAGTTTTCGCTGGCGGCAACCCGCCTTAGCGCCATCGTAAACACCGATCCTGGTGGAGGCGTTCTGGTTTCTACAATGCAGACATATGTAAATCCTATAAACCTGTTTTAAAGTAATCGCGAGGCGAGGAGACTGACCCCGATGCAACCCACCCAAAATCAACTGACCGAAAAAGCCTGGGAAGCCTTTGTGCGCACCCCAGACATTGCCAAGCAGGCCCAGCAGCAGCAGATTGAGAGCGAGCATTTAATGCTGGCGCTGCTCGAGCAGGATGGCTTGGCCAACAGCATTTTTACCAAGCTGGGCGTGAATGTGCAGGAGCTGCGCGATCGCACCGAAGCGTTCATCAAGGGCCAGCCCAAGGTGACCGGCAGCGGCTCGTCGGTGTACCTGGGCAAATCCCTCGATACCCTGATGGATCGGGCCGAGCAGCTTAAAAAAGACTATGGTGATGACTATATCTCCATTGAGCACCTGCTGCTGGCCTATGCCAGCGACAGCCGCTTCGGCAAGGCTTTAGTCAAAGATTTAAACCTGACCGAGGCCAAGCTGAAGCAGGCTGTTCAAGATATTCGAGGCACCCAAAAAGTGACCGACCAAAACCCCGAAGGCAAGTACCAATCCCTCGAAAAGTACGGGCGTGACCTCACCGAGGCGGCTCGCCAGGGCAAGCTCGACCCAGTAATTGGCCGGGACGACGAAATTCGCCGCACGATTCAAATTCTCTCCCGCCGTACCAAAAACAACCCGGTGCTGATTGGCGAGCCCGGCGTGGGCAAAACCGCGATCGCCGAGGGGCTGGCCCAGCGCATCGTTAAGGGGGATGTACCCGAATCGCTGCACGAGCGCAAGCTAATTACCCTGGATATGGGGGCGCTAATTGCCGGAGCCAAGTACCGGGGCGAGTTTGAGGAGCGCCTGAAGGCGGTGCTGAAGGAGGTCACCGATTCAGCCGGGCAGATCATTCTGTTTATCGACGAGATTCATACCGTGGTCGGAGCCGGGGCCACCCAGGGCTCTATGGATGCCAGCAACCTGCTGAAGCCGATGCTGGCTCGGGGTGAGCTGCGCTGTATTGGGGCCACTACTCTGGATGAGTACCGCAAGTACATCGAAAAAGACGCGGCCCTAGAGCGACGATTCCAGCAGGTTTACATCGATCAGCCCAGTGTGGAAGATACCATCTCTATTCTGCGAGGGCTTAAGGATCGCTACGAAACCCACCACAACGTCAAAATTTCCGACGGGGCACTGGTGGCCGCCGCCACCCTGTCTACTCGGTATATTAGCGATCGCTTCCTGCCCGATAAAGCCATTGACCTGGTAGACGAAGCGGCCGCCAAGCTAAAAATGGAAGTCACCTCGAAGCCTGAAGAGCTAGACGAGGTGGATCGCAAAATTCTTCAGTTCGAAATGGAGCGCCTGTCGCTCCAGAAAGAAAGCGATCCGGCATCTAAGGATCGTCTCGACCGGCTGGATCGCGAACTCGCCGATCTTAAGGAAGAGCAGGCCAACCTAAACGCCCTCTGGCAGTCAGAAAAAGATGTATTAGAGCAGCGCAAAGCAGTTAAGAGCGAAATTGACCGGGTTGAGGTCGAAATGCAGCAGGCCGAGCGGGCCTACGACTTGAACAAGGCGGCTGAGCTCAAATACGGCAAGCTCACCGAACTGCAGCAGCAGCTCGAAGCTGCCGAAGCCAAAATGGCCGAGATGCAAACCTCGGGCCGTTCGCTGACGCGGGAAGAGGTGATCGAGGCCGACATTGCCGAAATTATCTCTAAATGGACGGGCATTCCGGTTAGCAAGCTGGTGCAGTCGGAGATGCAGAAGCTGCTGCTGCTAGAAGACGAGCTGCACCAGCGGGTGATTGGCCAGGATGAAGCCGTCACCGCCGTAGCCGACGCCATCCAGCGCTCTCGGGCGGGGCTGGCGGATCCTAACCGGCCGATCGCCAGCTTTATCTTCCTCGGCCCCACCGGGGTGGGTAAAACCGAGCTGGCCAAAGCCCTGGCCACCTACCTGTTCGACACCGAAGAGGCGATGGTGCGCATCGACATGTCGGAATATATGGAGAAGCACGCCGTCTCCCGGCTGATTGGGGCGCCGCCGGGCTACGTGGGCTATGACGAAGGGGGCCAACTCACCGAAGCGGTACGCCGCCGCCCCTTCGCGGTCATTCTGTTCGACGAAATCGAGAAGGCCCACCCCGACGTCTTCAACGTGCTGCTGCAAATTTTAGATGATGGCCGCGTCACCGATGCCCAGGGCCGCACGGTGGACTTTAAGAACACGATCATCATCATGACCAGCAACATCGGCTCCCAGTACATTCTCGACGTGGCCGAGGAGGATGCCCAGTACGACGAAATGAAGTCCCGCGTCATGGAGGCCCTGCGGTCGAGTTTCCGACCCGAGTTCCTCAACCGGGTGGACGAGATCATCATCTTCCACAGCCTGCGCAAAGACCAGCTGCGCGACATTGTGAAGGTGCAAATTACCCGCCTGCAAGACCGGCTTGAGGATCGCAAGATGGCCGTGCAGCTGTCTGAGGCGGCCCTCGACTTTCTCGCCGAGGTGGGCTACGACCCGGTCTACGGCGCCCGGCCCCTGAAGCGGGCGATTCAGCGGGAGCTGGAGACTCAAATTGCCAAATCCATCCTGCGGGGCGAATTTGGCGAAGGCGACACGATTAAGGTAGATGTTGAAAACGAGCGCCTGGCTTTTAAGCGAGCTTGAGGGGGGATCGGGGATTGGGTATCAGGTGTACCCAACACCTGATACCTGGTACTAAAAATCCTGTTTGATGCCCCCCGATTCACCAGGGCGAATGCCATAAAGCCTCTGGCTAGACTGCGCCAACGCCCCTACAGGTTGGCCTTTGTGGAATCCGTGGAATCAGGGCTACATAGCGCTGGCCAGATAGCTTAGGACAGGGCTGGCGGATCGAGTTCACAACTGGGAGGCTATCTGGCTCGCCATCACCACTCTGATCGCGCCGGGTTGGCCGTGTCCTAACCGAGGTGGCGATGGCTATACCAGTAGGATTTGTTATGAAACCTGAAACCTGAGTCACTCGTTACCCCCGTTTTCGTATTGCCTGCCAGCCGTCCTCCAGCAGGGTATAGAGCACCGGTACCACCAGCAAACTCAGTAGGGTCGAAGCGATTAGCCCGCCGATGATGGCCACGGCCATGGGCTGGCGCAGCTCGGCCCCTGCCCCCAGACCTAGAGCTACCGGGGCCAGCCCCAAAATAGTAGAAGCGGTGGTCATCAGAATGGGGCGAAACCGTACCGGGCCGGTTTTCATTAGCGCCTCAGTACGGTTCAGCCCGGCCTGGCGCAGCTGGTTGGCGTAATCCATCAGCAGCAGGGCGTTTTTATCGAGCAGGCCGAGCAAAAACAGCAGGCCGATGACCGCCGCCATGCCAAAGTCGCTCTGGGTCACGAGCAGCCCCACCATCGCCCCAACCACCGCTAGGGGCAGCGACAGCCCCACTACTAAAGGCTCTAGCAGCCGCCCAAAGGGCAGAAACAACATGGTCAGCATACACACCACCGACAGCCCTAGGGTTTTGAGAAATCCCCCCAGTACCTCTTCTACGCGGGCCGAGTCGGCCCCCCGATCCAGGGTGACCGAGTCAGGCACGGTGGCGGTGGCGATGGCCAGCACCTGATCGGTGGCTTCCCCCAGGGCCTGGCCTTCGCTGAGGTTAGCGCTAATGTAGGCGACCCGCTGGCCGTTGCGGTGCTCCAGGGTGGTAACGGTATCCCCCTCCTGCTCAATGCCAGTGAGGGTGACATCCACAAACCCCGGCAGTGCCGCCACCTGGCGCTGAATCTCCTGGGCCGCCTGGTACAGCGCCTCTAGATCGTCGCTTTTAAGAATCACCTGGAGGGGTTTTTCGCCCCCCAAATCGATAAAGGCAATATCCTCAACGCTGGTGGCCACCCCCGGCAGGTCGGGCAGGCTGGCCCGAACCTGATCCTGCACCTGGGCGGTGGTGAGGTCGCTGTTGGGGCTAAGCTTGACGTTTAGCACTCCTTTATTTGGCGCTCCCCGCCCACCTACCACGGTAAAGACCGAGTCTACCCCTGGGGTTTCCAGGGCCACGGGCTCTAGATCCAGGGCCACCGCCCGGCTAGATTCGAGCAGCGCCTGCATGGGGTTAATCGCGGTGGCGACTCCCGCCCCGCTGGCCTGGGCCTGAAGCTGGGCCAGGCCAGCGGGGGAGAGGGTGGCCGGGTCGGGGGCCGCATCCCCCGTTGGGTTAGGCCGCTGGGGCAGAGGGGCGGTGTAGGTAATGTTGAACTCCCCCCGATCGAGCTTGGGAATAAACCCGGTGGGAACGAGGGGAATAAGGGCAACGCCGATGGCGAAGGCGGCGATCGCAAAGGCCACCACCCAGCCCCGATGGCCCAGCGACCAGCCCAGCCAGCGGCCATAGGCGCGGGTCATGGCGGAATTATCCTCATCCTCAGGAATCAGCAGCGCCGCTGCCGATTCCCCTACCGAACCAGGATTGTTACCCTCCTGGGCGGCGGGGCGGCGCAGCCAGTACACCGCCAGTACTGGGGTGAGGGTGCGGGCCACCAGCAGCGAGGCCAGCACCGCCGCCGACACCGTTAGCCCAAAGGGCTTAAAAAACTGTCCCACGGTGCCCCCCATAAAGGCTACGGGCAAGAACACCGCCACAATGGTCAGGGTTGACACCGACACCGTCAGGCTAATTTCGCGGCTGGCCGCCAGGGCAGCCTGGCGGGGGGGCTGCCCGGCATCCAGGTGGCGAATGATATTCTCTACCTCCACAATGGCGTCGTCTACCACAATGCCAATCACCAGGGCCAGGGCCAGCAGGGTAATGGTTTCTAGGTTAAACCCCGCCACCGCCATGGCCCCAAAGGTGGCCAGCAGCGACAGTGGAATGGCCAGAGCGGTGATTAGCGTGGCCCGCCAGTTTCGCAAAAACACGAAAATCACCAGAATCGCCAGGGCGATGGCCTGCCACAGGGCTCCGATGGTGGCCTGGGTGGCCTCCTGGATGTAGCTGGCCTGGGTGGTGGCCAGCACGAGCTCTCCCTGGGGCAGCGCGGCGTCCAGGTTAGCCACTTCCGCCTCTACCCGACGCACCACCTCCAGAGTGTTGGCATCCCCCCGTTTGATCACTTGAAGGGCCAGGGCATCGGCCCCATTGAACCGAGCCAGAGTGGGGGGAGACTGAAGATTGCCCCCCGCCTCCGCCGACCCGGGGGGGGCTTCACCATTCGCCGTGGCCCCGGTGCCCAGCAGGTCTACCCGCAATACCCCAGGAATCGCCTCCAGCACCGGTAAAATCTCGGTTTCCACCGCCGTCACCAGAGCCGTGTTAAGCTCGCCTTCCCTATTGGGCCGCACCGCGTAGCTAATCGCCACCTCTTCGTTAACGTTGAGGGGAATCACTTCCACCTGGTTATCGTCCGGTAGGGCTATGGCGGCTACCGCCCCTTCTACCGCCGCCGTAGCCGCCTCAGCATCGCGGCCAATGTCGTACCTAACGGCGACGGTGGTGCGCCCGGCGTAGGTGGTAGAGCGCACGTTGACTACTCCCTCCAGGGGGCTAAGGCTGGCCTCCAGCGGATTGGTTAAGGTGGCTTCGGTCTCCAGCAGGGTTGGGATCGGGGCCTGGGCGTTGACAATCACCAGGGGAAAGGTAAAGTCGGGAAACAGCGCATATTTTAGGGTGCTAAACGCCAGCAGCCCCGCTACCGCCACGGCAAGCCAGGTGCTAACGATGAGCCGGGGATGGGCAATGGCAAAGTGGGTGAGGCCAAAAAATCGGGCTCGCAATATGGCGCTGAGGGTGTTGATAGGGGAATGCCTTGCCATGGAAGATACGGCAGCCAGGGTGGTGAACATGCTTCAACATCCTACCCTGTGTTGATGGGGCGGACGGCGATGCCCAGTTGTGCCTTGCATAGAGCAGGCCTGCCCGGCCTGTCTAAAGTGGGGTAGGCCTGCCTCTGATCACCCTCCAGACCGGGCGCGCGCAACCATGCCCCCTGACCGAGGGTTGCCTGCCTTTAAGACTAAAACTGGGGTGCTAGGATTCGAACCTAGGAATGCCGGGACCAAAACCCGGTGCCTTACCGCTTGGCGACACCCCATTACAATCGCTTTCGTAATATAACAGGTGAACTGGGCGCAGTGTCAAGATGGTTAGCCTACTCCTCGTCTTACCCTAGCCTCCCACTTAAACATTAAGCCCTTGGCGGCACAGTATAAATCGGCTCAGGACACCTTTGACCGGGGGCACTTTCAGCTAATCTAGTGACGGCTTTTGTAGATTATGTTGGCCTTGACCCCAAGCAACGCCCAAGGCAGTAGCGCGGATGGGAAGGCTTATACCTGGAAGGTAAAGGGCCTAACGTTCTCCGTCAGCGGTGACCACTATCTCGGCCACCTGACTGCCTGACACATCTTTAGGCGGCCTCCCAGGGTGGTAGTTGGCAGCACAAGGACTGGATTCTCGAGAACCAGATGCGGTCATAGTGCTGGGCTTCAGCCTTTTTAGAAGCACAACAGGGCTCTGGGTCAACAGGGAATAAGGCGATGAGCTTGAGGAATGGACGCCCTTTGTTGACGGCTCCCTTGAGCCAGCGGAGCTCGATTTTGAGATAGCTGATACCCCGAGTCCAATGGGGGGCAACCCGAGTGCGAAGGCCATCGAGTTGAACAGCCATGCCCTGGGTCGTGCCATAAAGAATGGCGACCGCCGCAACCAGGTAGAGGCGTTCGAGAGCTTGGGCCGAGCGGATGCCGGAGGCTTCTAACTCAAAGACCCCGGATTTCGAATCGAGGAAAAGTTCCTCTGGGTCGTTCCAGTACTGGTAGACCCAGCCTAGGGTGGTGTCGTCGCGCCAGGCGTCGGGGTCGAGGGCTTCCAGGGCTTCGACCACCGCCCGCAGGGTGCTGGCCGGAATCGGGAACAGCTCCGTTAGCCCCACCCGACCAAACAGGCCGGGCAGGTCGAGGGCCAGTTCGTCGTAGAGCAACTGGAGCAAAAAGCCGTAGCCCTCGGTGTCGTCTTTGCACAGGTCGGGGGCAAAGTCGCGAAACTCCCGGTAGGCGGGGCTGCTCCAGCCGCCGGTTACCACCTTGGTGCGCAGTAGCCCCAGGGCCTCCATTTGGCGAATCACCACCAGCCGGTTCAGCAGAGTGGCGGCGGCCAGCTTGAGGGCATTGTGGAGGGAGCGGGTGCGAATCTCCTGCTTGGCTTTCTCTAGCTTGGGGCCAATCAGCCCCAGAGGCGAGACCTCGGCCCGCACCTGCTCATCTAGCCAGGCTTCCAGACGGCGGCGTTTCTCTCGCGGTTCCTCTGCCAAACCGGCGCGATCGAGGGCGGTGATGGAGAGGCGATAGGTACTCTCGGCGGCGTTGTGGAGATCGGTGAGGAGGCGCGATCACAGGGTGCGAATCGTCTGCGAGAGCTGTTTTTTGGCGTCTGGGGTGAGGTAGGGCATAAGGGGTTAAGCGCTGGCACCGTTATGTATCTGAGTCGTCAAACAAAGCAGGCAGATCGCGATAGCCGCTGACCACCCGGAGAATATCGACTCCTACTGCCGATGGTGCGTACAAGATTAAGTAATTATCCAGCGGTAGGCTGCGCATACCTGGCAAAACCTCATCCCGCAGCCGCCCTAGGCTCGGAAAACGAGCAATCTTCACAAACTTTTGCTCTGCCTGGGCTAAAAATCGTTCAGTCTGGGTCGCTCTCGGATCCAGGTTTGGTCGGCTTCACTAAAGGCAGGCGGTGGCGGGGGTTGGGTATAGTCAATGCGGAGGTCATAGCTGGCGCGATCGTACACGCCCTGCACAATGGCCGATAGATCTACCAAAACCGCCTCCTCAGCACCCTTAAGCGGCAGGGGAAAGCTGGGCAGCCGGTCTCGCACCGTGACGGCATAGAGGTCAGCCTGGGGCCGCTGCTCAGATCGACTCACCAAAATGCGATAGTGGGCTAACTGTACTACCCCTTCCATCGGCAGGGGGGCATCGCCGCGCAGCAGGTCAATTTCGACCAAATGGGAACCACTGCCCAAAATGTGCTGGCGTTTATTCTCGTAAAGCGTGCGCCCTTGGCCTGGACGCTTGTTTTTCGGCGAGAGCACTTCTACCACCGTAATCACAGCATCGCTGCCAATTTCCCGGATCTCCAGATAACGCTCCTTAATTTCTGTGGGCACCGGTAGGGTGACCTGCTGTGGCGGTGGTTGTACGGCGATCGTTCCGCCTCGGGTTACACCCCTAGGCTCAGATGCTGCTGGTGTTGGCCTACCAAAAAGAACGACGGCATCGGGAATATCCACTAACAACTCCCCGCCGTCGGGGGTATCGGTGTAGGTGCGAGTCTCAACTTCCACGTAATAGCGAGGCCGCAGTTGAGGGGCCAGCACATCGGCCAGTGCCACAATCAACCGACTGTGGAAAGACGACCAGAATGTCGGTTGCTCTAGGTAAGGATCCATACCAGGGAAAGGAGATGGCATAGGAGTTACAACGTGCCTCCTTCAAACAGTTGTTCAACCGGCAGGGAGAGCCCTGGCAGTTCCTGGGACTGAATGCTCTCGCTACCGCTAAAGGTGCCGATGACTTGGTAGTCCTCCCCAGCGAGGGTCAACACCGTGACAGTTTTCCCATCGGGGTCAATGAGCCAGTATTCTGGCACCCCAAGGGCCGCATACTGAGATCGCTTGTGGATGGTGTCGCGATCGCGGTTGGTTTTGCCAGGGCTCACCACCTCAGCAATGAGTCGAGGCGGTGACATGTCTAGGGTAATGGTGAGCCGTCGCTGGGTTAGCTCCAAATGCTCTTCCCGCAAAATCACCAGATCAGGGAAACGGTTTGCCGGGTCTTTGGGATGCAAAACGGGCACCTGCACCTCACAGGTGTGGGTCTTGACCAGTCTGCGAGGGAACAGATTGGCGATCGCCAAGTAAAATTGCAAATTGTCGGCGACAAAATCATTCGGCTCTGACTCAGGCGGCAACTCGACTAACTCCCCATCAATTAACTGAAAACGCCCTGCTAGGGCCATCTCGTCGCTGTAGGCCAGATAGTCTTCAAACGTGGCAAATTTTGCTTGGGTATAAGCCATGGCCGCTCACCTCCTGACTTAATTGTACTCAATGGCCTTCACATGCCTTCGTTGCCCTCACCCCAAACCCCTCTCCAAGCTTGGGAGAGGGGCTTTGAGCCGTTCTGGCCCCCCTTCTCCCAGGTTGGGCGAAGGGGCTGGGGGATGTAGCTTGCTTCCCGCAGGGTGGGCCAGCAGGGACTTTATGATCTACTGAGGCTGGGGAAGTGGACAGGTTTTTGAGGCCGATAATGCGCCGCTCCCTGGAGCAAATCAACCATAAAGTTCCTGCCCCAGCCACCGCCTAGGAGGCTTGCGCCTGGGGCGGGTTATCGGCCTCAATAACTTGTTGGCCGCGCGACTCGAAGTCGTTCGGGGGAGTTGGAAAGGGCTCCAAAACCCTTTCC
>DAIUJR010000109.1:0-15372 GCA_036848635.1 Nodosilinea sp. CTOTU7336
TCTCTCTACTTCTCTCGCTCAGGAGCTCTTTCCCATGTCTAGGGCGGAAGAGCCGAACTACCGAAGAATGGGGTTGGCTGGCTTCGCTGTAGAGGGCGCATTAAAACTAATCGGTGATTTGGGCGGCGGCAGCGTAGAAAGCTATCCGCAAGACACGCAAGATAGGAAAGTATCAAGTTCGTTTTTATACAATGGAACAAGGCAAGTGTTTGAGAAGTGCGGATTCAAATACGAAGGTAGAAAAGGGAAGAACCACTGTATTGTGAGGAAAGTGATTTGAGCCTCCTTCTGCCTTAGAACAGAACAGTGGCCTAAAACCAGGTTGCATCGACGTTGCTGCGCTCCGCAACACGGCTGAATCTGATTGTTGGGCTGCTTTAAGTCGTCGGTGAGGACGGTACTTTAAGATTATGGGTAAGGTTCCTAGCGTTGAGAAGGAGGACAGTCTCATGTCGTTGAGGAGAAACAGTATTGGACAAAGGATAAAATACCTGGTATTTCCTGGAGGTTTTATGATTCTCTCTATCTCGATGGGAGTAGGGGTGTTAATTCAGGGTCTCTCAGATTATCAAGCTGCAACTGACTTCGGAAATAAGGCTCTTTCGACCATCGGAATAATCACTGATACTACAACTCAGGCAAATAATACTCCGAGTGGTATGGCTGCTCCGCCTTCCTATGTCTCCACTGTTCAGTTTGAGGCCGAACAAGGAAAAATAGCTGAGTTCAAAGCTTATAATATCTGCCAAGGTTATCCACTTAACTTATGTAACGGGAAAAAAGTGCAGGTCTTATATGCTTCTAATAATCCTGAACTGGCAATGATTAAGGGAGGTTCTAGTCCTTTAGATAGAGCCAGAAATGGTATTGGATTGGGAATATTTTTGATCCTTGGTGGAATAATGACATTCATCATCGCTCCGCAAGAGTATGGCGGACGATTTGGTTCGACTCAGCGTAACTGATACAGTTGAAAACTTTGGGACGAGCGATCGCAGCCCGACAATGCGTTGGCGCGGATGAACAGAGGTCATTCGTGGGTGTTCAAGTTGAATCAGAGATTCAATTTTTATCTGGGGATATTTGCTTTGGATTGGGGTGCTCCTGCGTTCTGTCTTAGAAGACGCTAGAGCGTCGGGGAAGCTGCATCAACGCCGGAGCGTTGACACGATGAAAGCAACAATGAAGTAGCCGATGTAGAAAAGCTGAGGTACGTGACATTTTATAAAGCCTCTAATTTAGGCGGGAATCGAAATCGTTCGACCTCATATGCACCAGCCTCAGCTCTCGCGTCAACGCCATCCATCACGGCATAGGCTAAGTCCAATTCATCTTCAAACATCTGCCCTCTCAGTTCATGGGTCTTGAGTTGGTGCCACTCCGTCTCAATCGGATTCATTTCCGAACAGTATTTCGGCAAGAAGAAAAAGTAGAGTCCTTGGGCTTCCCACTCGGGCCACTGGGCGTGAACCTGCTTACAAGTATGCACGGGGCCGTTATCTTGAACAATGACCCGAATCCGCCCCGTCTCCTCCAGTACCGCCTGGGCTTGACGGGCCTGTTCATCCATCATCGTGATGTAACGCTCGTCATTAAAACTGCCGACGACGAGGCCATAGATGAAGCTAATCAGGGGCTGGAACAAGCCTAAGATGCTGATGCGTCGTCCTCGCCGTGAGGTTTGTTCCAGGCGCTTTTGTTCCCCTTTGAAGAAATAACTGTATTCGGTGGGCATCCAGAGACAGAACCCCGACTCATCTAGGAAGTACACATCAATCGCCCCGACGGCATTGGCCCATAGCAACATGTCGAGATCGGCCTGTTTAGTTGCTTTTTCCACCGGGTCTTGTTTGCCGCGATGACTGGCGCGGGTTCGTTTCCATACCACCCCCTTTTTTGAGCACCCGTCTGAGGTGATCCGCGCTTAACGTGACCTGGCGTTCGCTTTCAAGCTTTTTCGCCAGTTGCTGACCGTTGTACGTGCGAGGGTCTTCTCGTAACCAAGTTTCGAGGTACTCAATGTCTTCGGGCTGCCACCGGGGTTGAGGGCCCGGGCGAGGGGCATCCCATAGTCCCCCTAACCCCTGCTGTTGCCACCGATGCAACGTGTCCCGCACCGTTTGGACATGCCAGTTGAAAAAGGTCGCTATCTTCTCCACATACAAGCCTTGATGGCTCATTCGAACCGCTTCAGCACGATCCTTGACCCGCTGAGGCACGGTCCTGGCTGTGCGTAGCTCAAACAAGGTTCGATCCTCTGCTGGCGTCAAAACCACTCGTAACCGTGCACCCATGGCATTACCTCATCGCTGGGCAGGACATGCCTTCATTCAACTTCACATAGCTTGGTTTTTCAAGCCCGGCCTACTGAAATAAATGCTTATAGTGTTGCAAAGATCTAGGCAACCGCTGACCAGAAATGTTATGCCGCTTAATCCTTGGCTGGGTTGTAGTCGAAAGGCTGCCTGCTAATACGTTAAGGCAAAGCAATCAGAGGTTTGATTAGTCATGCGTTTTACAGAGTTGATTTGGTAGACTTGCGGCATTGATTGGGCTAAGTTGACCTATGACGATTGCAGGCGAAAGCATAGATCCCGCCTTCTCGCCCAGGTGTCGTCGCCCAAACCCTGGGTGCTTGGCCAACACTCTGGTTCGCCAAGATTTCGATCGCTGGCCCAGGCCAGTTCAATTCACCCCCTGGCGCTGGTGGGAGATCGCGTAAACTAGGGTCAAGTGCCAAGCTGCACATTCCAACACCGCATCGCACCGGACGGACGGAAACCTCGGGCCGACTGCGCAGATCCCGACCGCTGGTGAATTCTGACGTTAGGTGGCACTCGTCATGAGCAATCCTCAATCACAATGAGATGGTGCAGTGGAATGAATGAGATTATCAGAGGGGAGCAGTCGAATCATGGCTAAGAAAGCCTCGGAAGGATCTGACAAGCCTACTCCGAAAGTTAAGTTCAATTTGGAGTCATCGCCAGGAGAGCGTGAGGAACTGCTTATGACATTGAAGGATCGTTTTGAGAAACATATGAACCGCCACGAGGGAGTTGAATGGTTCAGGGTTCAGGCAAGACTGCAAGCACATCCTGAGAAACTGTCGTCGCTTTACGCGATGGAAAGCACCGGCGGCGAACCGGATGTTGTTGGTTATGACGAAGAGACGGACGAATACATCTTCTTTGATTGTTCAGAGCAGAGCCCAGAATTCCGCAGAAGTATCTGTTACGACGCAGAAGGGCAGGAAGCGAGGGAAAAGAAAGGTGTTCACCCGGCCGGAAACGCTGTTGATCTCGCAGCCGAAATGGGGATCAAGCTCTTGAATGAAGACCAATATAAGCATCTGCAGAAACTAGGGGGATTCGATACCAAGACTGAGAGCTGGCTGCAAACACCTGCGAATGTAAGAAAGCTTGGTGGTGCCATCTTTGGTGATCGTCGCTACGATCGTGTTTTCGTGTTTCACAATAGTGCGCCATCCTTTTATGCTGCCAGGGGATTCCGCGGCTCACTAAGGGTCTAAGTCTTAGAAACCGCCTAACAATCCGGCTGGAGCGGACTGCCAAGAGATCTTGGCGGTGTTGTAAAGGCTATTTGCAGCCGCCCAACCAGAACGTTAGACCGTCATAGCCCCATCGTGGTTGATCATGGATATCCAATCATAATCCTAACCAATTTTCTCTGGGCCAGGGGGTTGCACTCGAAACCCAGGAGCTTCGTAGTCGGCTGGCCAATAATCAGCCGGAATTGTAGTTGTATTACCGTCGCGCACGGCTCGATAGTGGGGCGAGAGAATCTCAATGCCCACGGCATTGCATTTATCTTGAATATTCTGGTGCAACTCGGAGTAGATCGCTTCCATGTAGGGAGGCTGATCGGTGTGGGCGCGCACCTCGTATTCCACATAAAAATCGCTTAGGGCCTTCTGCTGGACGATGGGCCGGGGGTCATGCAGGATGCCATTGGTGGCCTTGGCCGCGTCAATCAGGGTCTCGTACACCAGCCGCCAGGGCGCATCGTACCCCAGGGTGATGGTGGTAGTGAGAATTACCGACATTTGTCGATCGCGCAGCAGGGCGCTGTAGTTGACGATGTTGCTCGATACCAGGGTGGCGTTGGGCACGCTGACCAGCACGTTGGTGAGGGTACGAATGCGGGTGACAAACAGGGATTTTTCCTCCACAAAGCCCTCGACATCGGCAACTTTGATGCGATCGCCCAACTCAAAGGCGCGGGTGTAGACCAGCACAAACCCCGCCAACACGCTAACAATGACCCCCCCCGAACCCAGAGATACCAGCACCCCCAGGAAAATCGATACCCCCTGAAATGCTGGAGAATTAGCCCCTGGCAGGTAGGGAAAAATCACCGCCACCGCAAAGGCCAGGGTCATAAACTGCAGCAGGCGGTAGGTGGGCTCGGCCCATTCTGGGTAAAACCCCGGCAGCGACAGCCGCCCCCGCCGCACATTAATAAACAGCCAGCGCAGTAGCCGCAGGGCATAAAAAGTAATTACTATGATCAGCCCGATGGAAAGCAGGTTGGGCAGGTAGTCAATCAGTCGGGTCTGAATGACTCCAAGCGCGCCTTTAACCTGGCCCAGCAGCCCACGGCCAAGGCGGCGGGTCTGCGGAAACAGCTCTAGCACAAACGAAAGGTAGGCAATCAACAGACCTACCACCAGAATCCAGTGCAGCAGCCGGGTAAACACTCGAATCAGTCCCGAAAGCTGCTGTGCCGAGAGCAGCTCAAAATTCTGAATTCGCACGTTAGGAATCCAGTGATCCTGCTGCTCGTCGAGCCAGCGATAGAACTGGGGCATAGCGTTACTCAAAATCAGCAGCGTCAGCAGCAGCCCCAGGGTGATGGCGGCGGTTAAACCTAGGGCTCGGCTAAGATATTCGGTGCTACGCTCCTCTCGATAGATTTGGATGCCCGCCTGAATCGCGCTGGCATACTGCTTGGCCAAATCCTCGGCGGGCTGCTCGGCGGCGGCGGCATCGGCGGCGGTAACGGTCAGCAGCAGCACATCTTCAGCACCAATGGCGGTACCCTGGGCGATGGTCTGGGTCGTAATTGCCTCCGGGGGGATGTCCGCATTGCGGGCCAAATATTCGATTCGCTCAGCGATGCGGCTGGCCCGCTGGGCCAGGGTATCGGCCTCGGCCTGGTCGGCCAGGGTAAAGAGTACGTTGCCTCCCAGAAGAACAGCTCCCTCGCTAGCGGCGGTATCGAGAGTCGGCGGCTCCTGGGCCAGGGCGGGGGTGAGGCTGAGCAGCAGGCTCAGCAACCCCGCCAGCAGCAGACACCAGAGCTGAACAGAACGCAACCAACGCACGGGATGAAACATTTCGACTAAATTCCGGAAGGGGTGGTGGGGCCATCGTGGTCGGCCCCCAGGTTGGCCCCGGCTAAGCGCCGCTTGAGCCTGTAGCTATACTATTTGACCATGCGGGGATGACGGACTTTTTTTAGGTCACGAATACTGGCGGCCCAGCAAGAGACTAGCCAGGAATTTTCGTCCTCCGTTCTTACGGCGACACGAGTAGTGCTGCAATGCGAGCTCCATCCGTTTCTGTAGTTACGGTTCTGTAGGAGGAGGGCTAGGACAGACGCCATGGGGGCATCCATTCCAGGGTGTAGAGCTTCCCATGGATTTCTGCTTTTACAAAAATGACGGATATTTCCTTCAGATCACAAATAGTGGAGGTTAAAAAAAGCCGTCTTGCTCAATATCTTCGATGGTTTGCAGCCCCCGAGCATCGCCCACCTTGAGAATGGCGGCGCGGGCATCCTCACGCACCCCGAGGTCGTCGTCTTCGGCAAAGGTTTCAATCAGCGCATCAATGGCGGTGTGGTAGACCACGTTAGAGGGCAGCTCCCGGCAGAGTTGACCCATGGCCCAGGCACAGTTGCTACGCACCGCTGAAATAGTATCCTGTCGCATGGCCTCGATTAACGGCGGAATGGCGGCAATCACCTGCTCGTAGCCGACCTGAGCCATTTGGGCCAGGGCGCTGGCGGCCCACAGCCGCACCGCTGAAATATCGGTTTTGAGCGCATCAATGAGCGGTGTTAGGGTGCGGGCATCGTGGGCGTTGCCCAAGGCCCAGACCACCCCCTTGCGAACATGGCCATTCCAGTCGGTCTGGAGCTGACTCATCAACGGATCAACCGCTGACTCGTGGGGGTTACGCCCCAGGGCATAGGCGGCACTCACCCGCACCAGAGGACATGCATCCGTCAAAAGCGTAATCAGGGGCGGCACCGCCCGCTGGTCTTCGACCTCACAAAAGGCTCGGGCGGCCAGCATACGCTGCTGGGGTTCTGGCGCAGCCAACAGCGGCAGCATCACCTCAGGATCGTACTGGGGAGCCTCGTCAGCTTCGGGTAGCCCGATCTGATCTAGCGGATCGGCCAGCTCGACATCTAGATTGAGAGTGGTGAGATCGTTGTCATACATAGAGCCACTTTATCTGGTTCCGTCGTCATTTGGTAGCGAACGTGGCGTTCTTCGTCGTGCAGAACCGATGCGAGGGATTGGGTCATGGGGAATCCTCGTCTGGCGGGGCCGAGTCGGGGGGCACAGTGGTTTCGATGACGAGCTGATTGCCATCCGCCAGCCCTTTCATCGCTCCGTTGGCCACCAACGATCCATCCCGAAAGGTCAGCGTATAAATTTCGGTAAGCATTTCGATATTAGCCCCCTGAAGTTGCTCCTTAATCGCCTGGGTGACCACCGAGGTCACCTGCAAAAAGGACTGTCGCCAGGAGTTGACCCAAAACCGTACCTCTAAATTAACCGTGCTGGCGGCCAGCTCGTGCACCAAAATCAGCGGCGGTAGGTTGGGCTCGACGCCTTCCACCGAACCGACGGCGGCGGCAATGATGGCTTTCGTCTCGCTTAAATCGGCCTCGTAGTCAAATCGGATAGTTTGGGGATGAGATAGCCCTTGACCCGGCCCATAGTTCTATCTGAGCGGTAGCCGAAACACATCCGCGAAAATGGCGTTAGGCTCAGGACGACGGTTCGGGTTGGGGGAGTCATACACGACCATCAGCCCGTCGCTATACCCAAGGCAGGGAACCAGGGCCAACCCCTCAGCATGGTCAGACCCAAGGGTAAAGGGCAGGTCAAATAGCTGCTCCAGGCGACCAGAATCCTGATCCCAAAGGGTATCCTGGCTGTGCTTCAAAACGTCCTTGAGGCGAAATACCTGCATCGCTCCTTCCAGCTCCATGGTGGGCCCCGCCAGAATGATCAGGTCTTCCCCATGCAGGCAGAGTTCGCGTACCCCCAGACCATTGAGATCGACAAAATGCTTGCGGTAGCGCAGGCCGTCGCCTAGATCCTTAAGGGCCAATAAACCCGGTTCGGGAGACTCCAGCTCAATATCGAGAATGATGGCCCAGCCGCGCAGTACCGGCCCGCGCAGGCCTAAGAATATGTGATGGTCGTGCACTGCTAGTCCTTCAATATCTAGCCCGTTATCTTTCGAGGGCAGGTTAATGCGCAAAAATGGCCCCAGATGTTCGTCCTCCCTCAGCACCTCCATGAGTTGGTTTTGGGCACCAGAGGGAGCTAAGACAGCGGCGGTTAAGGTGTCTTGCTCGGCCTCAGAACGAGCGTAGGTGGGAACAATGGCGCCATTCAAAATGGGTAGTCGGGCTAGCAGGTAACGGTTAGATTCTGCTTCGACTTCCGCCAGGCGCTGAATGTCTTTTTTGGCCTTTTTGCCCTTCGTGGAACTGCGCTTAGAGCTGTGGGAACCCACGACCCAGAGGTAACCATCAGAGTAGTCTAGCCCCTCAACATCAATCTCAGAATCGCAGCCAGGTAGGTCAACAAAATCCTTAAGATAAAATGTCGTGTGCCCCCCGTAGACGTTGTGGCCCATGGGGGTCAGCCGTTCAAGACTAACGAACTCGTCAGAACCTACCCATAAACTGCCCTCTGGGGTAATGGCCACGGCGGATAACTCTTCAACCAAATCATCGGATTCGGTTTGAAACGTGAGCAAGACTCGGCTGAGCAAATATCCTTCAGACATAAAAAAGTATAAAGATGTAACGGCTTGAGTACAGGGGTAAAAGCTTACCCAGAAACAGGCCGGAGATCCCCCGTCTGCGGGTAGATTTCCAGCCCATTGTGAGGGCATCCTGAACTTATCAATTCATCAATTTGACGGCTGGCTGGTCTGTCATTCCTGGCCTCAGCCCACCCCTGCAAAAGCGGAGAGAATCCCCGTCGGATATTTTGCGCCCGAATATGGATTTTCCCCGGCTGCCAGCTACTACCCGCCGACGACTACACCGCCGTTGGGGTGCAGCACCTGCCCCGCCATGTAAGACGAATCTTCTGAGGCTAAAAACACAAAGCAGGGAGCGACTTCCTTGGGCTGCCCAGGACGCTGCATGGGTACCTGTTTGCCAAAGTTATCCACATCGTCGCCGTCGAAGGCATCGGGGATAAACGGCGTCCAAATTGGGCCGGGTGCAACGCCGTTGACGCGAATTCCCTTTTCTAGCATGGGAGCGGCCAGGGAACGTGTAAAGGCTAAAATGGCCCCCTTTGTGGTGGAGTAGCTGAGCAGGCGGGCATTGCCTTTATAGGCATTAATAGAGGTGGTGTTGATAATTGAACTCCCCGGTTTCAGGTGGGGCACTGCCGCCTTGGCAAAGTAGAACATGGCAAAGATATTGGTGGCAAAAACGTCCCCCAGCCGGGCCGAATCAATATCTTCGAGGCTAGGCTCCTGGTATTGAGTGGCGGCATTGTTTACTAAAACATCAAGCTGGCCAAACTCATCCAGGGTTTTTTCCACCGCGATCCGACAAAATTCTTCGCCCCGAATGTCGCCAGCCATGAGTAGACAGCGACGGTCGTAGAATTCTACCGCCTGCTGGGTTTCTTTAGCGTCGTTGTGTTCGTCAAGGTAGACAATCGCCACATGGGCACCTTCCTTAGCGAAGTAAACGGCGACCGAACGACCAATGCCGCTGTCGCCGCCGGTAATGAGGGCGACTTTATCCTGCAGCTTGCCGCTGCCCTTGTAGTTAACGTTGTCGTACTCTGGCCGGGGTACCATTTCAGACTCAAGAGCCGGGGTTCTATCCTGAGACTGGGGGGGAATTTGGTCTGGGGTAATGGGCATGGGGGATCTCCGTGCTAAGTCAGTAACTAGGTCAACAATGACCCTGGCAATACGCTTGCCAGCACAGTAGCTGAGTCCTCGTCTGATCGACTTCTATCGTCTGGACTGTTTGTTTCTGCCACAAGGCAGAGCCACTTTTGCCCCACCCTCCCTAGACTAGAGCCTAGGAAAATGCTTTTTTGAAAGTCTCTGGCTCGCTGGTTTAGATCTCATTGGTTTCCATCCCATCAACTCCCATGTGGATATTTAGCCCTCAACTCGATAGCTCGTCTCAACTAGGCCACGGCTCGGGTGCCCTGGTGCTCTCAGTTTCGCCTGAGGGTGCTCAGCGCCACCGCTCTGATAGCACCAGCCTGCCGATGGGTGAAGTCGCTGTGGCCTCCGCTGGATTGCTGGTATTGCTAAGTAGCTGTGTTTTAATATCGCGCCATTTGCATCGCCTAAAGGCGCTTCATACCTCCGCCCCAGGCGAGGTAGCGGAACTCCACTGGCCCAGTCGAGTGGGTAGTCAGCTGCCCTGCCCTAACTGTCGCTACTTCAGTCCCAACGGCTATTTATCCTGTGCGGTTAACCCAATGGTGGCGCTGAAGCCTGCCGCCAGAGATTGCCCCGACTTTTGTCCGAAGCCAAAGTCGTAGAGGAGCCGAATAATGCCCTGGACCTATAGCGATTATCCTAACTCCCTTAAAAACCTCACTCCCGAAGTACGCCACAAGGCTATCGACATCGCCAACGCCCTGCTTGAGGAGGGCTATGAGGAGGGACGGGCGATTCCCATTGCCACCGCCAATGCCGAGAAATGGGCCAAAAATCGCGATAAACCAGTCAAGTCGTAGGTTCCACTACAAAGAACCCGCCTAGCTGCTCTTTGGTTAGGGCCATTTCGACAGCGCAATGACGTTTTTTGTAAGCCAGACAATTTAAAAAACTAATGGATCGGCCCTCAAGCTGGAGATCGGCTGAAATAAGACTATCGCTATGGATTCCTGCTTGGCGACTGTCTCCTCTAAAGTAGCGGCGGGCATGACGCCAGCACGTTATTTCATGGCTAATCTCTAAGTTCAGCCAACCGAGCCAGGACTGTAGGACACATGGGTTTTACCGGGGCTGGGGGGGAAATCGTTGCTAGGCGTTGCCGCCCCTTAAAAACAGCTTTGGCGGAGGCAAAGATCAGGGTGCCCTCGGACGCATCAAAGCTGCCGTCAGAATAAATGGCATCGCTATAAATGGCATCGCTCACCATGGCGCCCGCCCGCACGGCTACCGATAATTCTCTTAATGAATCCACAATAAGTTTCCTTTGACAATCCTGGAGAGTGGGCTATAGATAAAGAGACGGGGCGTAGGTATTGATCCTGAAACCGACCTTTGGTTAAAAAAAATACATCCTTTGCAACGTCTAGGTTCCTAATCGTCTGTTTTTTTAGCTACTTTTTACCCTCACACCATCACGTTATGCATTATTCAACCTGGCTAACGGCAACTATCCTACTTGGGGCTAGCGGAGTTTCCTTACCGGCCTTGGCGAATACCACCGCAGACCTCCAGCCTAAACCCCTCTCCATGGTCGACATGCTGGTCACCGAGCAGCACAACCCTGACAGCCTCAACCGGCTGGCCGAGCGGCTCAACCTCCAGATCAGGGCAGGGGATGACGACACAACCACCATTACCGATGCGCTCCAGTCGCCCCTGCTAGATGGTCTGGTAGACGAAAACGGCGACGTTAATTTACCCCTGGGGCTCACCGTTTTTGACGCCATGGGCGCGACCTCGGTCGGCTTTGGCTCAAAGTTTTAGCCCTCCTGCCGGTATACTACCAGGGAAGGAAATCAGGACATAGCCACTTGGGCGTTGATCTGCGCAGCTACGTTTTTATTGACAATCTCCAGCCCCAACATGCCGCCTACATGGGCACCGTGTCCCTGGGGTTCTTACCGCTACCGGGGGATGCTTCCCTGTGGATTGAAATTTCCCCCGGTATCGAAATTAACCGGATCCTAGACATTGGTCTTAAGGCGGCGGTGGTGCGCCCCGGCACGCTGATCGTCGAGCGCCTGTACGGGCTGCTCGAAATCCACGCCAGCAACCAGGGCGAAGTTCATGCCTCTGGTGGGGCCATGCTAGAGGCTTTAGGGGTCAGCTACCGCGAACGCCTCAAGCCCCGCATCATCTCCAGCCAGGTGATTCGTAACCTCGACCCACATCACGTCCAGCTGATTAACCGCACCCGCCGAGGGAATATGATCGTAGCCGGTCAAACCCTCTACGTGTTCGAGGTCGAACCGGCGGCCTATGCCTCCCTAGCCGCTAACGAGGCGGAAAAGGCGGCCTTGATCAATATTCTGCAAATTAGCTCCGTGGGTAGCTTTGGGCGGCTCTACCTGGGGGGCGAAGAGCGTGATATTTTAGCGGCCCAGCAGGCCGTCCTCGCCGCTATGGAGGCGGTGCCAGGGCGCGAGCAAACCGGCCCTCAGCGCAATGAGTAACCCCCATGGCCGATCCGTTTTCTGACGACCCAAATTCATCCAACGGCTCTAAGGCCTCTAACCAGGGCCATAACGGCCACGGCGATCTTGAGGCCAAGCTGCCCAAAGCACCTGAATCCCGGGGGCTAACCCCGCCGCTGGTAAATCCCCAAACCCGCCAGGATATGCGGCGGGCCTTTTTGATTTTGCTTGCTGTCGGGCTGCTGATCGGGGCGCTCACGGCCAGTGGGGTGGTCTGGGTAATGCACCGCTTTGACCTAATTGGGGTGCCCGAGCGCCAGCAATAATTGTCGATGGTGAGCGACGAATTAACTGCGCACCGCAGGTTTCGGGGTTTTGTGACCGTTTGGGGAACTTGAAGGTATACCTTTGGGTAGATATGGGTTGAAAAGGGACGTGTTAGACCTTATCGAGATGTTTAGCAACTATAAAGAGTTTGTTAAGCTTCACCATTACGCTTGTAAGGATGTAAACACTATGTCTCCGAACACAATTCGCATCGCCCTGGGTCTAGGGATGCTGGCGGCGATTCCTGTTGCCGTCGCCACCTTCCCCCAGGAAGCTATGTCTGAGTCGGCCACCCCCCAGGTTGAGCCGATGACTCCCGGAGCGACTCCGACAGCCCCAACGGTCGACCCTACCGCCCCAGGCGTTGATCCTGCGGCCCCAGAAGTCGATCCTGCGGCTCCAGAGGTAGATCCTGCGGCTCCAGAGGTAGAGGTTGAGCCCCAGGCTGAGGAACCGACGAGCGGTCAAACCATTGCCGACCTTGCCGCCGGCAATGATGATTTTGAAATTCTCACCGCCGCCCTTGATGCCGCCGGCCTAACCGAGGCCCTCAGCTCCGACACGATTTCCGTCACCGTGTTTGCGCCTACCGACGAAGCGTTTGAAGCCCTGCCCGAGGGTACCGTAGACGCGCTTATGCAGCCCGAGAATCGGCAGCAGCTCACCCAGCTATTAACCTACCACGTGGTCGAAGGTGCTGTGCTCTCTAGCGACCTGGCCTCTGGCGAAGTGGATACCGTGGCGGGTGCCCCGGTGACGGTTATGGTCGATGGCGAAGCGGTCACCATCAACCAGGCTAATCTCGTCGGGCCCGATATTGAGGCCAGCAACGGCGTGATCCACGTAATTGATGCGGTGCTGCAGCCCGAGTAGGGAGAGTTTCTGGGGGCAACCCTGGGCTAATTCGATTGGGGTGTTAAGAAAACGCCGTCGGCGATTGGGGGGCTAAGGCCTGCCCTCCTAACCATCGGGCTTTTCTAAATGTAAGATACCGTTAAGGAAGCTTCCTGAGGTGCCGGATGGATCATGTCATCCGGCACTTTATCGTATTTAGGTCTCCCCTGACTTGTGCGCCTACCGCGTCCTGAACCCAGAAGTTGAAGTATCATCAGCAATAGAGTTAAATCCGTATCCGTCCAGTTTTAGTTTCAACAGGGTGCCGACGTTGCTTAAGTGGATGTTGGCAAAGTGTGAGCACACCGGGCTACGGGGGCATATTTGAGTTATCAGCCAATTGCACTTATTGTCAGAGCATGAAGGATTCCACCGCAGGCGACCAAAAGCAACTGTTGCTTATTGACGATGATCCAAACCTGATCTTGCTCGTCAAAGATTACCTTGAGTTTCGCGGCTACGAGGTTAAAACCGCCGGGAACGGGCGCGAAGCCATCGACATGCTCGACAGCGTCGCCCCAGACATGATCATCTGTGACGTGATGATGCCTGAAATGGACGGCCACGCTTTTGTTAAGCACGTCCGCGACAGCCCCACCACCGAGTGGATTCCCATCCTGTTTCTGTCGGCTAAGGGGCAGAGCCAGGATCGCGTTAAGGGGCTCAACACCGGGGCCGACGTCTACATGGTTAAGCCCTTCGAGCCCGAAGAGCTGGTGGCCCAGGTCGAGTCTTCTCTCAAGCAGGCCTCTCGCCTGATTAAACAGCAGATTAAAAGCGGCAGCGGCCCCGCTATCCAGGTGCCCTTTGATGTCGAGCTGACGCCTACGGAGTTGCGGGTAGTGCAGTTTGTGGCCCGGGGCATGGCCAATCGCGAAATCGCCGACGAACTCCGGGTCAGCCAGCGCACCATCGAAAGTCACGTCAGCAATATGCTGGGCAAAACCGGGCTGCATAACCGCACTGAGCTGGCCCGCTGGGCCATTGAGAATAACAAAGCCTAGGGCTCGTTCTTCCCTCAAGCACTCCCTTGCTATACTAGGGGCGGCCTTGCTGGTGTAGCTCAGTTGGTAGAGCAGCTGATTTGTAATCAGCCGGTCGCAAGTTCGAATCTTGTCACCAGCTTATCCTCAAACCCCCTGAAACTGTCTGGTTTCAGGGGGTTTGCTTTTCTGGGGCACCCTCTCAAAATGAAACCTATGTACTAAAAATATGTAAAGATTGGGGAGGGTTAGCCAAGTTTGGGTGTAAATCGGGTGTAAGACAACCACTGTTTTGGCGAGGTGTCTCCCATGTACTCAAGTACCCCCACCGGTAAGGCTTCTAAGGGTTCGGTTAAGGTTATTAGTTCCCACGACCGGCTACAGCTCCGATTCCGCTTTGGTGCCAAGCGGCACTATGTCTCGATTGGCTTGTCTGATACCCCGACCAACCGAAAGCTCGCAGAAATGAAGGCTCGCGAGATGGAGCTGGATATGCTCTCCGGGCGCTTTGATGAATCTTTGGCGAAGTACAAAGCTGTGCCGTCGTTGAGCATCGACTCACCAGACATTACACCCGTTCTTACACCCAAACTCTCAGCCCTCTGGCAGCAGTATGTAGCAGCGAGGGAGAAGGGGAAGTCTCCAGCAACCATCCGCATGTACGGGTGGGTGGCCAATCATCTCGACCGGTGCCCGCATAAGCACCCCGAGGAATCTCAGCTCATTTTCGATTGGATGAATGGGCATGTGCATGCCGATTCCACAAAGCGAGTCATGATGCACCTATCATCCTGCTGTCGATGGGCTAAAAAGGCTGGGCTGCTCGATCTGGCTGATCCCTTTGATGGAATGCAGGCTGAGGTGAAGCTCAAAAAAGCGGGCACCGAGGAAGAAGAGATCAATCCTTTTACTCGGGAAGAGCGCAACCGCATCATTGCCGCCTTTGAGACGAATCGTTACTACCGTTACTACTCCCGGTTCGCTCATTTTTAGATTTAGATGAGGTCAGCTAATTAGGTTAGGTTTGGGCTATGGATACCCCCCTAACCGTTATCACAGAACGAGTTGACGATATTCCCCTGCTGCTGGCGCAACTGCAACGGATGGATGTGCAACCCCTGTTCGACGACTACTTTGCGACCCATGGGAACTGGCAGGGGCTGAGTTTAGGCCAAGTGGCGGCGTTGCTGAATGAGGGTATGAATTTGTCTGATTACAAATGAGGATCCAGGCATCACAGCCTACGGTTCATACCTGTGATCACCAACGCCCAAGTGGCAGTGGTTTGGCTGAGTCACATTTATCTCAAGCAGATCACCGGTTAAATCCCGTTCAGGCTTGGGTGGAGCGACATCAGGAAATCTTGCAACAGGGATTGCAGCAACCTGTTCGCGCTCTTGACCTGAGCGACGACCGCCTAGAACGTGTGCTGCGATATCTCAGTGATGATGTCCAATGGGGGTTGTTTGAACCGGCTTTGAATCAGCGGCAGATTCAGGTGTATGACACGACTTGGAAGGTTAATGTGCCATATCTGCGAATCGGATCCAAGATTAA